>NZ_LZLS01000097.1 GCF_001673365.1 Mycobacterium asiaticum
GCCGGTCACGATCATGTCCGCGTCGGCCAGATCGTCGTCGAAATTCGTCAGCTCGGCGAAAATCGCGGCACCGGATTCACACCGTGCGCCCAGCGCCAGCAGCGCCGCCCCGATACCGCCCGCCGCTCCCGCTCCGGGCTCGGCGCTCACGTCACGCCCAGCGACGGTGTCCAGCACCAGCGCCCACGCCTCGAGGCGGACCTCCAGCTTCGCGACGGTAGCGGTATCCGCGCCCTTCTGCGGCGCGAACACCCGCGCCGAACCCCACGGTCCCAGCAAGGGATAGTCCACGTCGGAAGCGGCGATCAGGTCGACGCCGGCCATCCACTTGCGGGCCGCGTCCAGTCCGCCCAGCTCGTCGACCATCCCTTGCCCGCCGTCGGTGCACGCGCTGCCGCCCAGTCCGACCACGATGCGCACAGCCCTGGCTTCCAGCGCGGCGCCGATGAGCTGGCCCACGCCCCGGCTGTGCGCAGCCATCGCGGTCTCCGGGGTCGGCGGACCACCCAGCAGCGCCAGCCCGCAGGCCTGGGCGCATTCCAAATACGCGGTCCGGGTGTGCTCGTCGAACACCCAGCTGGCAATGACATCGGTGTCCAGCGGCCCGCTCACCCGCAGCCGGCGCAGGCCCCCGATCCGGCTGGCCAGCACCTCCACGAACCCCGGCCCGCCGTCGGACTGTGGCGCGACGATGAACGAATCTCCGGGCCGGGAACGGGTCCAGCCGGTGGCGATGGCGGCGGCGGCCTCCACCGCTGACAGGCTGTCGCCGTAGCAATCCGGTGCCACCAGTACCCGCATCGCAGGCAGCTGCAGTCTGCCGGGCCCGAGGCCACCGGCAGCATCACCCCCCGCCTGCGAGCCGTCCATCACCGTCAGACTAGGTCTAAGAGCTGGGTCGCCGCAGGCGAAGTAACCTGACGCATGTGAAGCTGCTAGGCCGCAAGGACCGTGACGAGGGTGACGAGGCGCCGGTGGCGCACGAGGAGGGCTCCAAGGGGGCCGACGAAACGGCCGAAACGGCTGGCGGTTCGCGCACCGGGCCCAAAGGCCGACCCACACCCAAGCGCAACGAGGCCAGGCGGCAAGGCCGCAAAGGCCCGGTCGCGCCGGCCCCGATGACCACGGCCGAGGCGCGTGCGCGGCGTAAGTCGCTGGCCGGCCCCAAACTCAGCCGCGAGGAACGCCGCGCCGAACGCACGGCGAGCCGGGCCCGCATGACCGATCGACGCGAACGCATGATGGCCGGTGAAGAGGGCTACTTGCTGCCGCGCGACCAAGGCCCGGTGCGGCGGTACGTCCGGGACATAGTCGACGCGCGACGCAATGTGCTCGGCCTGTTCATGCCGTGCGCGCTGGGATTGCTGTTCATCATGTTCGCCCTTCCGCAGCTGCAGCTCTACATGTCGCCCGCGATGCTGCTGTTGATGACGTTGATGACGCTCGACGGGGTCATCCTGGGCCGCACTGTGGGCCGGCGGGTGGACGAGAAATTCCCGAAGAACACCGAAAGTCATTGGAAGTTAGGCATTTACGCGGCCGGCCGCGCCTCGCAGATGCGTCGTATGCGGGCGCCGAAGCCTCAGGTCGAGCGCGGGGCCCATGTCGACTAGCAAGATCAGCTGAAAGCGGCCAGACCCCAAGTGAGAACGCTGGTACTCGGCGGCATCAGGTCGGGCAAGTCGTGCTGGGCCGAGGAAGCGATCGCGCACGCGTCGGCCCCCGATCACGCGGTCCGCTATCTGGCCGCGGGTCCGGCCGAGAACAGCGACCCGCAGTGGCGCCAACGCGTCGCCAAGCATCGCGAGCGTCGGCCCGGGCACTGGACGACGGTCGAAACCGACGAGGTGGCCGCCGAGTTGCGGCAGTCCCCCGCCACCCCGACGCTGGTCGATGACCTGGGCACCTGGCTGACCAGCGTGCTGGACCGGTACCACGGTTGGGACGGCGGATCGATCGAATCTCAAGTCGAGCAGCTGCTGGCCGCGATCGACGGCTTCTGCTCGACGCTGGTGCTGGTCAGCCCTGAGGTTGGACTGACCGTCGTGCCGGCTACCGCTTCCGGGCGCCGGTTCGCCGACGAGCTGGGCGACCTCAACCAGCGGGTGGCCCGGGTGTGTGACCGGGTGGTGTTGGTGGTGGCCGGGCAGGCCCTGACCGTCAAGGCACCGACGTGATCGGCTTCGCACCGGTTTCGCCGCCCGACCCGAGCGTCGAAGCAGCCGCCCGCGCCCGCCAGGACACGCTGACCAAACCACGGGGTGCGTTGGGCCGCCTTGAGGACCTGTCGGTCTGGGTGGCGGCCTGCCAGGGTCAGTGCCCGCCACGGCAGTTCGAGCGCCCCCGGGTGGTGGTGTTCGCCGGCGACCACGGCGTCGCCCGGTCCGGCGTTTCGGCGTATCCGCCGGAGGTCACCGCGCAGATGGTCGCCAATATTCAGGCTGGCGGAGCGGCGATCAACGCATTGGCCGAGATGGCTGGGGCGACCGTGCGCGTGGCCGATCTGGCGGTGGACACCGACGAGCATCTCGCTGTGGACAAGTTCAGCGACAAAATTCGGCGTGCCAGCGGCGACATCGCCGTCGAGGACGCGCTCACTGACGACGAGACCGCCCGCGCCATCGCAGCCGGTCAGCAGATCGCCGACGACGAGGTCGACGCGGGAGCCGACCTGCTCATCGCCGGGGATCTGGGTATCGGCAACACCACCCCCGCGGCGGCCTTGGTGGCGGCGCTGACCGGTACCGAACCGGTCGCGGTCGTCGGTTTCGGCACCGGCATCGACGACGACGCCTGGTCACGCAAGACGGCCGCGGTGCGCGACGCGCTGTTCCGGGCCCATCCGATCAAGGACAATCCGGTCGCCCTGCTGCGCACTTGCGGCGGCGCGGATTTCGCTGCGATTGCCGGCTTCTGCGCGCAGGCCGCGGTCCGGCGTACCCCGCTGCTGCTGGACGGCATGGCGGTAACAGCCGCGGCCCTGGTCGCCGAGCGGCTGGCGCCGGGTGCCCGGCAATGGTGGCAGGCCGGTCACCGGTCCACCGAACCGGGACACACGCTGGCGCTGCGGGCTCTGGACTTGGAGCCCATCGTGGATCTGCGGATGCGGTTGGGCGAGGGCACCGGCGCCGCCGTGGCCCTGCCGGTGCTGCGGGCCGCGGTGGCGGCGCTGTCATCAATGGCGACGTTCACCGAGGCCGGGGTGTCCGGACCTGCCAATCCGACATCGTGATCCGTTCGCTGGCAACGGCTTTCGCGTTCGCAACAGTGTTGCCGTCTTCGGCAGCCGGGCCGATGGGCCGCGGCGCGATGACCGCGCTACCGGTGGTCGGCGCCGCGCTGGGCGTGCTGGCTGCGGCGGTGGACCGCGCGGGCGCGCTGGCGTTCGGCCCGTCCAGCGCGTTGTCCGGACTGCTCGCGGTGGCGGTACTGCTGCTGGCCACGCGCGGGCTGCACATCGACGGCCTCGCCGATACCGCCGACGGGCTGGGCTGCTACGGGCCACCGGCGCGGGCGCTGGCGGTGATGCGCGACGGTTCGTCCGGGCCGTTCGGGGTCGCTGCCGTCGTCGTGGTCATCGCGGTGCAGGGCGTGGCGTTTTCGATGCTCGGGTGGGTGGGGATCGTCGTGGCCGTGTCCTGCGGTCGGGTGGGCGCGGTGCTGGCCGCGCGGCGCTCGGTGCCCGCGGCCGAGGGCAGCGCGTTGGGTGTCCAGGTCGCCGGAACCCAACCGGTCGCGGTGGTGCTGGCGTGGACGGCCGTCCTGGTGGCCGGGTCGGTGCTGGCGGCTCCCAGGCCCTGGCAGGGCCCGGTGGCCGTGCTGCTGGCGCTGGCTTGCGGGGCGGCATTGGTCGCACATTGCGTGCGCCGGTTCGGCGGCATCAGCGGTGACGTGCTAGGTGCGGTGATCGAGGTGACGACGACGGTTGCGGCGGTCGCCTTAGCTGCGTGAGCAGGCTAGCCGAGGCGCGACATCCAGTTGTGGGTGTCGGCGAAGGTGCCGCGCTGAATGCCGGTCAACGTGTCCCGCAGCGCCATGGTCACCTCGCCGGGTTTGCCGTCGGCGATGGTGAACTCCCCATCGCCGTGCTTGACCCGCGCGACCGGGGTGATCACCGCGGCGGTCCCGCAGGCGAACACCTCGGTGATCTCCCCCGAGCCGGCCTTCTTCTCCCACTCGTCGATGTCGATCTTGCGTTCCTCGACCGCGAAGCCGGCATCAAGTGCCAACTGCAGCAACGAATCTCGCGTAATGCCAGGCAGCAACGAACCGGACAGCTCGGGGGTGACCAGGCGCGCCGAGCCGCCACTGCCGAGCACGAAGAACAGATTCATGCCGCCCATCTCCTCGACGTAGCGGCGTTCCACACCGTCCAGCCAGACCACTTGGTCGCAGCCGTTCTCGGTGGCTTGGGCCTGGGCCAGCAGCGAGGCCGCGTAGTTGCCGCCGAACTTGGCCGCGCCGGTGCCGCCCGGGCACGCCCGCACGTATTCGGTGGAGATCCACACGGTGACGGGGCTGATGCCGCCCTTGAAGTAGGCACCGGCCGGTGAACCGATCAACAGGTAGCGGTACTCCTTGGCCGGCCGCACGCCCAGCCCCGGCTCGGTGGCGATCATGAACGGCCGCAGGTACAACGCCTCTTCACCGCCGGCCTTGGGCACCCAGACATTGTCGACGGCGACGAGTTGGCGCAACGATTCCAGGAACACCTCGTCGGGCAACTCCGGCATCGCCAGGCGCCGCGCCGACGAGCGCAACCGGGCCGCGTTGGCGTCGGCGCGAAACGAAACCACCGAACCGTCGGTCCATCGATAGGCCTTGAGACCCTCGAACACCTCTTGCGCGTAGTGCAACACGATGGCCGACGGGTCCAGCTCGATCGGGCCGTAGCCGATGACCCGAGCGTTGTGCCAACCCTGCCCGCCCACATCCGGCGACACGTAGTCGATGGAGACCATGTGATCGGTGTGGTACCTGCCGAAGCCGGGGTCTGCCAGGATCGCTGCCCGCTCGGTCTCGGTCGCGGGATTCTCCGCGCGCGAAACCGTGAAGTCGAGAGGGCCGCTGGTCATGGGGAAGATTCTATAACCGTGCGCGAACGGGTTTTTGCCACGCGAAATGCCTGCCTAGCGTGTTTTCAGTTCGACGAATGGTGGGCGCACCACCTCGCACTCGACGGCGCGGCCGCGGACGTCGACGGTGATTTGCTGGCCGTCTTCGATCCCGGCGTCGGTGTCGATCAGCGCCAGCGCGATGCCGCGCTGCAAGGTCGGGGAAAACGTTCCCGACGTGGTGGTCCCGACGGTCTGGTCGCCGTCGAGCACGTTCAGGCCCGGGCGCAGCACCCCGCGACCCACCATGCGCAGCCCGCGCAGCAGCCGCCGCGGCCCGGCTTGTTTTTCTGCCAGCAACGCGTCGCGGCCGAAGAACGCGTCCTTTTTCCAGCCGATCGCCCACCCGCAGCGGGCCTGCAGCGGCGAGATGTCTAGGGACAGTTCGTGCCCATGCAGGGGGTAGCCCATTTCGGTGCGCAGCGTGTCGCGCGCGCCGAGACCGGCCGGTTGCCCGCCGGCGTCGGCGACGGCGGCCACCAGGGCATCGAATACGACCGCCGCGGAATCCCACGGCGGCAGCAGCTCGTAACCGTGTTCGCCGGTGTACCCGGTACGGCAGACCCGCACCGGCACACCCGAATACGTCGCGTCGTCGTATCCCATGTAGTCCATGTCGGTGGGTAGATCAAGCGCACTGAGCACGTCGGTCGATCGGGGTCCCTGCACGGCCAGCACCGCGTAGTCGCGGTGCAGGTTGGTGATGGTCAGATCGGCCCTCGAATGGGCCTGCAGCGCTTGCACTACGGCGGCGGTGTTGGCTGCGTTGGGCACCAGGAAGATCTCGTCGTCGTCGACATAGTAGGTGATCAGGTCGTCGATCACGCCCCCGGAATCGTTGCAGCACAACGTGTATTGCGCTTTACCCGGTCCGATGCGGGCCAAGTCGTTGGTGAGAGCGGCGTTGACGAACTGCGCCGCTCCGGGCCCTTTGACCGACGCCTTGCCCAGGTGGCTGACGTCGAACAGCCCGACCGCCTCGCGGGTTGCGTTGTGCTCTCCGACGGTCCCGGCATACGACACGGGCATCAGCCAGCCGCCGAATTCGGCGAAATTCGCCCCCAACTCGCGGTGGCGGTCTTCCAGCGGTCCCTGCAACAATTCCGGCGCATCGGTCACGGCGTCCCACCCTAAACCAGGGGCTCGGCTGGCACACTGAGGCAGGTGTTCGACTGGGACGCGCTGGAAGCCGCCGGTATCGCGAACCCGCGCGAGCGCGCCGACCTGATCAAGTACCTCGACGACCTCGGCTTCACCGTCGGCCAGATGGCCGAGGCCGAGCGACGCGGCCGCCTGTTCGGGCTGGCCGGCGACGTCCTGCAATGGTCGGGCCCACCGATCTACACGGTCGCGGGCGCGGCCGAACAACTCGGGCTGTCGACCGATGAGGTTGCGCACGCCTGGGCACTCCTGGGCCTGACGTTCGCCGGACCCGATGTGCCGGCGCTCAGTCAGGCCGACGTCGACGCCCTTGCGACCTGGGTGGCCCTCAAGACGGTGGTCGGCGAGGACGGCGCGTTCGGCCTGCTGCGCGTTCTGGGCGCCACAATGGCTCGGCTGGCCGAGGCCGAGTCGACGCTGATCCGCACCGGCACACCCGACATCCAGATGACGCACACCCATGACGAGTTCGCCACGGCCCAGGCCTACCGCTCGGTCGCGGAGTTCGTGCCGCGGATCGGGGCACTGATGGACATCGTGCACCGACATCATCTGTCCAGTGCCCGAACCCATTTCGAGGGCGTCATCCGTGACACGACGGCAAGCGTGGTGTGCGGGATAGGTTTTGCCGACCTGTCCGGATTCACCGCGCTCACCCAGGCGCTCACCCCGGCGCAATTGTCGGAGTTGCTCAACGAGTTCGCCGGCGCGGTGTCCGATGTGGTGCATGCCGATGGCGGTCGGGTGGTGAAGTTCATCGGTGACGAGGTGATGTGGGTGAGTGCGAGACCCGAGCAGCTCGCCAACGCCGCCACCGACCTTGTCAACCATCCGAAGGCAAGCGAAGAAGGGTTGCAGGTCCGCGCCGGGTTGGCGTTCGGCACCGTCCTGGCCATCAACGGCGACTACTTCGGCAACCCCGTCAACCTGGCTGCGCGATTGGTTTCAGCAGCGACGCCCAGGCAGATCCTTGCCGATTCAGCCTTGCGCGAGCGCCTGCCGGACTGGCCAGCGACGCCGCGTGGACCGTTGACGCTCAAGGGTTTTGGCGCCCCGGTACCAGCCTTCGAACTTGGTGAGCGACCCGCATAGCGCGACGCTGGCGCGGCGGGCCTCGGCCGCCCGACTAGGGTTGATGCCCGTGACCACCAGCTCATCGGGGTACCAGGCTCCCACTGTCAACGCCGCCACGTCGCTGCCCAAACGCGGTTTGGGCGCGACGGTATTGCTGGTGCCGGTCGTGTCGTCCGGCCAGGACGACGGGCCCGGCAACGCGTCGGTCCCCGCCGTCGCGGCAGAGCTGCTGCCCGCCGAAGCGGTCGCGGAGATCGAGGCAGGCCTGGCGGCCCTGGGCGCCACCGGCAGCACCGAGCAGGTGCACCGCCTGGTGGTGTCGTCGCTGCCGGTAGCCAGCGTGCTGACGGTCGGGCTGGGCAAAGCGCGCTCCGAATGGCCGGCGGACCTGTTACGCCGCGCTGCCGGGGTTGCGGCGCGCTCACTCGGCACCGCCGAAGCCGTGATCACCACACTGGCCGACTTGCCCGGCGAGCAGATCTGCGCAGCCGTCGTCGAGGGTTTAATCCTGGGCAGCTACCGGTTCAGCGCTTTCCGCAGCGCCAAGACCGCGCCCAAGGACGCCGGGCTGCGCAAGATCACCGTGTTGTCGAGCGCTAAGGACGCGAAGAAGGCCAGCGCGCACGGCGCCGCCGTGGCCGCCGCGGTCACCACCGCCCGCGACTTCGTCAACACTCCCCCAAGCCATCTGTTTCCCGCTGAATTCGCAAGGCGTGCAAAGGAACTGGGCGAGTCCGTGGGCCTTGAGGTGGAGGTGCTCGACGACAAGGCGCTGAAGAAGGCCGGATACGGCGGTGTGATCGGCGTCGGCCAGGGCTCCTCGCGGCCGCCGCGATTGGTGCGGTTGATCCACCGTGGCTCGCGGCTGGCCAAGAACCCCAAGCAGGCCAAGAAGGTGGCGCTGGTCGGCAAGGGTGTCACCTTCGACACCGGCGGTATCTCCATCAAGCCGGCCGCCGGGATGCACCACATGACCTCGGATATGGGCGGAGCGGCCGCGGTGATCGCCGCGGTGACCCTGGCCGCGCAGCAGGAGTTGCCGATCGACGTGATCGCGACCGTGCCGATTGCCGAGAACATGCCCTCGGCCACCGCGCAGCGGCCCGGCGACGTATTGACCCAGTACGGCGGCATCACGGTCGAAGTGCAGAACACCGACGCCGAAGGCCGCCTGATCCTGGCCGACGCGATTGTGCGGGCCTGCGAGGACAACCCGGACTACCTGATCGAGACCTCCACCCTGACCGGCGCACAGACGGTCGCCCTGGGCGCCCGCATTCCCGGTGTAATGGGCAGCGAAAAGTTCCGTGACCGCGTTGCCGCGATCTCCCAGCGGGTGGGCGAGAACGGTTGGCCGATGCCGCTGCCCGACGACCTCAAGGATGACCTGAAGTCCACGGTGGCCGACCTGTCCAACATCAGCGGGCAACGTTTCGCGGGCATGCTGGTCGCCGGGGTCTTTCTGCGCGAGTTCGTCGCCGACTCGGTGGACTGGGCGCACATCGACGTGGCCGGGCCCGCCTACAACACCGGCAGCGCGTGGGGCGCCACCCCGAAGGGCGCTACCGGCGTGCCGACCCGGACCATCTTCGCGGTGCTCGAGGACATCTGCGAAAACGGTTAGCCATTAACGGTTGAACCCGCGGCCCTTGGTCAGCAGCGACGTCACGACTCGATTCGCCCGACGCCGCGGCCAGCCGCTGATGCCGTCGGCTGCCAGCGCCGCACGGGCCGCGTTTCGACCGCAGGCGCCGTGCACAGAGCCACCCGGAGTTGCCGAGGCGCTACCCAGATACAGCCTCTCGATTGGGGTTTCGGCCCGGCCCATGCCGGACGCCGGGCGAAAGATCAGCATTTGCTGTAGTTGCGCGGTGCCGCCGTTCAGCGCGCCCAGGTGCAGGTTGGCGTCGCTGGCTTCCAAATCCGAGGGCCGTTGCACAAAACGGTGCAACACGTGGGCACCGAAACCCGGTGCGTGTTCGGCGATTACCTCGTCCATCGAGTCAGCGAGTTTTTCCGCAGCGGCGTCGTCGGCCACGTTGCGGGGCAAATGCGTGTAGGCCCAGACGCTTTCGGTACCGGTCGGTGATCTACTCGGGTCGGCGGTGGTGGTCTGACCCAAAAGCATGAACGGGTGCCGCGGGACCACCCGGGTGTTGACGTCGGCCATCCAGCGCACCAACCCGGGTCCGTCGGCGCCGAGATGGACGGTACCCACGTTGGCCAAATTTGCTGCGCGCCAAGGGATGCGATGATCGAGTGCGTAGTTGACCTTAACCACGGGCGGATCCCAGATGTAGTGCTCGAGTTCGCTGCGCAGGCCAGGCGGAACCGCACCGGCCGGCACCATGTCGCAAAACAGCCGCGGTGCCGTTACGTCTGCCACGACGGCGCGACGGGCCCGAACCGATCGCCCCTGGGTCGTCTCGACTCCTACCGCCCGGCCCCCGCGCACCTGGATGCGAGCGACGTTCTGGTTGCATTCGATCTGCGCGCCTGCCGAACACGCGCGCTTTACCAAGGCTGCGGTCAATTGACCCGAACCGCCCACCGGCACCGGCCAACCACCGTCCTGGGCAAGCATGGACATCAGCAGTCCCATCACCCCACTCAGCGGCGCGTCCAGTGGGATATCGGCATGTAACGCGTTGCCTAGCAACATCAGTCGCGGTGCTTCACCGGCAAAGAGCCGGTCCACCATGGTGTTGGCGGGCTGCACCAACAGATTGGCCAATCGCACGGCATCGGACGTGCCGAGCTTGAGCAGCAGCGAAATCAACGGACGCACCGGCGGAAATGGCGCCAACAATGCTTGCAGCAGTGGCGATCTGATCTTCTGCCACAGCTGTACTATCCGCCACCAGTTGTCGCCATCGGTGGGTTCGCGACGCTCGAACTCCGCCGCGGTGCGCGCCGGGTCGCGGTAGATGATCGGCGGGTCGTCGTCGGTGGCGCTGCGTGGATGGCCCACCACCGCCGGAGCATGAGACCAGCGCAACCCGTGGTCCTCCAACTGCAGGGCCGCGATGGCTGGCGAGGCGACGGTCATGGGATAGAAGGAGCTGAACAAATCGGTGATGTAGCCCGGCGTCAGCTCGATACTGCGCACCGCGCCACCCGGCTCGGGTTGAGCCTCCAATACCAGCACGTCCCAACCCGCGTCGGCTAGCAGTGCGGCCGCAACCAATCCGTGGTGTCCGGCTCCGATCACGACCGCGTCGACCGTGGCGGTCGACTGCACCGCTATCCGACCTGGCTGGGCTTGAGACGTTCGGCGAGTGCTCCCAGGCGCCACAGACACTCTCGATTGCGCGGGTAGACCGCCACCAGCGAGAGACGATTCGGCATCAGACTCGCCGGCCCGGTCACCGGCACCTCGATCATCTCTATCCGGCAGCCGTCGGCAATATCACTGAGCCGCAGCGTGATACGGGCGGCGCCCAACAATCCGATGCGCGCTTTCAAGACGAGTTCTTCGCCGGGTGTGCAGCTTTCGACCTCGGTCTGGTCGTCGATCACCAGCGGCCACACCCCGACCGAATGCTTGATAGCCGAACCCGGCTCCGGCCAGTTCGCGTCGACCGCCCGAGTCCGGCTGTTGCCCACCACCCACTGGGTGTACGTCCACCCGTTAGCTATCACGTCCCATACGGCTTGGCGCGACGCCGATACGTCCCGGACGGTGCTCAGTTCTTTGGTCAATGTCATGGCATCACGGGTACCCCCGGCGCCGGAAAGTACCGCCGGAAGTGGCGAACTTCTAACTCCGTTTAGCGACGAGATGCAGCGGCTAATCCATGCGGGCAACGGAATCGTTCTCCGAAAGGCCCGATGATGACCCCGATGATGACTAAGCGAAGGTTGATTATCGCTGTAGGGGCGGTGCTCTTGCTGACTGGCGTTATCGGCCTGCTGGTCCCCGTGACGGTGGCGAACAGCAACGGCGGTTCGATTAGCTGCGGCAACGGGGTTGTCAGCGATCTCGACGGCGCGCGGGCGGCCAACGACCGCAGCGTCGCCAATATTCCGATCCTCAATCAGATCGTTCCGCACACCGACTTCGTGGCCGAATGCGAGTCCGCGGTGTCGAGTCGCCGGACGTGGACGATCCCGTTGACGGTGATTGGCCTACTCGGTGTTGCCGGTGTCCTGCTGATGCGGCGCACCGAGGGCAAGCCGGTCGGCGTCTAGATCGACTAGATCACCCGCATCCGCGCGGTGCTGCGCAACGCCTGCGGCAGCACCCGCGACACTCCGTACAGCGCGTAGGCCTCGAACGTGACCGGACGGATTGGCTTGTTCTTCTTGACCGCGGACACGATCGCGTTGGCGACCTTGTCGGGCCCGAACCTGCGGATGTCGAACATCCTGTCCAGCTGGCCACGCCGGCCGTCTACGTGCTCGTCGCCCTTCGCGCCCGCGTCGAATCGGGTGGCCGCGATGATGTTGGTATCGATGACTCCCGGGCAGATCGTGGTCAGGCCGACGTCGGCGGCGTCGAGTTCGGCACGCAGGCAGTCGGAGAACATGAACGTCGCCGCCTTCGAGGTGCAATAGGCGTTCAGCGACTGCAACGGCGCGTAGGCCGCCATCGACGACACGTTGACGATGTGGCCGCCGGTGCCGCGCGCAACCAGCCGCCGACCGAACGACCGGCAGCCGTTGACCACGCCGCCGAGGTTGACGTCGAGCACCCGTTCGAACTGTTCGGGTGGGGTGTCCAGGAATCCACCGGCCTGGCCGATGCCGGCGTTGTTGACGACGATGTCGGGCACACCGTGCTCGGTGCAGACCCGTTCGGCGAACGCCTCGACTGCGTCAGCGTCGGACACGTCGAGCACGTATGGGTGCGCGACGCCGCCACGCGAGGCGATCTGGGCCGCCGTCTCCTTGACGGTGGCTTCGTCGATATCGCTGATGACGATTTCGGCGCCCTCGCGCGCGAAAGCGATCGCCGTCTCCCGCCCGATGCCGCTGCCGGCGCCGGTGATCGACACCAGCGTGTCGCCGAAGTATCCGCGTGGGCGGCCGACCTGCGCGCGCAGCAATGCCCGGCTGGCCGGCTTGCCCTCGGCCAGATCGGCGAAGTCGTGCACCGCCGACGCCATCACCTGCGGATGCGACATCGGCGAGAAGTGGCCCGCCCGGATGTCGCGTCGCCACAGCCGCGGCACCCAGCGCGCGGTCTCGTCGTAGCCGTGCGGCCGCACATACTTGTCCCTGGTGTTGACGATCAGCTGCACCGGTACGTCCACGACGTGCACGTCTTGACGGCGGAACTTGCCCGAGTACGAGCGCCAGTAGTTCGCCGGATACACCTTCACCGAATTCGCTGCGTCGCTGGCGATGTTGTCGGAGTGGCGGATCTGCTCGACCGGGATGTTGTCGACGACGTTGCGCCGCACCGTGGCACTGCGGAACGCCAGCCGAAGCAGCAGCGGCGCCAGCACCGGTATCGAGAAGAACGCCATGTAGGTCAAGCGCGCGGCCTGGCTGACCGCCCGGGCAAACTGGCGCGGCCGCCACGGCTGCCGCAGGCCACCGAACACGAAATTGACCAGCTGGTCGTGTGCCGGCCCGGACACCGAGGTGAATGACGCGACGCGGTCGCTGGCTCCGGGCCGGCGCAGGTATTCCCACACCCCCACCGAACCCCAGTCATGGGCCAGCACGTGGACTGGCTCTCCGGCGCTCAACTCGCCGATGACGGCGGCGAAGTCATCGGCGTAGCGGGCCATGGCGTACGCGGAAACTGGCTTCGGTGCCGACGACAAGCCGACACCGCGGTTGTCGTACCGGATGATCCGAAAGCGCTGCGCGAGCAGCGGAACAACCCCGTCCCACAACACATGTGAGTCCGGCCAGCCGTGCACCAGCACGACGGTTTGGCCTTCGCGATTGCCCTCTTCGTACACCGCGATGCGGGCTCCGTCGGCGCTGTCGACGAATTGCTGGGGTGCGTGCTGTGTTGCCGGCATGAAACCTCCGCCACCTGCGATTTGCTGTCTGCGATCAGTGGCCACACGGTAGCAAGGACGTTCGGCGCGACACGCACCCGAAGTCGCCGCGCCCTGAATGTAGGCCGCTGGTGGCAGAGTGACAGGATATGTCTTGACCTCGCGATGGGTGCCGCATCGGGTTGGTGATGTTGTGGTAAGCCAGAGGTGGACCTGCGCCGATCCGACGACCGTTCGAGGAGTCAACAGAGATGGCCTTCTCAGTCCAGATGCCGGCACTTGGTGAAAGCGTCACCGAGGGAACGGTCACCCGCTGGCTCAAGCAGGAAGGCGACACGGTCGAAGTCGACGAACCGCTCGTCGAGGTCTCGACCGACAAGGTGGACACCGAGATTCCGTCGCCGGCCGCGGGCGTGCTGACCAAGATCGTCGCGCAGGAGGACGACACGGTCGAGGTCGGCGGCGAACTCGCCGTGATCGGCGATTCCGACGACGATTCGGGCCAGGATGGCGGAGATGACTCCGAGCCCGCCCAGGAGGAATCCAAGTCCGAGGAGCCGGCACAAGCAGAGTCCGAAAGCGAGTCGGAGCCCGAGAGCGAACCGGAGTCCCAAAGCGAACCGGAGCCGGAGTCCAAGCCGGAGAAGTCCGGTGAGTCGTCCGGCGGTGGCGACGCGACGCCGGTGACGATGCCCGAATTGGGCGAATCGGTTACCGAAGGCACCGTCACCCGTTGGCTGAAGAAGGTCGGCGATTCGGTCCAGGTGGACGAACCGCTGGTGGAGGTCTCTACCGACAAGGTGGACACCGAGATCCCGTCGCCGGTGGCTGGGGTGCTGGTCAGCATCACCGCAGAGGAAGACGACGTCGTCCAGGTCGGCGGCGAGTTGGCCAAGATCGGCAGTGGCGACGCCCAGCCGTCCGAAAAGTCTACCGAGCAAGCCAAGCCGAAAGAGGAAGCCAAGCCCGAGCCGGAACCCGAGCCGGAACCCGAACCCGAGCCGGAACCCGAGGCTAAAGAGGAAGCCAAGCCCGAGCCCAAAGAGGAAGCCAAGCCCGAGCCGAAGAAAGAAGAACCTAAGCGCGAGCCGGCCAAATCCGAGCCCGAAACTGCCGAGTCCGACGGTGCCCCGTATGTGACGCCGCTGGTGCGAAAGCTGGCCGCGGAGAACAACATCGACCTCGCAGAGGTGACCGGCACCGGTGTCGGTGGCCGCATCCGCAAGCAGGACGTCCTCGCCGCCGCCGAAAAGAAGTCAGAGAAGAAGCAACAGCCGCAGCAGGGCACCGAAAAGCCGGCCGCGCAACCCTCGGCCCCGGCGGCCAAGTCCGCGGCCCCCGCGCCGTCGCTGGCCCATCTGCGCGGCACCACCCAAAAGGCCACCCGGATTCGCCAGATCACCGCCAAGAAGACCCGCGAATCCCTGCAGTTGACCGCCCAGCTCACCCAGACCCACGAGGTCGACATGACCAAGATCGTGGCGCTGCGGGCGCGGGCGAAGACCGCGTTTGCCGAACGGGAAGGGGTGAATTTGACCTACCTGCCGTTCATCGCGCGGGCGGTCATCGACGCCCTCAAGGTCCACCCGAACGTCAACGCCAGCTACAACGAGGAATCCAAGGAGATTACCTACTACGACGCCGAGCACCTTGGGTTCGCCGTCGACACCGAGCAGGGGTTGCTCTCGCCGGTCATCCACAACGCCGGCGATCTGTCGCTGGCCGGGCTGGCCCGGGCGATCGCCGACATCGCCGCCCGCGCCCGGTCCAACAAGCTCAAGCCCGACGAGTTGTCCGGCGGCACGTTCACCATCACCAATATCGGCAGCCAGGGCGCGTTGTTCGATACCCCGATCCTGGTGCCGCCGCAGGCGGCGATGCTGGGCACCGGCGCCATTGTCAAGCGGCCCAGGGTGATCGTCGACGACATGGGCAACGAGTCGATCGGCGTGCGATCGGTCAGCTATCTCCCGCTGACCTACGATCATCGGCTTATCGATGGCGCCGACGCCGGGCGCTTTGTCACCACGATCAAGCAGCGGCTCGAAGAGGGAGCCTTCGAGGCCGACTTAGGGCTCTGAGAAGGTGGCTCAAGCCGTTCCCAAAGCAGTAGTCGCTATTGCCGGTTCGTCCGGCCTCATCGGTTCCGCACTGACCGCGGCGCTGCGCGCCGCCGACCATGAAGTGCTGCGGATCGTGCGGCGTACGCCGGCGAAATCAGAAGAGCTGCACTGGAATCCGGAAAGTGGCGAGTTCGATCCGGACGCGCTCGCCGATGTCGACGTGGTGGTCAATCTGTGTGGCGTCAACATCGGTCAGCGCCGCTGGTCGGGCGCGTTCAAGCAGAGCTTGCGCGACAGCCGCCTCGCTCCGACCGAGGTGCTGGCCGCCGCCGTGGCCGAGGCGGGCGTCGGCACCTTGATCAATGCCAGCGCGGTGGGCTACTACGGCAACACCCGCGACCGTGTGGTCGACGAAAACGACCCAGCCGGACGCGGATTCCTGGCGCAGTTGTGCGTGGACTGGGAGGCCGCCACGCTGCCGGCCCAGTACGCGGGCACCCGAGTGGTGTTGGCCCGCACCGGCCTGGTGATGGCTCCGGCGGGTGGTGCGCTGCGGATGATGCGACCGGTGTTCTCCGTGGGCCTGGGCGCCCGGATCGGCAGCGGCCGTCAGTACATGTCGTGGATCAGCCTCGAGGACGAGGTGCGGGCACTGCTGTTCGCGATCTCGCACCCCACCCTCTCGGGACCGGTGAACATGACCGGTCCGGCGCCGGTCACCAACGCCGAGTTCACCACCGCGTTCGGCCGCGCTGTCAATCGTCCAACACCGTTGGTGCTGCCCGGCTTCGCGGTGCGTGCGGCGCTCGGTGAATTCGCCGACGAGGGACTGCTGATCGGGCAACGCGCTATTCCGACGGCGTTGGAGCAGGCCGGTTTTGTGTTCCACCACAACACAATTGGCGAGGCGCTCGACTACGTCACCGCCCGCCGCGAGCGGGACTGAGGACCCAGCACGGCGGCGTCGCGCCCGTGGTTGCAGTAACCTCGCGGACGTGACGGGTTCCATCCGGTCCGGTCCGGCGCCGATCGATATCCGACAGCTCGGGACGATCGACTACATGCAGGCTTGGCAACTGCAGCGCGAGCTGGCCGACGCGCGAGTAGCGGGCGGCACCGACACGCTGCTGCTGCTGGAACATCCTGCGGTCTACACCGCCGGCCGTCGCACTGAGTCCCATGAACGGCCGGTCGACGGCACGCCCGTCGTCGACACCGACCGCGGCGGCAAGATCACCTGGCACGGCCCCGGGCAGCTGGTGGGCTATCCGGTCGTCCGACTGGCCGAGCCGCTGGACGTGGTCAACTACGTGCGCCGCCTCGAGCAAGCCCTGATCAAGGTCTGCTGCGGATTGGGTCTTGAGGTGGGCCGGGTGGAAGGACGCTCTGGGGTCTGGGTCTCTGGACGCCCCGCCCGCAAGATCGCCGCCATCGGGGTAAGGGTGGCACGCGCGACGACGCTGCACGGGTTCGCGCTGAACTGCGACTGCGACCTGGCCTCGTTCACCAGGATCGTCCCGTGCGGGATTACCGATGCCGGCGTGACGTCGTTGTCGGCAGAACTCTCCCGCCCTGTCACTGTTGACGACGTCCGCGTCGCCGTCGCCGAGGCGGTCTGCGATGCGCTGGACGGCCGGCTGCCGGTAGGCGACCGCGTAACATCGTCGAGGTGACTGTCGCTCCGGAGGGCCGGAAACTGCTGCGCCTCGAGGTGCGCAACGCCCAGACTCCGATCGAGCGCAAGCCGCCGTGGATCAAGACACGCGCCCGGATGGGCCCGGAGTACACCGAGCTCAAGAGCCTGGTCCGGCGTGAGGGTCTGCACACGGTCTGCGAAGAGGCGGGCTGCCCCAACATCTTCGAATGTTGGGAGGACCGGGAAGCGACCTTCCTGATCGGCGGCGACCAGTGCACCCGTCGCTGCGATTTCTGCCAGATCGACACCGGTAAACCCGCCGAACTGGACCGCGACGAGCCGCGCCGGGTCGCCGAGAGCGTGCAGACCATGGGTTTGCGCTACGCGACCGTCACCGGCGTGGCCCGCGACGATCTTCCCGACGGCGGCGCGTGGCTGTACGCCGAAACGGTGCGCGCCATCAAGGAACTCAACCCGAACACCGGCGTCGAACTGTTGGTTCCCGACTTCAACGGCGAGCCGGGCCGGCTGGCCGAGGTGTTCGAGTCCCGCCCGGAAGTGTTGGCGCACAACGTCGAAACGGTGCCCCGCATTTTCAAACGGGTTCGACCCGCTTTCACCTATCAGCGCAGTCTGGATGTGATCACCGCGGCCCGCGACTTCGGCCTGGTCACCAAGAGCAACCTCATTCTGGGCCTGGGTGAAACCCCCGACGAGGTGCACACCGCCCTAAAGGATCTGCACGCCGCGGGATGCGACATCATCACCGTCACCCAGTACCTGCGCCCCTCGGCACGCCACCACCCCGTCGAACGCTGGGTAACGCCGGATGAGTTCGTGGGGTTTGCGGCCTACGCCGAAGAACTGGGTTTTGCCGGCGTGCTGGCCGGACCGCTGGTCCGTTCGTCCTACCGGGCGGGCCGACTGTATCGGCAGGCCCTGGACCGACACCGACGGCAACAGCAACACGCCTAACAGCACGGCGCCCCAAAGCTGACCGCGACGGGAAAAGCCGCTCGGCGCGCCCGATATCCTTGGTAACTATGGCGAAAACCCGAACTGCGGCGGAGAACAAGGCCGCCAAGGCCGAGGCGGCGGCGGCCCGGAAGGCCGCTTCCAAACAGCGCCGCGCTCAGCTGTGGCAGGCGTTCAACATGCAGCGCAAGCAGGACAAGCGCCTGCTGCCCTACATGATCGGCGCGTTCGTGCTGATCGCGGGGGTTTCTATCGGGGTCGGCGTCTGGGCCGGCGGGCTCACGATGATCATGATGCCGGTGTTCGGCCTGGTACTCGGTGCGCTGGTCGCGTTCATCATCTTCGGCCGCCGCGCCCAGCGCAGCGTGTTCCGGCAGGCCGAAGGTCAGACCGGCGCGGCGGCGTGGGTGCTGGACAACCTGCGCGGCAAGTGGCGAGTCACTCCCGGGGTGGCCGCGACCGGACATTTCGATGCGGTGCACCGGGTGCTGGGACGCCCCGGGGTGATCCTGGTCGGCGAAGGTTCGGCGGGGCGGGTCAAGCCGCTGCTTGCCCAGGAGAAGAAGCGCACGGCACGCGTCGTGGGCGACGTGCCGATCTACGACATCATCGTGGGCAACGGCGACGGCGAGGTTGCGCTGGCCAAGTTGGAACGCCACCTCAATCGTCTCCCGGCCAACATCACCGTCAAACAGATGGACGCCCTGGAGTCTCGGTTGACCGCGTTGGGTTCGCGCGCCGGTGCCGCGATGATGCCCAAGGGTCCGTTGCCGAACGCGGGCAAGATGCGCGGCGTGCAGCGCACCGTCCGCCGCAAATAGATCAGCCCCAAATCAGCGACGCAGCACTGCGGTATTGGTCAGCCGATCCTGCAGCCCACGCCCGTCCGCGTCGGTGAACAGCGGCGGGACCAGCAGAAAGATCAATAGTCCCCGGGCTAGCGTTCGCCCGATTCCGATCGGCAGTTTGCCATCCACCGCTCCCACCTGCAGGCCGAGCGCTAATTGACCCGGTGAGAAACCGAACAGGCGCACCGACACCGCCCCCAGCACCAGCCACACCACCAGCTGCACAGTCGACAACACCGCCTCGGAGATCGCGCCGAGCGTCAAGGCCAGCAGCGCCAGGCCCGCGGCAATCAGCCAGTCGATCAGTAACGCACCGAGACGTCGTCCCGTCGACGCGAGCGACCCCGATCCGTTCCGTGGCAAGCCCAGCGCTTCCCCCGGGTAGCTAGGGCCTAACGTGCCGCTCGACTGCTCCGTCATGCAGCCCGCCGGACAGGCAGGCCGCGCGGACCCGAGCCGGGGCGAGTTACGATTCTGCCGGCCATGGCCTTCACAATAGGGCCCGGTGTTCGCCCGGGTCCGCTTGCGGGCGTCGTGGTGCGTAACCTCTGCGCAACACGGGGTTGACTGACGGGCAACATCTGCTCCCTACCGTCGGCCGCGAATCATTGAGTAAAGGAGCCTTCCGTGACGGAAAAGACGCCCGACGACGTCTTCAAACTTGCCAAAGACGAGAACGTCGAGTTTGTCGACGTCCGTTTCTGCGACCTGCCCGGCATCATGCAGCACTTCACGATTCCGATCTCGTTCTTCGACGAGAGCGTGTTCGACGACGGCCTGGCCTTCGACGGCTCGTCGATCCGTGGCTTCCAGTCGATCCACGAATCCGACATGCTGTTGCTGCCAGACCCCGAGACCGCGATCATTGACCAGTTCCGTGAAGCCAAGACGCTGAACCTGAACTTCTTCGTGCACGACCCGTTCACCCTCGAGCCCTACTCCCGCGACCCGCGCAACGTCGCCCGCAAGGCCGAGAACTATCTGATCAGCACGGGCATCGCCGACACCGCCTACTTCGGCGCCGAGGCTGAGTTCTACATCTTCGACTCGGTCGCGTTCGACTCGCGCACCAACGGCTCGTTCTACGAGGTCGACGCGATCTCGGGTTGGTGGAACACCGGCGCGGCTAACGAGGCCGACGGCAGCCCGAACCGCGGTTACAAGGTCCGTCCCAAGGGCGGCTACTTCCCGGTGGCCCCGGTCGACCACTACGTCGACCTGCGCGACAAGATGCTCACCAACCTGATCAACGCCGGCTTCAGCCTGGAGAAGGGCCACCACGAGGTCGGTACCGGCGGTCAGGCCGAGATCAACTACAAGTTCAACACGCTGCTGCACGCGGCTGACGACATGCAGCTGTACAAGTACATCGTCAAGAACACCGCGTGGGCCAACGGCAAGACGGTCACGTTCATGCCCAAGCCACTGTTCGGCGACAACGGCTCGGGCATGCACACCCACCAGTCGTTGTGGAAGGAAGGCACCCCGCTGATGTACGACGAGACCGGGTACGCCGGCCTGTCGGACACGGCCCGCCACTACATCGGCGGCCTGCTGCACCACGCGCCGTCGCTGCTGGCGTTCACCAACCCGACGGTGAACTCCTACAAGCGTCTGGTGCCGGGCTATGAGGCCCCGATCAACCTGGTCTACAGCCAGCGCAACCGGAGTGCGTGCGTGCGTATCCCGATCACCGGCAGCAACCCGAAGGCCAAGCGTCTCGAGTTCCGTTGCCCCGACTCGTCGGGCAACCCGTACCTGGCGTTCTCGGCCATGCTGATGGCCGGCCTGGACGGCATCCGCAACAAGATCGAGCCGCAGGCGCCGGTCGACAAGGACCTCTACGAGTTGCCGCCGGAGGAGGCTGCCAACATCCCGCAGGCACCCGTCCAGTTGTCCGCGGTCATCGACCGGCTCGAGGCCGACCACGAGTACCTCACCGAAGGTGGCGTGTTCACCACGGACCTCATCGAGACGTGGATCAACTTCAAGCGGGAGAACGAGATCCTGCCGGTCCAGATCCGGCCCACGCCGTACGAGTTCGCGCTGTATTACGACGTGTAAGCACTGGCTAGCTGACGCAAAAGCCGCTTGGAACGCGCTTTGTTCCAGGCGGCTTTTGCCTCGGTCGCGCCATATCCATGTTTGTGGGCGTGGCTCTACCTGAACTGGCGGCACTCACAACGCGACTGCGTGAGGGCTTGGGCGACCACGCCTTCGAGGCGCTGCTCCGTCCGGCAGAGACGATGACCATCGCTGCCATCGCGGCGTACGCCTACGGCCAAATCGACCGGGCCCGAGCAGAACTCGAGGATGCTGGCTGACCTGTGTTTGACCCCACCCCGGGCGGGCGGTTTGGAAGTGCCCGTACCCGGCTATGTCAGAGGACGACCAGTTTCAGCATCCGGTCGCGTCTGGGCCGATGCGGCCGGTGCCCTGCGGGAGCGAGACGAAGCGATGACCGCCAGCCAACCCATCGCGCCGGAAGTTGCGACGGCACACATCCCCTACCTGTGGGCAGAACCGCGCACACCCAGCGGTCAAGACAATCCGCTTGTCGCCGGTGCCACCATCGCGGGCGGCCGGATCCGCCTGCTGCTGTTCTACGGCGAGGCCGCGCATCTGCAGTTCTGGCAGGCGGCCGACACAATAACCGGGCAGCATCTCGCCATTACGGTGGTCGACCCCGAGCACACGATGCCGACCGCTGATGTCGATGCAATCCTGTCCCGCAGCGCAAGTTTGCGCGGGATCGACTCGCCATTCCTAGCCACCGTGATCGACGTAGGTCGCGACTATTGCGGCGGAGTCGTGGTTGCCGAGTGGATCCGCGGTGCCACCTTGAAAGAAGTGGCCGACACCGCACCCTCGGCCACAGGTGTCGCCGACGCGGTGCTGTCCTTGGTTGAGGCCGTCGAGGCGGCGCACCGCGCCGGTCTAGCGCTGTCCATCGACCATCCGGCCCGAATCCGGGTGAGCGTCGACGGGCGCGCGGTGCTGGCCTTTCCCGCGACGATGCCGGACGCCACGCCACAGGATGACCTATGCGGCATCGGCGCGGTCATGTACGCGTTGCTGGTCAATCGCTGGCCGTTCAAAAATCAAGCCGCAGACAAAGATTGGCGTAGCGCCGAAGTCGACGGACACGGCCGTATTCAAGAGCCCGCCATCGTCGACCCACGTATTCCGTTCCTGCTTTCGTCAACCGCTGCGGCGTTGGTGCGCGACCGCGACAACATCCGCAGTGCGAAGACCATCACGACGCTGCTGCGTGAGGCGAGCGCGGAGGCCCGAAACCCTGCGGATCAACCCCTCACCAGGGAACTGCTGGCGCTCCCGGCGCCGGGCCACTACGCGGACTTCCGCAATTTCGGACCCGCCGAGCGGGCGCAGTACGCTCGACGGCAATTGGTGAAGACCTGCCTTGGGACCGCGGCGGTGATTGTTCTGGTGGTCCTACTCAGCTTCGCGACGACCATCAATCGAATAGTGGGCAACTTCGACACCGACGTGGCGATGAACGGCGACAAGCTGGGGCTTCAGCCCACCTTGCCCTCGCCACAGCCGTCTTTAGTGGCCGCCGGGCCCGAAGCGGTCAAACCGGTTAAGGCTTCGGTGTTCTCCCCCGGCGGGGCACCAGACAGTCCGGCCTCGGCCGGCCTGTCGGTCGACGGCGATCCCGCCACCGCGTGGTCGACCGACACCTACTTTGACCCGCAGCCGTTCCCCAAGTTCAAGGACGGCGTCGGACTGTTGTTAGAACTTTCCGGCCCGACGCCGCTGAGTGCGGTAACCGTCGACCTCAACAGCACCGGCACCGTGATCCAAATACGTTCGGCCACCGCCATACCCGCAAAACTCGGCGACACCGTCGAACTCAGCGCGCCGACAGCTGTGCACCCCGGCCACAACGTCATCACGTTAACCGCCGCCACACCAACAACTTTGGTGCTGGTCTGGATAAGCACCCTGGGCTCAACCGGCGGTAGGAGCCATTCCGACATCTCCGAGGTCACCCTGCAGACCGCCGTCCCGGTCCGCTGAACACCGCGCTACCCCAGGCCGAGGTCCTTGCGGAACCGGCGCAAGCCGTCGATCTTCTCGGCCAATGTCGCATTCGGCCCGGCGTAGAACATCCACGGCATGGTGATGATGCCGGTGATACCGGCATTCTCGGCGCGCTGATAGTCCGCTGGCGTGAAGGAGTCGGTCAAGGGCGTCAGAATCGTGAAATCGTCCATCGATAAACCGTTTTCAACGCGCAGCTCCCGGAGCCGTCGCACCCTTTCGATGGCGCGGTCGGTGGTGATCAGGTCACCGATCCAGCCGTCATAGCGGGCCGCACGACGCAGCGCGATGTCGCTGAGACCGCCCACGTACACCGGTATCGGTGGCGGCGTCGGCTGCATCTCCAATCGCGGCGCCTGATAGAACTCGCCGTCGAATTCGGTCCATCCCGGTGACCACAGCTCCCGCATCAGCTCGAGCATCTCGTCGGTTCGCTTGCCCCGCGCCGCGAACTGTTCTCCCATCAACGCGAATTCCTCGCGACACCAGCCCACCCCGATCCCGAGCTCTATCCGACCGGATGCCAAAAGTGCCGCCGTGCCAATCGCTTTCGCCGCAGAATACGGGTTGCGCATCGCCGGAATGTAGACGGTGGTGACGAATTTGAGCCGGGTGGTTACCTGCGCCAGCGCGCCGACGAGAACCCACGGATCGGGCCAGTCGGTGAACGGCTGCCAGCGCCGCTGTCCGTCCTTGGTATACGGGTACGGGGTCTCAAGTGTCTCGAGGTTGACGACGTGGTCCGGGATGCCGATGCCGTCGTAGCCGAGTTCGTCGGCAGCTCTGGCTATCTCGATGATTTCTGGGGTGTTCAGGAAGGCGGTGCTGACGTAGAACTTCACTGCCCGTTCCTCACCCAGGAGGGCTCGATGAAGACACCGTCGGACTCTACGGTGACACCGGCAGCGTCCGAAATAGTGCCACGCGCAAACACTTTGACGCCTTCCGTCCGCTCTATCCAGGCATCACAACGTAGCGGACCCAGCGGTGTGCCGCGCAGGTACTTGACGGTGATCGTGCCGGTGAAGCGCGGTTTGGCCAGTCCCTCGCTGGCGGCCTCGCCCAACATGTGGTCGAGCACCAGGGCACTGACCCCGCCATGCACCAGGCTGGGCGGGCCCTCATAGGCGGTGCCCAGGACGAACTCGGCCCAGCACCGTCCGCCGCCCTCATGCTGCACGACGATTGGTGGCGCGATCGGATTACAAACTCCCACAACGGCATTGCCCAGCGGCAGCGGACGGTCGCCGATGCGGTAGCTGACCCTAGCGAGCCGGGTTCGTTGCTGTAGCGACTCGGTGACCGCCGCGACGGAGGCGGTTGCCGCAGCGATGACGTCGTCATCGGCCTCGGTGCGGATGGTCGCGTCGACGAGTTCCCGAACGGCTTGCGCCAGCGGCGCGTACACGGCGATCACACGGTCTGCCTCCGCGGCGCTCAATTCCTCGAACTCGACGCCGCCCAGCGCTCCCATCTCCTGACTCAACTGCCGAACACCTTGCGCACCAACGCTTTCGCCCGTCGCGTCACCCGAAGGTAGTTGTCCAAAAATTCTCCACCGTCGCCGTTGCGCCAGCCCGCGGCGACGGCGACAGCGTTGAGCTGCCGTCCCGGTCCGGGCAGCTGATCGGTGGGTCTGCCGCGGACCAGCACCAGCGCGTTGCGGGCCCGGGTGGCGGTCAGCCAAGCCTGCCGCAGCAGATCCACTTCCTCGGTTTCCACCAGCCCGTTCTCGGCGATCACGTCCAGCGACTGCAGCGTCGAAGTGTTGTGCAGCGCCGGAATTTCGTGGGCGTGTCGCAACTGCAGCAACTGCACCGTCCATTCGATGTCGGCCAGTCCCCCGCGTCCGAGCTTGGTGTGCGTGTTGGGATCGGCGCCGCGCGGCAGCCGCTCGGACTCGACACGGGCCTTGATGCGCCGGATCTCCTGCACGGCTTCGGCCGAGACACCGTCGGGCGGGTACCGCGTGTGGTCGACCATCAGCAGGAACCGCTGACCCAGCTCCTGGTCGCCTGCCACCGCGTGCGCGCGCAGCAGCGCCTGAATCTCCCACGGCTGCGCCCACTGCGCGTAGTAGGCCTCGTAGGAGGCAAGGGTGCGGACCATCGGGCCGTTGCGCCCCTCCGGGCGCAGATTGGCATCGACCTCCAGCGGCGGATCCACGCTGGGGGTACCCAGCTGCGTCCGGACCTGCTCGGCGACCGTCGTCGTCCATTTCACCGCCTGCGAATCCTCGACACCGCTGGCCGGTTCGCACACGAACATCACGTCGGCGTCGGAGCCGTAGCCCAGTTCGGCGCCGCCCAGCCGACCCATGCCGATCACCGCAAGAGCTGCCGGCGCCCGGCCGTCCTCGGGCAGGTTGGCCCGGATCGTCGCGTCCAGCGCCGCCTGCAGCACGGCCACCCAAATGGAGGTCAACGCCTTGCACACCTCGGTGACCTCGAGCATGCCCAGCAGATCCGCGGATCCAACGCGCGCCAACTCGCGCCGGCGCAAGGTGCGCGCGGCGGCGATGGAGCGCGCCGGGTCGGCATGGCGGCTGGCGGAGGCCACCAGGGCACGGGCTACGGTGGCGGGCTCGGTCTCGAGCAGCATCGGACCCGACGGGCGGTCGCCGTAGCTCTGGATCACTTCTGGTGCCCGCATCAGCAGATCCGGCACGTATGCCGAGGTGCCCAGCACGTGCATCAGCCGGCGGGCCACCGTCGGCTTGTCGCGCAGCGTAGCCAGGTACCAGGTTTGGGAGGCCAATGCCTCACTGAGTCGGCGATAGGCCAGCAGCCCGGTGTCGGGATCGGGCGCATAGGAGAGCCAGTCGAGCAGTCGCGGCAGCAGCACCGATTGCACCCGGCCACGCCGTCCGCTCTGGTTGACCAAGGCCGACATGTGCTTCAGCGCCGTCTGCGGACCCTCGTAACCCAATGCGGCCAACTGTCGTTCGGCGGCCTCCGGGGTCATCCGCCCGCCGACCAACTCCAGCCCAGCGGGTCCGATCGATTCCAGCAACGGCTGATAGAACAACTTGGAATGCAGCCGGGACACCCGGACGCTTTGGTGTTTGAGTTCCTCACGCAACACCCCGACCGCGTCGTTGCGGCCGTCGGGACGGATGTGTGCGGCACGGGCCAGCCAGCGCATGGCCTCTTCGTCGTCGAGTTCGGGCAGCAGATGGGTGCGCTTGAGCCGCTGCAACTGCAAGCGGTGTTCGAGCAGGCGCAGGAACTCGTAGGAGGCGATCATGTTCGCCGCGTCCTCGCGCCCGACGTAGCCGCCGGTTCCCAACGCTGCCAACGCATCCACCGTCGAAGCGACGTGCAGCGATTCATCACGCCGACCGTGCACCAGCTGCAGCAGCTGCGCGGCGAACTCGACGTCGCGCAGCCCACCGCTACCGAGTTTGAGCTCACGCCCCCGGATATCGGCAGGCACCAGCTGCTCGACCCGGCGCCGCATCGCCTGCACCTCGGGCACGAAATCTTCGCGCTCGCAGGCCGTCCACACCATCGGCATCAGCGCTTCGAGGTAGCGCTGCCCGAGTTCGGCGTCGCCTACCGCCGCGCGCGCCTTCATCAACGCCTGGAACTCCCAGGTCTTGGCCCAGCGCTGGTAGTAGGCGACGTGCGATTCGACGGTGCGGACCAGTTCGCCGCTGCGGCCCTCCGGACGCAGCGCGGCATCTACCTCGAAGAACGCCGACGAGGCCAGCCGCATCATCTCGCCGGCCACGCGGATGCTGGTCGAGTCGGCCCGCTCGGCCACGAAGATCACGTCGACGTCGCTGACGTAGTTCAGTTCCCGCGCACCGCATTTGCCCATCGCGATGACTGCCAGGCGCGGCGGTGTGTCCTCGCCGCACACCGTGTGCTCGGCTACCCGTAACGCCGCGGCCAATGCGGCGTCCGCCGTGTCGGCCAGCTGCTCACCGACGCGGGTGAACGGCAGCACCGGTTCGTCTTCGACAGTCGGAGCGAGATCGAGCGCGGCGATCAGCAGTAGGTGGTCGCGGTAGAGCTCGCGTAGCCGGTGCACAATCGAGCCGGGCGCACCCGAGGATTCTTCTTCCGCGCAGTCGAGGAAGCGTTGCTGCAGCTGGTCGTGGGAAGGCAGTGTGACGTTGCCGCGCAACAACTTCCAGGACTTTGGGTGGGCGATCAGGTGGTCCCCCAGCGCCAGTGAGGAACCCAGCACGGCGAATAACCGCCCACGCAGGCTGCGTTCGGTGAGCAACGCTGCGTTCAGCTCGTCCCAATCGGCGTCCGGATTCTCCGACAGGCGAATTAGTGCGCGCAGCGCGGCGTCGGCGTCCGGCGCGCGCGACAGCGACCACAGCAGATCGACGTGTGCCTGGTCGTCATGCTGATCCCAGCCCAGCTGCGTCAATTCGCTGGCGGCCCGGGGATCCATCAGACCCAGCCGCCCGACGCTCGGCAACCTGGGTCGCTGCGTCGCGGGCCTAGTCACGATACTGACGGTAGCGCAACCCGTTCGAGGCCCCGGACCGCCCTTTACAGCGACAGGTAGGAGCGCAACTCGAACGGCGTCACGTGGCTGCGGTAGTTGGCCCACTCGGCGCGCTTGTTGCGTAGGAAGAAGTCAAAGACGTGCTCCCCCAACGCCTCCGCGACCAGCTCCGAAGATTCCATCGCCCGCAGCGCATTGTCCAAACTGGTCGGCAATTCGCGGTAGCCCATGGTGCGGCGTTCCTCGGGGGTGAGGTCCCAGACGTTGTCCTCTGCCTGCGGGCCCAGCACGTAACCCTTTTCCACTCCGCGCAGCCCGGCGGCCAGCAGTACTGCGAAAGCCAGGTAGGGGTTGCACGCCGAGTCGGGACTGCGCACCTCGACCCGCCGCGACGAGGTCTTGTGCGGCGTGTACATCGGCACCCGCACCAGCGCGGAGCGGTTGGCGGCTCCCCAGGAAGCCGCCGTCGGCGCCTCGCCGCCGTGCACCAGGCGCTTGTAGGAGTTCACCCACTGGTTGGTGACGGCGCTGATTTCCGAGGCGTGCTCAAGGATCCCGGCGATGAAGGACTTGCCGACTTCCGACAATTGCAGCGGATCGTCGTCGCTGTGGAAGGCGTTGACGTCGCCCTCGAACAGGCTCATGTGGGTGTGCATCGCAGAGCCGGCATGCTGCCCAAATGGCTTGGGCATGAAGGTCGCCCGGACGCCCTCCTCCAGCGCGACCTCCTTCATGATGTAGCGGAAGGTCATGACGTTGTCGGCCATCGACAGCGCGTCGGCGAACCGCAGATCGATCTCCTGCTGGCCGGGGGCGCCTTCGTGGTGGCTGAACTCCACCGAGATACCCATGAACTCGAGCGCCTCGATGGCGTGCCGACGGAACTTCGACGCGGTCTCGTGCACGGCCTGGTCGAAATAGCCGGCGTTATCGATTGGTACCGGCTCGCTGCCGTCCTCCGGACCCGGCTTGAGTAAAAAGAACTCGATCTCGGGGTGCACATAGCAGGAGAACCCGAGGTCGTTGGCTTTCTGCAGCTGGCGCCGCAGCACGTGGCGCGGGTCGGCCCAGGACGGCGAGCCGTCCGGCATGGTGATGTCGCAAAACATGCGGGCGGAGTGGTGGTGGCCGGCGTTGGTGGCCCAGGGCAACACCTGGAAGGTCGACGGATCGGGATGCGCGACGGTGTCGGATTCCGAGACCCGCGCGAAGCCCTCGATCGACGACCCGTCGAAGCCGATGCCTTCCTCGAATGCGCCCTCCAACTCGGCCGGCGCGATCGCGACCGACTTGAGGAATCCGAGGACGTCTGTGAACCACAGCCGGACGAACCGGATGTCGCGCTCTTCCAATGTGCGCAGGACGAATTCCTTCTGCCGATCCATACCCCGCACCCTAGGCACGCTCTGTTAAATCCATGTTACGGATGCCACGCCAGACACGTTGCGCGACGCTCAACCCTGACACCGCATATTGGGCGGCGGCAGTGTGAGATCCAGCAGGTATCGCGTGATGACCGGGTCCACGCACTGGTTGCCGTTGAACACCACGGTGTGTTGGGTGCCGTCGAAGGTGATCAGCGAGCCGCCCAACTGACGAGCCAAGTCGACCCCGGCCTGGTATGGGGTGGCCGGGTCGTGGGTGGTGGAGACCACCACGACCTTGCCCGCCGGCGCCGGCGAGGCGGCATGTGGCGTCGAGGTGGCCGGCACCGGCCATAGCGCGCAAATATCACGTGGGGCCGATCCGGTGAACTGCCCGTAGCTCAGGAACGGCGCCACCTCGCGGATGCGTCGGTCGGCCGTCACCCACGATGCAGCGTCCGTCGGCGTCGGCGCATCGACACAACGGATCGAGTTGAACGCATCCTGGCCGTTGTCGTAGTGGCCGTCTCGGTCCCGGCCGTTGTAGTCGTCGGCCAGCAATAGCAGGTCGCCCGCGTCGGTGCCGCGCTGCAATCCGAGCAGGCCGCTGGTCAGGTACTTCCAGTGCTGCGGGGTGTAGAGCGCGTTGATGGTGCCGGTGGTCGCGTCGGCATACGTCAGCCCACGCGGGTCCGATGTCTTGCCCGGCTTCGTCACCAGCGGGTCGATCAGGGCGTGGTAGCGGGCCACCCATTGGGCGGGGTCGGTGCCCAGCGGACAGGCGGTCGACTTGGCGCAGTCCGCGGCATAGTCGTTGAAGGCGGTCTGGAAGCCCGCCATCTGATTGATCGTCTGCTCGATCGGGCCGATGGTCGGGTCGATGGCGCCATCGAGCACCATCGCCCGCACGTGCGGGGCGAACCGCTCGATGTAGGCGGTGCCCAACTCGGTGCCGTAGCTGTAGCCCAGGTAGTTGATCTGCTCGTCGCCCAATGCCTGCCGGACCATGTCCATGTCGCGGGCAGCCGACGCGGTGCCGGTGTTGGCCAGGAAGGATTGCCCCATCCGGTCGGCGCAGTGCTGGGCTAGCTCCCGATAGATCTGCTCGATGTGTGCCACGCCGGCCGGGCTGTAATCGACCATGGGGTCGCGGCGGTACGCGTCGAATTCGGCATCAGAGCGGCACCGCAGCGAAGGAGTCGAGTGGCCGACGCCTCTGGGGTCGAAACCGACCAGGTCGAAATGGCGGGCGATGTCGGTGTCCTTGAGGTCGGGTGCCATGCCCGCCACCAAGTCCACCGCTGAGGCGCCGGGCCCGCCCGGATTGACCAGCAGCGAGCCGATGCGCTGACCCGTCGCCGGAACCCGGATCACCGCCAACTTCGCTTGTGCCCCAGTGGGTTTGTCGTAGTCGACGGGGACCGAGACCGTCGTGCACCGCGCGGTCGGCAGGTCGGCGGTGTCTCCGATGAAGTCGTGGCAGGAACCCCAGCTCTGTTGTGACGTTGCGGCGGGAGGGGCGGGAATTTGCGTTTGCCCGGTGCCGGTATCGGGTTCGGGGGTAGCTGCGGCACGCGGCAATGCCGCCGACTGTCCAGCGAACACCAGTCCAATCGACAACAGCGCCGAGCTCACCAGTCTCAGGCGCAACATGGCGGAAATCGTCTCATTTCGAATACCGCCGTTGGACGCGAAACGATTACGCCTTGGTCTCTAATCCGCACAAGTGGGCGCGCCGCCGAGCGCCAGCGCCCGCTCGCCCGCTCGCCCGCCGAGAGTGAATCTCACGACGCGCACGCAGGTGACGCGTCGCCGAACGCACAGTCGGCGCAATGAGGCGGCTAGCAGGTTGCGCCGGCCGGCGGCGTGGTGCCGTCGATCAAATAGGCAGTGACGTAGTCGTCGACGCAGTTGTCACCCTGGAACACGACAGTGTGCTGGGTTCCGTTGAACGTCAGTAGTGAGCCGTGCAGCTGGCTGGCCAGATCGACACCGGCTTGGTACGGAGTTGCGGGGTCGTGGGTGGTCGAGACGATGATCGTCGGCGGCAGGCCCGGCGCCGAGACGGCGTGCGGCCGGCTCGTCGGCGGCACCGGCCAGAACGCGCAGGTGCCCAGCGGCGCATGCCCGGTGAATTTGCCGTAACTCATGAACGGGGCCAGCTCGCGGGCCCGGCGGTCCTCGTCGATGATCTTGGCGCGATCGGTGATCGCCGGCTGGTCAACGCAATTGATCGCAACGCGGGCGTCGGTGGAGTTGTTGTAGTGGCCCTTGGAATCCCGACGCATGTACATGTCGGCCAGCGCGAGCATGGTGTCACCGCGCTGATCGTCGGCCAGCTCTTTGAGACCGTCGGTCAGGTGATGCCAAAGGTTCGGCGAATACAGGGCCATGATGGTGCCGACGATGGCGTCGCTGTAACTCAACCCCCGTGGGTCTTTGGTTTTCGCCGGCCGGCTGACCGCCAGGTTGTCGGGATCGACCAGTGGGTCGATCAGGTTGTGATAGGCCTCGACGGCTTTGGTCGGATCGTTGCCGAGGGGGCAGCTCGAATCCTTGGCGCAGTCGGCGGCATAGTCGTTGAACGCGTCCTGAAAGCCTTTGGCCTGCCGCAAATCAGCCTCGATCGGGTCGGCGTTGGGGTCCACGGCGCCGTCGAGGATCATCGAACGAACGTTTTGCGGGAACGCCTCGGCGTAGGCCGAGCCGATGCGGGTGCCGTAGGAATAGCCGAGGTAGGTCAATTTGGCGTCGCCCAAGGCCTTGCGGATCGCGTCCAGGTCCTTGGCGACGTTGACCGTCCCCACATTGGCCAGGAAATTCTTGCCCATCTTGTCGACGCAGCGCTGGACGAACTGCTTGGTTTCGTTCTCCATGCGGTCCACGCCGGCCTGGCTGTAGTCGACCTGCGGTTCGGTCCGGAGTCGGTCGTTGTCGGCGTCGGAGTTGCACCAGATCGCCGGGCGCGAGCTGGACACCCCGCGCGGGTCGAAGCCCACCAGGTCGAAGCGTTCATGCACTCGCTTGGGCAGCGATTGGAAGACACCCAGTGCCGCCTCGATGCCGGACTCGCCGGGTCCGCCCGGGTTGATCACCAGCGAACCGATCTTGTCGCCGCTGGCGGGGAACCGGATCAGCGCCAGCGACGCCACGTCACCGTCGGGATGGTCGTAGTCGACGGGGACCGCGAGTTTGCCGCACATGGCATGGCCGGGAATCTTGGCTTGCGGATTGGTGCTGCGGCACGGCGTCCACACCACCGGGGCGCCCAGCCGTGGCTCAGACATGTGCGCCCGGCCGCTGACGACGCGCACGCAACCCGCCGCGACCAGCACCACGGCGGACAGCGTGGTCCAGATCAGGAGCATGCGCGCGAACTTGTCGCGGCGATTCAGGCACATGGCACCCTATGGTGCCAGAGAGCGACCTCGATCCTGGTCAACCCATACGCGGGGTGGGATTTAGCCGGTTGCGCTCAGCAGTTCTTCCATTGCGATGGCGAACTCGTCGGCCATGTCCCAGAGGTCCGGCAGCAAATCCGGGCAGGCGATGAGCCCGACGTCGAGGTGGCCGCTCAGCGACAGCACGGTGATGTTCAGACCCGAGCCGTGGAAGATCGGCCCGAGCGGATACATCGCCCTGACCTCACAGCCCAACAGATATAGCGGGATCTGCGGACCCGGGACGTTCGAGACCACCAGGTTGTGCACCGGCAGGGTTTCGGTCAGCCGGCTCATGGCGTAGAGGCGCATGGCGGCGCCGAAGACCGCGGGGGCGGCGAACTGCGACCAGTCCTGCAAGAGCGTGGCGCCGATCGCTGAACTGTGTTGCTTGGCAATCGAATTGGCCTCGGCAATGGCTTTGAGGCGGTGCACCGGGTCGGCGATCTGGGTGTGCAGGCAGGAGAACATGGCCGAGACCTGATTGCGGCCGGAACGGTCGGACTGGCCGTGCACCGAGATCGGTACCGACGCCACCAGTGATGTTTCCGGCAGCACATTGCGGTCGGCCAGGAACTGGCGAAGCACGCCGGACACCAGTGCCATCACCACGTCGTTGACCTTGACCCCGAAGTGGTCCTTGATGGTTTTGACGTCCTCGAGGTCCAGTTCGGCGTAGGCGATCGTGCGCCGGCCGCTGATGGCGGCATTGAACACCGTGCGCGGCGCGGCGAACGGACGCGCCATGGTCAGGCCGTCCCGGGCGCGCTGCAACGTTGCGACCACTGAATTCACGGTGTCGGGCAGCACGTTTGCCAATCGCAGGGGTCTGGTGGCGAATCGGAAGAGTCCGCCGGCGGCGATCTGCCACCCGCTGGCCTCGCCGGTACCGGCCACCGGCTCGGGTGCGGGCGCGTCTGCTTCGGTGGTGCACAGCTGCGACATCAGGTTGGCGCCGGTAACGCCGTCGACCCCGGCGTGATGCACCTTGGTCATCAAGGCGATCCGGTTATCGGCTACGCCCGCTACTCCCTCGATGACCCACATCTCCCATAGCGGCCGCTTGCGGTCCAGCGGCAACGACGCGATGTGTCCGCAGATCTCGGAGAGTTCGGCCCGCCCACCCGGGCTCGGCAGGCCGATCCGATGCACGTGACGGTTCAAGTCGAAGTTCGAATCCTCTACCCACACCGGGTGGTCGAGGTTCAGCGGGCTGTTCGCCAGCTTCTCGCGCAACTCGGGCATGGCTTTGATCCGTGCCGACAACTCCTCACGTAGCCGGTCGAAGCTGTAGCCGCCGGGCATCGTGGTGGTGTCCAACTCCATGAGGGAGCAGACGTGCATCGGTTGAGAGTCGGTCTCCAGATACAAGAAGCTGGCGTCGAGACCACTTAGGCGTTGCATGTGAACCTCCTGCGCCGATCGTATGTGCGTGGCGCACGCCACGGTGCATCTGTTCGGCCCAGATGGCAGACTATTGGGGTCAGACGAACCCGGGGACCCGATCAAGGGCCACGAGGATCGACCCGACGAAACAAATAGGGACAATGATGTCTGAAAACATTTATGGCTCGAGTTCGGCCGCTACCGGCCCCCGGCCCAAGATCCGCACCCACCACCTGCAGAAATGGAAGGCCGAAGGCCACAAGTGGGGCATGCTGACGGCCTACGACTACTCCACCGCCCAAGTATTCGACGACGCCGGGATTCCGGTGCTGCTGGTGGGCGACTCGGCGGCCAACGTGGTGTACGGATACGACACCACGGTGCCGATCTCGATCGACGAGCTGATCCCGCTGGTCCGCGGCGTGGTGCGGGGCGCGCCGCACGCTCTGGTGGTCGCCGACCTGCCGTTCGGCAGCTACGAGGCGGGACCGGCGGCCGCACTGGCCTCGGCCACCCGGTTCATGAAGGAGGGCGGCGCGCACGCCGTCAAGCTCGAGGGCGGCGAGCGGGTGGCCGAGCAGATCGCTTGCCTGAGCGCCGCGGGCATTCCGGTCATGGCACACATCGGTTTTACTCCGCAGAGCGTCAACACCCTCGGCGGCTTCAAAGTGCAGGGGCGTGGCGACGCGGCCGAACAAACCATTGCCGACGCGATCGCGGTCGCCGAAGCCGGGGCGTTCTCGGTGGTCATGGAGATGGTGCCGGCCGAACTGGCCACCCAGATCACCGGCAAACTCACCATCCCGACGGTGGGCATCGGCGCGGGTCCCAACTGCGACGGTCAGGTCCTGGTCTGGCAGGACATGGCGGGAATGAGCAGCGGGAAGGCCGCCCGGTTCGTCAAGCGCTTCGCCGACGTGGGCAGCGAATTGCGCCGTGCCGCAATGCAATACGCCGAGGACGTGGCCACCGGGGCGTTCCCGGCCGAGGAGCACTGCTTCTAAGCGCCGCGCTGCGCCCTCGTAACCCTGATATGGCACTCTATGGGGGCCTGCCCCGCTCTCACGGAGAACAAGATGCCCGCTAAAGCGCCAAAAGCGGCGCGCCATCTGGAAGTCGAGCGCAAGTTCGACGTGGGCGAGTCCGCGGTGACACCGTCGTTCGAGGGCATCGCCGCGATCGCCCGTGTCGACACCCCGCCCGCCCAGGAACTCGACGCGGTTTACTTCGACACACCGCGGCAGGACCTGGCCCGCCACCGGATCACCCTGCGCCGTCGCACCGGCGGGTCCGACGCGGGTTGGCACCTCAAGTTGCCGGCCGGACCGGACTCCCGCACCGAGGTGCATGCCCCCCTCCAGAGCAATACCGATGCTGATACAGAAGCTGATACCGATTCCGTGCCGGATGAGTTGCTGGATGTGGTGCTGGCGATCGTGCGTGACCGCGGCCTCGAGCCGGTCGCGCGCATCACGACCAGGCGGGAGAACCAGATCCTCTATGGCAGCGACGGGGCGGCGCTGGCGGAGTTCTGCAACGACCACGTCACCGCGTGGTCGGCCCCCACCGCCGAGGACTCCGAGCCCGAACCCGCCGATCAGCAGTGGCGCGAGTGGGAACTGGAGGTGCAAAACGGCGAATCCGAAAGCACCAGCCATGAGCTACTCAATCGGCTGAGCAATCGATTGTTGGATGCCGGCGCCGCTCCCGCCGGGCACGGCTCGAAGCTGGCGCGGGTACTGGACTCCGCCGGGCTTTCCGCCCCTGCTGCCGCACCGCCGTCAAAGGACCCGGTGCACCAGGCGGTGGCCCGCCAGATCGAGGAACTGCTGGTTTGGGACCGCGCCGTGCGCGACGACGTCGACGATTCCGTGCACCAGATGCGGGTCACCATCCGCAAGATCCGCAGCCTGCTCAAGGACTCCCAGGACTCGTTCGGATTGGCCGACGGGGCCTGGGTTCTCGACGAACTCCGCGAACTGGCGGGCGTATTGGGCGTGGCCCGCGACGCCGAGGTGCTCGCCGAGCGGTACGAGCGTGAACTGACGCGATTGGACCCCGCGCTTGTCCGCGGGCCGGTGTCAGAACGTCTGGTCAGCGGCGCCCAGCGGCGCTATCAACTAGGTCTTCGGCGTTCGTTAGCGGCCATGCGGACCAAGCGGTACTTCCGGCTGCTCGACGCGCTGGACGCGATGGTGGCCGAGCCGCCGGTGAGCACCTTCGGCCAGGATGCGGCGCCGGTGACCATCGACGCCGCCTACCGGCGTGTGCGCAAAGCCAGTAAGGCGGCTAAGGCGGCCGAGCGAGCCGAAGACGCCGACACGGCGCTGCACGTGATCCGTAAGCGCGCCAAGCGGTTGCGCTACACCGCGGCCGCCACCGGCGCCGACCAGGTTTCCCAGCAGGCCAAAGCGATTCAGACGTTGCTGGGTGACCATCAGGACAGTGTGGTGAGTCGCGAACACCTGCTCGCCCAGGCTCACGCGGCCCATGTCGCCGGAGAAGATACGTTCACTTACGGCCTGCTCTATCAGCAGGAGACCGACATCGCCGAACGCGCCCACGAACAGTTGGACGCCGCGCTGCGCAAACTGGACAAGGCGGTCCGCCGCAGCCGGCGCTGACGGGCGGACGAGTTGGCCTGTAAGCCGGATTCTGTTCCCCACCGCCACGGCCTAACCACGGCGGCACGGCGACGACCATCCATCTGGACACACCGTTGCCGGGTGCCTCGAGCGGCCTACCCGCAGACTCGGGCGAGCAGCCCTCGAACGTCTGCGCGGCAGCACTTTCGGTGCTGCCTTCTTGGCCTTGCTTCGGGTGGGGTTTGCCGAGCCACCCCGGTCACCCGGGATGCTGGTGCGCTCTTACCGCACCGTTTCACCCTTACCGCCACGAGGGCGGCGGTCTGTTTTCTGTGGCACTTTCCCGCGAGTCGCCTCGGATTGCTGTTAGCAATCACCCTGCTCTGTGAAGTCCGGACTTTCCTCGACCCGGGCGATCCTTGCGGATCGACGCGAGCCGCGGTCGTCCAGCCAACTCGTCCGCGTCGAACACGGTACCCGCTGTACAGCGCTGCACAAAGAAGAGTGCGGCTAGCTAGAGATAACCCGTCTGGTTGACCAAGCGCACTGAGGAGGCGCCGTCGGGATAGAACTCGGCGATGCTCAACGACGCCAGGTCCAGGTGCAGCCGGTACAGGAGGCCCGATCCGGCATCCAGCGCGAGACGCAGCAGCGACTTGATCGGCGTGACGTGCGAGACCACCAGCACGTTCGCGCCGGGGTGCGCGGCCGCAATGCGGTCCCGGCCGCGCCGGGCGCGGCGCAATACGTCGTCGAAGCTTTCGCCGCCGGGCGGCAATGCGCCCGTGTCGTAAAGCCAGCGACGGTGCAGTTCCGGATCGCGCGCGGCGGCCTCGGCGAAGGTCAGGCCTTCCCACGCACCGAAGTCGGTTTCGATCAGATCGTCGTCGATGGTCACGTCCAGGCCCAACGCTCTTGCGGCCGTCGTCGCGGTGTCCAGTGCGCGCTGCAGCGGCGAGGAATACACCGCGGCGATTCCGCGCCGCTGGTTCAGGTAGCGCGCCGCCAAACCTGCTTGGCGCCAACCGACTTCGTTCAATGGCGGGTTGCCCCGGCCGGAGTATCGACGTTGCGCCGACAACTCGGTCTGCCCGTGCCGCAGCAACAGCAACCGGGTCGGGGTGCCCCGAGCACCGGTCCAACCCGGACCGGTGGGGTCTGGCGGGGTTTCCGGTGCACGGCTGTCGGACTGGGCTTTTCTGGCCGCTTCGGTGACCGGCACCGCGACCTTGTCGACCCGCCGGTCGGTCTGAGCGGCCGCATCCATCGCCTCGTTGGCCAGCCGGTCGGCGTATGCGTTCTGCTCCCGCGGGATCCAGGTGTAGCTGATCCGGCGAAACTGCGACGCCAGCGACCGCGCTTGGGCGTGCAATTCCACCAGGTCGGGGTGCTTGACCTTCCAGCGCCCGGACATCTGCTCCACCACGAGCTTGGAGTCCATCAGGACCGATACCTCGGTGGCGTCCAGGTGCAGGGCGTCGTCCAGACCGGCGATCAGCCCCCGGTACTCGGCGACATTGTTGGTTGCCCGGCCGATGGCTTGCTTGGACTCCGCGAGCACTGTCCGGCGGTCCGCGGTCCACACCACCGCGCCATACCCCGCCGGCCCCGGGTTGCCCCGGGAACCGCCGTCGGCTTCGACGACCACCTTCATTGATCAAAACCCTTGACGCGCAACAAGATCGCACCGCATTCCGGGCAGCGCAACACCTCGTCCTCGGCAGCGGCAGTGACGCGCGCCAACTCGCTGCGACCAATCTCGATCCGGCAGGCACCGCAGCGGTGACCCTGCAATTGACCGGCCCCCGGCCCTCCCCCGGCGCGCAGCCGTTCATACAGCGTCGAAAGGTCGGAACTCAAGCCCGCGCTCAGGGATTGCCGGCGCGACGCGTGTTCGTCGCGGGTCTGTTCGAGCTCGGCCAAGGCGGCGTCGAGGGCTTGTTGGGCGACGGTCAGCTCGTCCTGCAATGCCGCGATGGTTTCGGACTCGGCGGCCAGTTGCGCCTGCAGCTCCTCCCGGCGCTCCATCACCTCGAGCAGGGAATCCTCCAGGCTGGCTTGGCGACGCTGCAGGGTCTCCAGCTCGTGCTGCAGGTCGGCCTGGTGTTTGGCATCGGTGGCGCCCGAACTGAGCAAGGCGCGATCGCGGTCCTCGCGCTTGCGCACCGCGTCGATCTCGGCTTCGAATCGCGACACCTGGGCGTCCAAATCCTCCACTGCAATCCGCACGGCCCCGAGCCGGTCACTGGCGGCGGTGTGGGCACCCAATGACCGCTCGTAGGCTTCCCGTTCGGGCAGATGGTTAACCCGATGAGCGATCCGGGACAGCTCAGCATCCAACTTCGCCAATTCGAGTAGCGACCGCTGCTGGGCTACGTCGGCCTTCATGACTGATGATCTCCAGGTCTCGTTATCAGCACTCGTTCGCCTGTCCCCAGGTTCCACGGGTCGGTGCGGAGGGTGGAGACGCGCACCGGGAGCGACGTCCCGAAGCGCGACCGCAGCACCTCCGCAGCTTGGGCGCACCAGGGAAATTCACTTGCCCAATGCGCGACGTCGATCAAGGCCACCTGCGAAGAGCGGCGGTGCTCGTCGGCGGGGTGGTGCCGCAGGTCGGCGGTGACGTAAGCCTGCACGTCCGCGCCGGCTACCGCACTCAACAATGAGTCACCGGCGCCTCCGCAGACAGCCACCCTAGACACGGGCAGGTCGGGATCGCCAGCGGCGCGTACCCCCCAGGAGGTCGGCGGCAACGCGGTGTTGACGCGGGAGACGAACTCACCCAACGTTTCGGGTTGGGCCAATCTGCCCACCCGGCCCAGCCCGGTGCCGGCGGGTGGCGGCGCCAGGGCAAAGATGTCGAAGGCCGGTTCCTCATACGGATGGGCGCTGCGCATTGCCGCCAATACCTCGCCCCGGGCGCGCGCGGGCGCGATGACCTCGACTCGGTCCTCGGGGACCTGTTCAACGGTGCCGACGCTGCCGATCGCGGGGGAAGCGCCGTCGTGCGGGAGGAACTGGCCGATACCGGCGACACTCCAGCTGCAGTGCGAATAGTCGCCGATCTGACCGGCGCCGGCCGCAAAGACCGCCTCCCGCACCGCTTCTGACTGCTGCTGCGGCACGTAGATGACCCACTTGTCCAGGGTCGCCGCGCTGGGTGTGGTGTCCAGGACAGCCTCGACTCTCAGCCCGAGCGCCTCGGCCAACGCATCGGATACCCCCGGTGTGGCGGAGTCGGCGTTGGTGTGGGCGGTGAACAGCGAGCGTCCGGTACGGATCAGGCGGTGGATGAGCGAGCCCTTCGGGGTACTCGCCGCGACCGTGTCGACCCCTCGTAGCAGCAGCGGATGGTGGGCCAGCAGCAAACCGCCCTCGGGCACCTCGTCGACGACGGCCTCGGTCGCATCGATCGCAACGGTGACCGAGTCGAGCACGTCCGCGGGGTCCCCGCACACCAGGCCCACCGAATCCCACGACTCGGCAAGCCCCGGCGGGTACGCCTCGTCCAGCGCCTCGATCACATCGGCCAGTCGCACGCTCATCGGCGACTCCCCACACATGCCAGCGCTTCGACCAATTGGGGCCACTCGGATCGCACCGCGGCCCGAAGGTAAGTGTCGTCCAGACCGACGAAGGTGTCGCAGCGTCTTACTGTAATTCCCTTGTCCCGCAACCGTTCCCGTAACGATTCGGCAGCCGGGACCCGGAACAGTACGAACGGCGCCTGACCGTCGACCACCTCGACGCCGGCGGCCTGCAGGGCGGCTACCATCGCGGACCGCAGCGTCATCAACCGGGCGCTGTCGGCGGCCGCCTCGGCGACGGCATTCGGTTCGCAGCACGCTTGGATCGCGGTCAATTGCAGCGTGCCCACCGGCCAGTGCGGGCGCTGCGCGGTCAACCGGGCCAGCACGTCGGGCGCCCCGAGGGCATAGCCGACCCGCAGTCCGGCCAGCGCCCAGGTTTTGGTCAGGCTGCGCAGCACCAGCACATCGGGCAGCGCGTCGCCGGCCAGCGACTGCGACTCGCCCGGATCCGAGTCGGCAAACGCCTCGTCGACCACCAGCAACCGGCCGGGCCGGCGCAACGCGAGCAGCTGCTCGCGTGGGTGCAGTACCGAGGTCGGGTTGGTCGGGTTTCCGACGACGACGAGATCGGCGTCCTCGGGGACCTCCGCGCCGTCCAGAGTGAACGGCGGCCGAAGGACGACGTGGTCTATCGGCACCCCGGCCGCGCTCAGCGCCGCCTCCGGCTCGGTGAACGAGGGTGCGATGACTGCGGCCCGCCGCGGCCGCAGGTTGCTCAGCAACGCAAATCCCTCGGCGGCCCCGGCCAGCGGCAGCACCTCGTCGCGCGTTCGGCCGTGCCGGGCCGCGGCTGCCTCCTGGGCGGCGTGCACGTCGGCGCAGCTCGGGTAGCTGGCCAGATCCGTCAGCCGTGCGCTGAGCCGCTGCAGCAGCCAGGGTGGTGGCTGCGCATGACGGACATTGACGGCGAAATCGAGCATGCCTGCGACGACGTCTTGATCACCGTGATAGCGCGCCCGCATAATGCCCGTCGACGCGCTGTGGTCCAGACCCGCCATCAAAGAAACATTAGTGCGCGGATCCGAAGGCCAGGCATCCGGCGCACCAGGGGCGCGCGCGCCAAGCCGCATCGACCACAATAAGAGCGTGACAAGTTCGGCACCGCAGCTGGTGATCTTCGATCTCGACGGCACCCTCACCGACTCGGCGGCCGGCATCGTGGCCAGCTTCCGGCATGCGTTGGCCCACATCGGTGCGGCCATCCCGGAAGGTGATCTCGCCGCTCGGATAGTCGGGCCGCCGATGGACGAGACGTTCCACGCGATGGAGCTCGAGGGCCGCGCCGACGAGGCGTTCGCCGCGTTCCGTGCTGAGTACGGCAGCCGGGGCTGGGCGATGAACAGCCTGTTCGACGGCATCGCCCCGCTGCTGGCCGACCTGCAGGCGGCCGGCGTCCGGCTGGCGGTGGCCACCTCGAAACTGGAGCCGACCGCGCACCGCATCCTCGCCCATTTCGAGCTCGACGAGTATTTCGAGGTCATCGCCGGCGCCTGTCCGGACGGCGGGCGCAAGTCCAAGACCGATGTGCTGGCGCACGCGCTCGCGCAGTTGGAGCCGCTGCCCGAACGTGTCGTCATGGTGGGCGACCGCAGCCACGACGTCGACGGCGCGGCCGCGCACGGCATCGACACCGTTGTCGTCGGCTGGGGTTACGGGCGCGGCGACTTCGCCGAGCGGATCGAGTTCACCGGCGTCACGCATGTCGACACCATCGAGGAACTGCGGAGGGCGCTCGGTGTCTGAGCAGCTGCACGTCACGTTCGTTTGCTCGGGCAACATCTGCCGCTCGCCGATGGCCGAGAAAATGTTTGCCCACCAGATCCAGGAACGCGGCCTCGACGGTGTGGTGCGGGTCAGCAGTGCCGGCACCGGCAACTGGCATGCCGGCGAGGGAGCCGACCACCGGGCCAAGCGGGTGCTGCGCGATCATGGCTACCCCACCGCTCACCGGGCCGCGCAGCTGGACGACGACCATCTCTCGGCTGATCTGGTCGTCGCGCTCGGACGCAACCATCAGCGGTTGCTGCGCGACCTAGGTGTCGATGAGAGCCGGCTGCGGATGCTGCGCTGGTTTGATCCCCGCTCCGGTGCCCACACCCCCGACGTCGACGACCCCTACTACGGAGATCAGCGGGACTTCGAGTCGGTGTTCCGCGTCATCGAGGCCGCTCTGCCCGGTCTGCATGACTGGGTCGACGAGAAACTCGCGCAGAACGGCTCGGGTTGATGCCCAAGCGAATTCGGGGACTGGGGTTCATCCTGCGACCGGGCTGGATAGCGCTGATGCTGGTGTGCGTCGCTTTCACCTACCTGTGTTTCACTGTGCTCGCGCCCTGGCAATTGGGCAAGAACACCACGACGTCGCGGGAGAACCAGCAGATCGCCGATTCGGTCAACACCGCCCCGGTGCCGTTGAAAACGGTTCTTCCGCAGCAAGATTCGATTGCCTCCGGCGCGCAGTGGCACAAGGTGACGGCCACCGGGCATTACCTGCCGGACGTACGGGTGGTAGCGCGACTGCGCCCGGTCGAGGGCAATCAGGCGTTCGAGGTGTTGGTGCCCTTCGTCGTTGAGGACGGTCCGACGGTGCTGGTCAACCGCGGGTACGTGCGTCCCGAGACGGGCTCGCACATCCCGCCGATTCCGCCGCTGCCGGACCACACCGTGACCATCACCGCTCGACTCCGTGATTCCGAGCCGACCCTTCCGGGCAAGGAGCCGTTCACCAGAGATGGCTATCAGCAGGTGTATTCGATCAGCACCGAGCAGGTTTCAGCCCTGACTGGCGTGCCGCTGACCGGGTCCTATCTGCAGCTGGTCGAGGATCAGCCCGGTGGGCTCGGGGTGATCGGGGTGCCGCGCCTGGACGCCGGGCCTTTTCTCTCCTACGGCATTCAGTGGATTCTGTTCGGCGTACTAGCTCCAATTGCGTTGGGCTACTTCGTCTATTCCGAACTCCGCGCTCGTCGGCGGGAAAAACAGAACGCGGTCAAGGACGAGCCGTCGCCCTCGACACCCGTGAGCGTCGACGACAAGCTTGCCGACCGGTACGGCCGGCGCCGTTGACGTCAGAACACGTTCAACGCAGCCGCCACCGCCACTGCGCCCGCCTGCACCAGCCGCGAGAGCCGCACCGCGCGCCGCAGATCGGCGACCGTGGGCGCTCGACCGTCACCCAACGTCGGCCGGATCTGCAGTTCGTGACGGTAGTGGGTGGGCCCGCCGAGTTGGACTCCGAGCGCGCCGGCGAACGCCGCCTCCACCACGCCGGCGTTGGGACTGGGATGACGCCCGGCATCTCGTCGCCAGGCGCGGATCGCACCCGCGCAGGACCCGCCTACCAAAGGCGCGCAGACAACCACCAATGCCGCGGTCACCCGCGCGCCCACATAGTTCGCCACATCGTCTGATCGCGCTGCGGCCCAACCGAACCGGTGGTAGCGCGGCGAGCGGTAGCCGACCATGGCGTCGAGGGTGTTGACCGCGCGGTACCCCAGCACTGCGGGCGCGCCGCCGACGGCGGCCCACAGCAGCGGTGCCACCTGGGCATCGGAAGTGTTTTCGGCCACCGATTCCAGCGCCGCGCGGGTAAGACCGGGTCCGTCCAGCAGTGCCGGGTCGCGCCCACACAGCGACGGCAGCAACCGTCGCGCCCCGTCGATGTCGCCGCGGTCTAACAACTGCGCCATCTGATTTCCGGTGCGCGCCAACGTGGTTCCGCCCAGCGACACCCAGGTGGCCAGCGCGGTGGCTACCCCACCGCCGACCCGACGTTGCACAACCAACCCGACCAGCCCGACAGTCCCGAGCAACAGGACCGTGTGAACCACGCCAGCGGTCTTGGCGTCGCGGTAGCTGACCCGCTCCAACTTCGCGGCAGCCGTCCCGAACAAGGCCACCGGATGGCCGCGCGCCGGGTCGCCGAACGCGACGTCGGCCAGGTATCCCGCCAGCACGCCGACGATGCGGACCCGCCGCGTCGACCCAAACACCCCGGCAGCCTCTCACACGTGTTCTACTCGATCCCATGGAGTGCGAACCGCAATGAGGCGGCCAGTGACTAGGGTCGCCGACCTGTTGAACCCCGCGGCGACGCTGCTGCCCGCAGCGAACGTCATCATGCAACTAGCCCTGCCGGGAGTCGGCTACGGCGTGCTGGAGAGCCCGGTGGACAGCGGCAACGTCTACATCCACCCGTTCAAACGGGCCCGCACCACCGGTACTTACCTGGCGGTGGCGACCATCGGGACCGAGGCGGACCGCAAACTGATCCGCGACGCCGTCGACGTGGCACACCGCCAGGTACGGTCGACGGCGTCGAGTCCGGTTTCCTACAACGCCTTCAACCCCAAGCTGCAGCTGTGGGTAGCGGCGTGTCTGTATCGCTACTTCGTCGAACAGCATGAATTCCTGCACGGCCCGCTCGATGAGGCTGCCGCCGACGCCGTCTACCAGGACGCAAAACGGCTCGGCACCATGCTGCAGATGCCAGAGCGGATGTGGCCGGCAGACCGGGTCGCCTTCGACGAGTACTGGAAACGATCCCTGGACGAACTGCAGATCGACCCGCCCGTGCGCGAGCATTTACTTGGCGTCGCCTCAGTGGTCTTTCTGCCGTGGCCGTTACGGACACTGGCCGGACCGTTCAACCTGTTCGCCACGACGGGTTTCCTGGCGCCCGAATTCCGGGCGATGATGCGGCTGGAATGGTCGGAGTCCCAGCAGCGACGGTTCGAGTTGTTGTTGTCGGCGCTGCGGCTGGCCGACCGGGTGATTCCACACCAGGCTTGGATACTTGGCTACCGGCTTTACTTGTGGGACATGAGGTTTCGCGCGCGCCGCGGTCGGCGCATCGTCTAAAGCCCCCGTCGCTCGACTGTGCACCCTACGACGCACAAGCGGCGTGTCCCGTCGTCAAATTCACACTCGGCGAAAGGGATTAGCGCACCGTCGCGAAGAATTTCCGGAGATCCTGCACGAACAACTCGGGTTGCTCGAAAGCGGCGAAGTGTCCGCCCCGCGGCATCGTCGTCCAGTGCGTGATGTTGAAGTTCGGCTCGCACCAGCGACGCGGCGCCCGCAACACCTCTTTGGGGAAAGCCGCGACGCCAGTGGGTAATTCGACCCGGGTCGTGTCGCCCCATTTGCGGAAACTCTCCCAATAGAGGCGGGCCGACGACGCCGCGCTTCCGGTCACCCAGTACAGCATCACGTTGTCCAGCAGCTCATCTCGCGTGAGCACATTCTCGGGGTGTCCGTCGCAGTCCATCCAGGCCCAGAACTTCTCCACGATCCAGGCCAGTTGGCCCACCGGCGAATCGACCAGTCCGTAGCCCACCGTCTGCGGACGCGTGGACTGCTGCTTGGAATAGCCGGTGCCGGTCTTGCGGTGCTCGGCCAACGCGGCAATCGCAGCCTGCTCTTCGGGGATCGGATCGGCTAGCGATTCGGCGCTGGGCATACCCAACGGCATGTTGAGGTGAATGGCCGCGCAATTGCCGCCAGCTGAGCCGCCGTTACGTCCGATCTGGCTCGTCACGGCCGCGCCCCAGTCGCCGCCCTGGGCTCCATAGCGGTCGTAGCCAAGGCGGCCCATCAGCTCGTCCCAAACCTCAGCGATCTTCTCCACACCCCACCCGGTGCGTCCCGGCTTCCCGGAGAAGCCGTAGCCGGGCAGCGACGGGCACACCACGTGGAACGCATCTTCGGCACGGCCGCCGTGGTCGGTCGGGTTGGTCAGCGGTTCGATCACCTTGTGGAACTCCACGATCGAGCCCGGCCAGCCGTGCGTGATCAACAGCGGAAACGCATCCTCGTGCGGGGACCGCTGATGGATGAAGTGGATGTCCAGCCCGTCGAACTGGTCGATGAACTGGTCGAAGCGGTTCAGCGCCGCTTCCCGCGCCCGCCAGTCGTACTGCTCAGCCCAGTAGGCGGCGAGGTCCTGGGTGTAGCGCAGCGGGATGCCTTGGCTCCAGTCGTCCACGCATTCGGCTTCTGGCCACCGGGTGCGCGCCAGGCGGGCTTGCAGATCGTCGAGAACGTCGTCGGGTACGTCGATGCGAAACGGCTTCACACCGCTGCACCCTACTTCTGTGCGTCCTTGATCAGCGTGCTGATCTGCTCGAGCAATTGACGCATGTCGGCGCGCATGGCATCGACCGCGGCGTACAGGTCGGCCTTGGTTGCCGGCTGCTGGTCGGCCGACAATGACCGCACCGGCGGTCCCGATGTCTGCCGTGCCGTGCCGTCACTCTGCGAACCAGGTAGGTCACCCACGTTCACGAGCGTGCCATACCTGGCTAAACACGTCCAAAACCAAAGTGCGGCGAGCTACCCGCGAGCAGGAAATCGGCGCATCGCTCGCCGATCATGATCGCCGGGGCGTTGGTGTTGGCGCGGGGAATCCTGGGCAGTGCCGACGCGTCGGCAACCCGAAGGTTCGCCACGCCTCGGACGCGGAGTTGTTCGTCGAGAGCGCTGTCGGGCTGTGAACCCATTGCGACGCTGCAGGCCGGGTGTGCGGTGGTGATGGCGTTGTTCCTGATCGACTCTTCGAGGTCGGCACCTGGCCCGGGTAACACCTCGCGGTCGACGGCCGAGGCGATCGGCTCGGTGGCCATGATCTCCCGGCTGCGCGCGATCGCCCGGGTCATCGCTTCGAGGTCCTCGCGTTCGGTGAACATGTTCAGCCGGATCGCGGGCGGCGTTGCGGGATCCGTCGAACGGATCAGCACACTGCCCCGGCTCGCTGGGGTCCAGTGCGAGTGGATCACGGTCAACGCGGGCTCGAATTTCCCGACTTTGGGATCGGCCGAGGCGTCACCGGGGCTGAAGGCGAGCTGGAAGTCGCAGGCCGGGAGTCCGGTGGCGGACCGGATATGGGCCACCGCCTCCACCCCGCTGTTGGAGAGCTTGCCGCGGCGCTGGAACAACCACTGCAGCAACCACTTTGGGTTCGTCGCGTCGGCCAGGCCAACGAATCCGGGCGTCAACTTCCAGATGCCGAACATGTTGGGGTGATCGGCCAGGCCCTGGCCGACGTTGGGGTTGTCGACGAGCGCGTGGATGCCGAGGCTGCGCAAGTGGTCGGCGGGGCCGATGCCGGACAGTTGCAGTAGCTGCGGGGTGCCGAAGGCTCCGGCGCTCAGCACGGTCTCGCCGGCGAAAGCAATGGTGGTGCGGGCACCCCGTCGGCGACGGTATTCGACGCCGACCGCTCGTCCGTTGCGGATGACGACCCGGCCGACGTCGGCCTTGGTGACGACGGTCAGATTCGGTTGCTTGCGCAGATATCCGCGCGCGGTGCTCCACCGCTGGCCGCGGTCAATGGTGACCGGGCTGAGGGCAGCGCCGTCGAGTTCGGGCCCGCTGACGTCGTCGGTGGCCGCGATTCCTGCTGCGCGCGCCGCGGCGACGAACCTCCGGGTCACCTCGTCGGGCTCGGCTGTGCGGGTGATCCGCATCGGTCCCCGCTCGATGCGCTCGAAGACCGGCGCCACGTCGGCCCACGCCCAGCCCGGCAACTGCCAGCCGTCGTAGTCGAGGTTGCTGCCCCGGACCCAGACCATCGCGTTCATCGCGCTGGTGCCGCCCAGCACCCGGCCGCGCGGCTGCTGGATCTGACGATTGGCGCAGCCGGGCTCGGGCTCGGTTTGGTACGCCCAGTCCAGCGCGGTGTTGAGTTGGCGCGGGAAGGCGAGCGGCGCGCGTACTGTCAGCCGCCGGTCCGAGCCACCAGCCTCGATCAGCAGCACCGTCGCCGACGATTCGTCAGCCAGTCGCCCGGCGACCGCGCATCCGGCCGAACCGGCGCCGATCACGATGAAGTCGTAAGTAGCCATCGGGGTCAAGTATCGGGGACGCGTACGCATACCCAGGGTGCAACTATCGGCGTTTTCGCCGATGCTCGGACCTCATTTTGCGCCGCATGCTGGCTAGCATGAGCGAAACGAGCTGGAGCGGGCCAGATATGAGCGAGCTACCGTCCGGATTACCGACTGGAACCGTGACTTTGCTGCTCGCCGACGTCCAAGGCTCGACACGGTTGTGGGAAACCCAACCTGAGGCGATGAAAAGCGCGGTCGCACGGCTGGATCAAGCGCTGTCCGCAACCGTCGCGACCCGTCACGGTGTGCGGCCGATCGAGCAGGGCGAGGGCGACAGTTTCGTGATCGCCTTCGCCCGCGCCGCCGACGCGGTGGCCTGCGCCTTGGACCTGCAACTAGCTCCGTTGGCGCCGATCAAGCTTCGCATCGGGGTCCACACCGGTGATGTCCAGTTGCGTGATGAGGGCAACTACATCGGGCCTACCATCAACCGGGCCGCGCGACTGCGGGATCTAGCCCACGGCGGACAGACGGTGTTATCCGGTGCCACCGAACCCCTTGTCCTCGACCAACTCCCAGCCGATGTCACGCTCACCGACCTGGGTGCCTATCCGCTGCGGGACATACCGCGGCCCGAACGCGTGGTGCAACTCTGCCACCCGGATCTGCACAATGACTTTCCGCCGTTACGAACCATGAATACCGTTGCGTCCGAATGCCTTCCGGTGCAGTTGACCAGTTTCATCGGGCGCCAAGCCGAGATGCGGGGCATCCGCGAAGCCGTCGCGGGCAACCGGCTGGTCACCCTCACCGGTGCCGGCGGAGCCGGTAAGACGCGCCTGGCGGTGCAGGTCGCCGCCACGTACCCGGATGGGGTCTGGTACGTCGACTTGGCGCCACTGACCGACCCCGACGCCGTACCGGTAACCGTGGCCCGAGCTCTCGGGCTGAGCGACCAGCCCGGGCAGTCCGGCACCGAGGTAGTGCAGCGATTCCTGCGCGACCGAGAAGTGTTGCTGCTCCTAGACAATTGTGAGCACCTGCTCGACGCCAGCGCCGAATTGATCACCGCTTTGTTGGCCCGCTGTCCGGGACTGCGGTTGCTGACCACCAGCCGTGAACCTATCGGCGTGCCCGGCGAAGTGAGCTGGCGGGTGCCGTCGCTGTCACTGAATGACGAAGCGCTCGAACTCTTTAGCGACCGCGCGCGACGCATCAAACCCGAATTCCGCATCACCGCAGCCAACAATGAGACCGTTCTCGAGATCTGCCGCAGGCTCGACGGCCTGCCGCTGGCCATCGAACTTGCTGCCGCACGCATTCGGGCCCTGTCCCCCAACGAGATCCTGCACAGCTTGCACGACACCTTCCGGCTACTCACCGGTGGCGCCCGCACCTCGGTACGGCGGCAACAGACGCTGCGCGCCTCTGTGGACTGGTCACATGCCCTGCTGTCAGAACCCGAACAGCTTCTGTTCCGCCGGCTCGCGGTGTTTCTTGGCGGATTCGACCTTGACGCCGCGCAGGCCTTGGCAACCGAGATGGAGCGCTACCAGGTGCTCGACCTGCTCACGCTGCTCGTCGACAAGTCGCTGGTAGTCGCCGACGACAGCGCGCAAATTACCCGTTACCGACTGCTGGAGACCGTGCGTCAGTACGCCCAGGAGAAGCTGCACGAGTCCCGCGAAGGCAGCGACGTGCGCACCCGGCATCGCGACCACTACATCGCGATGGCCAAGCTGCTCGATGCACCGACAGCGACCGACCATGACCGGCGCCTCCAACAGGCAGCAACCGAAATCGACAACCTGCGAGCAGCTTTCGCATGGACCCGCGAGAACTCCGACACCGAGCTGGCATTGACGCTCGGTTGTGCTTTGGTACCGCTCTGGGTGTCGCACGGGCAAATGCAGGAAGGACTCAACTGGCTGGGGGCGGCGCTCGCCGACGCAGAACGCGACGGTTTCGACGGGCCGATGCACACGGTTCGGGCCGCGGTGAGCGTCAGCGTCCTGGAATCGTTCCGTGGCCTGAGCATTGACTTCGATTCAGCCAAGCGGACTTTGGACGCGGCCCGCGAACTCGGTGACCAAAGACTACTGGCGCGGGCCTTGACCGCCTGCGCCTGCCGCGCCGCCGACGATCGCGAATTGTCGATCGCCTACTTCACCGAGGCGGCCCAGGCCGCGCGCGAGAGCGGCGATGCGTGGTGGCTGGGCCAGACGCTCAACTTGGAGGCAGTGTTCGCGCTGTTGTTCGGCGAACCCGTCGCAGTTCCGGCGGCCGCCGAGGAGGCTCTTCGGATCGCCGAGAGGATCGGCGACAACTTCGTCTTCTACCAATGCCGTTATGTCCTGGCGTGGTCACAGATTTTGCGCGGCGAACTTACCGATGCGCTGATCGAGCTCCGGGAAATCGACGAGGAGTGCACTGCCGCCCGTTACACCATGTACTCGACGGTTGCGGTGTCGATCCAAGCCATCGGGTTTGCCTACCTGGGAAAGATCGAGGCGGCTCGGGAGGCGGCCGCGGTCGCCTATCAGCGGGTGACCGACCTCTTTCCTACGTTCCGCGGAATCGTCGACGCGTCGATGGCCCACGTGCTCCTAACCGCGGGCGAGCCATCCGCCGCCTGGCAGGCCTTCGAAACCGCGCGCGAGCACACCTTGATGGATCCCCAATTGGCCCCGATGCACATCTATGCGGCGTTGGCTCCGCTGGCTTGCGGTGATCTGGCTGCGGCGCGCCGCTGGGCCGATGAGGTTGTCGCCGCCACCCGGGGGTGGAGTCGGGCGGCATCCCTGGCCACGCGGGCGCGCGTCGAGATCGCTCAGGGCGCTTTCGACGCAGCCGAACGCGATGCTTTCGACGCCCTCGACCTGGCGGCCCATCTGGGAGGCGACCTGCTAATTCCGATCGTCCTGGATTGCCTTGCCGGCACGGTGACCGAAGCCGGCAATCACCAAGTGGCGGTACGCCTTTTCGCAGCCGCAGACGCCGCCTACCAACGCATGGGCTTGGTGCGCTTTCCGGTTCTTGCGCAGGCTGACGAGGCCAGAATTGCTGCGCTACAAGCGGTTTTAGGTGACGACGAGTTCGAGGCCACTTGGGCCGAGGGTGCCGCGTTGTCTCTTGAGGAGGCGATCGCCTATGCCCAACATCGGCGCGGTGAACGTAGCCGCGCCAGCAGCGGCTGGGCGTCGCTGACCCGCGCCGAACTCGACGTCGTCAAGCTGGTCAGCCAAGGACTGGGCAACCGCGAGGTGGCCGGCAAGCTCTTCATCTCACCCCGCACCGTGCAGGCTCACCTCACGCACATCTACACCAAACTCGGATTGACCTCACGTGTGCAGCTCGCGCAGGAGGCGACGCGGCACGCCTAAACGACGTCCATAAGCGGCTCGGCACCGTGACCTACCGCGGTTGCCAGGTCGTTGAAATACGCCTGCATGCCCTCGCACACACCGTCTGCGGTCGCGGCCAGCGATCTGTCTGCCACCACGAAGATCGTCAGGATCCCGTCGTAGGCCATCGCAATCAAGCCCAGGCCCTTGGTGCCGCCGGGCAGCGCGGTGAGCAGCCAGCGTTCGACGCGGCCACCAAGACTGTCCGGGGCGAACGGGGGGCCGTGCACCAATGTCGCGGTGACGTTCCACTTCAGCGGCCACTTCTGGACGGCTCCACCCTTGCCGAGCATGGCACGGATGCCGGGTTCATCGGAGTCCAGCGCGTGCCGCAACCGATCGGTGATCGCCGTCAGGACCTCGGACGGGTCGTCCTGGCCCAGAGGCGCGGTGACCACCAAGTTGCCTGTCTGCGTGGAGGAATCGACGAATACACGGTCGGTGTCCTGACGCAGATTCTTGGGCACCCCGATCTTCAGCGGTGCTTGCAGCGGCATGCCGGCGGTCTTTAGGGCCGTCTCGATGCCTCGGGCCACCGCCGACAGGTAGACGGTGTTCACCGTCGCTCCCGGGTTGCTTCGGGCGAGCGCCCGGACCTCGTCGAGCGGACGGGTTGTCAGACGGCAAACCCAGTCGCCGGTCGCAGGCACGTTGATGCCGGTCGGTGTATATGGCTGACGGGATTCCCGTCGGAGCAGGTTCGTCAGCCGCCGCACGTCGTGCACCGCGGCCCGCACACGGCTAGGCGAACTGATCACGCGCAGTGCGTGTTTCGTCTTGTGCACCACGCCGCGACCGCGCCAGGCCAGACCGGGCGCGACTAGTCTGAGCTTCGGTGGCGCGAACACCTTTGATCGTGTCGCTTCCGAGGGCACCGCAAAGTCGAGGTCGAGCAGCACCGCACCGAACAGTGCGATGCATGCCGCGCCGTCGCCGACGGCGTGGTGCACCTGAACGATAAATGCCCACTTGCCGTCGTCGAAGCCTTCGACGACGTAGATCCGCCACGGCGGACGTCGCAAATCCAGTGGGCCCATGACGCTTTCGATCACGTGCATCAACTCGGGAATGCCGCCGCCAAGGACCTGCCTGCTTTGCACGTGATAGTCGATATCGAACAGTTCTGCGTCAAACCACGCGGGCGGAGCCACGCCCCATGGCGTGGCGACTATGCGTTGCATCAACCGAGGAATAAGTGGCGCCCGGACGCGGACCCGCTTTCGCACTTGTTCGAGTACCGACGCCGCATCGTCGGTGGGACGTTCGGCAAAGCAAATCGAAATAAGTTGACTCTGCGATGCCCCGCCGCGTGAAAAGGCGAGTGCATCCCGCGAATTGAGATAGTCGAGCGAGCCGGGATATTGCGTGCTGGGCGTCACGGCCTGGATCATAAACAGTGCGAGCGAAATTGAATATGCAGCCACAACGGCAAATTAATAAAGCATCATAATGGCACAAAATTCGCTATTCATAATGCGGAACTTTATTTATACTTCTGCCGCGTCGGGAATGGCGCATCGGAAGGGGCTTCAAACGAATGCGGACAGAACAATGCCTACGTGACGAGCTCGCCGGTGTGCTCAGAGATGCCGGACTAGGGCAGATCGATGATCCCAATATTCTCGATTTCGATTTCGCCGAGCAACTCGGCCTGGGCAGCATCGAACTCGCCGACCTGTTCATCCGGGTTGGCAGGGCCTACGCCGTTGAACTGCCCTCGGACGAAATAGGCATGTTTCGTCGGCCGCGCGACCTGCTGGATGCCGTCGAAAAGGCTCTTGGCGCAGCTGCTTTCACGCGCCATCCCATCGAGCGGCCAGTTGCGGCCCCCGAACAAGATGCATCCATCGCAAGCCTTGCCGCGATGGAGCCTGCGCCGATGTCCTTGCTTGATGCGCTACGCACTCGCGCCGAGCAACACAGCCAGTTTCCCCATTTGAAGTTCCTCACCGCGGACAAGCAGGTGAGCACCCTGACCTTCGGCGAGCTATGGGACCAAGGCAGGTGTGTGGCCGCGGGCTTGACCAACCTCGGCCTGACCTGGGGCGAGCGGGTCGCAATCGTCATGCCAACGGGTCCCGATTTCTTCGTCGCATTCGTGGGTGTCCTATGCGCGGGCGGCGTCCCGGTACCGATCTATCCTCCTTTACGACTTGACGACCTGGGCAACTATGTCGACCGGCAGAGTCGCATTTTGCAAAGTGCCACAACAGCATTCGTCATCTCTGATCCGCAGTTTAAGTCGGCGGCGGACCTGCTGTGCACGGCCACCCCATCGCTACGGGAATCCGTCACGCTGGCATCTCTGCGCGGCAGCGGTACGGCACCGTTCTGTGTCACGACGCCCCCTGACCTCGCGCTCATCCAGTACACCTCGGGAAGCACCGGCGACCCCAAGGGTGTCGCTCTCACCCACGGCAATCTGCTGGCCAATATGCGGGCAAATAGCGACGGAATTACGCGCGCGGGCTGCAGCCCCTCAGACGTGGTGGTGTCCTGGGTGCCGCTCTACCACGACTTCGGGCTGATCGCGATGTGGATGTCGGTGGGGATCTTCACCGGAGCAACCATAGTGCTGATGTCGCCGATCGACTTCTTGACCAAGCCGGCACTGTGGCTGTGGGCTATCGATCGGTTTCGCGCGACGACCGCCCCCACCACCACCTTCGGACTCGACCACGTCAGGCGACGCGTCTTGGACCAAGACATCGCGAGAATAGAACTTTCCAGCCTCAAGGCAGTGGTGATCGGCGCGGAACCGGTGCGGCCTAAAGCGATTGACGAATTCTGTTGCAGGTTCGAAAACTACGGATTTCGCCGCGGCGCTGTCGCGCCGGCCTATGGACTTGCCGAATCGTGCGTCGGGGTGACGTTCGCCGGCGGCGAGCAGCGGCCGCGAGTCGATCACGTCGATGCCGATCGGCTGGCGGACGAGGGTCGCGCCCTGCCCGCGGGTCAGGGCTCACGCATCCGCAGCCTGGTGTCCTGTGGGACGCCGATGGGAGATCAGCAGATTCGCATAGTCGAGTCCACGGACCGGCTGACACCGCTCGCGGAGCGCTTGGAGGGACGGGTCCTGGTGCGCGGGAAGTCGGTGATGTCGGGTTATTTCGGCCGCCCGGACGCCACAGCGGCGGTGCTGTTGGGCGATTGGCTGGACACCGGGGATCTGGGTTATCTGGCCGACGGCGAACTGTTCATCACCGGCCGGGTCAAGGACCTGATCATCAAGGCGGGCCGCAACTATCACCCACAAGACATCGAACACGCCGTCGGTGAGCTGCCTGGAGTGCGCAAAGGCTGTGTGATCGCGTTCGGCGAGCCGACCGACCAGGGTGAGGGTCTCGTAGTCGTCGCCGAAACCACCACGGACAGAGCGAAATACGACGAAATCAAGGCGCTGATCCGGGCCGCGGTCGTAGAGGCGACAGGCACGTCGGCCGACGACGTCGTACTGATTTCGCGCGGCAGCATACTCAAGACCTCCAGCGGCAAGCTGCGCCGTCAAGAGACCCGGCTGGCCTATCGGGATGGGACTTTGGGAAGACGCGCCTCGCGCCGGGGCGTTGTCCTGTTGGTGGCCCGCCTGGCCCGTTACCGGGTGCGGACGTTCATCGGGAGGCGCCGCGACGAGCTGGTCGGCAGCTACATCGCCACGGCAACGATGGCCGTCGTGTTGGTCTCGGCCGGCGCGTCGGCGTTGTTGCGCAGCCGCACCGCAACGTGGCGCTTCACCCGTCGCATGCTGCGGGTGTTGTTCGCCACCACCGGAATGTCGTTCCGACGGACCGGTGTGCCGCTACCGGATGGGCAGGCCATTTATGTCAGCAATCACCCGACCGATATGGATCCGCTGCTGCTGCTCAGTGCGTTCGACCGACCGGTGTGCATGACCGCGAAAGCGCGACTGCTGCAAGGCCCGCTCGGGCTACTCGCCCGTCGCCTTGGCGTCATCCCCGTCGAGCCGGGCTCGTTGGAAGCGTCGCTGACGTCCTACGAACGGCTGGAACTTCTTCTGGCACAAGGCGAATCGATCCACATCTTCCCCGAGGGCGAGCGCCGCGACACACCCGGCACCTACCCCTTTAGACTCGGCGCGTTCAAACTGGCCGCCGCCGCAGGGATTCCGATCGTCCCGCTGGCCCTGCGGGGTCCGCGCGAGGTGATGCGGGGACGGCCGTACCGACCCGCCGCGCTGGAAGTGCAGGTGCTGCCTGCCGTGCGGCTGGACTGCCCGGCCAGCGACCTGGCCGCACTGGCCGCGGCGCGCGCGCAGGTTCGTCAAGTTATCGCCGAAGCGTCCGGCGAGCCGCTGGTCAGCAACCCAAGTCTCAAGAAGCCCGTGGTACGCGACTCGGTCGCCACCCGATTCTCCTCGTGGGGCGCCCGGGCGCGAAGGTAACCACAGCGGGGCGAGCGCCTCTCACGGGCTACCGAAATGCCCGATTGCCATAGCGATTCAGCGAAACGAACTCCCCGACCGGCCGACGTGTGGTCGGGCCGTACTTACCCTTCGGCCAGCCCATCGGAACCACCGCAACCGGAGTGATATTCCACGGCAACCCCAGGGCTCGCCTTGCCAACACCGTGCTCCACAGCGGCATGGTGATCAGCGCCGCGCCGAGCCCGGCCGCACGCGCCGCGAGCAACAGGTTCTGCACGGCGGGATAGATGGAACCGTAGGCGCTGCTGCTAGCGATCGTTGGATAGGGCGCAATGACGCCTTTGAGGCACGCGACCACGACGACCGGAATGTCCTCGAAATGATCGGCCTGCCAGCGCACCGCCTTCTCGATGCGAAGCATCTTTTCGTCCATCCGATTGTTCAGAGTTCGTTTGTACAGCGGGCCAAAGACGTTGAGCGCCCGGCGATTCAACCGAGCGAGTTTGGCGACCGCTTCGCGGTCTTTGAGAACGATGAACTCCCAGTTCTGGGCATTCGAACCGGTCGGTGCCTTCATCGCCAGCTCGAGCAGATGCAATACGAGTGAATCGTCGACCGGGTCACTCTTGAGCCGACGGATCGCACGCTGGGTACGCATAGCTTCTTCCAGCGGCATGGTCAGGGGTTCTTGCGCTGTCATTACCTGATTCCAGCACCCGGTCACCGCGCGAGCAACTAGACGCGATTGCTACCGCAACGCGCTCCGGGGCGTCGCGCCCTATCGCCGATTTGCAAACCCGCGGCCGCCCGCCAGGATGAGAGCCATGCAACCCAGGTTGACCGCACGAGTGGAACAAACTCGCCCGATGCCGGTCCTGCTCTGGCAATTCGCCGAGCCTCGACTGTGCATCTCGTCGGGCCCGCTCGGCGGCGGTATTGGCGCCCGGGCCTGGGTGGCCAATGCAACGGTCCCGCTGGATTACGGCCGAACCGACCCGGACCGTCACCTGACCGAGATTGGCGCTGCACTCGGGCTCGTTGGCGTCGGCTGCGGACTGCTCACCGCTGTGGACGTGACTCGCTACCACCTCGCCGCGGATAGCGGAGTACATGCCACCGCAACTGTCGGACTCTCGAACCCGGCCTGGGCTGCCGCGCCCGACCAAGACTTCCGTCGCGAGTTGCCCGCCGGCGTGCAAACGACGGCGTTCGATTACCGGACCGTCGAGTACCGACCGCTCACCGACAGTGACGACTACCGGGTGGGGACGATCAACATCGTGGTAGCGGTGCCGGTGCGGCTCTCGCACGCGGCGCTGGTCAACGCCGTGGCCACCGCAACGGAGGCGAAGGTGCAGGCGTTGTACGAAATCGGGGTGCGGGCCACCGGGACGGCTTCGGATGCGATCGTCGTGCACTGTCCGACCACCGGGGTTGCGGAAGCATTCGGTGGACCGCGCTCGACATTCGGCGCCCGCATCGCGCGCGCGGTCCATACTTCCGTACTTGCCGGGGCCCGGTCCTGGATCTCAGCACCAGCAGGGGGCGCTGCGATCGGTGACCTGTCTCCCTGAGCGAGCCCGCGGCCCCCGCTTCCTCGCTGCCTCGCCGCTTCCTCGCTGCCTCGCTGCCTCGCCGCCTTGCCGCCTCGCCGCGTCGCCGACATATAACCCACGCACACGACACGCCGCAATCAGTCGCAGTGGTTTATCTTTCGCGGTTCGCATCTGAGCGAGGTGCGATGCGTATCAGCCGCCTTCAGCCTTCGACGCGGACGGTCAATGTGGGCCTGGCCGAATCCTCCGGGCCGGCCACCCGCTGCCACACCGCGTCAATCATGGGCTGTAGCAACAGTTCACCGAACCGCTCGCTCTGAAAAGAACGGGAACTCACCACCGAAGAGGGTGGGCGCGGACGGTATCGAACCGCCGACCGCTGGTGTGTAAAACCAGAGCTCTACCACTGAGCTACGCGCCCTTATAACCCCGGCGCAGGCTACACGCCCACACCCCAACCCCCCAAAACGTTTACCCCGCCAAAGCCGCCAACGCGCCAGTCCACAAGCTCTGATCGCGCGCCTCACCGGGCTGTTTCATCTCGGCGAAGCGGATGATCCCCGACTGGTCGACCACGAAAGTGCCGCGGTTGGAGACGCCGGCCACGTCGTTGAACACCCCGTAAGCCTGACTCACCGCGCCGTGCGGCCAGAAATCGGACAGCACCGGGAAGGTGAACCCGCTCTGCACCGCCCAGATCTTGTGGGTGGGCGGCGGTCCGACCGAGATGGCCAGCGCCGCGCTCGAGTCGTTCTCGAACTCGGGCAGATTGTCCCGCAGCGCGTCGAGTTCGCCCTGGCAAATCCCGGTGAAGGCCAGCGGGAAGAACACCAGCAGCACGTTCTTGGCGCCCCGGAACGCGCTCAACGTGACCGGTTGCTGGTTCTGGTCGCGCAGGGTGAAGTCGGGGGCGGTGGCTCCGACGTCGAGCATCAGCGCTTCCCGGTCCGGGACTTCGGCTGTACCAAACGGCTGGCGCTCCAGTTACCCAAATTGACCGACGATGTCGGCATCAGGCCCGCGGTCGGGGCCGCCTCGGCGATGTCGGCGGGCAGCACATGGCCGGGACGGCCGGTCTTAGGTGTCAGCACCCATATGACGCCGTCTTCGGCGAGCGGGCTGATGGCGTCCATCAGGATGTCCACCAAATCACCGTCGTCGTCGCGGTACCACAGCAACACGACGTCGACGACCTCGTCGGTGTCCTCGTCGAGCAACTCGCTGCCGCAGGCATCTTCGACATCGGCGCGGATGTCGTCGTCGGTGTCCTCGTCCCAACCCCACTCTTGGACGACTTGGTCCCGTTGGATGCCCAGTTTGCGAGCGTGATCCGCCGCGACCACCGTGGAACCTCCCTCAGACAACCGCACGACAAGCGACGAACGTTATCGTCGCACAGGCGTAGCCCACTTCATACAGCTAACCCACGCACATTTTCAGCGCCTTGGTCTTGGCGTCGTTGAGGCGGTCGACACGCTTGTTGAACTCCCCGGTCGACGCGTGGGTACCGATCGCATTAGCCACCTGACGTGCGGCGTCGTTGTACGTGTTGAACGCGTCACGCATCTGGGCTGGCAATGCGTCGCTGTAGCTGTTCTCCACCGCCGTGGCGCTGGCATTGAGCGCTGAGATGGCCGGGCCCTCGGTCGGGCCGGTGTTCTTGCCGCCGTTGTAGGCAGCGACGAACTCGTTCACCCTGTCGATGGCTTCTTTGCTGGTCGTCGCCAGCGCATCGCAGGAGGTGCGCATCGCCCTGGTCGTCACTGACTGCTGGCGCTGCGATTCCCGGACGCTGGATGTCACCGACGACGCCGACACCGACGCCGACACCGATGACCGGTACGCCGGGGCGATGCTGGTGTCGGCTGCACCCGTGCCATCGGTGACCTTGGTACAGCCGACGATGCCGATCACGAGCACCGCAATGCAGCCGAGCGCCAAGGCTCCTCGCTTGGGGAACCCCCCCACGTGCCTCACGGGGTGTGACGTTACCGGGTCGCGATCCCATCTGCCCCACAAGCACCTACTTCGGGGGTTGGGGCCGACGCCGCACATGGCTATCCGCAACGGACACCGGTGCGGCACGATAGAGGCAGGATCACTCGAGCATCACCCCGCCGACTACAGGAGTAGCGCGTTGACCACCGAGTTCGCCCGCAAGGACCTGGCCAAAACACCAAGCAGCGCAAGCGAACCCGACCGCGTGAGGGTGATTCGCGAAGGCGTGGCGTCGTATCTGCCCGACATTGATCCTGAAGAAACCTCGGAGTGGCTGGAGTCTTTCGACGATCTGCTGGCGCGTTCCGGGCCCGCGCGGGCGCGCTATCTGATGCTGCGAATGCTGGAGCGCGCCGGTGAGCAACGAGTCTCCATCCCGGCGCTGACCTCAACCGACTACGTCAACACCATCCCGACCGAGCTGGAACCGTGGTTTCCCGGCGACGAGGACGTCGAACGTCGCTACCGGGCCTGGATCAGATGGAACGCGGCAATCATGGTGCACCGCGCCCAACGTCCGGGGGTGGGAGTCGGCGGCCACATCTCGACCTATGCGTCCTCCGCAGCGCTGTACGAGGTCGGCTTCAACCACTTTTTCCGCGGCAAGTCGCATCCCGGTGGCGGTGACCAGGTGTTCATCCAGGGCCATGCCTCACCGGGTATCTATGCCCGTGCCTTCCTGGAAGGCCGGCTGACCAGTGAGCGCATGGACGGCTTCCGTCAGGAGCACAGCCATGCTGGCGGCGGGTTGCCGTCCTACCCGCATCCCCGATTGATGAATGACTTCTGGGAGTTTCCCACCGTCTCCATGGGCCTTGGGCCGCTCAACGCCATCTACCAGGCTCGGTTCAACCACTACCTGCATGACCGGGGCATCAAGGACACTTCCGACCAGCACGTGTGGTGCTTTTTGGGCGATGGCGAGATGGACGAGCCGGAAAGCCGCGGGTTGCTGCACGTCGGCGCGCTCGAAGGACTGGACAACCTGACCTTCGTGATCAACTGCAATCTGCAGCGCCTGGACGGCCCGGTGCGGGGCAACGGCAAGATCATCCAGGAGTTGGAGTCCTTCTTCCGCGGTGCGGGCTGGAACGTCATCAAGGTGGTGTGGGGCCGCGAATGGGACGCGCTGTTGCACGCCGACCGGGACGGCGCGCTGGTCAATCTGATGAACACCACGCCCGACGGCGACTACCAGACCTACAAAGCTAACGACGGCGCCTACGTGCGTGACCATTTCTTCGGACGCGACCCGCGCACCAAGGCACTGGTGCAGGACATGAGCGACTCCGAAATCTGGAACCTCAAGCGCGGCGGGCACGACTACCGCAAGGTCTACGCCGCCTACCATGCCGCCCTTGCGCACAAGGGACAGCCAACGGTGATTCTGGCGAAGACCATCAAGGGCTACTCGCTGGGTGCGCACTTCCAGGGCCGCAACGCTACTCACCAAATGAAAAAGCTTGCGCTGCAAGACCTTAAGCGTTTCCGGGATTCCATGCGGATCCCAATCAGCGACGCCGCGCTCGACGAAGATCCGTACCTACCGCCGTACTACCACCCCGGTGCGGACGCGCCGGAGATTCGGTACCTGCTCGACCGGCGCCGCACCCTGGGCGGCTTCGTCCCCGAACGGCGAACCAAGACCAAAGCGCTGCAGTTACCGTCGCGCGACGTGTACAAGGTGCTGAAGAAAGGCTCCGGCAACCAGGAAGTCGCCACCACCATGGCGCTGGTGCGCACCTTCAAAGAACTGTTGCGGGACAAGGAGATCGGGCCGCGCATCGTCCCGATCATTCCCGACGAGGCCCGCACCTTCGGGATGGACTCGTGGTTCCCGTCGCTGAAGATCTACAACCGCAACGGCCAGCTGTACACCGCCGTCGATGCCGAGCTGATGCTGGCCTATAAGGAAAGCGAAGTCGGCCAGATCCTGCACGAAGGCATCAACGAAGCGGGGTCGGTGGGGTCGTTCACCGCGGTCGGCACGTCCTATGCCACCCACAACGAGCCGATGATCCCGCTCTACATCTTCTATTCCATGTTCGGGTTCCAGCGCACCGGCGACGGACTGTGGGCCGCGGCCGATCAGATGGCCCGGGGCTTCGTGCTGGGTGCCACGGCCGGGCGCACCACACTCGTCGGCGAGGGGCTCCAACACGCCGACGGCCATTCGTTGCTGTTGGCGGCCACGAATCCGGCCGTGGTGGCCTACGATCCGGCGTTCGCCTACGAGATCGCCTACATCGTCGAAAGCGGCCTGGCGCGGATGTTCGGCAAGGATCCGGAAAACGTCTACTTCTACATCACCCTGTACAACGAGCCCTATCAGCAGCCGCCGGAGCCAGAGAACTTCGATCCGCAGGGCTTGCTGCAGGGCATTTACCGCTACCGCGAGGCGAAGGAGAAGCGCGCCAGCACGGCGCAAATTCTGGTGTCGGGGGTCGCGATGCCTTCGGCGCTCAAGGCCGCCGAGATGTTGGCCGACGAATGGGATGTGGCCGCCGACGTGTGGTCGGTGACCAGCTGGGGCGAGCTGAACCGCGACGGCGTGGAAGTGGAGAAGCACCGGCTGCGTCACCCGGACCAGCCGGCGGGCGAGGCCTATGTGACGAAGGTTCTCAAGGAGACCCGCGGCCCGGTGGTCGCGGTCTCGGACTGGATGCGCGCGGTCCCGGAGCAGATCCGGCCGTGGGTGCCGGGCACTTACGTCACGTTGGGCACCGACGGGTTCGGCTTCTCCGACACCCGGCCGGCGGCTCGCCGTTACTACAACACCGACGCCGAATCGCTGGTCGTCGCGGTGCTCGAGGCGCTGGCCCGCGACGGCGAGATCGATCCGTCGCAGGCGTTCACGGCCGCAGAGCAGTACAAGATCGACGACGTCCTGGCGGCCCCCGAGCAGACCTCCGACCCCGGCGTGGCCTAACCCTCCCGCGGTACCGTCCCCGCGGGTTCTCCCGCGGGTCCTCCCGCGCCGTTCGCATCGAGCGTCCCGCCAGAGTGGCAATCGACGACCAGCGCCACGCCAGCGTGACGCTCGGCGGCGCACACACCCCGCTCTTTAGCGAAACCTTCTAGAAATAGGGCGTAGCTTTTAGGTGTGAACGACAACCAGTTTGCCCAGCAGCTGCAGCAACGGCCCCGGTCGCCGCTGGAAATGCTGGACACCGTGCCCGATTCCCTGCTGCGCAGGCTCAAGCAGTATTCGGGCCGGCTGGCCACCGAAGCCGTGTCGGCCATGCAGGAGCGGTTGCCGTTCTTCGGTGACCTGGAAGCCTCCCAGCGTGCCAGCGTCGCGCTGGTGGTCCAAACCGCGGTCGTCAACTTCGTCGAGTGGATGCAGGACCCGCACAGCAACGTCAGTTACACCGCTCAGGCCTTCGAACTGGTTCCTCAGGATCTGACCCGGCGCATCGCCCTGCGCGACACCGTGGACATGGTGCGCGTCACCATGGAGTTCTTCGAAGAGGTGGTGCCGCTACTGGCCCGCTCCGAAGAGCAGCTCACCGCGCTCACCGTCGGCATCCTGAAGTACAGCCGCGACCTGGCCTTCACCGCCGCCACCGCCTACGCCGACGCGGCCGAGGCCCGCGGCGCGTGGGACAGCCGGATGGAAGCCAGCGTCGTCGACGCCGTCGTGCGCGGGGACACCGGTCCCGAGCTGCTGTCCCGGGCGGCCGCGCTGAACTGGGACACCACCGCGCCGGCGACGGTCGTGGTGGGCACCCCGGCCCCCGGCCGCGACGCTTCCAACACTCAAAGCCAGGGCAGCGAGCGGGCCAGCCAAGATGTCCGCGACATCGCGATTCGGCACGGCCGCGCCGCGCTGACCGACGTGCACGGCACCTGGCTGGTGGCCATCGTCTCCGGTCAACTGTCGCCCACTGACAAGTTCCTCAAGGATCTCCTGGGGGCGTTCGCCGACGAACCAGTGGTCATCGGTCCCACGGCACCGATGCTGACCGCGGCCTATCACAGTGCCAGCGAGGCGATCTCGGGGATGAACGCCGTCGCCGGGTGGCGTGGCGCGCCGCGTCCCGTTCTGGCCCGCGAACTCCTTCCGGAGCGGGCTTTGATGGGCGACGCATCAGCGATCGTTGCGCTGCACACCGACGTGATGCGCCCGCTCGCCGACGCGGGGCCGACACTTGTGGAAACCTTGGACGCTTTCTTAGATTGTGGCGGCGCCATTGAAGCTTGTGCCAGGAAGTTGTTCGTTCATCCAAACACTGTCCGGTACCGCCTCAAGCGAATCGCCGACTTCACTGGGCGCGATCCCACCCAGCCGCGCGACGCATACGTACTGCGCGTGGCGGCAACCGTCGGCCAACTGAACTATCCGACGCAGCCATCCGGTGCGGCTAACAATCCAGTGCCACACCTTCCGCCGCCGGTCAGAGGGGGTATAGGGTCGGGGTCTGGCCGATAGTGACCTAGATGACAGATCGCGGCTGGATCTCAAACATGTAGCTTACGGGGCTATTTTGTAGAAGGTATACAAAAACCTAAGACGAGGTTCATAATCTGTTACACCCCGCAAAACCGTCTTCACAGTGTTCTCTTAGACACGTGATCGCTTTGCTTGCACCCGGACAGGGTTCCCAGACCGAGGGGATGCTGTCGCCGTGGCTGGAACTGCCCGGCGCAGCAGACCAGATCGCCGCGTGGTCGAAGGCCAGCAGCCTGGACCTGGCGCGGCTGGGCACGACCGCCTCGACCGAGGAGATCACCGACACCGCGATCGCCCAACCGCTGATCGTGGCGGCCACTCTGCTCGCCCACCAGGAGCTCACCCGGCGCGGCCTCTTTAATGACCAGGAGCTGATCATCGCGGGCCACTCCGTCGGTGAGATCGCGGCCTACGCCATCGCCGGCGTGATCGCGGCTGACGATGCGGTCATGCTGGCGGCCACCCGTGGTGCCGAGATGGCCAAGGCCTGTGCCGCCGAGCCGACCGGCATGTCCGCGGTCCTGGGCGGCGACGAGACCGAGGTGCTGAACCGCCTCGAGCAGCTCGACCTGGTCCCGGCCAACCGCAACGCGGTCGGCCAGATCGTTGCCGCCGGCCGGCTGACCGCGCTGGAAAAGCTCGCCGAGGACCCGCCGGCCAAGGCGCGGGTTCGCGCGTTGGGTGTCGCCGGGGCCTTCCACACCGAGTTCATGGCTGCCGCCCTGGACGGCTACGCCGCGGCTGCGGCCGGCATCGCCACCGCCGAGCCCACCGCCACGCTGCTGTCCAACTACGACGGCAAGCCGGTCCCCAACGCCGCCGTGGCCATGGAGACCTTGGTGTCCCAGCTGACCCGGCCGGTGCGCTGGGACCTGTGCACCGCCTACATCCGTGAACAAAGCGAAAACAATGTCAAGGCGATCGTGGAGTTCCCGCCCGCGGGAACGCTGGCCGGCATCGCCAAACGCGAACTTCGGGGGGTTCCGACGCGAGCCGTCAAGTCACCCGCAGATCTGGACGAACTGGCGACCATCTAATCGCCAGGTTCGCGCCAGAACCTACAACCGCTCTATAAGCACGACCCAAATCGATCCAAACACAACACATTACGAAGGGAACCACTGTGGCCGTCAGTCAGGAAGAAATCATCGCCGGTATCGCCGAGATCATCGAAGAGGTGACCGGTATCGAGCCGTCGGAGGTCACCCCGGAGAAGTCGTTCGTCGACGACCTGGACATCGACTCGCTGTCGATGGTTGAGATCGCCGTGCAGACCGAGGACAAGTACGGCGTGAAGATCCCGGACGAGGACCTTGCTGGTCTGCGCACCGTCGGTGACGTCGTCGCCTACATCCAGAAGCTCGAGGAAGAGAACCCCGAGGCCGCCGAGGCGCTGCGCGCCAAGCTCGAGACCGAGAACCCCGAGGCCGTGGCCAACGTTCAGTCGAGGCTGGAGAACAAGTGACCAAGCCTTCCACTGCTAATGGCGGTTACCCCAACGTTGTGGTAACCGCCGTCACGGCGACGACATCGCTCGCGCCGGACATCGAGAGCACGTGGAAGGGCTTGTTGGCCGGCGAAAGCGGCATCCACGTTCTCGAGGACGAGTTCGTCACCAAGTGGGATCTGCCCGCCAAGATCGGTGGGCACCTCAAGGAACCGGTCGACGTCCACATGGGCCGCTTGGACTTGCGACGTATGTCCTACGTCCAGCGGTTGGCCAAGTTGCTCAGCGGTCAGTTGTGGGAGTCCGCCGGTGCTCCGGAGGTTGACCCGGACCGCTTCAGCGTGGTCGTCGGCACTGGGCTCGGCGGGGCCGAGCGGATCGTCGAGAGCTACGACCTGATGAACGAGGGCGGCCCACGCAAGGTGTCGCCGCTCGCCGTTCAGATGATCATGCCCAACGGCGCCGCGGCGGTGGTGGGTCTGCAACTGGGCGCCCGCGCCGGGGTAATCACCCCGGTCTCGGCCTGCTCGTCGGGTTCGGAGGCCATCGCACACGCGTGGCGCCAAATCGTGATGGGTGACGCAGACTTCGCCGTCTGCGGCGGCGTCGAAGGTCCGATCGAGGCGCTGCCCATCGCGGCGTTCTCGATGATGCGGGCCATGTCGACTCGCAACGACGAGCCCGAGCGCGCGTCGCGGCCGTTCGACAAGGACCGGGACGGCTTCGTGTTCGGTGAGGCCGGAGCGCTGATGATCCTTGAGACCGAGGAGCATGCCAAAGCACGCGGCGCCAAGCCGTTGGCTCGGTTGATGGGTGCCGGTATCACCTCGGACGCGTTCCACATGGTGGCGCCGGACCCCAACGGTGAACGTGCCGGCCGGGCAATGCAGCGGTCGATGGAGTTGGCGGGCCTGTCCCCCAGCGACATTGACCACGTCAATGCCCACGGAACGGCTACTCCGATCGGCGATGCGGCCGAGGCGAACGCGCTGCGGGTGGCCGGTTGTCAAAACGCTGCTGTTTATGCGCCGAAGTCGGCGCTCGGGCACTCGATCGGCGCTGTCGGCGCGCTGGAATCGGTGCTCACGGTGCTGACCCTTCGGGACGGAGTCATCCCACCGACATTGAACTATGAGACCCCCGATCCTGAGATCGACCTTGATGTTGTCGCGGGAGAGCCTCGCTATGGCGAGTACCGCTACGCGATCAACAACTCGTTCGGGTTCGGCGGTCACAACGTGGCGCTTGCATTCGGGCGTTACTAAAGCTGGACGGTGGTGGTCGCGATCACCACGAAGGACGGAAGGAACGGTTCGCAAGAGCCATGACAGAGCTGGTTACCGGGAAAGCCCTACCCAACGTGGTCGTCACCGGCGTCGCCATGACTACCGCATTGGCAACGGACGCGGAGACCACGTGGAAGTTGTTGCTAGACGGTCAAAGTGGTATCCGGACCCTCGACGACCCGTTCGTCGAGGAGTTCGACCTGCCGGTCCGTATCGGTGGGCACCTGTTGGAAGAGTTTGACAGCCAACTGACGCGGGTCGAACTGCGTCGCACGGCCTACCTGCAGAGAATGTCCACCGTCATCGGCCGCCGGGTGTGGGAGAACGCTGGATCCCCGGAGGTGGACACCAACAGGTTGGCGGTGTCGATCGGAACGGGATTGGGTTCGGCCGAAGAGCTGGTGTTCGGATACGACGAGATGCGGGCGCGCGGCTTCCGGGCGATTTCACCGCTGGCCGTGCAGAAGTACATGCCCAACGGCGCTGCGGCGGCCGTCGGACTGGAGCGCCACGCCAAGGCCGGTGTCATGACGCCGGTGTCGGCGTGTGCATCCGGTTCGGAGGGCATCGCGCGGGCATGGCAGCAAGTCGTGCTCGGCGAGGCTGACATGGCGATCTGCGGTGGCGTGGAAACCCGCATCGAGGCGGTGCCCATTGCCGGGTTCGCCAACATGCGCATCGTGATGTCCACCAACAACGACGACCCCGCCGGCGCGTGCCGCCCCTTCGACAAGGACCGGGACGGCTTCGTGTTCGGTGAGGCCGGTGCGTTGATGGTGATCGAGACCGAGGAGCACGCCAAGGCTCGGGGTGCCAACATCCTGGCCCGCATCATGGGAGCCAGCATCACCTCGGACGGCTTCCACATGGTGGCGCCGGATCCCAACGGGGAACGGGCCGGGCACGCGATGACGCGATCGATCCAACTCGCGGGCCTGGTCCCGTCGGACATCGATCACATCAACGCCCACGCCACCGGCACTCAGGTCGGTGACGTGGCCGAAGGCAGGGCGATCAACAACGCTCTGGGCAGCCACTCGGCGGCGGTGTATGCGCCTAAGTCTGCCCTCGGCCACTCGGTGGGTGCGGTCGGCGCAGTGGAGTCCATTTTGACCGTGCTCGCGCTGCGCGATCAGGTCATTCCCCCGACACTGAATCTGGTGAACCTCGATCCAGAGATCGATCTGGACGTGGTGGCGGGCAAGCCTCGACCTGGCAACTACGAGTACGCGATCAACAACTCGTTCGGGTTCGGCGGCCACAACGTGGCCATCACGTTTGGACGCTATTAGGACCGCGCGACAAGAAAATGCCAAGGATTACCGGATAAAACCCAGAGCACCACTGTCGAACTAGGAGACCTGCGATGACACTCATGGCCCCCGAGGCGGTTGACGAGTCGCTCGACCCCCGCGACCCGCTGCTGCGTCTGAGCAACTTTTTCGACAACGACAGCGTCGAACTGCTCCACGAGCGTGACCGCTCTGGCGTGCTGGCCGCGGCGGGCACCGTCAACGGGGTGCGCACGATCGCGTTCTGCACCGACGGGACCGTGATGGGTGGCGCGATGGGCGTCGAGGGTTGCGCGCACATCGTCAACGCCTACGACACCGCGATCGAGGAGCAGAGCCCCATCGTGGGTATCTGGCACTCCGGCGGTGCCCGACTGGCCGAAGGCGTGCGCGCCCTGCACGCGGTCGGGCAGGTCTTCGAGGCCATGATCCGTGCATCGGGCTACATTCCGCAGATCTCGGTGGTCGTCGGCTTCGCGGCCGGCGGCGCGGCCTACGGTCCGGCACTGACCGACGTCATCGTGATGGCGCCGGACAGCCGGGTGTTCGTCACCGGTCCGGACGTCGTTCGAAGCGTCACCGGCGAGGACGTCGACATGGCCTCCCTCGGTGGTCCGGAGACCCACCACAAGAAGTCCGGGGTGTGCCACATCGTCGCCGACGACGAACTCGACGCCTACGAGCGCGGCCGTCGGCTGGTCGGATTGTTCTGCCAGCAGGGGCATTTCGACCGCAGCAAGGCTGAGGCCGGCGACACCGACATCAGGGCGCTGCTGCCCGAGTCGGCGCGACGGGCCTACGACGTGCACCCGATTGTCACCGCGATTCTCGACGCGGACACTCCGTTCGACGAGTTCCAGGCCAAGTGGGCGCCGTCGATGGTGGTCGGGCTCGGCCGGTTGTCGGGCCGCACGGTTGGCGTGCTGGCCAATAACCCGCTGCGCCTGGGTGGCTGCTTGAACTCCGAAAGTGCCGAGAAGGCAGCACGTTTCGTGCGGCTGTGCGACGCGTTCGGCATTCCTTTGGTAGTCGTCGTCGACGTGCCGGGCTACCTGCCCGGCGTCGACCAGGAGTGGGGCGGCGTGGTGCGTCGCGGCGCCAAGTTGCTGCACGCGTTCGGTGAGGCCACAGTTCCGCGGGTCACCCTGGTGACGCGAAAGATCTACGGCGGGGCCTACATTGCGATGAACTCCCGCTCGCTGAACGCCACCAAGGTGTTCGCCTGGCCGGACGCCGAGGTTGCGGTGATGGGCGCGAAGGCTGCCGTGGGCATCCTGCACAAGCGTAAGCTGGCCGCCGCGCCCGAGCACGAGCGCGAAGCGCTGCACGACGAGTTGGCCGCCGAGCACGAGCGCATCGCCGGTGGTGTGGACAGCGCCATTGACATCGGTGTGGTCGACGAGAAGATCGACCCGTCGCATACCCGCAGCAAGCTCTGCGAGGCGCTTGCGCAAGCGCCCGCCCGTCGCGGCCGCCACAAGAACATCCCGCTGTAATCTGGCCGCGAGCGTAACCAGGCTGCGAAATTTCGCGCTTGAATTCGCAGCCCGGTTACGCTCGCGACGCCCGTCAAGCTAGGGCGAGGAACTCCTCGGCGACGCTGACCACTCGCTCGCGGTCGCGCGGCACTAGGCCGATGCGGGTGCGGCGATCGAGAATGTCGCCAACATCCAGTGCGCCCTCGTGGGAGACGGCGTACTCGAACTCCGCGCGGGTGACATCGATACCGTCAGCGACGGGCTCGGTTGGCCGCTCGCACGTGGCGGTCGCAACGACATTGGAAGACTCGGCCCCGTAGCGCGCCACCAGCGACTCCGGCAGGTCGCCCACGCCGCCTCCAGGTCCGGGATTAGCCGGCGCCCCAATCAACGGCAGGTCACGCGTGCGGCAATGGGCGGCACGCAACTGTCGTACCTTGACGGCGCGGTTGAGCACATCCTCTGCCATGTAACGGTATTCGGTCAGCTTGCCGCCGACCACGCTAATCACCCCGGTGGGCGACTCGAAGATCGCGTGGTCGCGCGACACGTCGGCGGTCCGGCCGGAGCCGGTGTCGATCAGCGGCCGCAGACCCGCGTAAGACCCGATGACATCCGAAGCCGTAACGGCAGTCTCCAACGCGGTGTTTACCGTGTCCAGCAGGAACGACACCTCGGCCGAAGAAGGTTCTGGCACATCGGGAATCGGGCCGGGTGCGTCCTCGTCGGTCAGGCCAAGATAGATCCGGCCCAGCTGCTCGGGCATTGCGAACACAAATCTGTTCAGCTCTCCGGGAATCGGAATGGTCAGTGCCGCAGTCGGGTTGCCGAAAGCTGCCGCATCGAACACCAAATGCGTTCCGCGACTTGGCCGCAACTTCAACGCCGGGTCGATGTCGCCGCCCCACACCCCGGCCGCGTTGATTACCGCGCCCGCCCTGACCGAGAACGACTCCCCGCTGCGCTGGTCGGTTAACCGCACCGAGTCAGCGGTGGCCTCCGATGCGGCCACGTAGGTGAGGATGCGCGCGCCGTGCTGGGCCGCGGTGCGCGCAACCGCCGTCACCAGACGGGCGTCGTCGATCAATTGCCCGTCGTAGTTGACGAATCCGCCGGCCAGTCCTTCGCGCTGCACGGTGGGCGCCATCTCCACGACCCGCCGCGCCGAAATACGGCGGGACCGAGGCAAAGTCGATGACGACGTGCCCGCCATCACCCGCAGCGCATCTCCCGCAAGAAAGCCGACGCGCACCAACGCGCGACTCGCGTGGTTCATCGACGGCAACAACGGCACCAGTTGCGGCATCGCGTGGACCAAGTGAGGAGCGTTGCGCGACATCAGGATTCCGCGTTCGATGGCGCTACGCCGGGCGATGCCCACATTGCCGCTGGCCAGGTAGCGCAGGCCGCCATGCACCAGTTTGGAACTCCACCGGCTGGTACCGAACGCCAGGTCCTGCTTTTCCACCAGTGCCGTTCGCAGTCCGCGTGCGGCGGCGTCCAGGGCGATGCCGACACCGGTGATACCGCCACCGATGACGACGACGTCCAGCGGCGCGGAACCGTCGGCGAGCGCCTGGAGGTCGGCGGTGCGGCGTGCGGCGTTAAGAGCGGTCGGGTTCTCCATCAGGACAGGTATCCGTTCAGTGTGTAGGTGAGTTGGGCGGCGAGTGCTTCGTCGTCGAGGATGGGTTTGACGATGTCGGCGGATTGGATGGTCGATTGAGCGATCAGCAGGATCATGGTCGCCAGCTGGCGGGGGTCGCCGGCTCGGATGCTGCCGGCTTGCTGGGCCAGTTCCAACCGTGCAGCCAGCCCCTCGATCAGGAATAGCTGGCTGGTGCCAAGTCGCTCGGTGATGTAGACCCGGGCCAGTTCCGAGTGCAGCACCGACATGATCAGTTCGTCACGCCGTAACCGGTCGGCCACTGCCACGACCTGTCGAACCAGCGCCTCTCGGTCGTTGCCGTCGAACGGCACCGCGCGCATCACGTCGGTGACATGGTTGGTCAGCAACGTCGACATGATCGACTGCGTGTCCGGCCACCGCCGGTACACGGTCGGTCGGCTGACGCCCGCGCGACGGGCGATCTCTGCCAGCGTCACCCGGTCGGCGCCGAAATCCACCACGCAGCTCGCCGCTGCCGCAAGTATGCGATCCCCGGTATCCCAATTGGGATCATTACTCATTGACAGCATGTGTAATACTGTAACGCATGACGCAACTTGACGAACTCCTTCCGCCGATGAAATGGAACGCGTGGGGAGATCCCGCCGCGGCCAAGCCGCTCTCCGAGGGGATCCGCGGCCTACTCAAGCAGGTTGTGGGACTTGAGGATTCGGATGAGCCAGAGCTGCAGCCCGACGAGGTGAAGCTGCGTCCGAGTTCGCTGTCGCAGACAGATCAGGAAGCGCTTGCCAAGATCGTCGGGGCGGAGTACTTCCGTACCGCCGACCGGGACCGGTTGCTGCGCGCCGGCGGGAAGTCCACTCCGGACCTGTTGCGTCGCAAGAACCGCGACGTTCAAGATGCACCCGATGCCGTCTTGTTGCCCGCAGACGACGACAGCGTCGCCGAGATCTTGCGCTATTGCTCCGAGAACGGCATCGCCGTGGTTCCGTTCGGCGGCGGCACCAATGTGACCGGCGGGCTGGACCCCACCCGCGGTCAGTTCAACGCGGTGATCTCACTGGACCTCAGGCGCTTTGACGAACTGCATTCGCTGGACGAGGTATCGGGCATCGCCGAACTCGGTGGCGGCGTCACCGGCCCCGACGCCGAACGCCTGCTCGGCGAACACGGTTTCTCGTTGGGACACTTCCCGCAAAGCTTCGAGTACGCCACCATCGGTGGGTTCGCGGCAACCCGCTCCTCCGGCCAGGACTCGGCGGGCTACGGCCGGTTCAACGACATGATCCTGGGCCTGCGCATGGTCACCCCGGTGGGGGTGTGGGACCTGGGCCGGGTCGCTGCCTCGGCCGCCGGCCCGGACCTGCGTCAACTCGCGATCGGCTCTGAGGGCACGCTTGGCGTCATCACCAGGGTGCGGTTGCGGGTGCATCCGGCGCCGGAAACGACCCGCTATGAAGCGTGGTCCTTCCCCGATTTCGCCACCGGCACCGCGGCGTTGCGCGCCGTCACTCAGATCGGCACCGGACCTACCGTCGTGCGACTGTCCGACGAGGCCGAGACCGGAGTGAACCTCGCCACCCACGAAACGATCGGCGAAGAACAAAGCGCCGGTGGCTGTTTGGGTTTGACCCTGTTCGAGGGCAGCAAGGAACACACCGAGAGCCGCCACGCCGAGACCCGCGCCTTGCTGGAGGCGCACGGCGGCACGTCTTTGGGCGAAGGCCCGGCCAAGACCTGGGAGCACGGCAGATTCAGCGCGCCCTACCTGCGCGACGCCATGCTCGCCGCCGGAGCCCTCTGCGAGACATTGGAAACCGCCACCGACTGGTCCAACATCCCCGCACTTAAGGCCGCCGTCACCGAAGCGCTCACCACCTCGCTGGCCGAATCTGGCACCCCGGCGCTGGTCATGTGCCACGTGTCGCACGTCTACCCGACGGGTGCTTCGCTGTACTTCACCGTCGTCGCCGGCCAACGTGGCAACCCACTCGAGCAGTGGTGGGCCGCCAAGAAGGCCGCCTGCGACGCAATTATGGCAACCGGTGGCACCATCACCCACCACCATGCGGTCGGCGCCGACCACCGGGCCTGGATGGGTGACGAGGTGGGCGAACTGGGCGTGCAAGTATTGCGCGCGGTAAAAGCAACACTGGATCCGGCCGGAATCCTCAATCCGGGCAAGCTGATTCCGTGACCCGAGAAAATCCGAGCACCGGACAGTTGGGTAGGCGCGAGATCAGCAAGGTCACCGCGCTGACCAATCCCCTCTCGGGGCACGGCGCCGCGGTCGAGGCCGCCCAACGCGCGATCGCGCGATTGCATCACCGCGGTGTGGAGGTGATCGAGATCGTCGGTGAAAATGCCGAGGACGCCCGCTATCTGCTCGACGCCGCGGTCGAGAAGGGCACCGACGCGGTTGTGGTTACCGGCGGCGACGGCGTCATCACCAACGCACTGCAGGTGCTGGCGGAAACCGATGTCCCGCTTGGGATTATCCCCGCCGGCACCGGCAACGACCATGCCCGCGAATTCGGAGTTCCCACCAAGGATCCCGAGGCCGCCGCGGACATCGTGGTGGACGGCTGGACGGAAACGATTGACCTGGGCCGGATCCGGGATCAAGCCGGAGCAACCAAGTGGTTCGGCACGGTCGCGGCAACGGGGTTCGATTCTTTGGTGACCGATCGGGCGAACCGCATGACCTGGCCGCACGGGCGGATGCGCTACTACCTGGCGATGATCGCCGAGCTGTCGCAGCTGCGCCTATTGCCGTTTCGGCTCGTGATCGACGGACAGCAGGAGATCGAGGCCGAGCTGACTATGACGGCCTTCGGTAACACTCGCAGTTACGGCGGCGGAATGCTGATCTGCCCCAACGCAGATCGGACTGACGGACTGCTCGACCTGACCATGGTGAAGACTGAGTCTCGGAGCAGCATGATTCGCTTCTTCCCCTCCGCGATCAAAGGCACCCACGTCAACCTCGACGAGGTGACCACCGCGCGCGCCAAGACGGTGGAAGTGGAGTGCCCCGGCATCAACGTCTACGCCGACGGCGATTACGCGTGCCCATTGCCGGCCGAGATCTCCGCGGTGCCGGCCGCGCTGCAGGTGCTGCGCCCCAAACAGGTGTAACGATCGGGTCACCGAACGCGACTTCTCCAGCATGTCGCGTTTGGTCAAGTCCGCGTCGGTTGCATCGGCAGCCTTGATCGCGCCGCTGAGTCTGGCTCCGTTGGCGCTCGCAAGTGAAGTCGCGTCCTGGAACGGCGAGTACGTCATGGTGCTCAATGCCAACGCGAAATCCGGCACCAGCGTGGCGGCCAGTCAACCCGAATTCGCCCATCGCACTAGTGTTTCCATCACCTCGAGTTGCACGGCCGGCGTCTGCATCGCCACCGTGAACAACCCGACGCCGCCCAAGAACGAATCCATGCCCCGGACAATTGAATTCACCTGGAATGGTTCGCAGTGGGTACGGGAGATGAGCTGGAACTGGGACTGCCTGCTACCCGACGGCACCATCGAATACGCCCCGGCAAAGTCGATAACCGTCTACACGCCAGGGCAATACGGCATCCTCACCGGCGTCTTCCACACCGATATCGCCAGCGGCGCATGCAAGGGCAACGTCGACATGCCGATATCGGCCAAGCCCGTCTCGCCGCCGATTACATAGCCGAAGTGCCCGCGAAACTGGGCAGCCTTTGGGGGACCCCGGTTGCGGCGAGCCGAGAGTTGCGGTTCGTTTGAGCCTCCGATGAATTTCGCGCAATTTCTCGAAATTATGCAATCATGAGCCGCGTCGCATCTTCCGATGGTCAACATGTCTCGCGGGTGAGAGGACCAGGATTTTGTATCTATTCGCCGCACCGGACCTCATTACGACAGCAGCGGCAAATGCGGCCGGTATCGGCTCCTCGATCGGGGCGGCGAACCTGGCGGCGTTGGCGCCGACCAGCGCGCTAACGGCCGCTGCCGCGGACGAAATATCTGCGGGGATCGCATCGCTGTTTTCCGGTCACGCGTTGGAATACCAGAAGTTCAGTGCGCAGGTAGCGGCGTCGTACGAGCAATTTGTGCGGGCATTGAACGCCGCCAGTGGTGCGTATGCGGCCGCGGAAGCGGCCAGCGCCGGACCGTTGCAGCCCGTGCTCGACGTAATCAATGCGCCGACGAACTTCCTACTGGGACGGCCACTGATCGGCGACGGCGCAAACGGCGTGGCCGGCACCGGGCAGGCGGGAAGAGACGGCGGAATCCTTTGGGGCAACGGCGGTACGGGTGGATCGGGCGGACCCGGCCAGGCAGGTGGCCGCGGCGGCAACGCCGGGTTGATCGGTAACGGCGGCACCGGCGGCACCGGGGGGCTTCGTGGCGGCGTCGGCGGCGCCGGGGGCACGGGCGGTTTGCTGCTGGGAAACGGCGGGGCCGGCGGCACCGGAGGGCTCGGCGGCATCGTCTTCGGCACCGGGGCCACCATCCCCGGCGGTTCCGGCGGAGTCGGCGGCAGCGGATCTTTCTTGTTCGGGATGAATGGCGCGACCGGTCAAGCCGGGATGACCTCCTCGGTTCCGTTCGCGACGCTTGCGGAGGCCATTCAATACGCCATGGCCACACCGGATGCGAATGTCCTGGTTATCGGCACGGATGGCACCAATCTGAGCAGAATCCTGGCCGACCCACTCGGCACCCCGAACTTCCACGCACTGATGACGCGAAGCGTCACCTCGGCATCGACGATCGTCGGGCACACCACTATCTCCAACCCCTCGTGGACGACCATCCAGACCGGCGTGTGGGGCGAGACGACCGGGGTGATCAACAACGTCTTCACGCCGTGGACATACGACGACTGGCCGACCATGTACAACGTTCTTGAGAACGCCTACGGCGACCAGGTCAACACCACCGTCATCGCTGACTGGAACGTCATCACCAACATTGCTGCAGCGGGATCCAACCCCGCTGACAATATCCATTTCATCTCACAGGTCCCGGGCGACACAGACTGGATAGCGACGTCAAATCTGGTTGCTGACAAGGCAATCGGCGCGATTGGACTCGCCGATCCGACCAAGAGCAACCTGATCTTCTCGTACTTCACGGGTCCCGACGTCAACGCACATGCCTATGGCGGTGATTCGCCGCAATACGCGGCGGCGCTTCGTAACATGGACGCCAACCTCGGTTCCCACACCGTTGGCGGCGGTGGACTGTTGGGTGCGGTAGCCCAGTGGGAGGCCAACAACCTCGGCGAGGAGTTTTCCATCCTCGTAGTCACCGACCATGGCCAAGTAGGACCCGCCCAGTTGGGCGGCATCACGCACGGCTTCCAATCACCCCTTGAGACAGCTTCTTTCGTAATTTTCGACCAGGCCTTCGACAATTCCCGCGATGGGTTCATCAACAACTCATGGCAGATCGTCAGTACCACGCCAACTGTCTTGGATCAGTTCTACCTTCCGCAAATGCCGTACTTGCAAGGCGCGCCTCTTACCAGCCCGGTTTTCGATGGCACCTATGTGAATCCAGGCGGCAACCTGTTTAGTGTGCTTAGCGCCGACTTCGCCGCACAGGGCTATCCCGATATCGCGACCAATGTGACGCTGACGGCGCGCACGCTCGCGTCCTCAGCGCCCTACCTGGTATACGAGCCGATTCACAACTTCGTGCATGCAATGCCGAGTTTCTTGCAACTACCGGTCTCTTGGGTCGGCGCCGGCATCTACCAAACTCTGAACATCCCCGCGCAGATGTTTGTCCGATTCACCGGCGTAACGGGCAACGAAATCATCCCGCCGATACTCAACCCATTCCTCAGCTGATTTCGCCGAGCAGACGCTAGTTACCTAGCCCACTCCCCTGCTCAACCAGGTCACCTCGCCGGCGTCGCCGCCGTCGCGATAGACCTCAAGCGCCTCATCCCAAGCGGTGCCCAACACCGAATCCAACTCCGCGGCAAGGGTATCGGCACCCTGAGCCATCAACGACCGTAGCCGCATCTCCCCCACCATGATGTCGCCGTTGGCGCTCATTGCCCCGGTCCACAACCCAAGTTGCGGAGTATGGCTGAACCGGTGGCCGTCCACACCGGGACTAGGATCTTCGGTGACCTCGAACCGCAGCACCGACCAGGAGCGCAGCGCGTTCGCCAACCGGGCGCCGGTCCCGACGGGGCCCACCCAGTTTGTGACTGCGCGCAACTGCCCCGGCATGGCGGGCTGCGGAGTCCACACCAAATTCGCCTTCGACCCCAGGGTCGACGACAACGCCCACTCGACATGCGGGCACACCGCCGCGGGCGAGGCGTGGATGTACACCACACCGGCCGTCACGTCGGCAAACTGATTCGACGCACGCATCTTTTTGCTCCTTCGGTTCCACGAGGGACGTCTTCCCCAACGACCTGGTGAATCCGATTGAGCAATTTCTCATGTGTCTTGCGTGTCTATTGTGCCCTGTGATGCCTGTGTTGCGCTAGTGTGCATTTTCCTCATCGAGCACGGCGTCCGAAAGCGCCGGCCACAACTTCAGCGCCCACTCCCCGAAATCACGGTCGGTCAACACCACCAAAGCCAACTCCGCAGCGGGATCCACCCAGATGAAACCGCCCGACTGGCCGAAATGACCGAAGGTGCGGGCCGAATTTCCCGCACCGGTCCAGTGCGGGGATTTTGAATCCCTGAGTTCGAACCCCAACCCCCAATCGTTGGGCCGCTGGACGCCGTACCCCGGCAGCACCCCGTCGAGGCCGGGAAACTGAACGCTCACCGCGTCGGCGTGCATTTGCGGCGATACCGTCGACGGACGCAGCAGGTCACCGGCGAACAGCGCCAGGTCGGCAACTGTGGAAGTCGCGCCAAAGCCAGCCTCCGCGGCGCCGCCGTCCAGCCGGGTCGTTGTCATGCCCAACGGCTCGCACACGGCCTCGCTCAGGTAACGGCCGAACTCGATCTCTGACTCGCGCTCAATGGTTTCGGCCAGCACGGTGAACCCATAGTTCGAGTACATTCGGCGGGTGCCCGGCCGGGCCAGTACATCATCAGAGTGCATGGCAAATCCCGACACGTGGGCCAGCAGGTGCCGGATCGTCGAACCGGGCGGGCCGGCCTCGGTGTCGAGGTCGACGACGCCTTCCTCGACGGCGATCTGCGCGGCACGGGCCACGATCGGCTTGGTGACCGATGCCAGCGCGAACACGTGCCCGGTGTCACCGTGGGTAGCCAGCACCCCAGTCGGGCCGACGAGGACAGCGGCCGCATGCGGAACGGGCCAGTCGTCCAGCGCTTGCAGGGCGCTCATTTTCTGGCTTGTTTTCTGGCTCACTTTCTGGCTCATTTTCTGGCTTATTTTCTGGCGATGTAGAAGTAGTTGAACGGGTCCGATTCGATCTCGGCCACTTCGACGTTGTCGAACCCGGCGTCGGCCAGCATCGAGGTGGCCAGCTGCCGTCCCCACACCGCGCCCAGGCCTGCGCCATCCAGCGCCAGCGAGACGGTCATGCAGTGCATCAGCGAAGTCGCGTAGAGGTAGGTGGCCATCGGACGTCCCATGTTTTCCTCCAGCCGGCTCGACGCCTTGACGTCGGCCATCAGCAGGACACCGCCGGGCCGCAGCGCGCAGTAGATGTTCTCCAACACTCGGGCCGGATGGGCTTGATCGTGGATGCTGTCGAAGGCGGTGACAACGTCGTAGGCGTCGACCTTCGCCAGCTGGGTCAGGTCGTGGCTCTCGAATAGCGAGTTAGTCAAACCGAGTCGGGCCGCCTCCGCTTTGCCGACGGCAATACCTTCCTCGGAGAAGTCGATGCCGGTGAACCGGCTGGCCGGAAACGCTTTGGCCATCAAATTGCTGGCGTGGCCACTGCCGCAGCCGACGTCGGCCACCTCCGCCCCGGCGCGCAGCTGCTCGACGAGCCCGTCCACGACCGGCAGGACCACCTCGACCAACGCGTTGTCGAACACCATCCCACTGAGCTGGGCCATCAACGCGTGGAAGCGCGGATATTCGCTATAAGGCAGTCCGCCGCCGGCCCGGAAGCAGCCGATGATCTTCTGCTCGACCTCGCTGAGCAACGGAACGAATTGGGCCACGGTGGCCAGGTTGTTGGCTCCTGCCGCGCGCGTGAGCACACCCGCGCGATGGGCCGGCAATGCGTACGTCGCGGTCGCGGCGTCATAGTCGACGACGTGCCCAGTCACCATGCCGCCCAACCATTCCCGGACATAACGCTCGTTGAGACCCGCTGCTTCGGCGATCTGCGTACTAGTCGACGGCGGCAGCCCAGCCATCGTCTCCAGTAGGCCGGTCTGATGTCCGACGCTCACCAGGATCGCCAACGCGCCGCCGTTGATCGCGGCGACCATCCGCTCGCTGAACGCCTCCGTCGTCTCCAAGGTGGTCTCGGGTGCCGTCATGTTCACGGACGCTACACCGTAGGTTGAAGCCATGAGTCAGACAGTGCGAGGCGTGATTTCACGCAGCAAGGGTCAACCCGTCGAGTTGGTCGACATCGTCATCCCCGACCCCGGGCCGGGCGAAGCGGTCGTCGACATCATCGCCTGCGGCGTTTGCCACACCGACCTCACCTACCGCGAGGGCGGCATCAACGACGAGTACCCGTTCCTGCTCGGTCACGAGGCCGCGGGCACGGTCGAGGCGGTTGGGCCTGGCGTCACCGCCGTCGCGCCGGGCGACTTCGTGATCCTGAACTGGCGCGCCGTGTGCGGCCAGTGCCGGGCCTGCAAGCGCGGCCGGCCACATCTTTGCTTCGACACGTTCAACGCCGAACAGAAGATGACGCTGACCGACGGCACCGAACTCACCCCCGCGCTGGGCATCGGAGCCTTCGCCGACAAGACGCTGGTCGCCGCCGGCCAGTGCACGAAGGTCAACCCCGAGGCCGATCCCGCTGTCGCCGGACTGCTCGGCTGCGGGGTGATGGCCGGCATCGGCGCGGCGATCAACACCGGTGGCGTGACTCGTGACGACACCGTCGCGGTGATCGGCTGCGGCGGCGTCGGTGACGCCGCGATCGCGGGCGCCGCCCTGGTGGGAGCGCGGAAGATCATCGCCGTCGACACCGACAACACCAAGCTGGAGTGGGCACGCAAGTTCGGCGCCACCGATACCGTCAACGCACGCGAAAAAGATGTCGTCGAGACCATCCAGGACCTCACCGAGGGCTTCGGCGCCAATGTCGTCATCGACGCCGTCGGCCGTCCCGAGACCTGGAAGCAGGCGTTCTACGCGCGCGACCTGGCCGGAACCGTGGTCCTGGTCGGTGTCCCGACGCCCGACATGCGTCTCGAAATGCCGCTGGTGGACTTCTTCTCCCACGGCGGCGCGCTGAAGTCGTCGTGGTACGGCGACTGCCTGCCCGAGCGCGACTTCCCCACCCTTATCGATCTGTACCTGCAGGGCCGGCTGCCGCTGGAGGAGTTTGTCTCGGAGCGAATCGGGCTAGACGGCATCGAGGAGGCTTTTCACAAGATGCATGAAGGCACGGTATTGCGTTCGGTAGTGGTGCTCTAATGGTCGCGATCGACCGGGTGGTCACCCACGGCACCTTCGAACTAGACGGCGGCAGTTGGGAAGTCGATAACAACATCTGGCTGGTTGGCGACAACTCCAACGTGGTGGTGTTCGACGCCGCCCACGACGCCGCACCGATCATCGAGGCCGTCGCAGGTCGGCATGTGGTGGCGGTGGTGTGCACGCACGGCCACAACGATCACGTGACGGTCGCTCCCCAACTCGGCGACGAGCTCGACGCGCCGGTCCTCCTGCACCCAGCCGATGAAGTGCTGTGGCAAATGACCCACCCGGACAAAGAGTTTCGCGCGATCGGCGACGGTGAAACGGTTCGGGTTGGCGGCACGGAGTTACGGGCTATTCATACTCCTGGCCATTCCCCGGGCTCGGTGTGCTGGTACATCCACGACATGGGCGTGGTGTTCAGTGGCGACACGTTGTTCTCCGGCGGGCCTGGCGCGACCGGTCGCTCCTATTCCGATTTCCCGACGATTCTGGAGTCGATCTCGGAGCGGTTGGGCAAGCTGCCCGGCGAGACCGTTGTGCACACCGGCCACGGCGACAGTACGACGATTGGCGAGGAGATCGTGCATTACGAGGAATGGGTAGCCCGCGGGCATTAGTCCGTTCGCCGCGAGCGTCGCTCGCGCTCAGAAGCCGAAGTAGGGCTGGCCAACAGCCGGCACCGGGCGACGCCGGACGCGCGCGAGCCACATGATCGACAGCGCCAGGTCGACGAGTCCGACAACGAACAACGCGACGAACACCCAGACCAGATAGCCGTATGAGCTCTGGTGACCAAAAGCCAATCGCGGATTGATGTATCCACCGACCTGGCCGTCGGTCTGAACGTTATAGCTACCCGCGGCCGGCACCCGAACATTCCACACTCGCACGTGGGCATCGTTATTGATTGTCGTTGTGCTGCCGATGCTTTCGGTTACTTCTGGCTGAGGGCCGCCGTCGGGTGCGGTAATCGAGAGACGCAGCGGCGGCACCGGCAGGCCCCCGCCGTTAGTACCGCCGATGACCAGGACATGCAGGCTGACGGTGGCCTCCCCGGCGGGCAGGTCCACTACGCCGGTGCCCGGGATGGGAACCTCGCCGTACGCGTTGTATTTGTCCAGGAAAAACGCATTGAGCACCAACGTGATGATGAAACCGGCCACCGCTACCACCAGCATCACGATGGCCAGGGTCAGCGACAGCTTGGCGACGCGTCTGCTGTTCATTGACGCAGTGTGTCATGGGGAAACCCGAGATCGATAGGGCGGCGAGCGGTAACCACCGGCGACAGGAGACACTGGTTTCGACAGCGAACCGATGAACCGGGAAGGGTGTCTCACATGGCCAATGATCTCGTCGCCACGGTGCCCGATCTGTCCGGCAAGCTGGCCGTCGTCACCGGATCCAACAGCGGCCTGGGGCTCGGCGTGGCTAGGCGGCTCTCGGCGGCGGGCGCCGACGTGGTGATGGCCGTCCGCAACCGGGCCAAGGGTGAGGCGGCCATCGAAGAGATCCGCAAATCGGTGCCCGACGCCAAATTGTCCATCAAGTCGCTGGACTTGTCGTCGCTGGCATCCGTCGCCGCCTTGGGCGAGCAACTCAACGCCGACGGCCGTCCGATCGACGTCCTGGTCAACAACGCCGGCGTCATGACGCCGCCGGAACGTGACACCACCTCCGATGGCTTCGAATTACAGTTCGGCAGCAACCATCTCGGCCACTTCGCGTTGACCGGGCATGTGCTGCCGCTGCTGCGCGCGGCCCAGCGCGCGCGGGTGGTCTCGCTGAGCAGCATCGCCGCGCGGCGTGGGCGCATCCACTTCGACGACCTGCAGTTCGAAAAGTCCTATGCGGCGATGACGGCGTACGGCCAGTCGAAGCTGGCGGTCTTGATGTTCGCCCGGGAACTGAACCGGCGCAGCCGCCAGTCCGGCTGGGGCATCGTGTCCAATGCCGCGCACCCGGGTCTGACCAAGACCAATCTGCAGATCAGCGGCCCGTCGCACGGCCGCGAGAAGCCGTCGCTGATGCAGCGGTTTTATACGACATCATGGCGGTTCACTCCGTTTCTTTGGCAGGAAATCGACGAGGGCATCCTGCCCGTTCTTTACGCGGCGGTGACGCCACAAGCCGAAGGTGGTGCGTTCTACGGCCCGCGGGGCTTCTACGAGGCCGCCGGCGGCGGCGTGGCGACGGCGAAGATTCCCACTCGTGCCGCCAATGATGCTGACTGCAAACAACTTTGGGAAATCTCCGAACGGCTCACCGGTGTCAGCTATTCCGCCTAGATCAACCGGGCGACCCGAAATCCGGCTGCCCGAATCCTCCGTCGTGGTCCGACCCGAGCCGATGGAGTCGGCGACCTACACGCAATCGTCGCGCCTGCAAGCCGCCGGATTGCTGCCTGCGATAACGCTATTCGAGCAGGCGGCCGAGCAGGTGCCGTTGCCTAAAGCGCCCCAACCGGTTGTCATCGCCGACTACGGAGCCGCCACCGGGCACAATTCACTCAAGCCGATGTGCGCCGCGATCCAGGTATTGCGTGGCCGTACGAGGCACGACCACGCGATCCTGGTGACGCACACCGACGTACCTGACAACGACTTCACCAGCCTGTTCCACACCCTGGCCGATGACCCGGATAGTTATGTGCACCACGACGCGGCCAGTTTTCCGTCATCGATCGGCCGATCGTTTTACCAACAGATCTTGCCGACCAGCACCGTCAATCTGGGCTGGACGTCGTGGGCGATTCAGTGGCTGAGCCGAGTACCCGAAGACGCCCCGGAAATCGCCGATCACGTACAAGCCGCCTATACCGACAATCTCGAAGCTCGCCGAGCCTACGAGCAGCAGGCGGCCATTGACTGGAATAACTTCGTCGCCTTCCGCGGTCGCGAGATGTGTCCCGGCGCGCGATTGGTGGTGCTGACCATGGCTCTCGACGAGGACAACGAATTCGGCTACCGACCGTTGAACGAGGCGCTCATGGCGGCGCTGCACCAACTCGTCGGAGATCACCTGATCAGCATCGACGAGTTGCGGCGCATGGTGATTCCGGTGATTGCGCGCAGCGAGAAAGACTTTCGCGCGCCCTTCGCACCGCGGGGATGGTTCGAGGGGCTCACCATCGAACACCTGGAAATCTTCAACGCCGAGGACCGATTCTGGGCCAGATACCAATCGGACTCGGACGCAGAGGCTTTCGGCGCGCAGTGGGCCGCCTTCGCCCGGGCCGCCCTGTTTCCGACGCTGCGGGCGGGTCTCGACGGTGGAATCGACGATCCGCGCGGGGTTGAATTCGTGCAGCAACTCGAGGCCGCCGTCGCCGACCTGCTGGCCCGCGCGCCCGAGCCGATGCGCATTCCACTTGCGTCAATTGTCCTGGTCAAGCGCCCTTCGAGATTGTGAAAGTTTTGGCGACGCCGCGCAGTGGGTAATCCGGGTGCAGGGTCGGTCGCAAACGGCAAACAATAAGGGGCGAGCAACATGGGCGCGCACGACGACGAATCGGCGGATAAGGACAAGGACTCCGGTGGAGTGGACACCGCCCAAGAGCCCAAGGACGACGAAAAGAAAAGCGAGCCCAAGGACGACGAGCAGAAGAGCGACGGCCCGGCGAACGCGACCGAGAAGCCAGAACCGGACGAGGACCACAAAGAAGAAGCCAAGAAGATGATGACGGCCTACGAGGACCGTCCAACTCTGGTGCTGCCTGGGTCCGGAAAGACCATCACCGGCACGGCCGTCAACGACTGGATCGACGACGAAGGTAACCCCAAGTACGCCGACGACGAAGACGCGCCCGCCGCCAAGGCGAAGAAAGAGTCCGGGGACGAGTCGCGCGACGAATCCGAGAACGAGTCGCGCGACAACGAAGGGCCGAGAGCCGATTCGGAGGAGAACCAGCGCGAGGAACCGTCCGAGAAGGCGTCCGCTGATGCCGATGCCGGCAGCGAAGAGAGCGGAACAGGCTCCACCAAGAACGAGAGCGAACGGGCCGCGGCTGCCGACGAGAATGCCGGAGACCGCGATAAGTCCCAAGAAGAACTGAACGAAGAAGCCGAAGAACGCGTCAAAGATACTTTCGACGACGATAAGGCTTTCAACGAGGCAGTTATCGAGGAAACCAAGAAGGACCGCGAAGAGCGGGAAACCGTCGACAAATAGCTGACCGGGTCAGCCTCGCGGAAACTGAACCAGCCCAGGCACATTCACGCCCACGCCCGGTATTCCGGGCACACCCGGAATATGGGGAATTTCTGGTACCGCCGGCGGGTTCGGGTTGGCCGGACTCGGCACTTGGGGTATCTGCGGTGCCTGCGGGACGGGCGGCTGCGTGGTGGGCGGGGCCTGAACGGTCGGTGGCGGCTGCGTGGTGGGCGGAGCCGGAGGTTGCGTAGTGGGCGGAGGCTGAGTGGTCGCCGGCGGCGCTTCGGTCGTAGGCGGGCTCGGAGGTTGCGTGGGAGCCGGCGGGACCTGGGATGTCGGCGCTGGCTCGGCAGTCGGCGAGGGCGGTTCAGGGCTCGCACTTGCCGGCCCGGTGGGAGGCGGTGATTCGACCGTCCCTGGAGCCGGAGTGGAAGGCGGCGCGGACCCGCTCGGGGTAACCGGTGACGTGTTGACCCCCGGGGATTTCGTGTCCGGTTCGTTGTGCGAGGTCAGCCCGATCGCGATTGCGGTGCCAACCAGCACCACCGCCACCACCGTGCTGATGAGGATTACCGCCGGCAGCCGATACCACGGGATCGGTGACGCCTTACGTTCCGGTTCCGCACGGGCTTCCCGCTCGAATTTCATCTGCGGCCGCGCTCCGGTGTATCCCGAACCACCCTGCTCAGAATCGGACGACGCGACTGGAATGGCCCGGGATTCGTTAGCAGCCTCGGACCAAGCCAGGGCGGGCCGCATCGCCGAGACCGGAGCGTCGGCCCCAGGGTCGGCCCCAGGGTCGGCCCCAGGGTCGGCCCCAGCGTCGGCTGGAACGTCGGTGTAGTCCTGGTAGTCGTGCTCGGCGTCCACCGCCGCGGCCGGCGCGACCGCGGGTGCGGCCGGAGTCAACACGGTCGCGCTGGTGTCGGCGGGTCCCCGCGCGGCGCGCAGCGCGGCGCCGATGGCCGGGGTCAAGTGCGGGCGCGGGGTCGTGATCACCGGCACCCCGAAGTGCCCGGACAGCGTCGTCGTCACCGCCGGGATGCTGGCGCCGCCGCCCACCGTGACTATCGCGGCCAGTTCATGAATCCCGTTGCGCCCCAACGATTGTTCCAATACCCGGACGACCCCGTCCAACGAGCCGCGAATGGTCTGCTCAAGTTCGGTACGGGTCAGGCGGATGTCGCCGCGGGTACCGGCCGCCGCCTCCGGCAGGTTGGTAACCGTGGTCGCCGAGAGCCGTTCCTTGGCGTTACGGCAGGCGGTCCGCAACTTGGTAAGCGAGCCGATGGCCGCGGTGCCCGACGGATCGAAGGCACCCGTTGCCGGCATTTCCGACATCACGTAGGTCAACAGCGACTGGTCAATCATGTCGCCGGAGAAGTCGTGATGGCGCACGGTCGGACCGATCGGCTGATAGTCGCCGTTGGCGTCGACCAGGGTGATGCTGGTTCCGCTGCCCCCGAAATCGCAGAGCGCGACGATTCCGCGTGCCGGTATGCCCGGGTTGGCCCGCGTGGCAAACAGCGCCGCCGCCGCATCAGGAATCAGTGACAGCGGTTTGGCCTGGCGGGACCACTCCGAAACCCGGCTTACTGCGCCACCCAGTGCATCGACTGCCGTCGCCGTCCAGTGGGACGGATAGGTCACCGCGACATTGTCTGGCAACGCGCGCCCACCGCAGGCCGCGTAGGCCAGCGCCCGCAGCCCGTCGGCCACCAGCGCTTCGCTGCGGTGCATGGACCCGTCGGCTGCCACGATGCCGACCCGGTCGCCAACCCGGTCCACGAAATCGTTGATCACCAGGCCGGGCTCGTCCAACCTGGCGTTCTCCGACGGCACCCCGACCTCGGGTGGGCGCTGCCGGTACAGGGTCAGGACGGGTTTGCGGGTAATGGCGCGGTCGGCAGTGACGGCGCCCAGATTGGTGGCACCGATCGACAGGCCCAGCGCGGGTCTAACTCCGTCTGCCATCTGGTCCAATCCCCATGCTTTGCCCGCCTGTCCCCCAAAGCTAACCGCAATTTTTTCGCTAAAAGCTATAGCCAATCTTGGCGTCGGCTATGCGCCAGCTGTATGCCCCCCATCTTCGCTGGTCAGCGGATAGTACCCGCGCCGGGGATCAACGGCAGGTCCAGTGCGGTAACCCACCCGGGCGATAGCTCGTTGACCGCCGGGACGGCGTTGAGGGCGCGCATGCCGGTCGCCAGGCAGCCGGCGGTTGCCGCGTCGCGGCCCGAACCGTCGGTGAACCGGAACGCCGTCTCCTGGAAGATGCTCGGCGTCCCCTCGATGTCGACCCGGTACACGTCGTTGTCGTGGCCAGTCGGCCAGTCGGGTGCGGCGTCTGCTCCGATGCGGTTGACGTGCTCGAGCTGGATGCGCGTCTCGCCTTGGTAGAGCCCGTTGATGGTGAATCGGACGGCGGCGACGTTGCCGGCCTTGATGACTCCCTTGGCGGACTTGCGGTCAGTGGGGGTTACCCACTTGTCCCAAGTGGTGGTCATCTCGTCGAGCATGATGCCGGCGGCGTGGGCGATCATCGGGATGGTGGCGCCCCACGCGAAGATCAGGACATCGCGGTTTTCCAGCATCGGGCTGTACCCGGGTTCGCGACCGATGCCCATCTCGCGTTCGTAGTCACCCTCGTAGTTGGTGTAGTCCAGCAGTTCGGAGGCGCGAACCTTGCGCACCTCCGAGCACAAGCCCATCAGCGTCATCGGGAACAGGTCGTTGGCGAATCCGGGGTCGATGCCGGTGGTGAAGCAGGACGCCTCCCCCAGCTCGCACGCCTCGGTTATCGGTGTGATCCAGTTCGGTGGGTTCTGCGGCATAGTCGGCCAGATCCAGGGCGTCATCGCCGTCGAACACACGTCGATGCCGGCCCGTAAAAAGCGCGTCATCAGCAAGATGTTGTCCTTAGCGTGCATCGCCGTCGGACCGTAGTGCACCAGTGCGTCGGGCTTGAGCGCGATCAGCGCGTCGACATCGTCGGTGGCGGCGAGGCCGACCTGCTCTGGGAGCCCACAGATTTCGCCGACGTCACGACCCACCTTGGCCGGATTGCTGACGCCTACGCCCACCAACTCAAAAAGCGGATGCTTGATGATCTCCGGGATCACCATCCGCCCCACAAAACCGGTGCCCCACACCACGACCTTTTTGGGGACTCTCTTGGGACTACCCGCTCAACGCCTGTTTGCGCCATCAGCACCTCCGCTCGCCCGGTTCCGGAATCACCATAAGTTCATTGCCACGAAGGGGTCGTAATCGCCCCCGCGTGATGACAACATGAACAACCATGAGCATTCGTCGCGCAGCTTCGCTTTTGTTTGCCATCGGTACCGCCTCAGCGGTCACCTGCGGCGTGGCAGGCGCCACCCCCAAGCCCGGCGAGTTCCCTCAAACTCGCTACGAGGTCAGCGGTACCGGCGTCGCCGAATACATTTCTTTCCAAACCCCGCAGGGCCAAAAGCAGATCGCCAACGTGCCGCTGCCATGGTCCACGGAATTCCAGGCGTTCGGCGGGCAGGTGTTCGTGCTCAGCGCCCAGGGTCAAGGGACCATCGCCTGCAAGATCCTGCTCGACGGCAACGTCGTCAACGACGCGCATTCGACCGGAACGCCGGGACGCGCGGTCTGTTCACACTGACGCGACTAGGCTCGGCCGTGTCACCCCTTCAATGTGGAAGGGGGCTTAGGAGGATCGCATGGACCTCAAGTCCGCGACGGGCCTGACTCCCCGAGTGAATGGGACGCCCCCACCGGAGATCCCGCTGGCCGATATCGCGCTTGGCTCGCTGGAGTTTTGGGGCGAAGACGACGATTACCGCGACGCCGCCTTCGCCACGTTGCGTCGCGAAGCACCGATTTCGTTCTGGCCCGCGATCGAAATGGAAGGCTTTACCGCGGGCAACGGGCACTGGGCGCTCACCCGATTGGACGACGTCTTCTTCGCCAGCCGGCATCCGGAGGTCTTCAGCTCCAGCCCCAACATCACCATCAACGACCAGACACCAGAGTTGGCCGAGTATTTCGGTTCGATGATCGTGATGGACGATCCGCGGCATCAGCGATTGCGTTCGATAGTCAGCCGAGCGTTCACCCCGAAGGTCGTGGCCCGCATCGAAGCGTCGGTGCGCGAGCGGGCGCACCGGTTGGTGGCGTCGATGATCGCCAATCATCCCGACCGGCAAGCAGATTTGGTCAGCGAGCTCGCCGGGCCGCTGCCATTGCAGATCATCTGCGACATGATGGGCGTCCCCGAAGAGGACCACCAGAAGATATTCCATTGGACCAACGAGATTCTCGGCTTCGGCGACCCGGATTTGGTCACCGATTTCGGTGAGTTCATTCAGATTTCGATGGACATCGGCGCCTATGCCACCGCATTGGCGGAGGACCGCCGGGTCAACCACCACGACGACCTGACCACCGCCCTGGTGGAAGCCGAGGTCAACGGCGAACAACTGTCGTCCTCGGAGATCGCCATGTTCTTCATCCTGCTGGTGGTGGCCGGCAACGAGACCACGCGCAACGCCATCAGCCACGGGGTGCTGGCGCTGTCCCGCTATCCCGAGGAACGCGAAAAGTGGTGGACGGATTACGACACCCTGGCTCACAGCGCGGTTGAGGAGATCGTGCGCTGGGCGTCGCCGGTGGTCTACATGCGCCGCACCCTGTCCCAGGATTTCGAGTTGAGCGGCACCAAAATGGCTGCGGGCGATAAGGTTTCGCTGTGGTACAACTCGGCCAACCGGGACGAAACGAAGTTCGCCGACCCTTGGCGCTTCGACGTCGCGCGAAACCCCAACCCGCACGTCGGCTTTGGTGGCGGAGGCGCGCACTTCTGCCTGGGCGCCAATCTGGCCCGCCGTGAAATCAGGGTGGTGTTCGACGAACTGCGCCGCGAGATGCCCGACATCGTCGCCACCGCAGAACCCAGGCGCCTGCTGTCACAGTTCATTCACGGCATCAAGAGCTTGCCGGTCGCCTGGTAGTTTCAGCCAGTTCAGCTGAAACTCACCTGCGGGGGTGTTTGCGTCAGGTCTGCGGTTCCCGCCAACGGCCTGGTAAGTAGTCCCATCTTGGGGACGCCGCCGCTAGTTGTAGCGGTGACTGTGAAACGTAGTGGTCCGGAGAAGGACACCCCGAGATTGGCCGCTTCCACATTGCCGATCTCGACCTCGCTGACGTCGAACGGCCCCCAAGAGGCCGAACCTTCGATGAAGTCCTCGGCGTTCAGATGCAAAGGGCAGCCCGGCGGTGCCAATAGGTGAGAGCGTTCGCACTGCGCCAACGCGACGGTGAGTTGATCCCGTACCGCGCTGCGCCCCTGCTCGGTCAGCGTGAAGGACAACGCGAGCGGCCAGGCTTTCGCCGCGGACACACCGTCGAGCAACGGCGGCGTGGCGCTGACCGTGACCGAGGAATTAGTGGTGCCTACCTCGACCCAACCCGGGAATACGTAAGTGGCGGAATCGAGTGGCTTGCCGAAGATCGTCAGCGTCTTGGCGGCCGCGCCCACTGTCGAGAGTTGAACCGCCGCCGCCTTAAGTTTCCAGCCGCCTGCCGCCGGTGTCACTTCCAGTGTCGCGTCCGAAGTTTGGGCTCCGAAGGTCGCCGACACGTGCACGTGCCCGCTCTGCCTGGCGGACGCATCGTCGTCGAGGATGCTGATATTTGAGATCGGCCATTTCGCCACCTGTTGCTTCAGGACGGCGTCGGTCAGGAATTGTTTCGAGGTCGGCTGCTGGACGCTGTAGGACAGCGCTGCCTGTGCGTCACCGGCGGCCAGTGCCTGAAGGTAGCGTCGCACCACGTCACCTGGCGACGCGTCGCCGCCAGTCGAGCCGAACAGCCCGAAAGCGGCCACGACCACGGTCGCCAGCACGACAACGCCGCCGACGGCTATGGAAATCCACCACGCCTTTCGACCCTTGCCCGCCGGTGTCGCCCACTTCGGTCGCGGTGGCGGTGGCGGCGGCTGCTGCTGAGGCCAACCGCCGAACGGACCGGGTTGCATACCAGTAAGCCTATGCCAGCCCATGGGGTGGCGAGCAGACGTAAAGCACCGGCACGCTCCGCGTGTCAGGCGCTTCTACGTCTGCTCGCCCTACAAAAACGAGTGCTCGGCGGTGAGGCCGCGCTCCGGGAACGCGCCCATCGCGAACGTTTCCGCATTGCCCAGTCCAGTGCCACCACCGACCGGATCATCCACGCGCACAAGCAGATCCCTGAGTTGATGTACTTTGCGGGCGGTCTCGGGATCGTCGCAATTGGCGACGTGGCTGCCCTCCACCTTCAAGTCGCCCACCCACTGTCCGTAGATCCAGTCGTTCCAGCCGTAGTAGCCACCGGTACCGAGATGAAAGCCGGTCGGGCCGGCCGCAGTGATGGTCAAAGGCCTTCTGGTTCCATCGGTTTCGGTCAGCGTAATAGTGCCGTGGGTAAGACGCCGGTTGGCGTCATGGAAATGCAGATCCTGTTCGACAACCGCGAAGCGCTGCGAAGTGCCGTCATCGTTTTGTTGCTCGGCTTGGAAGCGGGTGGATTCGAAGCCGTCGCCCTTCTCCTGCTGCAGGAAGACGAACAGCGAGTAGGCCGATCCGTCCGGGCGGGTAAGGGTCATCGGACACCAGGTCATGAACATCTGGTTGATGCGTCGGCCGCCTCGCGGCAGGCCGGGAATGGGCTTGCCGACGCCGGGACGCAGTCCCCAGGAGTGGTCGCGTATGGAGATCCATTCCTCGGGTTTGACTTCGGTGCGTACGCCCTCGAGTTCGACCCACCCGGATGCCACACCAATTTGGTGGTAGCGCAACACATTATGAGTGACTCGGTAGCCGTCCGGGCTGCGATCCGGCCAGGGGTCCTCCAGAGCGGCGGGAAACGTGCCGCGCATGGTCACGTCGAAGGCGATCGGTGCGTGCTCGTTGGTGTCGAGGGTGACGCGGATGGCTTTGAGCGGTTCGACGACGCGGTAGTGGATGGGACCGACGTCGGTGCTCGACGGATCCGAGGACAGTCGGCGCCCGGCTCGCACCGTCCACTGCTCGGTGCCGCGGCATACCCCGCCCGCACCGTCGAACACTCCCCTATTGGTGTACTTGCCGATACCCAGGACCAGTTGCAGCGAGTTGTCCCGCGCATGCGCAATCGACCAAATCTTTTCCGTCCAGGACGGATCGGACTGGCTGACCGTGGCGAAGGTGTCGACGATCTGATGCGTCAGATGCTCGTCCTCGGGAACCAGGTCACCGTAGTTGTTTGACAGCAAGCGAACTCAGCCTTTCCCGGCATAGGTTGTCATATCTGTGCCGCGGTCGTATTCCGCCATCCAAGTGCTGGCCCATTCCGGAAGCGGCTGGTCTTGTGGGTCATGGTGCGGTGTTTGGGACAAGGCAAGCCGCCAGAGCATGGTGAGCAGCCGTGTCGTGGGCACGGCGTGGAATATCGGTCGGACGCCGTGTTTGCGTACCCGGTAGCGGAATTCGCTCCTCAACGCGTCCGCCATCACCTGCTCCGCGGACGTAGTGCGGTCGGCCAACGGGACGTGTTCGTCGAAACCTTTTGCCACGGTGTTGGCAATGACGCCGACGTGGCGGAACGTTTGTCTGATGCAGCGCACCCGGTACCAGGGGTCGGGCATCAGGTGCCGGTACAGCTTCAGACCCGAACTGCGGTGCTCGATCTCCTCGACGAAGTGCCAGACCATCAGGCCGGCTACCCGCTCATCTCCCCCGCCGAACAGCGAATCCCGGTGGTCCAGAATGACTTTGAACATCGGAGTGAACGTTGCTTCCAGGTTGGCGATGTAGGCGGCGTGAAACTCGACCGGATGCGCGGCGATCAGCTGGTTGTACAACGTCATCGTCTGGTCGTAACAGCGTTCGAGTCCCGGATACTGCTCGATGAGTGCAAGCATGTGCTTGCGATGCGCCGCCGCGTGCTGAGCCTCCTGCCTGAGGAAGGCGTCGGCCTCCGCGGCAACTTCTGGGTCCTCGCGAAGACGGTCCTGTGCTTCACGCAGTGCGGCGATGATGTATTTCTCGAACGGCACCGCGATGAAGGTGAACGCGTTGCAGAAGATCGCGAAGTTCGGATTGGCGGGCTGCCACATGAACGGCACCTTGTACGCCGGATCATCGAACTGAAAGGACATCTTCCGGACTACTAGGTCCGTCATCGCCTCGTACCTTACGTTTCAGATCAATCTGTCTCAGTTCGCAGTGTGACATTTGTCGGTATAGATGTAAAGTACGTAAGGTGCCCAGCCGCGTCCCTCCTGGTGTCGAGCCCTCGACCCGTCGACGGATCCTGGCCGCCACGTTTGTGGTCCTCGCACGAAGTGGCCGCAAGCGACTGATGCTGTCGGAAGTAGCCGCGGAGGCCAAAGTGTCCCGGCCCACGCTGTACCGGTATTTCCCTTCGAAAGACGATCTGCTCGCCGCGTTCGGGCTCTACGAGCAAGACAATTTCGATGCCGGCATAGCGTCTGCCATCGCGGGCCTGCAGGGTCTCGAAAGACTGGATGCTGCACTGCAATTCGTGGTTGATTTTCAGCACGCCTACTCGCTGGGCTTTCTGGCAGATACCGAGCCCGAACACGTTCTCACCCAAATGAAACGGGTGATGCCTGTCCTGCAGGAGCGGATCGCGCGCCTGATCCCAGGCGACAACGCCGAGTTGGCCGCGGCGACCGTGGCGCGGGTCGCGGTATGCCACTATCTGGTCGGCGGCGGAGATCGTGAGCGATTTCTCGCCGAATTGCGTTATGCCGCAGGCATCAATCGTCCCGCATCACAATCAACGACCGCCAGCTAGCCACTCGCAAATTCGCTCTCCGATCAGATCGGGTCGCTCAAGATGCAGGAAATGACCTGCGTCGTCGATCATTTCGAATCTCGACCCCGGCGCGGGTAGATGATGTGTCGCGCCGGACACCACCTCGGCGCCCAATCCACCGTCGTTCACACCGTGCAGGTACAGGGTGGGCACGGACGGTGCGATGAAGGTTGCCGAGGCTTCCTGCTCGGCGGCCGGATCGGCGAACTCGGGATTGAATGTCGCCCGGTAGGGAGCGATCACCCCGGCGATGGTTTCGGCTGTGACGTGCTCACGCAGCCGCGAAATGTCCTGCTGTGCATCGTAGCCGGGAGACCAGTCGGTCCATAGTTGCTCCCAGAATCCTGGCTGCACCACCACCGTCTCGGCTAGACCGACTTGTTGGATAAACCAGATGTAAAACGAGCGCTTCAGCTGTGTATAGCTGAACATCGACTCGCCGAGCGCGGCACTGGGCGGCACGGCGAGCGTCACCAACCGACTGAACGCACCGGGATCGACACCTACCGCTCCGTAGGCCGCGTGAGCGCCCCAGTCATGGCCGATGAGCACGGCACGCTGGTCGCCACGGTAGCCGCGGTATACCGAAAGTATTTGGCGCACATATGTTCCCACACTGATCGGGCCCTTAGCCGGCGCGTCGTAGCCCGGCAGCCACGGCGCTATCACCCGGTACCCCTGGTCGGCCAGGACGGGTCCCAGGTGGCGCCAGGTGTGCGGAGTGTCGGGGAAGCCGTGGACAGCGATGGCCAGTGGCCGCGACATGTCCTCGATATCACCGAAGGCCAGCGGATCTGCCACCACAGTCTCCTTTACATCGTTTACGCCTGATGTAACCACAGTCTATTTACATCTGGTACTCGGTATGTAAATGTTTGTCCATGGCTGGACTGTCTCTCGTCCAACGCGACCTTGACGCAACCCGTCACCAACTCGCGCGTTGGTTCGAGCACAAGTTCGGCGAAACCGTCGACATCGGTGAGCTGCGTCCGGCCAATCGTGCCGCCGGGTGGTCGAGCGTAAGCCTGCTGTTCAGCGTGAATGGCTCGCGCGAGTTCGTGGTCCGTATCCCACCCACCGGCGGCGGTATCTACGCCGAGTACGACCTGGCCGCCCAGACCCAAACCCAGCTGTTCCTGCACGACTACGGCATCGCCACGCCCTCGCCCATCCACTTCGAACCCGAGGAGTCGTGGCTCGGCTCGAGTTTCCTCGTGATGCCACGCATCGTCGGACACACGCCCTCGGACACGTCCTATGCATCGCGCGGCTGGCTGCACGGCGCCGGCATCGAAACCCAGCGTCGGGTGCACGACTCGTTCCTCGACACTTTGGCTGCCTTGACGCGGGTCCCGGTCGAGCAGGCACCGTGGCTGCGCCGATCGCAAGGTGTCGGCAACAGCGGTGAACTCGCCTGGTGGCGCGAGTATGTCGAGTGGGCAACCGACCGGCAGGTGCCGGACCTCATTGCCGATGCGTTCGACTGGCTGCTCCGCCACCAGCCCGACGACCCCTCCGAACTCGTGGTGTGTTGGGGCGACGCGCGGTTGTCCAACGCGATCTTCGACGACGACGGGCGGATCACTGGCGTGCTGGACTGGGAGCAGGCGTGCCTGTGCCCGGCCGAGACCGACTTCGCCTGGTGGCTGGCCACTCGCCGGCAAACCATGGAGGTCAACGGGATCGAGGCCGACCCCGAGTTGCCCGGCTTCGACAGCCGCGCACGGGTGATCGAACGGTTCGAGGAGATGATCGGCCGGCCGCTAACGGCGTTGGGTTGGTATGAGATCTTCTCGATGGTGCGGATGGGTTGCTGCATCCTGCGGGTTCAGTGGCTGCTGCGCAGCATCGGCCAGGCCGACCACGGGCTTTGCCGGGCACCGATCATGCCCGCCTGGGCCATCGCAGCCATTAGCGGTTAGGCAGCTGGTAGACGTACAGCACGCGCGGATAGACCGTCAGCCATTCCGGTGGCTGCGGAGTTTGGGCAACGCGGTCGGTATTGGTGGCAAGCCAGGCCAGCGCCTTGCGGTACTCGTCGAGAGCCGCGGGCCGGAACGGGTAGCGGTGGTAGGAGGCGAACGCCTGCATGTGGGCATAGAGGGCGACCCTGCCGAGCAATCCGTCGGGCATGTCTTCGAAGACGATGATGCGCGAGCGCGCGACGCGGCGGCATTCACTGATCAATCGGACCGGGTCATGGCTGTGGTGCAGCACCTCACTCAGGATGACGTGATCAAATGAGTTGTCCTGAAACGGGATTGACGTGCCGTCGAATTCGTCGAACGCAATGTCGGCCTCGCGGAAGTCCTTGACGTCAATGCCGGCCGGAACCGCACCGTACATGTCTTGCAGGTAAGCGCAGAGATGTCCGGTGCCGCAGCCAACGTCGAGAACGGTGTCGCCCTCGCCGACGTAATCGGCTAGGGCCTCGGCTTGTTCGCGCAGTCGCACAGCCGGCTGCACAACGTGCTTGGCTTCAGAGAGGACGCGGCGAAACATCTCGGCAAAACGTATCACGAACGAATAGACTGGCGCGCCATGTGCGTCCGACTAATGCTGTGCGGCGCCGGCGCAGCTGCGTCATTGATGGCGGGTTCCGTCGCCCCTTCCCACGCGGACCCCGGATCGACCCAGAAGTGGATCGACCTACAGGTCGGCCAGTGCGTTACCGACCTCCCCCCTGCCGACCTGAGCCAGATCACCGTTACCGTGACCGATTGTGCCGCACCACATTTGGCCGAAGTCTTCCTGCGTGCACCGGTGGCGGTGGATTCGGCCATCGGCACCGTCGCCGATCAGGCGTGTACCGGCGGCGTAGTGCCCTACACCGGGAAACCCGTTGCCGGCAGCCCGTATTCGGTGGCGTGGCTGATCGACTCACATATGGACAGAACGGGCGCCGATCCCACGCCCAGCACCGTCATCTGTCTGCTGCAGGGTGCCAACGGGCAGCTGCTCACCGGCTCAGCGCGCCGCTGACGTTGTAGCTCAACCGAATTACCAGTAGCGCTAAGCGTCCGAGGCATTCCGTTGCCCGAGTTGCTCGGACAGAGCTCTTATTTCGTCGCGCAACTCCTCGATCTGAGCGGCCGTCGCGACCTGGTTCGCGGTGTCGGTTTCCTCAACCCGCTGCACTATCCACGAGGCCAGCGACGCGGTAACCACGCCGATCAGGCTGATGCCGCCGAGCATCAAACACACCGCGACTACCCGGCCGGTCACCGTGATCGGGTACAGATTCCCGTAGCCGACGGTGGTGACGGTGGTGACCGCCCACCACACGGCCTTGCCAAACGAGTTGATCGTCGCCGCGGGCTCGGCGCGCTCGGCATCGAGAATTGCCAGCGACCCCGCATACACCAGCAGGGCGACCCCGGAAATGGTGTAGATCAGGATCTGGCCGCGAACCGCATGACCGACGGCCTTCTGCAACACCCCCAGCAGCACGATCAAGCGCACCATCCGCAGCGGCCGCAGGAACGGCAATGCGACGATCAGCAGATCCATCAGGTGCAGCAGGAACCATTGCCGGCGGTTCTCGGCCAGTAGCAGGCGAGCCAAATAGTCACCTACGAACATGGCCCACGCGACCCAGCACAGCAACCACAGGACGCGTGCCTCCAGCCCGTGCGGCCGGGCCAGTATCTGGACCGAGTACATGACGAGGAAGGCGATCGCGACCATGGCCAGCGGCCACTCGGTGCGCTGCCTCCACAACTGCTCCTTGGATACCGACATGCGGCTCAGCGTACGAGATCGACGAAACCCCCAGCGTTTACGTCAAACTCACCACCCGCCCAAAAACACGCTATCTACGATGTCCATCGTGACCGATGAAGAACCCGCCCCGGCAGCTACCGAGCAGGAGCCCGACTACCGGTTCACCCTGGCCAACGAGCGGACCTTCCTGGCGTGGCAGCGCACGGCGCTGGGACTGCTCGCCGCCGCGGTCGCCCTCATGCACTTCGTCCCGGAACTGGTGGTGGTCGGCGCCCGCCGAGTACTCGGCATCGGGCTTGCCGCACTGGCAATCTCCACCAGCGGGATCGGGTTGCAGCGCTGGCGCCAGGCGGATCGCGCGATGCGCCGCGGGGAACCGCTGCCTCGGCAGCCTTCGCCTGGTCTCCTCGCCATCGGGCTCATCGTGCTTGGGCTGATCGCGCTCGCTCTGGTGATCGCCAAGGCGGTCACGGGTTGACCACGCCCGGCGGCCCGGCCGAACGCACAGCGCTGGCCTGGACTCGGACGTCGTTCGCGTTCCTGGCTAATGGCGTACTTCTGGCTCTCCAGGACGTGCACGGGGCCGGACAGCGACCGGGGGCGCTACTGCCCGCCGGAGTGGCCTGCGCCGCGGCGTTGGCGACCTACGTGATCGCTCGCCGACGCCAGCACACGCTGTCCCTCCGCCCCCTGCCGGCCCGCATCACCGCGCGCCGCCAGGTGAACATCATCGGGTTCGCAGCTTTGATGCTCATCGCCACGACCGCGATTGCTCAACTGCTGTAACAGTTTTCGGCTACCACAGATACACGACGGCATCCTTGCCGCCGGTGCACCTGATCCACGGATTGGCGCCGTCGCCCGCGCATTGCATCAAAAAGTTCGTCGTGTTCCTCGGGTCGCAGTCGGCGCCCGGGACGGTGAAGCAGTCGACGGACCCCGGCGAGGACACGGTGCGTGCTCCGGTGGTGGCATTGCCGTAGGTGTTCCAGTAGGCGTGCAGCACGGCGTTGGCGAAGTAGCACGACGTCGGCGGTGAGCCTCGCCCGCCGTGGGTCCCGAACCCGGTCGTGCCGAGTTGGAAGCCCTGGTCGCAGCTTTGGTGGCTAGCACTTTGGTCCGGCCCGGTGACCAGCGGCGGCGAAGCGTTGGCGGGCCGCGACGGGATCGGCTCCGGCGTAGCTGAGGACGGCTCGCCACTGTAGGGCGGAATGGTGGGCGGGACGGTCGCCGTCGGGGCGGCCGGGGACTCCGACTTTGCCAACATCCCGACGATGATGCCCACCGCCGCGAGGACCAATGCCGCGCTGACGCCGATGGCGACGGGCACCAGCCATCGCCGGGAGGGTTTTTCTGTAACCGGAGCCGGTACCGCCGGATGCGGCCCGGACGGCGGGAAGGTTTGCGAATAGACCTGCTGGTGCGGTTGGGGTCGAGGCGGCATCGGTGTCGGCTGCCAGGACACCGGCCGGGTCGGCTCGTCGACCGGATCCACTGCGGTGCGCGCTCCGCTGTGCAGCGCCCGTTCGGCCGCCCGACCGAATGCGCCGGCGCTGCCGTAGCGGTCGTCGGGCTCCTTGGCCATGCCGCGCACGATCACCTCGTCCAGGGCGTTCGGGATTCGCGGGTTTACCAGGCTGGGCCGCGGCGGCGGCGACGACAGGTGCGCGGCGACGAACCCGCCCTGGGTTTGGGCGGGAAACGGAAGCTGGCCGGTCAACGACTCGTAGAGCACGCACGCCAGGGAGTAAATGTCGGCGGCCGGAGTGATTTCCTGGTCGGCGAACCGTTCCGGTGCCATGTAGGCCCATGAGCCGACGCGCATGTTGGCCGCCGTGAGCCGGGTGTGCTCGCCCATGACCTCGGCGATCCCGAAGTCCACCAGGTACGCGAAGTCAGCCGGGGTGACCAGGATGTTCTGCGGCTTGACGTCGCGGTGCACCAGTCCGTCGGCGTGCGCGGCATCCAGCGCTGCCGCGATCTGGCTGATGATGGCTACCGCCCGCGCCGGCTCTAGCGGCGCCTTGGCCAGCAGGCTCTCCAAGTCCTTGCCCCGGACCAGGCGCATGTCGATGAACAGCGAGCCGTCGATCTCGCCGAAGCCGTGGATCGGAATGACGTGCGGTTCTTGCAACGTCGCGGCGGCGTGGGATTCCCGCTCGAAGCGGGTGCGAAATTTGCGGTCGTGGGCGAACTGACTCTTGATGATCTTGAGGGCGACCGTCCGCCCGATCTGGTTGTCGTAGGCCTCGTAGACCTCACCCATTCCGCCTTTGCCCAGGACGCCGGTGATCGTGTACTTGCCGAATGTCGTGCCCACCCGCTGATCCACCGCTAGCCTCCCGTACGGATTATGCGGCACTTTCTGTGGAGGTCTAAGTCTTTCACTTGCACTGGCCGGACGGCAGCTGGGCAAGGTGCATGCTCAGCCAGGCGGCGGCTTCGTCCAGGGCGCGCCTGCCGTCTTCGAACGATCCCGACGCGGGTTCAGCGGCGATGGCAACGGCCAGTTTTCCCGATGGCGCGTTGAGAATGCCGAGCTGGCGTACCAGGTACCTGCCCGACGGCGACGGACCCCAGCCTCCCTTGAACTGGGCGCCGGTTAGCGTGCCGATGCCCCAACTCTGTTGCGGCGCAATCTGTCCCATCAGCGCGAAGATCGGTTCGTTCTGTTTGTTGCAGAACGCGCTTGCGATGAAGCGTGTTTGATTGACCAGCGACCAGATGGTCTGGCCGAATGCGGTGAATTCTGGTCGCACTTTGCGGGATTCGACGATCGTGGGGTCGCCGGTTTCCTGCAGGATCTGCTGCACCTTCTGCGCGGCTGTCGAGGGGTCACCGAGTTGTTGCCAAAGTGCTTCGGCCGCTGCGTTATCGGACTCGGTGATGGCGGCCCTCATCTTGTCGGTGACTTTGTGTTGTTGGCGATAGGCGGCGATTGCCAGCGGCACCTTGCTGGTCGACCAGGCCGGTCCCTGCTGCCAATCTCCGTAGGTCAGTGGCGCCTCGCTGCTGCCGACCGCGGAGACGGCCAGGCCCATCGAGGCGTTGAGCCGAGTGGCCAGTTGGATGAATTCCGCCGCCAGATCGGTTGGTGCGTTGGGTGGCGGCGGCGTACTTGGTGGCATAGGCATGGGGTGTGCGGGTGGCGCGGGGGTATGGCGATAGGCGTAGACGGCGGCAAAGGTCACGATAGCGGCCCCCACCACCAGCGTTGCGAGGACTGCGACCACTCGTCGGGCGCTAACCCGCCTTGGCTTGGAGATAGGCGACTATCCCTTGAGTGACGGCGCTCGCGTATCTGGCCCGCCCGTCTGTGCTTTCGATCAGGGCGGCGTCTTCGGCGTTCTTCATGTTGCCGAGTTCGACGAGGACGGCCGGATATTCGGCGAAATTCAGACCGGCCAGGTCGGCACGGCCGTAGAGGCCGTCGGACCCAATGTAGTTCGACGGCACGAAACCGGCGCTGATCAGCGCGCCGCGCATCGCGTTGGCGACCTGAACCGAGGGCCCTGATTGGGAGTCGTTGAGTGGCGGGCTCGAGTAGTTCACGTGGAAGCCGTGCCCGGAGGCGGGGCCACCGTCGGCGTGGATGCTGACAATTGCGTCGGGATGCATCGCGTTGGCTTGCGCGGCGCGGTCGTTGATGCACGGACCGGACGAGCTGTCGTTACCGCGGGACAGCTGGGTGTGTACGCCAAGTTGTTCGAGGTTGGCCGCGACCATGGTAGTGACGTCCCAGGTGAACGCGTGCTCGGGATAGCCGTCGCCGGCCGCGGTGCCCGAGGTGTTGCACGGCTTGGTGCCGCCGCGGCCGTTGGGCACCTGCTGGTTGATCGACGCGTCGGCGACGCCGTTGTGGCCCGGGTCGAGGAAGACGCTCATTCCGGCAATGCCGGCGGCTGTGGCACGCGGTGAGGTGCCGATTGCGACGAAAGCTGCCGCTGCTGCGGCGGCGCATTTCAGCACGTCGCGCCTGGAAAATCGACTCACCGCGCGATGGTAACAATCTGGCCGGATGGCCTGCCCCTCACGTGCCCGCCGACTGTGCATGCTGCGACGCATCGCAGCCTGTCGCGTCGCCAGATACGCAGTCGCCGATAGGCCCGGGCGGAGTGCCCGGCTGGCGTGCTAAGACCGAGGTATGCGAATACTCCTGTCCGCGCTGATCGCGACGACCGCCGCCCTCGCCTTTCCCGCCACCGCGCACGCGGACTCAAAGTATTTCAAGTCTCCGTCCAACAACATCTTCTGCGTGATCGACGTCGACGGAGCCGCATGCGACATCCGGGAGTACACCTACACCCCACCCCCGCCCCCGGAGTGCGCACAACACATCTCCTGGGGCAGCCGGTTCACCCTGGCCCCTGGCAAACCGGGCACCATCGAGTGCCACGGGGACACCCTGGAACTCCCAGGCGAACCGACCCTTAACTACGGCCAGACCATCTCGGCCGGCAGCCTCACTTGTGCCAGTGAGCAGTCGGGGATGAGATGCACCGATAGCCGCAGCGGGCACTTCTTCAGTGTGTCCCGGGATGCCTTCAAACTCGGTTAGCCGCAAGCACGCCGTTCTGGCTGTTGGTGCCGCGGCGCTGTCGATGGTGTTGCTAGTGCGAAAGTTTCGGCACCATCGACAGTTGCTGCTCGAAAACAGTTCCTTTCGCACGCTGCTGAAAACTTACAACGCGGTGACCCGTAGCAGTTCGGGTAAACCGCTGTCGACCGTTGGACTGCTCACCCATGTGGGCCGCCACAGTGGGCGCAGCTACCAAACCTCGGTGGGCGTGAACGCCTACGGCGACGGTTTCTTGGTGCCGTTGACCTACGGGCCTACCACGGACTGGTGCCGCAACCTGGTGGCCGCCGGTGGCGGCGCGCTGACCTGGAAGGGACAGACCTATCAGCTGGAGCGTCCCGAGATCGTTTCCGGGGCCGAACCATTGCGCTCGTGGCCGATGAGGACGCGAATCATGCTGCAATTAGCCGGAATCGACGAATTCGTCTGGCTGCACAAGAGCCAGTCACAATTCCAAATGAAGCCGTAGTGCATCGTCGAGCGCTGAAAGCTCGGCGAGCGAGACTTTGCCGATCCTGGCAGGTCCAGTGTTGTTGAGTAGCGCGACCAGTGTGGCGGAGGGCGGTGTGACGTTCGGACGCCATCCTGGAAAGCCTTGCCCGCGCGCGGATGCCACGTGTACGCGTCGCACCGATAGCAGGTACCGATGCGGGAAGTACTGCGGTCCAGCAACTCTGAGCGCCGCAGGGGTTGCGCTGCCCGATTCGGCTGGCTCAGCAAAGCGGTGCTCGATGGCCATTCTGGCTTGATCGGACTCGCTGAGGGTATCGTCTGCCCTGGTAATGGCGGTTTCTATTGGAGGGTTTGTTGCAGGACACGTCGTTCGGTAAATACCGGCTTATCGAATTGATGGGCCGCGGCGGTATGGGCGAGGTTTGGCGCGCCTACGACGCTGACACCGACCGGATCGTCGCGCTCAAGATCCTGCCTGCCGCCGTCTCCAACGACGAGGTGTTCCAGCAGCGCTTCCGCCGTGAAGCCCATGCGACCGCGCGACTGAACAACCCGCATCTGATCCCCATCCACACCTACGGCGAAATCGGTGGGCGACTGTATGTGGACATGCGCCTGATCGAGGGACGCGACCTACAAGCCGAACTAAGCCACGGACCCATGCCGGCCGGTCGGGCGGTAGGCATCATCGAACAGGTTGCCAAGGGTCTGCACTCCGCGCACCGCGACGGACTGCTGCACCGGGACGTCAAGCCGTCCAACATCTTGATCGACGGCGACGACTTCGCCTATCTGATCGATTTCGGAATCGCGCGTGCGGCCGACGACCTGCACTTGACCGCCACCGGCAATTTCGTCGGGACTTATCACTACATGGCGCCGGAGCGATTTACCGCGGCCTCCATCGATGCCCGTTCGGACATCTACTCGTTGACTTGCGTGCTGTACGAGTGTCTTACCGCGCAGTCACCGTTTCCTGGTGAGACGCTGCAGCAACAGATCACCGGCCACCGCACCGCGCCGCCGCCACGGCCCTCGAGCACCAATCCCGGACTGCCAGGGGAATTGGACGACGTCATCGCGCGAGGCATGGCCAAGCACCCCGAAGCCCGCTACGACACCGCCGTGGAGTTGGCCCGCGCCGCCCAGGACGCCCTGGCCTCGCCCGCGCCGCAAACACTCCGGATACAGGCGCCCGGCTACGACTACGGCGTCCGCCCCGACACCCGTCGTCAGTCCCACCCTTCGTCCCCCACGCAGCCACCGCTGCAGCGCACATCCGCGCCGCCGCCACAGCGCACCTCCGCGCCACCACCGCAACGCCCACCGGCGCCCCCACCGCAACGCACCTCAGCGCCACCGCCGCAGCGCACCTCCGCGCCACCGCCACAGCGCCCTTCCACACCGCCGCCCCCGCAGCAGCCACCCCGGCTCCCCTCGCATCCCGAGGCATCGCCGCAGCAGGATCACCAACCGACGATGGCGCGACCGCTGCCCGCGTTCTCCACCTCAGGACCTCCGGAGCCCCCGGCATCGCGAACGACCCAGCCCCCACCGCCGCCGTCGCCGCCCTGGTGGCGCCGCAAGGCCGTCGCCATCGCGGGCGCCATCACCGTGATCACGGCGGTGGTGCTGGCCATCGTGGTTTTCACCAGCAGTAGTGGCCCCAAGGGTGACGAATACGAGCAGGTCACGCTGCCCTTCGTCGGGCTGAACAACCCGCAGGGCCTCTCGGTCGACAGCGGCGGCACGGTGTATGTCGCCGACACCCCGAAGAATCGGATTCTGGCGCTGTTCGCGGGCTCGAACAGCCCCGTCGTGCTGCCCTTCGACGGGCTGAACTATCCGACGGGGGTGACGGCCGACAAGACCGGCACCGTCTACGTCAACGACGCCGGAAACAAGCGGGTGCTGGTCCTTCGGTCGGGCAAGCAGGAGGTACTGCCCTTTACCGATCTCGAGAACCCGACCGGGCTGTCGGTGGATGGCAGTTTCACCGTGTACGTCACCGACACCGCCAAGAACCGCGTGGTCGCACTCGCCAAAGGGTCGAATGCTCAGACCGAGATCCCGTTTACCGGACTCAATGCACCCACCGGCCTGGTGGTGAACGGCTCTGGGACGGTCTACGTGTCCGACGGCGGCAACAACCGGGTGCTGATGTTGCCTATGGACACTAAAAAGCAAGTGCCACTGCCATTTACGGGCCTCAATAAACCCGGCGGTGTCACGTTGGACAGCCAGGGCAACGTGTACGTCACCGACACCGGAAACAGCAGGACGCTTAAACTCCCCGCCGGATCGTCGACGCAGGAGGAGTTGCACTTCACCGGTTTGGACAATCCGTGGGGCCTGGCTGTCGACAACGTCGGGACCGTCTATGTCGGTGGCCGCAACAATCAGATTGTCGCGCTGAAGCGGAAGTAGGCGAGTCTGCCAATATCGGCCCGGCCGGGTGTCCGACCCCCGTTGCACACTGACGAACGGAGGAAGGCAAGGCGCATGAAGTCACTCGTCGGTGGAACCTTTGGCAAATACGAAGTCTCGGGCGATTGGCCGACCTTCTCCGAGTCGAACTATTGGGTGACGGTCGCGGGTGACACCTACAGCAACTCTGCGGGCGCGCTGGTGTGGTGCAAGAGCAAAGGATTCGATCGGGATCATTGCATCGCCAAGATTGTCAGCACCACGCATCCGGTCGCGGGCAGCACGGCCTACAACTGATACCTCAACTCGGGCAATTACTTTCAGCCACCGACTTGTCTTTTTCGGTGATCGCCAGTTGATATTTGGCGGCAACGCCGAGGTAGATCTCGAGGTACCGACAAGTGAATTGGCGGTTTGGCGGCAGCCAGCCGCTCGGGCCGCTGTCGGACTTGTGACCGTTTTCGGCGCCGGAGACGGCGAGCAGGTTCTCCGTGTCGTTGGCGAACTGTAGACGCCGGTCGTAGGCCCATCGCGCCGCACCGGCATCCCAGGCCCGTGCGAGCGGATAGACATGGTCGATCTCGATCTTGTCTTTGGCCGGCACACCGAATGTGAGGGTGGCACCGGTGTAGGGATCGTGGAGCACGCCGGCGATCACCTTGCAGTCCCTGGTGCCGGGCTTGAAGACGACGTTGGTCAATTGCGCGGCGAGCACCCGGTTGCGGGTATCGCAGCCGGTTCGTTGCGTGTCAGCCCAGGCGGGTCCGAAGACGCAGCCCTTGCCCGCTTTGCAGCTGCGCTGGTAGCCGGGCACATTCGGCAATTGCGCCACGACCGGTACCGAGTTCACCAGTTGCGCAATGTGGCCGGACTGCTCGGACCTTGACGGTGCAGGCAGCGAGGTCGACGACACGATGCGCGGTGGGGCGGCGACGGGAGCCGCGCAGCCGACGATGCTGGCAAGTACCACCGAAAGGGTCGCTAATGCCGTCGCTACGGCCTTGGTATAGCTCACGCGAAGACCGCCCGCATCTTGCGCCATCTTCTCCCCCACCGGCGCGTTCAGAGGAACTGGCGGACCGCAGGTTCCAAGTCGTGGAACGTGCGGCCGTTGGCGATCGCGCCGATGGCAGTCATGGACCAGGTGTTGCCATCGCGTGTCACCTTGGCCATGATCTGCGCGTTGTGGGTACCCGAGCCGGTCAGCACGTAGCGCGCGATCTCAGCCTCGTTGGTGCTGTCCACCAACCGGCAGGTGGCGTTCTCGATCTGGGAAAAGTCTTGGCCGGTAAATGAATTGACGACGAACACCAATGTGGCGACCTTGGGGCTCAGCGCCTGCAGGTCGACGATGATCGACTCGTCATCGCCCTCCCCCGCGCCGGTGCGGTTGTCGCCGGTGTGCACGACGGTGCCGTCCTTACTGCGCAACTGCATAAACCACACCGCGTCGACGAGCTTTCCCGCGCGGTCATACAACAAACAGGACGCGTCCAGGTCGATGTCCTGTGACTTCGAGCGGAACAGACCGCGCTTCTTCACCGCGTCCCAGCCCAGTCCCATCCGCACCTGGATCAACGTGCCGCCGCCGGACTTGACCATCGAGATACGTTGTCCTTTAGTGAGATTCACTGACATGACCGCGATGGTACACCGGCACGTTTGGCCAACCAGGCCAGTATCTCCTCGGCAGCGGCAGCCCCGCTGGCTGCGGTCACCACCAACTCCGGCGAACGCCAATCCAGGGCATGCAGCTCGCCGTGCGCGGGACGGATCGACTGGTCGGCGTAGCTAAGCAAGTCCACGTCCAGCGCCCCGTCCCCAGCCGCCAGCAGGGGTGCCGCGTCAGACAAGCGGCCCTCATCGGCGAGGCGACGGCGTACCTCGGCGACGGCGTACGACTTCCGCAGCGCCTCAGGTACCGCGTAGATCTTGCGGCCCTGCCGAGACACCACCCAACCACGCTCAGCACACCAACCGGCCCAGTCGTCGACGAAACCGCGGGGCAGCTTGTCTTCGACCACGACCAGATAGCAGAACAGGTCCTCGGCGACGCGCAAGCTATGCACCCATTCGGAACTGATGCGGTCCTGCAGTGCGGCGACGATGTCCTGCAACGGAGGTCCACCGTCGTTGATGCGGGAGGCCATCCCCGCGCTCCAGTCGGCATCGGCAACCGAGTCGACCAGGATGTTGCCGCCATTGCTGGTGACCGCGTAGCGAAACGGACTGCCCGGCAGATCTATTCGCTGATACTGCGCAATGGTGCGGGTGGTGGCCGGCACCACCAATCCGCCGGCCGCTAGGGCCCGCAAACCGGTAACCGCCTGAGCAGTCATGAAGGACAACGGCGAACCGTTGTAGTACTCCACGCAGACGCGGTCAGTGGTCGCGGCGCCGAAGGACCGGTCCGAGTAGATCAGCGTGCGGTCCAGGTCGCAGGCGATCAGCGCGCTCATCTGGTCACGTCCTTGATCAAGCCGACGCAGGCAAACGCCAGGTCAGGGTCACACTTGATCGGCACGCCGCGCGCTTGCGCCAACATCCGGATATGCCGATGCGCTGGGTCTTGGGGGTCGCGCAGCACGATTCGCCACGGCACCCGCCGCAGCAGGACACGGGTGGTTTCCCCGATTCCCGGTTTGACGAAGTTGGTGTTGGTGATGCCGTACTCGTGCTGGATCCGCTCCACCGTTTCCCACCCGGACCAGGTCGGCGTGCGGTCACCGCTCTGGACGTCAGCAACACCGCGCCGCACGTCGTCGGCCACCGCATCGAAGTGGGCCGAAACTGAGTCGAGGAAAGTGGCGGACTGATCATCCTCGGCGAGCTCGCGGTAGAACTTGGCGCCGTGAAAGTCGCCTGGTGCCAGTAGCCGTCGGTTCAGAACAGTGCGGGAGACCAGGCCCGAGACGGTGGAGTTCAGGCATGCCGAGGCGATCAGAAAGTCGTCACGGGTGCCATAGGTGCGCACGCAATGCCCAGGATCGGCGAGCACGGCGAGGTCGTCGTTGAACGGCGCCCCACGATAGTCCCGTAACGCCGCGCTGAGTTCGCGCGTGATGGCGCCCTTGCCTGTCCAGCCGTCGATGAAAACTACCGTGGTCGGATCATGCTGGCCGACAAGGTAGTCCAGCGCCACGGTGTCGATTCCACGGTCGCGGACGATCGAAATCGCATAGTGCGGCAGTGTTTTGCGATGATGGTGTCGGACCCAGCGGCGCATCAGAATGCCGATGGGGGTGCCGGCCCGGGCCAACGAAACGAACACCACGTCGTGGCCCCGCTCGGCGAGCACGAGTTCGGTGACCACACCGACGGCGACAGCCAATCGCCGCGCACTCCCCGCCAAGACCGTGCTGAACAGGTCGCGGTAGGCGGAGTCGGGCTGGTATTCGATTGGCAGCGATTCGGCGTAATGGGCACGGCCACTTTGAATCTCGCGCTCCCGCTCGACGGTGTCCGCTTCGAGCCGGACCGCGGACAGATCGGTGAGCAGCCAGCTCACCTCATCGGGCGCGTAGGAGCCGAAGGACGGTCCGGTGAGCGGCCTCACGAGCCGTGTACCGCCGTGGCGAGGACGTCGTAGCCCACCGAGGTCAACACGTCGACGATGCCACCGGTTTCGTTGAGCCGCTCCGTGTCCGCAACGGAGTCCACGATCAGCAGCAGCTGGGCATCGGAGTCGGGCCACCCGTTGTACAGGAACCGCGGTGCGTCGTCACCAGGTTCGCAGGCACTGAACTGATAGCCGCGCCGTAGCGGGTAATCGGGCACGTCGTGCACATAGGCCGGCGAGCGGGTGCTCGACTGAAAGAGCACCGAACGACCAGACCGGGCAAGCAGCTCAGCCACCCGCAGCGGCAGATACATCAATTCCTCGTGGCCGACGACCAGCACGGGGCGGACGGGGTCCAGATACGAATCGATCTGCGAGACCGCGCCTTCCAGTGCTTTTTCGAACCCGGCGCGGTCGGCTCGGGCAAAGCCGTGCCGGCCGCCTTCCGGGACCACCGCAGGCCACGACACCTCGATGCGGCGCGAATCGCCACGCCGGTTGCGAAAAGCGCAATTGAGCCGCGGCGCCGGCAGCGCATTGACCTCCTCAATCAGGGTGGGCGACAGCGAAACCCGGCCGGCCGCCAAGCTCACGTGGTCGATCGGCACTCCCAGTTCTTCGGACGTCCGCGCCACTGTCTGCTGATGATGCGGCTCGCGGACATCCACCAGCGAAGCCACCACGTAACGTGACCGCGGACGTCGAACATGCAAAGTGCGGATGGCTGCCAGCGCCGTTGTGCCGGTGGATATTTCATCGTCCACGATGACGAGCGGACGCTCAGACTCGAACGGGCCGACGGGTTGTAGCGTGTGGTCGGTCGCGTGGGAATGCCCCTCCTGGAAGCCGGCGTAGATCCGCTCCGGCGGCGCCGGCCGCCGTGTCGTGTGCAGGTACACGGCGGCGTCCAGCCAGTCGGCGACACAATGTCCCAAACTTGTTGCAGTCTCGGCCATTCCGAGCACGTCGACGTCGTCGTTGACGACCCCACGCACCACGGCGCCCAACTGATGCCCGGCATCGATCACCGACTCCGGGGAAACGGCAATGTGTTTGCCCAACACGGTCGACACCAGTAGGTGCGCGCGGCGCGGATTGCGACGCAGACCGGGCAACACCAAGTCGGTCACCGGGAATGCGCCGGTAGCAACGCGATCGAGTACGGCGAACCCGAATTTTCGTGTCGCCCACGACGACGAAGTCATCGGCCAGCAAGCACCGTCAGCAGATCCACAAACGACACGCCCTGGCGCGTGACGCCGAAGACTTGCGCCCGTCGCAGCACTTGCTGAGCCCAAATCCGATGGGGGCGAGGTTCATTCATCTTGTTTCGGTATTCCGAGCGGCGCACCCCGGATTCCTCAGCCGCCATCACGTCGACCGCGTCGCGGTACTCCTCGTGGGTCACCACCGCCAGCGCGTGTACCGCCGCGACGTGCGACGGGTGGATGACGGTCTTGCCGTGCAGGCCGTTTGCGCGATCCAGGCTCAGCTCGCGCAGCAGCGCGTCCAGGTCGCGACTCACCAACTGGTCACGGAACCGAACCGCGTCGTGCTCGGCGAACGGGGTGGTCCGCAGCATGCTGCGAAACAGTCGCTCATGATCGGCGAAGTATTCCCATACCGGTCCGGTGATGACGAACCCGGTGCCGTCGGCACGACCAAAGTAGTTCACGATGTCGCCGATCACGTCGGCGATCACTTGCACGTCATAGATGGTGTGGTCGCGATCGCGACGGATCCCGAATACGCCGCACATGTCGGTGGCCCCAATGCGCAGCGCCAACACCGAGTCCCGGTATGCGGCCAACAACTCACCGATTGCGGTCAGCTCGCGATCACGGCTCTGCCGATAGGCCAGGGCCGCCGATTCCAGGACCGGCATGCAATACAGCCGTTTGTCCAGCACCTGCGCGGCTTGCGCAACCTCCTGCAGGAACTGCTCCCCGGTGCCCGCCTCGAATTTCGGTATCACGAAGCCGGTCAGCGCATCGCGTCCACCAGCCAGCGTCCCCGCGATCCGCTTGATGCATTCGGTGCTGCGGACTCGGACAAACAGCATCGCCCGAGCGCCTTGCCGGGTCTCGGCCAGCTCATCCAGGACGCTCACCACATTGCCCAGCGCCGCCTCGGCTGCGCCCGCGTCGATCGCGTCCTCGAGGTCCAGCACCATCGAACACACACCTTGACCAGCGCTACGGGCCACCGTCGCGGTGAGTCCGGGACGGTCGGCGGGCATGTACAGGGTGGCACCCAACGCGACCGCGAGCAGCTCACAGTCGGCGTCGGCCGCCAGCTCTTCGGGCGCTTGAAAGAAGAGCCGTTGGTGTTCGGCGTCGGACAAATGATGGAAATGACGGATTGTCGTCACAGCGGGTATCACTTGGCCGCACCTTTGCGGATGCGCGCCACAATCGTGGCAACGAACTGCGAAACCTCTTCTAATTCCCGGCTATAGGACCAATAGTCGGGGTGCGTCGCCTCGAGTTTTTCCTTGATCAGGTCGATGCGGGCGGCTTGAGCATCAAGAGCGGACCCCCATTCCTTGACAACGCCTCGGTCGACCGCCAGTCGCTGGGCATCGCGCAGCCGGAAACGAACCTCGCGTTCCTTGCTCGCCGGATCTTTGCGCAACTCGCGCAGCATGCTGAGCCGGTCGGCGACGGCATCGATGAGGTGCTCGGCCGCGGTCAGCTCCGCCCGCGAATGGGTGGCCAACTCCAGCGCCATTTCCGGGTGACCCTCGCGACCGGCGGAGGTGGCCTTGGCCAGCAACTCGTCGGCGCGGTCCAGATGATTTCGGCTGGTAGGTCCGTTGTTGAGCAGGTCAGCAGAGCTGTCGCTGTGAAACTCCCGCAACAGCGCCGAGCGATTGGCATCGACGCTGTCGACCCGGTTGCGCAGCGCATCCAGGCGGGTGCGCAGCGATGCCATCGTCTGACGCGCCTGATCCGCCCGCTTCGGCGCCTCGGTCAAAGCTTCGACGACCGAGTGGGCCGCGGTCCGCAGCCGGCGACTGGATTCCGCAAGAGCCGTCAAGTCTCGACGCTCGCGTGCGGAGTGCAGGTCACGGTAGGCCGCGACGAATTGATCGTTGGCGCGTTGGACCGAGGGGTAGCCGCGCAGTGTGTCGGCGGTCTGCGCCAGCCGGTTCGCGACTTCGTCGCCTTCGGCCAGTGCGGCGTCGGCTTCCGCGGTCGCGGCAACGCCGCGGGCCGCTATCGCATCCAAGGCCCCACGGTGCTGTTCGTGGAAGTGGTCCAGGCTGCGACTAGCCGCAGTGAGAAGTTGCTGCGCACGTTCTGAAGCTATCGAGCGATCGTACGGACTCAGGGGTCGACCGGTCGAGTCTGTGTCGTTGCCCGTCGCCGAAAGGTAGGCCGTCGTGGCGTCGTAGCAGGCGTTGCGCACGACGTCCAACTGGGCTTCGATCGTGGGCTGCGGCGCGACCGCGACGGCGGCCTGAAATGCCGATTCCACCACGTTCCGGCGGTTTTCCATGTCCAGGAACGCAGCAGTCAGGTCGGCTTGCGCCGAGTTGAAGGACGTGTCGTTGCGGGGTTCGCGTGACCGTCTGAACCACCGACCGCGCACACAGCGATCCTACCGGGGTCATCAAATACGCCTGGGTTTGCCGTCGATTTTTTCACCGCCGGTGTACTAGCGTGGGCACCGATCCTGTGTTTGCAGGTAGCTAGTCTGTATAAGTTCCGTAGACCGCATAGAGGGGTGTTTGATGGGCGTCAGTTTGAGCAAGGGTGGCAACGTCTCGTTGACGAAGCAGGCGCCGAATCTGACGGCGGTAGCGGTCGGATTGGGATGGGACGTGCGCACCACCACGGGCACCGATTTCGACCTCGACGCCAGCGCCATCGCGACCGGTGAGACCAAAAAAGTGCTATCGGACCAGCACTTCGTGTTCTTCAACAACCTGCGCTCACCCGAAGGCACGATCGAGCACACCGGCGACAACCTGACCGGTGAAGGCGAGGGCGACGACGAGGTGATCAACGTCGACCTGGCCGCCACGCCCCCCAACATCACCAACATCTTCTTCCCCGTGTCGATCTACGACGCCGACGCTCGCAGCCAGTCCTTCGGCCAGGTCCAGAATGCCTACATCCGCGTCGTCGACCGCTCCAACGGCAGCGAGCTGGCCCGCTACGACCTATCGGAAGACGCATCCACCGAAACCGCGATGGTCTTCGGCGAGCTGTACCGCAACGGCACCGAGTGGAAGTTCCGCGCCATCGGCCAGGGTTACGCGTCGGGCCTGGCGGGGATCGCGCGCGACTATGGAGTGAACGTCTAGCGTGGCTCCCGCGACCAGTGCGCTACGGATCTTTTGGCCATCACTACTAGTCACGGTTATCTCGCTGATCGTTGCCTACTTGTACGGCAGCGTCCAGGCACTCATCCTGTGTGCGATTCTGGGGATCCTCGAGGTGTCACTGTCGTTCGACAACGCGGTCATCAATGCGACCGTGTTGCGGCGCATGAACGACTTCTGGCAGCGGATGTTCCTGACGGTCGGGATCTTGGTCGCGGTGTTCGGCATGCGGCTGGTCTTTCCGCTCGCGGTGGTTTGGATTACCGCCGGTCTGAATCCGCAGCAGGCTTTCGACAAAGCACTCAATCCCCCGCCGGACCACGCCCCGTACTTTCCCGACGGCAGTCCCAGCTATGAAACCGCGCTGACCGCAGCGCACCCGCAGATCGCCGCGTTCGGCGGGGCGTTCCTGCTGCTGCTGTTCCTGAACTTCATCTTCAGCGAACGCGAAATTACTTGGCTGTCTTGGCTGGAGCGGCCGTTGGCGAAGGCAGGCAAGCTCGACCAGCTCTCGGTGGCGGTGGCCGCGGTGGCGATCATCCTGTCCTCCCAGTTCATCGCCCGGCCGGACAAACAAGCCACGGTGCTGTTGTCGGGGTTGCTCGGTCTGATCGTTTACATCGTGGTGGACGGACTCGGGTCGATGTTCGAGGTGGACGACGAGATCACCGATTCCGAAGCGCCCGTGACCAGCGGGCCGTCCGAAACCGCCAAGGCGGCGGGCAAGGCTGGCTTCTTCCTGTTTCTATACCTGGAAGTGCTCGACGCGTCGTTCTCGTTCGACGGCGTGATCGGTGCGTTCGCGATCACCGCTGACCCCATCCTGATCGCGTTGGGTCTGGGCTTTATCGGTGCGATGTTCGTGCGGTCGATCACTATCTTCTTGGTGCGCAAGGGAACTCTCTCCGAGTACGTCTACCTAGAGCATGGTGCGCACTGGGCGATCGGCGCTCTGGCAACGATCCTGTTGATAACCACCGGAACAATCGAGATCCCCGAGATCGTTACCGGAACGATCGGCGTGGTGCTGATCGGTGCCGCATTCCTTACCAGTGTGGTGCGCAACCGCCGGGAACATGAAGAAGAGCTTCCGGAACGTCAGCCTGCCGAGGTCGATTAGCGGGCCGATTCCGCTACGAAAGGGTTGCCATGGCTATCGATTACAACAAGCGGCCGCAGTCCAAACCCGCGCCGCCGGCCTATCCACCTCCGCCTGCGGCACCCCCTCCCCCGTCCTACCCGCCGTCTCAGGCTCCCCCGGCATCGCCCGGAGTCAGCCTGTCCAAGATCAAACTGACCAAGGATGCCCCGCGGATCAGCCTGACCAAAGCCGGTGAGCGACAAGGGGTTATGCGGGTCAACCTGAACTGGAACGCCAACCCGTACGGCGGGGCAATCGATCTCGACCTGGGTTGCCTTTATGAACTGTCGACTGGGCAAAAGGGCGTCGTGCAGGCGCTGGGCAACTCCTTCGGGAGCGAAAACCAGCCGCCCTACATCTCACTCGACGGCGACGACCGGTCCGGGTCCTCCTCGGGCGGTGAGAACATGCGCATCAATCTCGAAGTGCCGGAACGTTTTCGGCGGATCCTGATCTTTGCGATGATCTACGAGGGCGCGCCGAACTGGGCAGCGGTTGACGGTGTGGTGACGATGTTCCCGACGTCGGGTCCGCAGATCGAGGTGCGGATGGACTCGCCCAACAACGAGGCGCGCATCTGCGCGATCGCCCAGGTCTACTACGCGCAGGGCGCGCTGCACGTCAACCGCGAGGTGCAGTACATCAACGGCAGCCAGCGCATCCTCGACCAGGCCTACAGCTGGGGTCTGCGCTGGACGGCGGGGCGCAAAGACTGAGGCGTCAGGCCCGTGGCGATCGCAAGCGCGGCGCAGCCGGGCGCCGCGGGTCGCCACAATTAGACCCGGTGCTGCTGGGACAGCTGCGCGGTGATCACCTGGTTCAGGCGCTGCAAACCCCCGCTGGAGAGTCCGTACAGCTGAGACTCGATGGTGCGCACCATCATTGAGTCGTTGAGCACCTTCTCGCTGGACTGCACCAGGATGGTGCCCTCGCCGGTGAAGTCGAACTGCCTTTCCTCACCGGAGTTGAACCCCAACCGGGCCGCGCCGGCCGCGACGAAGCTGGTGATCCAGCGCTGGTCGTAGTGATGACTCGGTGACGGGCAGTCCGCCCAGCCGACCAGCGCTTCGGGGTCGACGCGCGCCGGTGGTTGAACGAACATCACCGGACCGTTAGAGGACGCCAGGAATTTGCCGGTGCCGATGAGTGTCACGAAGCCGGGCACGATGGACTGGTTGAGGGACAAACCAGGTTGGAAGGCAAGCAGATTCGCCGCGCGGATGGTCAGGTTGCCGGCGTCGAGGTCGTAGGAATTGATGTCGTAGCCGCGGTCGCCGATGATCAGTTTCCCGAAGCCTTCGGCGACCGTGTAGTCGCCGAAGTACAGCGGTGCCGAAAACTGTTGGGACACCATGTGCATCAGGCCCGCCTGCAGCCCATGGGTCAGAGCCTGAAAGTTCATCTGGCCGTAGTAGGCGATCATGGCGCCCTTGCGGATGAACCAGGGATTGTTCAGTTCGATGCAGAACGCATAGTTGTTGTCCGGGATGTTGTCGTCACCCGGCAGGTTGTTCGGGTTCAGGATTTGGCTCACAGCTTCTCCTCCGACGCCTGCACGTACACGATTCCCTGCCCCACGCATCTGAGTTGCATCGCTTCACCCGATCCGCGTCCCACCGCGTCACGCCAGGACATCGCCGTTTTCAGCTCGGTCTGCACGTTGCCGTATACGCCGACAAAGGCTTGCGGGTCAACCACAATCGGCTCGGGACCGCCGACCTGAAGTTCGAGCACTCCGCCGTGTGAGAGCAGGACCGCTTCGCCGTGCCCGGACAACTGCGTCGTGAACAGACCCTGCCCGGTAAGCGCGCCGCTGGCCGCGCCGCGCAGCATGCCCATCATTCCGCCACCGCCGCCGCCACCGGAACTGCTGGTAACCGAGACGACCGAGGATTGCAGTCCGGCCGTATTGGCAAGCAACCGTGAGGCTTCCACGCGCAACACGCCGCCGGGCTGGATGTTGACGACGTGGACTTCCAGGCCGGCGTAGCCGTAGTGCGCCTCACCCGTGCCCTGGGCGATCATGGTGCGCTCGTATTCGCCCTGCATGACGCGCCCGGCGAGGCGGGCCATGCCACCCATGCCGCCCATGCCCATTTGCGCCCCGCCGGGGACTTGGTGGGGCGAGAACGCGACGTCGCCGGTGTAGAAAAGCATTGCGCCGGTGCGGGCCACCACGCCGCCGGCTTGCCCGACATTGACCTTGACGACCTTGGAGTTGACCTTTTCGAAGACCATCGGTGCCCCTACCGCTCGGCCGGTTGAATCGAGACCAGGCCCTGGCCTTCCCATTTCAGCGAGAACGCTTCACCGCTGCCCTGGCCGATGGCCGAGCGCCAGGAGATGTCGGTGATAAACGATTGCTGCATCTGGCCTTTCGCGCACACGAACGCGTCGGGGTCGACCACCAGAGGGTACTGCGGAGACACCTCCAGGTGGATCAGCGGGCCGCCCGCGGAAAGCAACGCGACCTGCCCGTATCCGGAGACAACCGTGGTGAACAGGCCCTGACCGCCAGAGGCGGCGCCGCGGAGGCCGGTGAAGGTGACGTTGGTTTGCAACTTGCCCGACAAGGCCAGGAGCTGCCTGCTCTCGACCTGCAGCTGCTCGTTGTTGATGTCGATGATCGTGACGTTCTGGGCGTTGACCGCCAGATAGATTTTGCCGTGGCCGGTGCATTCCATCAGGCTCAACGCCTCGCCGGTGACGCGCTGCTTGAGGCCGGCCAGCATGCCCGAGCCGCCGCCGAAACCGGCGTTCTTGAAGTTAATGTTGCCCTCGTAGGCGACCATGGCGCCGGTCAGCGCCTTGATGCTGTCTCCGGTGAGGTGAGCCTCGATCACTTTCTTGTGCTGCTGATACAACTGCGCCATGTACGCTCCCGACCCTGTTGGCTTACCAGCGCAAACGATATCCGATCGGGGGGCCTGGGTCACGAATAGTGATGTGGTGTTAGTTGCTAATTGAGCTGCCGTTGCGGCGTGGTGGTGTTGAGGCGAGCCCGTTGTCGACGCTGTCGGAACCGACGGCCGTTGCGAGCTATTTTTGGACGGGCCCGGGTGGTTTGGGCAAGAGTGACGCGATTTGCTCAAGCACCAAGTCATGCCCACCCCGACCGAAGGCCACCAATCTGACCACTTCGACGCGGGTGTTGGAAGCGGCGATAGTCTCGATCGCTGCCGCAATGGCATCGCGTCCAGGCCAGCCGAAGCTTCCCGTGCTGATGAGCGGAAAGGCCACGTCTCGAGCGCCGAGGCCATCGGCGACCTCCAGAGAACGGCGATAGCAAGATTCCAAGAGCGAGCGATCGCGCTGCCCGGCTTTGTAGTTGGGACCGACGGTGTGAATTACCCATCGGGCGGGTAGCTCGCCCGCCGTCGTCCATCCGGCGTCGCCTGTAGCAAGCCCGTGAGGAAATCGCTCAATGCACTCGCGCAAGATGGCGGGGCCACCTACACGGTGAATCGCTCCGTCTACACCACCGCCACCGCGCATTGCGTTGTTCGCCGCGTTGACTATCGCGTCGACGTGCTGCTCGGCGATGTTTCCTTCAACTGCAGCAATGGTGGGCACCGGGTCAGTATCCGCCGAACCGCTTGCCAAGAACATCTATCATCAGTTTCGCGATGACACATCGCGGCGAAACCAGATCCTGGACGGGTAGGTTGCCGCTTGGCCATGCGTGCGTATATGGGTTGAAATTGGCGACGGGCTTGTCCAGAACTATGAAGGCCAAGTTTGGATGTCGACGTGCAATAGGCCTGCGGGCGACTTGATCTATTTGCTGTGTACCTTGCTGCCATGCCTCGGAACTGACGATGCCTGAGTCACGTAAACCGTTGCCGCCTGCCTTCGACGCCGCCCACCGCATTCTCGTGGAGCAGGGACCGCAGCCGGCATCCACACTTGTCGAGCAACTTCGAGCGGCAGGTTTCCACCAACGGATCGAGCGGATCAATCGGCTTCCAGAGATTTTTCCGAACCGATTTCACCTGACGGTCCAAGGACTGATCTCGGTCACATCGACGGAAAATATCGAGGACGTTGAGGCCCCTTCCGACGATGACATACCCGTAGATGCCGACTGGTACCGAAAGACAAATGCGCGTCGCGTTTCGACCGACCGGGTCGCCGTACTGGACATCGAAACGACGGGTTTGGACGCAATCAAGGATGACGTACTGCAGATCGCACTGGTTCGGCTAGATGGCAGTCCCATCGCCGATCTCGCCGTCCAGTCAAACACGAATAATACTGAGCTACAACGCTTTTCAATCAACGAAGCGCTGGTTTCGATGAGGGAAGCGCTGGATGGGATCGATGTTCTTGTCGGACATAACCTGCTCGCGTTCGATCGACCATTCCTTGAGAAGGTCGCCGAACGGGCAGGTGTCGCAGATTTACGGTTTCCGGTGTGTGTCGATAGCCTGCATCTGGCGACTCTCGTCGATGTTTCGATGCCCAACCGGTCGCTATTCGATCTCACTCACCGGTACGACATCGTCAACCACACTCCTCATAACGCTTTGTCGGACGCAACGGCTACCGCCGACGTTGTCCGACGGCTGCTCAACGAAATAGATATCAGCCAACCGAGTTGGCAGCTGGTGGTTGCGGCCCTTGAGGCGTTTGATCACCCGTTGACAGCCCTAATGCCAGTGCTCACCGCGGCACCTCAACTCACGTCGCTGGAGCGCACCCCTGACCCGTTGCTGAGGCCGACAGGGTCGCCTGCGCCGGACGCTTGGTCGGCAGCCCGCGACGACCTAGCGCTGCTGCAATCCCGACGTGGCTTACGGACGCGCCCGGCGCAGCGAGAAATGGCGCAGGCCGTCGCCGAGGTTTGCGACGGCGGCGGCTTGCTGGCGGTAGAAGCCCCGACCGGAACCGGGAAGTCGCTGGCCTACCTGCTCCCGGCGCTCGGTCGTGCATCCCAGCCGGGACGGCCCGTGGTCGTCGCTACCGCAACCAAAGCGCTGCAAGGACAGCTCCGCGCAGAGGCGGCGCGCCTACACGACGAGGGGCTGCTGAGAGCTCCGTTCCGCCAACTCCAGGGCGTTGGCAATTACATCTGCGCGCGCGAACTCGAAGACGCCTTGTCCGACCGGGACTCGTCACCACTCGCGATGGCGGTAGCGTTGCGCGCCATCGCGGACTCCCCGACCGGGACTTGGGACGACGTGACCGACGACGTCATCCGTCGTCGGGACGCACGCTATGCACGTACCCGTGCACGCCTGCGCACTAATGCGAGCGGGTGCGACCGCGCACGGTGCAGTTGGGCGCAGGTGTGTCCGCTCATGCAACAGGTTGTCGACATCGAAAAGGCACCCGGCGTGGTCTCGGTGAACCACGCCCTCATCGCGAGCTGGGCCGGGATCGAGGCAGCGGGTGGCAGGGCGCCAGGAGACGTCCTCGCCGACGGCCGGGCGGACCTCGTGTTTGATGAGGCTCACGCCCTCGAAGACAGCTTGACTGCGGCCTGGACTCAGCGCGTCGACGCCCTCGAACTCCAGATTCTGGTAAACAGCCTGTCGCCTCGATCGAAGGTATTGCGCGAAGTGCGGTCACGAGCAGGCGCCGACGATGCCGTCCGGCGAAACATCCAATCGCTCGGAGCCGCCGGCGCTGAAATCCAGAGATGCAGGGAAGAATTAGTCGAAACCATCGGCACGTATCTTCACGAATACGCGGGCGACTCAGACTCGGCGGTACTTCGTATGGGGATCGTCACGGGCCGCCCGGAATTCCGAGACCTGCGACAGTCTGCATCCAGCGCGCGCTACTGGCTGATTCAGTTGAGGAAAGCTGTCGACGCGCTGCGCCAATCGCTCGGCGAAATCATCGGAGCAGGCTCCCAGAGACGGCGCCTCCGTGGCTATTCCGACCGGCTCGATACGGCGATCGAGATGTTGAGCACCTTGAACGAGTTGCCGGATGACCACCTGTGGATCTACAAGATCGCGGTCGAGCCGGACAATCCCACAGCGTGGACCTACGAACGCATACCTATTCACGTGTTTCCCCAGTTTCAGCAGCACATCGTGGACCAGACCCATTCGACCGTGCTGTGCTCGGCGACACTCACTGTGCAACACCGATTCGACTACCTCGCTTCACGATTGGGAATCCGGATCGACAGCGAGCCGACCGAAAATGGTTTCCGGGCACTGACGCTGCCATCGCCGTTCGACTACGCCAAGCAATCCCTGGTGATCCTGACTAACCATCTGCCGGTGCCGATTCCTTCGAACGAGCGTGAATTTTGCGAAGACATGGCCGCGGATCAGGCCGGATTTCTTTCCCTCTCGGGGGGTAGGACACTCACCTTGTTCACAGCTCGCAGACGAATGGAAACGGTTGCTGCGCAAGTCAAGACGCAGTCGGCAGAACTGGCCAAGCACGGTGTCGAGCTGCTAGTCCAGGGCGAGCAAGGCCGATCGCAGATCTTGCACAGGTTTCGATCCGAACTCGGAACGGTCCTCTACGGCCTGAAGTCCTACTGGGAAGGTTTCGATGCCCCCGGCGAAACTCTTTCCTACCTGTTCCTCGAGAAGCCGCCTTACCCGCATCCAGATGATCCGCTCATCGCTGCCCGACAGCGGGCGATTGCCGAACGCGGCGGCGACCCGTTCCTCGACTACGTACTTCCAATGACCGCAATGCAATTCACTCAGGGATTCGGCCGGCTGATCCGCAGCGAAGACGACAAAGGCGCTGCCCTGGTGTGTGACCGACGCCTGCATGCCCCCACGCAGGCGCAACACGTGATCCTCGGATCGTTGCCCAACCCCGCTGTCCACGAAGCCTCCGACCGCGACGATGCCTGGATTCGGGCAATCGAGTTCGTCACCGGATCACCGCCCGACCTCGCGGCCGCGCTGACGTTAAACCGCGATGACGTCACCCAACTTCTCGAAGATTTGCGACTCCTTCCCGGCGAGGAACCGACGGCAAAACTCGTCGAAGCCGCCGAGAAGCTGTTTGGGATTCCCGCACTGCACCCCAAGCAACTCGACGTCATGCGCGCGTTCCTTGACGGCAAAGACTTCCTTGCGGTGCTGCCCACCGGGTTCGGCAAGTCGGTGTGTTATCAATTGCCTGCGCTGCTGACGCCCGAGGCACGTGCGACGGTCATCGTGTCCCCACTGGTGGCGCTTATCAAGGATCAACTAAACGACCTGCGGGGCCGTCGCGGCATCCGACCGGTCCAGGGCATCACCGGCACGACGTCCCGGGTAGTACAGACCGAGATCTTGCGTGACATCGCCGACGGGCGCGTAAGGCTCCTCTATGTCTCCCCGGAACGACTGGCCCGCGACCCGGTGCTGCGGGGGGCGTTGAGCCGCCAGCAACTCAACCGCGTCGTTGTTGACGAGGCGCACTGCATTTCAGTGTGGGGTCACGATTTCCGTCCGGAATTCCGGCAAGTCCCCTCTTCGGTCGCCACCTTCGCCACGCGTCCGCCACGCGCCGGCCTCACCGCCACAGCGACCCGCGAGGTCGAATCCGACATCAACACCTCTTTGCAGATGCGCGACCCGGTTTTGTTACGAGAACCAAGCGACCGACCGAACCTGCGTTTCCGGGTCACCCTATGCAGCAGCGACCGGGAGCGAAGCCGCGAGCTGCTGCGGTTCGTCACCTGGGCCGACCCTAAACCGGGGATCGTGTACGTCACCCGTCGCGCACTCGCCGAAGAGGTCGCGGCGCTACTGCGGCGCGCCGGCCACGCCGCGCGGGCCTATCACGCAGGGATGGTTCCTGAACAGCGCGACGCGGTCCAAGAGGATTTCGACTCCGACACCGCGCGAATCATCGTCGCCACCAAGGCGTTCGGTATGGGGATCAATAAGCCGAACATCGGCTGGGTCGTCCATTACGACCTGCCGGACTCTCTGGACGGCTACGCCCAAGAATCGGGCCGGGCCGCGCGACAGCGGGACCTGACCGGCGACTGTCTGCTGCTGTACACCAGGCGTGACATCGGTTTTCGCAAGGGGCTGGTCAGTTCCCACGAGTCCAAGACGGACGCCGAGCTCGCCCAGCGCCTGCTCACCGCGCTCTGGGACTGCCCAAAGCGCGGCAACAGTCGGGTCTTCGACGTCGACGTACTGGGCGACGCATTGGGCATCGATGACGACGAGCTCAACGTGAATCTCGCCCGCCTCGAACGGGTGGGCGCGCTCAAGCAGGGACTGGATTGTTCTGCCCGCGGAATGGTCGACGTCGGTTCAAAGGAACCCGACTCACCTGACGAGTGCCGTCTTTTCCGCGAACTCTTCTACCAGGTACACCGGGCCCGTCCGAACGTCCGTATTCAAATCGATTTTCAGAAATTGCAACAAGAGCGTGGCTACGATCCGGACGACTTGGAGCAACAACTCATCGCGTGGAGCCTGGATCGGCTCGTCACCTTCTCCAGTTCTCGCAGGCTTCGCCGAGTCGAGTTGTTCGACAGGATCGCGCCCCGCGAAGAGTTGATCAGAGAATCGGCGCGCTGGAACGCTTGGCAACGGCGGCGCCTGCAGGCGATGATCGACTACGCCGTGGACGCGTCGGTGTGTCGGAGGGTGACCGTAGCCAAGCATTTCGGTGACGTCGTCGCCGACTGCGCCAGCCGCGGCATCACACCGTGCGACGTTTGCAACGCAGAGCCGGCACCGTGGTCGTTGGTACCGGATCACCTAGTCGCCGATCCCGAAACGCTGATCAACCCCCAGCTGATCGTCCTGCAATCCGTTGCGTGGGCGACGAGCTACAAACGCGGTCACTATGGCGAGGCGAGCCTACAGGCGGCGGTTTTGGGCAAAGAGTCGCTCGGGGAAGGGCGGCCGCTCGGCCAGGGAGTGCTCAGCTGTCCGCAATTTGGCGCTCTTCGGCATGTCCGCAACGGCGAGAAACGCTGGACTAGCGCGCTGAACCAGTGCCTCGCTCAGGGCCTGGTCGAGCGTCGGACCGTGCAACGCGATAGTTCTTCAAGTCAGTATCAGACGGTCGTCTTGACCGAGTTCGGCGCCCAAAACCTCGGAGTTGTACTGACGCAAGATGATTGAGAAGCGAATAAGCCACCAGCTACTGAATACCGGTGAACTGATCCTCACCCCGAATGAGCGCACGGCACTCGCGTTGCCTGAGCACACCGCGACGGTCACCATCGATTTAGAGGGTGAGGAGTTCGTCGCACAATGGAGTTCTCGCAGCCGCAAACTCAGCGGCGAAGTGCTCTTAGAGCGGCTGCAGGACTATGGCCAAGAAGACGGCCTGTTGCGTCTGCGCCTTGTCGGTCAGGTGTACCGACTGGTGCTACTGCCACCAGGCACGGCAATGCAATTCAAAAGCAAAGTCGACTCGCGGACTACGAAGAAGAACGCCGCCCGCAAGAGTCGTAAGAAGACGGTGGACCGGCAGTTCCATCCCGACTCTGAATACGATTGGAACGCAAAGGAAAACGGTGCCGTCGGCTTCCTGAAGCCAGCGCGGGACCTGCTAAGCGAGCAACTGACGGCCGCCGGCTTCGACACCTTAGAGTTGGTGAAGCTACGACTTCAGGGCGAGAGACTGGCTACCCTGGATAACTTCACCGAACTGCTCGCTGTCGATATAGCCAACGTCGAACGTATGCCACACCAGGAAGCCGTTGCCCGACACGCACTTTCGAAATTGCGTGGACGGGCGATACTGGCTGACGAGGTCGGACTCGGCAAGACCATCGAGGCTGGGTTCGCCGTCAAAGAGCTGACGCTGCGCGGCCTGGCGAAACGCGTACTCATCCTATGTCCCGCGACACTGCGCGAGCAGTGGCGCGACGAGATGAGCAGCAAGTTCGATCTGAGCTTCGATGTGGCGCACACCAGCCTCCAAGTGCGCGACCAAGAAAAGCTAATCCTCACCCTGGATTTAGGCGTGCGTGCGTTAACGGCCCTCACCAAGAGACCGTGGGACGTCGTCATCGTCGACGAGGCGCACCGGGTCGCGGGCTCGGGCGCTCGTAAGCGACGCGAACTGGTCACGGCATTGACGGGTGCATGCCGGTACGCCCTTTTCCTGACCGCCACGCCGATCCAAAACGATCTGCTGGAGTTGTACCGTCTGATCGAGCTGCTCCGGCCCGGAACCTTCACCTCCGTCAGCGAATTCAAGCGGCAGTACATGCGCGGCAACGACCCCCGCACTCCAAAGGATCCTGCGGCGTTGCGGCGCCTGATCAGCAGTGCGATGGTCCGTACGACACGAGCTCAGGCTGGAGTGGACCGCGTCGTCCGCCGACCTGTTGACGTGCCAATTGATCTTGGACCGCGCGAGCGTGAACTCTACGCGTTGAGCACCGAACTGCTCAGGAACGTCATGCGCGATCCGGGCGATAGCATGCGCCGACGAAGTCTTGCGCTGCGCTTGACCGCCAGCCCATTTTCGATGGGCACAACGGCGCTGCGCATGGCCGACCGGCATCCTGATCCAGTGGTGCGTGATGCGCTGCAAGAGGTCGGTCATCTCGCCATGGACATTCAATGCTCCGCGCGCGAGGACACCGCGTTGCGCATCACCAGTGAATGGGTGCGCAACCACGGCCGAGTGCTGATTTTTACCCAGCACACCGATACCGTCACCGGACTGTTGCGCCGTCTTGCGGCGGAAGGGCTCGATGCGCGCGCGTTCCACGGATCGATGTCGGCCACTGAGCGCGCCGCAACCGTCGCTGCGTTCCGCGCCGGTGAAGCGCCGATCATGATCTCGACGGACGCCGGCGCCGAAGGTCAGAATCTTCAGTTCTGCAATTGCGTGCTTAACTACGACCTCCCGTGGAACCCGATGCGCATCGAGCAACGCATTGGCCGGGTAGACCGCCTCACGCAACCCTGTGACGAGGTGTTCGTGGCAAATCTATACGCGCGCGGCACGATTGACGAGCAGGTTTATCGTCTGCTCGCCGAAAAACTACGGATGTTCGAGCTGCTGTTCGGACAGGTCACGACGATCCTGGGCGAACTGGACGAGTCGAAGTCCGTGACGTTTGAATCGCGCGTCCTCGAGGCACTATTCGCCGAAGATGACTCCCGTATGAAGCGGCTGCTGTCGCAGTTGGGGTCCGAACTTGCTGATGCACGTCGGCGTGCGTCGACGTTGATCGCCGCCGACACTACGCTGAGCAGTTGGATGGCGGCCGCGTTCGAACATCGCAAGGAACTCGGCAAGGCCGGCAGCAACGAACTTGCGCCCGAAGTCGCTGAGCGAACGCGGATCCGTCAGCGAAACGTGCAAAGTTGGGTGCGCAAGGTATTGAAAGCTCTTGATGCACAGACGATTCACGATACCGGCGACGGCGAAGGCGCGTTCCTCACGGTTCAGTTCGACGATGTGGTCGCCAAGGAGCTCGGCAATCGGACATTGCTGCACATCGCGTTTGATCGACTCGGCATGGAACAGCACGCGGATGCCGAACTATGTGCGGTCGGATCGCCGGTGTTCGAGGAGCTGTTGGGACTGCTCAAGGAGCGCGGCGACATGCACGCGACAGTCCCGATCGTTCCCGACGACCCAGGCCCGAGCCCGTTGCGCTATAGCCCCGACCTAACGCTCGTTGAGCGGCGCTTCGTCCCTCCCGGCTCGTGGAGCGGACAGGCAACTTTCCGGACAACCATCGGCGAGGCAGAGTCGACCGAATACGTCGTCACCGCAGATATCAACGCAAACAAGAGGACTCGTATGCCTCGCCGCCCCTTGGCGGACGGCGAGCGCCTGCCTGCGGTATTCGGCAAACCTGCGGAGGTGATTACCGAATTTGAGCGCGTCGCGGCCGAAACCCTCGACGCCTTACGAGAGGACATGGTCGAGGAAGTCTCAACCGAGCGCAACCGCGAACTGCTGAGGATTCAGGCTGGTTACAACGCGCAGATCAGCGAGGCCACACCACAAGACCAGGTGCGCTTACGTAGTGCACTAGCCGCTGAAGAGCAGCGGCTCACCCGCGTTCCCGATATCCGGGCGCGGGCCAAATTGCTGGCCTTCACTATCGCGGAGAACGACTGGCCGATCCAAGAGACGTGGGCCGGTCCAGGCGGGATTCGGGCAACGCTGACCTACGAGTGGAATCCGCGGCGACCACCGGCCATCAAAAGCTTTGCCTCGAAACGAACAATCACCGTTATCGCGCTATGTCGCGAGTCGCATGTCATCGACGAATCGGAACGCGCACGGTGCGGCTCATGCGACACCGCCCTGTGCCGGGCCTGCGGCGACGACGGGATCTTCGCGGACTGTGCTGCGTGCGGCCTGGCATGCTGCGGCAGGTGCCGACGAGCCACCGGCGGTCTTTGCCGGGGGTGCAGCGAGCCCATCCGGGCACCGGAATTAGACGAGAAGTTCGCCGTCGGGTGGCGGCTGAGCCGCGGAGTGACGCTTCACGTCGGGCAGCGGCGGGCCGAGCTGGCACGACCGGGACAGTCAGCGCCGTCCCTGGTGGTCCGCGACGAGGACGTCGATGATCCCGCCCGCATTCGGTTGCGCGCGATGGCCATTCAGAGCGGTCTACCCGCTGACACTGGGCTGGTGGTGCGCAATGTGGACGACCGGCCGCAGGCGCCCGCCTCTGCCGGTCTGCTGTTGCGTAGCTCCTCGCTCACCGTCGGAGCTGAGTTGGCCATCGCAGAGTCCGATCAATCAGAGGTCGACGAGTGTGATCCCGCGGACCTGCCCGTTCATGAGGCCGTGCCGGTCGAAGGTGAACGTTCGGCGGGGTTGGCGGTTCTCCTGGCGAGCCTTCGCGCCCAGGTGCCACCGCCTGCTTCGCCGTGCGTGCTTCTCACCAGGCGCTCGGAGTTCGTCGACATTTACCTCGAACCGGATCGTCTCGTCGAGCGAACAGTGGCGACCAGCACGGCGCCTCGAGCCGTGATGCACCGGACGGCTCCGGTTAAGTGGCGGAAACAGTCGACTAAGGATGCGCTGCTCGCCGAGGCTGAACTGGCGGGATTGCGTGTGCGCATCGAGCGCCGCAACGATGCCGTCCTTGTAACCACCCGCGACGGCAACAAGCCAGCTGTGTTGAGTTGGGTTGCGGTGCCGGATGGTTCGTCCGCCGAGGAACAGATCGGCTGGTATCAAATCCTTCGTTCGCTAGGCACTCCGGGTGGTCGAGTCGGTCAACCGAAGAACCAGACACCGATGGTCGAGCCGAACTTGTCGCCTTCAGAGTGCACGCTGGTCGACCGTAGTGTACGTCCAGTTGCCGAAGTCGCCTCAGTTGCGCACGGTGCCGAACTGGTTCCCGCACAACGCGCTTCGCTGGTGGCGGTCGTTGGTCAGCTGTCGGCAGTCGAACCCGCGACGACAGTCACGATGCCCACCGACATCGCAAGGCAACTGCTCGAACGTGTCAGTGGGGAGTTCACTGCTGCGGTGTCCACCGGGTTCGATGTTCGCGAGGCCTGGCGTGGGCACGGAACCGCCGTGCACGAATACCGCACCTTCAACGGGAGGCCTGTGCCACCCAAGCTGGACGACATCAGATTTCGACTCAACGATTTTGGCGTTTGCCGCGATGGCCATTTTTACGCACCAGGCACCTCAGTCTTGTGTGGCTCCTGCAGCACATGGACCTGCCGGGCATGCGATCCGTTGGAGCACCAGGCTGCCGTCCCGTGTCCCGGGTGCTCGGCGCAGGTGTGCCGACGCTGCCTTACGACCGAACACGCGGGGCCGAGCGTGCAGTGCAAAGTCTGTGAAAGTACCGCGTGCTCCACCTGCGGGCGTGACCCGCAAGTACGGACCTGTCCCATCTGCTGCCGCGAGATGTGTCGCGAGTGCCGGTCGGATGAAACGTGTTCTGCCTGTGCCGCTTTGACGCCTACGACCGATGAGCAGCTCCAGAAGCTACCGCCGGACCTAGCCGCTTCTGGCGCCACGGTGCTCGTCGGTTCCGACCGTGATGCCATGACAGTTGTAGTGAACCGTGGCGACACGGTCGAGCAAGCGGTCGTCCGCGATGGGAATGTCGATCGGTGGGTGGTGTTCGGCCGGAACGAAATTGACGACACCTACCAGTTGCGGCTGGCCGCGAGCCGCGAACTAGGCATGCAAATCAGCCCGCGTGTCGCAACGCTTGATCACGATGTCGTCGTAGACACCGCGCACGTGGTGGTGGAGTCCAGACGGTTCTTTTGTGCCAGTTGGGCGGTCGGTGATCGCAAGCTGGGCCAGGATTCACGGTGGTATGCCGATCCGGACGTCGATCTCGCGTCCCTCATCCTGGCCGAATTCAAGGCTCCGACAATGCTGCCCAGCGCGGCGGGCGCGATGCCTGCGGAAGTTCACCACGCACTGCGCGGCACGCGACCAGTTGACCCCGTCGAATTCACGATGCGGTGGATTCGTACGGGACACGATGTCATCGTTACGGAATCCGCAATGATTAGTCGAACTATTGATCCCTACGAAATAACCGACGAAGCGACTGCCTGGATCGACGGGCCCACCGAGTGCGGGTGGGCGTTGGAAGGGTGGACTCCGGCACCGCACATCCGAGCGCACACGTCGTGCGGAACCGCTCAGGCAGTGATCGTCGGCCTCGCTTCGGCGCTGGCCCTAGGGGTTCGCGTCGGCGGCCGCACATCCTGGTACACCATCGTGGCCTCACCGTCCGCGCCATGGGCCACCAGCCTGTCCCGGTTGGCCGGTGTCGAGGATGCCGACGAGGCCGTAGCCTTCGTCGACCCCAACCAAATCAGGTACTCGTCGGTGCGCAATGCGATCGAGGTGCGCCGTCAGGTGCGGCCGGTCGGGACGATTGACCAAGGTACTCGGCCCGGATTTCCCGATGTCACCCGTGACGCGCTCGATGCGTGGGCACTTGGTGCGCACATTTCGACGCCCCAATTCGGTTCACTTCCTTCTGAATTGGCCACTGCGATGCAGGACCGATGGCAGCCGGCAAGACCGTGGACGGTGTTGACCATCGGCGCTGAGGTCGAAGAAGCAATCACGGTCGCGGGCGGTTTGGTATCGCGACACCAAGTCAGCCTTATGCCCGGACACACCGATGCACGTCGGATCGACCAGGCCACCGGGTATCCTGCCGATGCCGGTGTCATCGACTGGGAGGGCCACTTTACTCATGGCGGCGAGTGATGCGTTGACTGTGGTGTCGACTCTGCAATCGCCGTCGAGACTTCGTGTCCGCTGATGATCGGCGCCACCTAGGCGTACCGATCCGTTCCGGGTCCAAGCTGTTCCCAAAGCCGCCGAGCCAGGGTTTGACAGCCGGTTACTAATATCGAGCGCAACAACTAGCAAACGACGATGTGTGTTCATGGAGGTATTGATGTCGGTCAAGCTGGCTAAGGGTGGCAACGTCTCGCTTGCGAAGCAAGCGCCTAATCTGACCGCAGTTGCGGTTGGCCTGGGGTGGCACGCTCGCGCGACTGCCGGCGCCGACTTCGACCTCGATGCCAGTGCGTTTGCGACCGGGCCCAACAAGAAGGTGCTTTCCGACAGCCATTTCGTGTTCTACAACAACCCCTACTCCCCTGAACGCACGATCGAGCACACCGGCGACGATCTGGTCGGTGGCAGCGGCGGTGACGACGAGGTAATCAACGTGGATCTCGCGAACACGCCTCCGGCAATCACCAACATCTTCTTCTCGGTGTCGATCCACGATGCCGACAACAGGCGGCAAAACTTCGGCCAGGTCACCAACGCTTACATCCGAGTCGTCGATCAGGCCACCACTCTGGAACTTGCCCGTTTCGACCTCACCGAGGACGCGTCCACGGAAACCGCGATGATATTTGGCGAGCTCTACCGCCATACCGGGGAATGGAAATTCCGGGCGATCGGCCAGGGGTATGCCTCCGGCCTTCGGGGCATTGCGGTGGACTACGGCGTCAACGTCGAGTAGCCGTCGCGGCGAAGGCTTTTGGGCGCCGCCCGTCCAGGCCGCCGCCTGGTGACGGAGACTGGCCGCCCGGTAGGTAATGTGGCCCGCCCGTGGCGGTCAGAGTCCGTCACCGCACCGCGTCAAGATCGTCGAAGCCGGTTCAAAATCAGTCCCGACGTCCCCCCGGTAACCGATGCTGGACCCACTGCCAGTCGATTCGCTCCTGTTCCAGCCGCACTCGTTCACCCCATCGGTCTCCAACCAGCTCGGCGTAGAGATCTTGCTCGTCAGAGGTCAGCCTGGTCAAAAGCGACTTGGCCGGGCGGTCTTCGGTCACCCAACGGTCGCGATGGGCGAGCAGAGTCTGGCGGTCCATCAGCACCGAGCATGCTTGCGGGAGCCACGCGCGCAGCCGGTCGAGAATGGCGAATCCGTGGGTGTCGATGTCTCCCCAGTAGCAGACGTCGACGTCGGCCAGCCAAGGCATCCGACCAGCGCTGTCGATGTCGAAGCCCTTTCCCCAAATCACCACACCATCGTCGGGAATGTCGACCGACAGATAGCTGACCTCATTTTCGATGATTAGCGCCCGGCGTGGTTCAACGGTGAGTTGGGCCAGTTCCTCGGCACGGACCGCCAATTCGGTGAGCGTCGGCCCCGGGAAGCCCAACGACGCCGACGGCCTCAGCCGAACCAGGCTCGGCTTCGTCCGAAGCCCAAGTCCGGCCAAGAATCCTGCGGCCGACGAGGAGACACCGAGCATCGCCGCCAGCACTGGACGGTGTCGCTCAGCGAACTTGGTGTCGACACCTGGGGCGGTGATCTCGCGCAGATACCGTTGCGAGTGGCGATGGCTGTCTAGCCAGGCGTAGGCGGCTAGCAGCTGCGGCATCTCTGCCGACAGTTCCAGGGCGCGAAGCGGATGCTCGACGATCCAGTCCCGCACCGGCGAATGTTGTTGTGTTAGCGACAGAATCTCGTCGAACCTACGAACCGAAGTGGTCACACCTAACAGTGTCCACACTTGCTCGAAAGTGAATATCGTTGCGCGGCACGGTAATCGATTGCGGCCGATCTGTCTGCCGCCAATCTCCTGCCATTGCAGCGCGTATCGACGGTCGTCGCGCCGCCCGGCGTCCAAGGCAGTTACCCACGCCCGCGCGGCAGCGACGTCGTCACCAATCTCTGATGGTCTGGGACCGCGCAGCGGCACTTCGATCGGCTCAAACGCAACGCCGTCGGCATAAGCACGCAAGAGCGATCCGTCATCCCACCGGCGGCTAACCCTGGCCGCGATGTCCTCGGGTGTGGTCCACCGGTTACTCATCGCCGCCGACCGTCGCGGCGTACCCGGTACTCCTCGATCGTCATTGTCTGCAGGCGAGAACAGGTTCCGGTTGGGTTGTCGACGAAACCAATTGCTTTGACATACGGCTCGATGACGTGGACCTTCTGCAACGGCGTGACGATGAGAAGCTGCAGTCCGAGCGTCGCAAAAAGTTCCAGCGCGTAGCGGGTCGAGACGTCCGAGCCCCGCCCGAATGCCTCGTCGATGACGGCGAACCGGAAATCCTGGGATTGTTCAGCACCCCATTCGAGCCCGAATTGATAAGCCAGAGACGCGGCCAGAATCGTGTAGGCGAGCTTCTCCTTCTGACCACCGGACTTGCCGTCGGAGTCGCTGTAATGCTCCCATTCCTCACCGGTCTCGACGTCACGCTCGGAAGCCGAGAAGACGAACCAGTTGCGCACGTCGGTGACCCGGCGGGTCCAGTTCTTGTCGGATTCGGCGTAGCCGTCGCGACCGCGGAAGCGTTCGATAATCCGCTTTACATCGAGGAAGCGTTGCTCGGAGTACTGGTCGCCATCGACGGCAAGGCTGTCGTTGGTCAAGTTGCGCAGGTCTGAGCGGAACTGTGAGACGTCTTGGTTGGTGGTGTGCTCTTTCTCCAACCGGATGTAGCGGCCCGGGTTGTAGGGCACCGCGCCGAGTGCCTCGTTGATCCGCTGGACACGCTCGTCAATCGCCGCTGCCCGCCGGCCGAGCCAGTTGTTGAATCCGGCCAACTCCTGGATCGCGTTCTTGTTGAGTTGTTCTTTGAACTCGGTCTCGAAACGCGGGAGGTCGTCGGTCGCGACGCGGTCCCGAAACGCCACGAAGTCGCCGCGGGCCTCGACGTTGGCATCCATGTCCGCACGAAGCTCGGGCCAGCGGCTCAAGACCGCGGCCATGTACTGGCCGAGGTTCTGTCCATAGCCGCCGAGTTCGCGGGTTAGTCGCTCGATGCGTCGATGCAGATCGTCGGAAAGCGCTGTCTCGGCTTGGACGCACTCCGCTGCCCGCAATGGACGATTCCTACCCACACGGTTATCCAGTGCAGCGTAGGACTCCCTGGCGCATTTCAGCTCCTGTTCCGGCTGTGCCGCAACGAAGTCGTCGTCGCCCTTCTTGTCCTGTTTCGCCTGTTCGGCCGCCTTGGCCGTGGTGGCGAGACGGCCGGTGAGTTCCTTGATCAATTCGGTTACGGCGCTGGCTAACTCGCTGTTGCAGTGCAGTTCACGGGCGATCTCCGTCAGACGCGACGATCCTTCCTCTAGCCGGATTCGTTCAGCGTCATGGTCATTCGCCCGAGTTTCCGCCTCCTCGAAGTCGAGATCGTTCCAAGCGCGAAAACCTTCGATACGCAGCAGCGCGTCCGATCGTTGCTGCAGCGCCTCCCGCTGCGAGCTCAGCGTTGCCAGGTCAGCTGCGGCCTGTTCGCGTATTCCCTCAAGGTCTGCCAGCTCGGTCCGCAGCGCGGCGATTTTCCGCTCGTTCGCCCAACCGAGCACCCAACGCCGGGGGTCGTCGACGCGGTGCCGATCATCTTTTTCGTGCCGCTCCCCGGAGCGCACCTGACCCTCACGGGTAACCGCCCGACGCTGGCTGCGGAACTCCTCAACGCTTGCCGCGCAACGAAAGTCGGCCCTCTTGGTCAGCTCGTTGACCAGGTACTCGCGGAAGTCCCCTTCCTTGACGTCAAGGCAATCGGCGAGCAACAACCCGTCGTGCTCCGGCGGTTGGAGTCGGACCCTTTGTCGGGGAACCCGTTCGTAGACCAGCTTGGCTCCGGTGGCTTTGCCGCCGCGACCGTGGAAGGTGAGCCGTCGGCCGTTCACCCAGGTGGCAACGGCGTCGTAATGCTGCTGTGGCACCAGCAGCGAGAGCGCGAACCCGCGCAGCACTCGCTCGGCGGCCCCACGCCACTCGGAGTGGGCATCGCTGACGTCGAGGAGTTCGCCGGCATACGGAAGGCTTTCCGGCGTCAGCTTCAGTGCCGCGCACAGTTCGGCGCGCACCTCAACCTGCTCGACAGGCAGGTTGCTGGTGCGTTGCTCCAGGCTGGCGAGTTCGTCGCTGACGAGCTCACACTTGCGTCGCAAATCCCGCTCGCGCCCGATCGCTTCGGCGGTGGCCGTATCGACTGCTCGTTTCTCGGTGGCAAGTCGCGGGCGCTCGGTCGCGGTCAGTGCGGCAAGTGCCGCGAAATCCTCACGGTCGGTGACGGGCCGCAATCCAGCGTCGGCGACCGCGTCATCGAATAACGTCCTTGTGCGACGGCGTGTTTCGGCCTGAAAGCGAGCCTCGCGGCTGAGCCGCTCTAGCTCGCCGATGCGGTCCCCACCCGCTTTGGCGCGCTCTTCGATCAGGGACTCGCGCTTGTTAGTGAGCTCTTGCTGTTTAGCTTCCGCGGCGTCCTGCTGAGCACCTAGCGCCGCGCCTTCGATCTGCAATTGAGAGATTTCGCCGGCCAATAGCTTCGCACGCAGCTCGGCGATGAAGAGTCGCACGGCCGATCGCTGGCGATCCAAGTCGTCGCGCTCGCCGAGCGCGGTATCGTACTTGGCTGCGGTCTGCACGATCGGTTCGAGTGCCTCCAGTTGCTCGCGCGCCCGCTTGACCGCGTCGTGGGCCTTGGTCAGGTCGTCGAAGTGGGCGATGATGTGGCGTACCCGCTCGGTGGCGTCGCTCGGTTCGAGCATATGGTCACGTACGAAGTCGTTGAGGTTGCCGACCGACTTCATCGAGACAGTTTGGTGGAACAACTCCAGCGCCTGTTCTGAGCGGATGCCGAGCAGACGCCTCAAAGACGTTGCGTACTTGGGGAATTCGTCGAAGATCTCTGCTCCGGCGGCGCGCAGCCGCTTGCGAAGATCGCGTAGGTCGTTGCCAAAGTCGGCAAAGTCCGTGGTGATCGAGAGTTGTTTGGTCGCGGTAACGAAAAAGCGGTAGGGCTGTCCGACACTTTCACGTTGCTGGAACACTTGGGCGAGCGTGACGGTCTCGTTGTGACCGTGATTGGTGAAGACGCCGAGGATGACAGAGTACGTGCGCCGGTTCTCCCGCAGTCCTTTGGCGCGCGACCGTCCGGTGGCCTCGATTCGCTCCGATTTGTAGTGGCCTTCGACGTAGGAGCGCAAGGTGCGTTCCTTGGCGTCGGCGCCCGCAGCCTTGTTGTACGCCGCCTTATGGGAAGGCACCAGCAAGGTGGTGAGCGCGTCGACGATCGTCGACTTGCCCGAGCCGATGTCACCGGTGAGTAGTGCGGTGTCGGCGCCTGGGGTGAACGTCCAGACTTGGCCGTCGAAGGTGCCCCAGTTCAACACTTCGGCGTGCTGCAGCCGATAACCGGCTCTTTGACTGAGTCCAGTTGTCGCACAGGTTATTTCACTCATCACCGGTCACGGCTCCGGCGTACTCGCGCAACTTGCCCGCGAAATCGGACAAGGTCTGGGCGTCGACGTAGGCTTTGAGAATCCGCCGTACCTCCCAATGGTCGCTTTGACCCCGTAGCGGGCGCAGAAAGCCTAGTTCGGCCGCCTTTTTGATCGTCGTCTCGGCCTGGTCCACGACTCGCGCGTCGTTGCTCGACGCAGCCTGGAAGACCCTCAACATCTCCACGATCTGGTCGGTGGTCAGGACCAACCTGCCGTCGCCACCGGTGGTTTCGAATTCGACGAGCCGCTTGCGCAGCAACACCAGCAGCAGACTGACGTTGTACGTCAGGGCCCGGCGGCGTACCAGCCGCGGCAGAGCTTCATCGCCGTCTTCCTGAGGTCTCGACCGCAAATAGCTGTAGCCCTCCGCGTCGTCGACGACGACATCGACGCCGATGGTGGCGAAATGGTCCCTCACTCCGGCGCCCAAGCGCTCCAGCGTCAGCCAAGTGTCCTCATCTGACTCGCGGTAAACGACACCCTGCATCAGCCGGATGATGGCGCTCGCGACCGCGTGCTCGTTGCTCATCGTCGTCGCACCGTCACTTTCGGTAGCCTCGCTCGCTTGGTGAGGTTCGGATCGGCGGGATCGGCGTAATCCAACAGGGTTTCATCGGTGTCGTCCATCTCGACGGTCACGTCTTCGTCGTTGAGGGCAAGGTAGCCGACGATCTCCGCGGCACCCTGCTCGATCGGATGCACCGCCACGACGTCGGACAACAGTGCAGCGGAGCGTTCGGGTAGCACGGCACGGATGACCCCAGCCAGACGGGCCTGGTCGACAAAGGTCTGAGTGAACAGCAGGTCAGTGTCCACCCCCTCCGTCGCCGGTGCAATGTGGCTTTCGACCGCGACCGCGGCCGGCGGTTGGTAGAGCGGGCGCTCGACGGGGAGCGCGATCTCGATGCCGGGCTGATCAACCTCAAGCCCGAATTCCGGTGGTTTGTCGCGCAAGTCGAGGGCAACGCTTTCCACTGCCCGAACCAGGTCCACGACGCGCCGATTCTCCAGCCAGACCTGGTCGTCGAGAAAACGGCGCAGTTGTTCGGATATCTGCCGGACCGTGCGTTGCGCACGATCGGCGGCTTCGGACCAGTCGTGGTGGATGCCGCGGATGCGCGGATCGGCTTCGATGACGGACAGTGCTGAGACCTTGGTCAGCAGTTCGGCAAGTTCGGTCTGGCGCGCTTCGGACAGCAGGAAGTCGTAGAACGATTGGAAGCTGCGGCCCTGGTCGGAGCCTGCGATCTCGGAGCGGCTGCCGACCAAGTCGGTGAGCAGTTCGCCCTTGGAGCCGTCCCAGGCTGCGATCTTCTCCCGTGCGCCCCGGTCCAGAAGGCGGAAGTTGTCTTCGACTTCACGAAAGTCGGCGAGCAGTTCCCGGGCTGTGGTGGAGAGCTGTTGGTAGCGGTCGCGTACCGCGGTCGCGTCCAGCACCGTGACGACACCGGCCTCGACCGCGGCGATCTCGGCGTCGAGCTCGTCGCGGCGGCGGCGCAAGTCGGCCAGCCGGGCAGCGGGTTCGACTTCGGTGCCGTGCACGATCTGCCTGAGCAGTTCGACCACGGTGTGCAGCCTGGACTCCGTTCCCACGAATGAGCGGCCCTTCAGCGTCGCTATCCACGCGTAAGCCTTCTCGAAAGCGGGTGTGACCTCGTAGTGGACTTCGTCGTCGCCCGGCGGATAGAACCGTCGCAGATACGTGGTGTCGGTAGCCGCCCAGTCCTCTAAATAGGCGCGAGGTTGCTTTGGGAACCGTTCCTCTCCACTATCGGTGCGGATCTCGGTGTTACGCGCATGCAGATGGTCGTCCAATGCAGCGGCGACCACGCTTGCCGAACACGCCCCTCGGTTGCCCTCCACGAAGAACTCCCCGAGGAACGACAGGATCAGCGCGGCGTTGCCGGCACGCAGCAGCCGCCACGCGGGGTGCCGCTCGCGCAAAGTATCGATCGTCGCGTAGTCCACTCGGCAAGCGTAGGAAATGCCACTGACATCTGGGCCCGACGGCACTGCGACGCGCGGGAGATCGCCCGCCGCGCCTGGCCCGACCTCGCCCAGAAGCCAGGCGCGCTACTGCGCCGGCTCATCCTAGTGGGTCGTAACGCCCTGGCGCAGAACGAAATTGCGTCCATCAACCAACGCCAGCAAGCAGTAGAGGAGACGAGCGGCGCAATGGCCGGTGTCTTCGGAACGGTCTACCTCAAAGATTTGAGGGAGGACTGGCCCGAATGATCATCCTCGACGCCAGCGTATTGATTGGACATTTCGAGCCCGCCGATGCGCATCATGTTGGCGCGACCGCTCTGCTCAAGGCCCACGCCATGGCCTCGTTCGCCGCTAGCGTCGTCACCCTCGCGGAGGTCTACATTGGCCCCGCCCGAGCCGGCCGAACCGAGCAGCTCGACCGGCTGCTGACACAGTTGCAGGTCGAAAGCCTTGAGCTTCCTGCCGGTGCGGCCCGCCGCCTCGGCGAGCTACGCGCCACTACCAAGCTGAGCATGCCGCACTGTTGTGTGCTTTACAGCGCGGAGCAGCGCAACACCATGGTCGCCACCTTCGATGGCAAACTCGCCGCTCGGGCAGTCGACCTTGGGTTGAGTGTGGCGAAGGTGTGACGTCAGAAGCTGCTGGCATCTGGGCCGCGCATATGGGTAGTGGCAGACTCGGAACTTGTGGCGGAGTTGTTGATTGCGGTCAACCCAGACGGTGAATCCCGGCTGAGGTTTCTGCTGAGGGTTCCGCTGCCCGGCGGTGATCTCCTATTCCGCACCTCGGGGACGTGGCCGCGGGAGAAGGCGTTGTTCGCCTACCCGGTGCCACTGCACGACTGGCCGGACGATGCCGTGATCATCGAACGAGTGCCGCTACGGTCGTGCAGTCGGCGCGGCGCGGCGATCGACGTGATTGCCGATCGGTCCCGGCACAACCGCTCCCAACTCGTGTTCACTCAGGCTCGTGGCCGCGACGTTGTGTTCTGGCAGTCGCCCCGCACCCGCAAGCAGGCGCGCCCGAACGTGCGCACGCCAACCGCCCGCGCCCACGGCATCGAGGAGCTGCACATCGTGGTCGACAGCCACGAGCAGTACGCCTATCGGTTCACGACTCAGCAGGTCCACACGGTTAAGCGGGCGCTGCCGTGCGGGGACTACGGGATCGTCGTCGAGGACCAGCTTGTCGCCAGCGTGGAACGGAAGTCCTTGGCCGATCTGGTCGCCAGCCTCACCGGTGGCAAGTTGCGTTATCAGATTGGCGACCTAGCCGCGTTGCCCCGCGCGGCAGTCGTCGTTGAGGATCGCTACTCGCAGCTGTTCAAGCTCGAATACGTCCGACCCGCAGTGGTCGCCGACGGGCTCGCGGAAGTCCAGATTCGCTGGCCCAACGTGCCCATCGTGTTCTGCGAGACCCGCCAGCTCGCCGAGGAATGGACCTACCGGTTCCTCGCCGCCGCCAACGAGTGGACTAGGACCGAACACGCTGCAGCGCAACGTGTTTCACCGATCAACGTCGACACTACCCATCTGGAGCAGGCGCCCGCCGCGCCGACACCGTCCACCGCCGAAGTCCGGGCTTGGGCTCGCAGCACCGGCTTGGCGGTACCCGATCGCGGGCGTCTTCGCCCCGAGATCTGGGCTGCTTGGAACGACGTGCACTGAACTTCTAGCTCGACGCAATGCCCAACCGTCGAGCCAAATCCGAGCCACCTACCGCGCGGATGAAACTCGGGTCGCCGCAGACCACCAGTTGGTCACGTGCCCGCGAGAGCCCGACATACAGGCGTTCGCGGGACCGGTCGAAGGCTGACTTCTCGTTGACCACAAGCACAACGGCACGCCGTTCGAGTCCTTTGAAACCCAGGACGTGTCCGTAGAAGACTTGGTCGGCATCCCAGAAGCTGTCCCAATAGGCGGCATTGCCGGCCTGTTGGCGCTCGCGCTGTTCGGGGTGTCGGGAACCGGTGGTGAGTAGCGCGACGTCCTCCGGGCGCCATCCCTGGTCGAGTAGTGACTCGACTTCGTCGTCGCCGACGTCCATCGCGTCGTCGTTCTGACAAGCAACGAATTTGACGGCCGGGCCGTCACCGCCGAGAAAGCGCATCGGGTGATCCACGAGTGGCTGGAAAGCGTTGGCGATCTGGCGGGTGTTGCGCAGGTTGTGGTCGAGGACCAACGGGACGAGCGGTACCGGCGGCGAACCGTGCCGGCTGAAGACGCGCTGCCCTTCGTCGGTGAAGACATAAAGGCCGCCGGTTTCGTCGTCTTTGAGTGCTGCCAGCAACGGATCCCACCATGCGTCGGCGAAGTCCTGGGCTTCATCGACGACGATGGAGTCGAATCTTTGGTTGGGCGCGAGTTGTGCTGCAAGATCAGTCATTTGGCGTGGGAGATCGTGTTCCCAGAACTGCACCGTCTCCTCGGTCCGCAGCGACTCGTCGGGGCCCGCGGGTGCACCCCACCGCACACCAAGATCGTGGAACTCGCCGACATAGGCCAGCTGGTGACGGCGACGCCAATGCCCAGTGATCCGCTCCAGATAAGAAGCCAGACCGTGGGAGTAGCAGACCAGGGCTACCCGCTGCCCCTTCACTGAAAGTCTTCTGGCCTGTTCCACCGCGAGGAACGTCTTACCGCTGCCCGCGCCGCCGCGAATCTCCACTCGGTTCAACAGCTGGATAGCGTTGAGGATGACCGACTGGTGCTCGGTGAGCGTGTCGGCGGCGTCCTCGTTCGCCAGCGCGCGGGCGACCACGTTTCGTTGCGGTAATCCCCTGCCGCTCAACGCTGTTGAGAGCTGCTGGATTCCTTTTCGGGTTAGCAGCGGGCGGTCGAGCTGTTGACTGGTGAGGATGTAGGTGAGTTTGTCCACGAGCGCCGGAAGGTCATTGCGGTCGACCACCTTCCAGCGCGGGCACTCCGGTAACGCGAAATCGTTTGGAATCTCGGCATTCGGCAGGACGACGACATGGTCCCACCGAAGTCGTCCCTGGGTCCAGCGGTCGTCGCCTTCCACGAAGGCCCTCAGCGCGTAGCAGGCGTCGCGCGCCTGCCGGACGGGGTTGATCTCGTGATGGTCGTTGTTTCGACGCTGACGCCACGACTTGCCGTCGTGCCAGACCTCGCCACCCTTGACCTCGAGGCAGATGATGCCGGCGCCCTCGATTGCCACGAGGAAGTCGACCTCGTGGTCTTTAAGATGGTCGGTGACGCGTTGGTTCGGGATCAGCAAGCTGCTTGGTAGGAGCTGCCCTCGCAGGGCTTCGTAGACCTTGCGTTCGGCGGCGTTGGCGAGGCGGGGCGTGCTCGACGTCGTCGTCACCAACTGCGATTGGTTATGCCCCATCGCACGATTGAACACAGCGGGTGTGACAGATCTCCAAGGCGTGCTGAACCGCGTCGGCTATGTCCGTTTGACGCGGCTGATCGTGATGTCGGGCGTCGAGCACAGCCGACACGTCAACGGCCGGATTCTGAGCCGCATCTTCGACATCCGTAATGCCTTGTTGCAGAACGGATACGAGCAACCGCAGGACAGCGTGACCCACCAGTCCGCCGAATGGTCTGCCTCGTCGCAGAACTTCCGGCAGATGCACGGAATATCGGTGTCGAAATCCAGCGTCGACAGGATGTCGAGCTCTGGTAACAGCAAGCACTCCCCGGTTGTCACGTGTAGAAGGGTAAAGCTGTAGTTGAGGGTTTTGAGTTAGGCGCGCTGCGCGTCGATGTGGCGCTTTGCGCCTGGCATAGCGGTTACCGCGCCGTGGCGGCTCGCGGATGCAACCGCCGCAACGCAGCCCCAGGATTTTTGACAGAGGTGAGTGGTAGAAACTCGGTGCAGTTGATGTGAGCTCGGTAACAATGAGTCACGACGTCACAAATGGAGGGAGGCATCGTAGTGGCCGAGGGGTGGACGGACCCAGACCGTGCGCTGGAAGGACTCGTTAACGAATTCCGCGACAAATGCATTCGGGTCTATAAGGAAGATCCCAATCGGGTCGAGGAAGATGCGGGCAAAGAGCGCGGGATCGCTGAGGGCGGTTACGGACGGAAACAAATCCAGGAGCTCGTTCAAAATGCTGCCGATGCGCTCCAAGGCGCACCGGGCAGAATCCAGGTCAACCTGACTGATCACGCGCTGTATGTGGCGAACGAAGGCAACCCTTTTCAGGACACAGGTGTTCGAGCCCTGCTGTATACGCACTTGTCTAATAAAACGGGCAACGAAATCGGCCGATTCGGGCTGGGTTTCAAATCGATCAGCGGTATCTCCGACTGTCCACAGATCTTCAGCCGTTCGGTCGCATTCGAATTCAGTCGCACGCAATCGGCGGAACGGTTGTCCGTTGAACTCGAACGCCACTATCAGCCGGACGAAGTCCCTGCCTTGCGGCTCGCCTGGACGCTAAACGCCGCCCTCGAGCTGCGGGGCGATGCTGTCCTCGCAGATCTGGCCGCCTGGGCCACGACGGTTGTAAAGGTGCCGCTGAAAGTGGGTACGGCAGAGCAGCTGTCGGCCGAGATCGATGAGTTTGATGAGTCCTTCAATCTGTTTGCCCCTCACGTGCGGATCCTTGACCTCGTCGACGCTGTCGCCAGCCGAGAACGTCATTTCAAGGCCGCCAAAAAGGGAAATCGCGTCATGCTAACCACCGAGGACGGTGACCGCGAGTGGTTAGTGGTGTCAACCACGCACGATCCCTCCCCGACGGCATTGGAATCGGCCGGGCATGCAGCTCGGCGCGAATCAGTAGCGGTGAGCTGGGCATTGCCACTGACAGGCGGAGTGGGTCTGGGCCAGCTTTCTGCATTTTTCCCGGTGAAGTCGGGTCTGACACTGAGCGGTCGTGTCAATGCGCCGTGGAAATTGTCAGACGACCGCATCAACATCATCGAATGTCATTTCAACTACGAGATCCTTACTGAGGTAGTCCCGCAGCTGGTGGTTGCTGCTCGACGGGATCTGATTGCGGGCGGAGCGTTTGGCAGGTACATCGATGTTCTGCCCGCCCGAGGAAAGGAGTCCCGCAGTTGGGCCGATAAAGTTTTGAACGAGCCCGTGTTTCAAGCGTTGCGAGCCTCTCGATGCTTGCCGGACCTGGATGGTGACCTCCGGGCGCCCAGTTCGCTACAACGCATTCCAGACGATGTCGCCGAACTTGCGGATAGGTGGTTGGCGGTCACGGGAAGTCGTGGAGCGTGGGTACACCCGGACTGCACCACAAGCACGGAGCGCCGGTCCAAGGTTGACCGTCTGTTGCAGGAAGATGATCGCATCAAGCCGGCAGGACGTGTCCTTCATTGGCTCCAATCTGTCGTAGTTGATCCGCGCCCTGCCCAGTCCGCGGCGGCGATCGAACTCGCTGCAATGCTGGCGCGCAAAGGCGGCAACACAGAAATGGACGTGCGAGACGCCCGGATCATTTTGTTGGAGAACGGATCGCTTGCGCAACCCGTTCGTGGTCGATGCTTCTTGCGAACGAGCGCGCTTCAGAACGGCACCTCTTTTGTCGCCGAGACTGTCTCGGCACGTCCTGCAACCGTTGATGCAATGAAGTTCCTAGGCATTACCGCCTTCGAAGACGGTGGCGAGATGCTGCAGCTACTCACGGAACTAAGGCGCACCGGAAAGGCCGATTGGGAAGAATTATGGATCGCGATGCGCGGCTCCGGCGCTCAGCTTGTGCACGAGGCGTTTGAGGGTGTGCTCGACGGGCACGCGGCGCAAGTGGTCCAGGTGCGAAATGGCCACGGACGCTGGGTGTTGCCTGAGGGCTTGTACTTCGCTGGTGAATGTCTGAAACCCTTGAAAGAGGACGGGACTCACCTCGTCGACGTTGACTATCACGCTGGCGACCACGAGATCCTGTATCTCCTGGGTGTACGGTCGCGACCAGCACGCTCGCCTGCAGGCGCAAGGGAGAAGTGGGTGGCGCGGTATCAAAGGACAGTCCGCGAGCTCGTCGGCGAGGAATTAAAACTCGGCATCCAAGCCCGCCAGAATATCGAGGTAGCGGGTATCGATTCGGTTCTCGGGCCCCTGGCATGTTTGCCAGACCTCAGCGTCATGAACAGGGCGGCCCTGACCGTCGCTGTTATAAATGCCGTCGACGTTGCGCTGGTGCGGGTGAGCCATCCCAGTGTTCTGAAGAAAGCCAAATATGTTGCGCCAGAGCTCTGGTGGGTGCGACAGCATGGGCTGTTGCCCACCACACTGGGTGTTGTGCCGGTGGCCGCTGCTTTCGTCGCGGAGGTACCAGATGTGCCCGAGGGCCTTCTGCCGTGCGTGAGTCAAGTAGTGCTAAGTTCCGATGCGGAACGGGTGTTAGGTCTCCGGCGGGAGATCGGAGAGCTTGATCCTTCTGGGTTCGATTCGCTTGTACAGATTCATATCAGTCGCAACGACATTGCACGCGTGGGTCAGGCTTACGCGCGTTGGTGTTGGACGCATCAAGAAGTCGATCCTCCGGAGCAAGTGTGGGTGCGCCGCGACACTGACTGGATCGCGGCGGATCGGACGGGAGTCGCTGTTGTCCACAGCAAGGATGCTTATGAAGAACTCGATGAGTTCGGAATACCTTGTTTACTCGTCGACACCATTGAGTACGTTCACGTGCTCAGCACGTTGTGGAGTTGTCTTGAGGGCCGTGGACTTCCCGTCACTTACTCCTATGAAACAAGTGCGGAACCGGAGCTGCTTACCGATGTGTTCCCGATGCTGGACGTGCTTCCCGACGCTCACGAGCTCGATAACCTCACCCTGCAGAAGTGCCTGTCTATCAGTAAGGTCGCCGCCGTGCCGGGCCAGCCTGCGGCACAGGTGGTTTGCCAAAGCGGCCGTGAGGCGAACACAGTCTTAGTGACGGGCAACACAGACCGCGAAGTCTTGAGGCAAACGCTCCAATGTTTGCTCTACGACAGCTCCGACCGCCACGTCGACCTCCTGCTCAAGGATATGGAGCAGCGTCGTAACTCGGCACGTATCAGAGCCATCAGGAACGCATCCTCAGATGCCGAACGCCTACTCATGTTTGCGGGTGAGAAGCGCCTGAGGACGCTGGTCCCTAAAGACGCGCTCACCTATCTAGTCAACGACGGAATGGTCGAGCCGCACGGTCTCGACCTCGCCAAACTCTGCGTGACGATGTTGGGTGTTCGCGCACTGGAACGCGTATGCAAGGTCGACCCGCGCGGACTGCCGGTTCCCGCTCCGTCGACGTGGGTGGGTTCCTACAACACTCGAGAGTGGGTGAAGCGGCTCGGTTTTGGTGATGAATGGGCGGGCCAGAAGGCCAAGCGACGGAACAAGCCGACGGAATATATCGACGGTCCCACGCAGCTCGATGCCCTGCACGACTATCAACGGGTCGTATCACAGCGCCTCAGCAACCTACTGCGCGGCATAGGGCCCACGCGAGGGATTATTTCGCTTCCGACGGGAGCCGGAAAGACGAGGGTGGCAGTACAGACCGTCATCCAGTCAATTCGTGACGGCAGCCTCGACGAATTTGCCCATGGATCATCTTTCTTCGGCCCGATCCTGTGGCTGGCCGACGGAGAAGAATTGTGCGAACAGGCGATCGATGCATGGTCATATCTCTGGCGGGCGCTGGGCCGCCAGGACACACAGTTGATCCTCAGCCGATTCTGGTCGAACTACGAAATGGAGGAGGAATCCGCAGGCGTCCAGGTCGTAGTGGCGACGTGGCACAAAATCAAGGCCCGCGCCGTGGGCAAGAAGGCGTTTGCCTGGTTGGCCGAGGCTCCTATCGTGATCATCGACGAGGCGCACGGCGCCTACACTCCCTCGTACACAACGATCCTCGAGTGGCTCGGGCGCGGTACCCGGCAGCGAGAAAAGCCATTGATCGGGCTGACGGCAACGCCCTTCCGGGGACGCCGCGACAGTGCGGAAACCGAGCGCCTCCTGACTCGGTTCGGCGACAACCGTCTGGACGAAGGGGTATTCGGCAACGAATTGCCGCAAGTCAGGCTGCAGCGCGACCGCGTCCTTGCGCGGGCCAGCCTCGAGATTCTTGGTGGTGTGTCCATAAAGCTGTCAGATCACGAACTCCAAGAGTTCAAGTCAATGGGCTGGCTTTCCAAAAGTGCCGAAATCAGAATCGGTCGGGATGAAGACCGCACCCGTACGATCGTTGATTCGGTCCTGAGCAAGCCGGAACACTGGCAGATTGTGGTCTTCGCTGCCTCGGTTGAAAATGCCCAGACGCTGGCCACTCTGCTCACCCTGCACGGGCGTCCGGCAGCCTCGATCGACCAGGACACCAGTCCGGAGGACCGCCGCGTCGCGATCGAGAGATTCAAGTCGGGTGATTTGAAAGTCTTGACGAACTATGCGGTCTTGTCGCAGGGCTTCGACGCTCCGAAGACGGATGCTGTCTACATCACCCGTCCGACAAGCAGCGAGGTGCGGTACCTACAAATGGTTGGTCGCGGTCTTCGCGGACCGAAGAACGGTGGTACCGAGGAGGTTCTGATCGTCAACATGCTCGACAACATTGTCGAGTTCGGTGACAGCATCCAGTTTCAAACAGTGAAAGATATCTTCGAGGCAGAACGCGATATGGAGTCGGCTCATGTCGGGTAACAGCCGGCAAGGGATCGAGCTCAACGAACACCAACTCGAGGTCGTCGAGGCGCCGTGCGACGCACGCGTGCTGGTGATAGCAGGAGCAGGCCAAGGTAAGACCGAGGTGGTGGTCAGCCGAATAGACAGTCTGGTCCAGAACGAGGGATTGACTGCCTCCGAAGAAATCCTGGTCCTGAGCTTTTCTCGAGCGGCGGTATCGGCAGTTCGGAGCCGGCTCGACGCGAGAGACGTTGCCCTGGCCAATGTCCGAACATTCGACTCGTTCGCTAGTATCTTGCTGCTCGGAGCGGATGTACAACCCGAGGGCAGTTTCGATGCCCGTATTCGACGCGCGACGCGGCTTCTGAAGGAGGCGGACGAAGCGCCTGACGAGCTCAAGCCTCTACTTCATGTCGTGCTGGATGAGGTACAGGATCTGGTCGGAGACCGAGCGGATTTCGTCATCGCGATTCTGAGATGTCTCGATGAGGAAGCGGGCATCACCGCCCTGGGCGACCCCTTGCAAGGCGTGTACGACTTCCAACTCGACGATTCACGCAGCAAGACCTCCGCCAACGATGTCTTCACCGAGCTGACCGGTTCCTTCGGATGCGAGACAGTTGGATTAGGCCAAAACTACCGGGCCAGAGGAAAATTCCCGAAGCAGGTTGTCTCGCTGGGTGATCAGCTCCGGTCGACTCACAATGGCGGTGAAGCGCAGCGGCTGCTCGAGGACCTGATTCTGGATATCCCGGATCGGGGTGAGATCGCAGAATGGTACGACCTCGTCACACCGGCGGACGGCAAGCGAACAGCTGTGCTTTGCACGACCAACGCGGATGTGCTTCGAGTATCGCGCTACCTGAACGAGAAGTCGGTCGCGCATGCCGTCCGCCGGCAGGCGCAAGATTTCGGTGCGGCGCGTTGGATAGCCGGAGCGCTGGGTCCTTTACCCGGTCCACGGGAACGACGGTCGGAGGTCGAAGCGGCCCTCCAACGGATGCTTGCCGAAGCTGAAGTGGAACAGAAGTGGAAGGAGCTGAAGTCTGCGGAGGGGCGCACAAGGAATCATGACTCGTTGGACCTGCTTCGAATGGGCAGCCTCGTAAAGGCGCGGGCGCTGCCCCTTCCGCTCACCGAGCCCGATCACAGTTCAGTGATCGTGTCGACAATCCATCGGGCCAAGGGTCTGGAGTTCGATTGTGTCTTCATCGTCGAGCCCACCTGGTTGCCTGAGGGCGAAGCCAGCTGGACCAGGGTGCGTCGGGAGTACGTGGCATTGAGTCGCGCGCGCGATCAGATCTACAGCTGCAGGCTGCCCCAATCCAAAACGATGATTACGGCCGATGATCGGCTGGGACGCTTCAAGGAAGAGGCCTGGAGGAGGAAAAGGCGTGGCTCGTGGACGAAGTCGTTCGAGTTCCTCTATGGCGATGTGGAAACCGCCTATCCTGCCTCGTCATACGCCGTTGACGCCCTGCACATACAGCAGACGCTGCAGTCGCTGGACCAACTTGGTATGAGGGTCTATGCAGAACTCGACGAATCCGAGTCCACGCCCGAATCCCCGTCGTATCTTCTTATGACGCAAGATCAGCAGCCCCTGGGGCGTACCAGCCCCGCCTTTAACCTTGCCTTTCAGAAGACCTTCGGTTGGTTGAAGAGCCGTCCGACAGTCATTGACGGTCTGTCTCTGGTGTCAGTGGAGACCGTTGCAGGCGACTACCGGGAATCCGAGAGGGCCGGCGTCGGAAGCTCCGGTTTCTGGCTGGTACCGCGGATAACAGGCCTGGCGCGCCCCGACTTGAACACAACTTAGGAGTTGCAGCACCGCGATGGCGAATCTTGTTGAGCAGTACGGTTTTCGCGACGACGTTGTCGAGGAATTGGTCAAGGACCTCGTCGGACCGGCAGAGGGCGCGGACGAGATCATCACCGATCTTCCGCTGGACCGGTACATCGCGGGTGTGCTCTGGCCGGCAGACGATCTGCTGCAGGAGGCGCCGGAGCCTGATAGCGGTGAAGCAGAGGAGTACGATTCCGGCGACAGCCCGATATCCCAGGCCCTGATGCGCTACCCGACGTCAATGGGTATCACCTTTTCCGTTGACCTCGCGAAGGCTTCGTCCGTGCAGATCGCAGTCGATGCAGCCAAATACGTTCCCTCCGGAAAAATGGACAGTGGCGAGACGTCCGGTTCTGAGCGACCAGCCCGGCGCAAGCAAAGGGCGAAACCGGACTCATGGATTCGTCACCCGCAAGTCGTAGACCCCATCGAATGGGATGTCAGCACGCCAGGGGCGAAGAAGATTGACGTTGTATCCGGCCTTCAGCTGTACGTGTACGCCCGACTGCCGAAGAACGGGCGTGTGGCAGTGTCGGTTGCACTGCGCAATACGCAGGTACCACCTAGAGGTGAACTGCGCGATGCATATGCCTGGTTCCAGGTGGGTGTCGAGGTGCAGTCATCTGCCCAATCCATCGTGGACCGATCTTCCTACGGTGTGCTAAGTGATGATGCCGACTTGCGCTCGGCTGCACTGCTGTACCGCAATGCGCGGGTCTTCGCGATCGGACACGGCTGCGCCGCCATCTGGGATCGCGACGGGACTTCCTCTCACGTCGAACGAGTGGCATCGACCTTCATCCCCCGGCAGGAAATATTTAGGGCGAAACCCGGTGGCGTAAGCGAGGATATCGACCTTCGAATGTCGTTTCTGAGCAACGCAACCGACGAGGAACTGGCAACGAATCTCGGTCGATTGGTCACCGAATACCGCGAATGGATCGACCGGTTGACTACGAACGTTCAGAATGGCGAGGCGCACGTCGAGGACGGGCTGAAGGCCGTTGCCGACGAACATGTCTCACGTGCCCGAGGTGCCGCCGAACGTATACAGAACGGCATCAATCTGATCGTAACCGATCGAGATGCCGGCCGTGCCTTCCGCCTCGCTAATGCCGCCATGCAGCTGCAGCGAGCACGCCAAGACTGGGTGCGGAGCGGTGCAGTTGGTGTGGTCGGCGATGGCGTTCAACAAAGCTGGAGGCCGTTCCAGATTGCTTACATTCTGTTGAACCTGCCGGGTCTCGCAGACCCTAACCACGAAGACCGCGACATCGCAGATCTGCTTTGGTTTCCGACAGGGGGTGGTAAGACCGAGGCCTACCTCGGATTGGTTGCGTTCACGATCTTCCATCGCAGGCTGAAGGATCCCGAAACACTCGGTGTCGCGGTCATTATGCGGTACACCTTGCGGCTGTTGACAATTCAACAGTTCGAGCGCGCGACTATGCTGCTCTGTTCGCTCGAGCGGTTGCGGCAGCGTGAGAACGACCTAGGGCACCGACCGTTCTCAATCGGTCTCTGGGTCGGCCAAGGAGCAACCCCGAACACTCTATTGGAAGCACGCAAATCTCTCCGAGACATCGCCGACGGCAGGGAGCTCAACGAGAAGAACCCCGTCCAGTTGACGCAGTGCCCTTGGTGTGGTCAGGACTTGAACGAAAGTCATTATTCAGTAGTCAAGTCGCCCGACGAGCGACTCAGAATCGCATGCGGGAATGGTTCCTGTGACTTCAGAGACGGCCTGCCTGCCTATCTTGTCGATCAAGATATTTATCGTGTTCGTCCCGAATTGGTGCTTGGTACCGTAGATAAGTTTGCACAAATGACGTGGCGCGAAGAAGTGCGGAACTTGTTCGCGCGCGACGGAATTGGTACGCCACCCTCTCTGATTATTCAGGACGAGCTGCACCTGATCTCGGGGCCGCTCGGTTCAATCGTCGGGCTCTACGAAGCCGCAATCGATGCTGCCTGCGGCCAATTGACCTCCGAAGGTGTTCGTGGCCGGCCGAAGGTGATAGCCTCCACGGCGACCATCCGCCGTGCCGACCGTCAGATTCGTGCAGTCTTCGACCGTCGTGCACAGCAGTTCCCACCTCCGGGCATAGATCCCGATCAATCGTTCTTCGCCGAACCCGCCCCTCGCGAACAATTCGGGACTCGCGAGTACGTCGGGGTGATGGCGCCAGGAACCAGTCACGCCACGCTGATGGTCAGGGTCTACGCCGCCATATTGCAGGCCGCCCACGATTTGGCGGCGAGTCCCGAGACCAGGGATCCATATTGGACGCTCCTCGGATATTTCAACAGCCTTCGAGTACTAGGGAGCGCGAATCTCCAAGTGGAGGGCGACGTCCGGGACAGGCTGCAATTGGTCGCCCGTCGCAAGCAGGCGTCGCCGCGTGACCTGCGGCCACCGGTCGAATTGACGAGTCGCGTACCTTCGGCGGACATCCCCCGCACGCTCAAGAGCCTCGAGAAGGCTTTCGCCTCGGGCTCAGCGAATGACGTAGTCCTGGCGACCAACATGATCTCCGTCGGGGTCGATATCGACAGGCTCGGGTTGATGGCCGTGATGGGTCAACCTCAATCGAGCGCCGAGTACATCCAGGCGACCAGTCGCGTCGGACGCCAGCATCCTGGTCTGGTTGTCACCATTTTCAACTCAGCGCGTTCGCGCGACAGGTCGCACTATGAGAACTTCGTCCCGTATCACCAAGCGTTGTACCGCGCCGTTGAGGCCACTAGCGCGACACCGTTCGCCGCTCGCGCCCGCGATCGGGCCCTGCACGGAGTGCTTGTTTCCCTCGCCCGCCTCTTGGTGAATGACCTTGCATCCAACGGCTCGGCCCACAAGGCCACTGTTCGATACGACGAAATCACCCAGTTGGCTGAGTTTTTGGAGCAGCGCGCACAGGCTGTCACCGATCCGGAGGAAGCTGAGGACACAAAAAATCAACTGGGCGCTCTCCTCGAGGTGTGGGCCGAGGCTGCTGAATCTCGGCCGGACATGCAGTACAGAAATAGTCGCGACTACGACGATTCGCTCCTCGTGCCCTCAGACGTGGCTTTGACGGACGAAGACATCGAGTACTCGACTCGAGACGCGCCGTGGCCCACCTTGCAGAGCATGCGGGACGTCGATGCCGAGAGTGCCCTTTTCCAGATCTCGGCGAGAAAGGTGGCACGATGAATGCGGCGAAAGCTCGGCGCAGCCAGTTGCTGAGTACATATGGCGTGGGAGGGTTGTTCCCAGCTGAATCAACAAGTTTCATGATCGCTGGCCTTCACGAATGGAACGTTGATCGGGCTGAGCACATCTCCGAGCCGCGACTGGCCAGGGCCCTCGGTGTAACTGAACTCAAGGCGCCGCCGGCCGGAGGCAAGCGGGATGTGCCCGTCATCCGCTACCCGTTCACGCAGGTGTGCCCCAAGTGCCGACGTATTGGTCCGCTCTCGAAGTTGTCGAAGGACAACGATGCCAAGTGCAAGGTCGATAAGGTCGATCTGAGCCCGTTCAGGCTGATGGCTGCATGCCGCAACGGGCACGTCAGCGAATTTCCTGTTTACTGGTGGCTGCACAAGGGGCAGCAGGACCGGATCCGTGGCGATGAGCACGAGATGAAACTCAACGTGCTCGGGCGAACGTCTTCTCTAGGTGACCTGACATTGTCATGCACGTGCGGTGTCGAGAGCCGCAGCCTCGACGGTGCGATCGGCGCAGGATCCCTCATAGATTTCGGCAAATGCACCGGGTTGCGGCCTTGGCTCGGACTCGACACGAACGAAGACTGCGACCAGTATCCGCGCGCGGTCCAACGCGGCGCTTCCAACGTGTGGTTTCCTGCCGTGCGGTCGTCAATTTCCATACCGCCTTACTCAGAAGCGCTTGCGAAGTTCGTCGACAAGAACTGGGAAATGGTCAAGGACCCCGATGCCGTGATCCCTCCCGTCCTCGCCGGCCTGGCCGCAATGTCGAAGGGACGCTTCAGCGTCGACCAGATCACCCGCGAGATCGGGCGGCGGCGCGGCGAAGAAGAAGACGACGAAGAAATCTCGGAGGCCAGACTCCGCGTCGACGAATACAAGGCGCTGGTCGAAGGACGTGAAGAGGAAGGCCTCGATTCGGATTTCGTGTGCCTAACTCGCGAGGTCCCCGACGGCTTCGAATCTCTGATCTCCGACGTGCGGAAGGTCACCAGACTGCGAGAAGTACGCGCATTGCAGGGCTTTACCCGTCTCGACGGGGCACCTGATCCGTCCGGCCCAGGGCAGAAACTGTGTGCCCTCGCACCAACGCACCTGCACTGGCTGCCAGCGATCCAGGTGATCGGTGAGGGTGTATTCCTCGCGTTCCGCCGTAACGCACTCGCGGAGTGGGCTGCGGGCGACTTTGCGCAGGGTAGGGCCCGCGCACTTCAGAAGGCCGCCGACCGGGCGGCGGCGGACTACGGTCGCACTCCCGCCCCCGTGGATATCGTGAAGGTCGCCGTCCACACCTTGTCGCACATCATCATTGACCAGTTGTCTCTCGACGCTGGATACCCGGCCGCCGCGCTTCGGGAACGACTGTTCGTGGACGAGAAGATGGCCGGGCTGCTTGTCTACACGGCAAGTTCTGACTCGGCGGGCAGTCTGGGCGGGGTTGCGTCCAGGGCTGAGACAGAACACCTCGGGGCGGCACTCCGAGAAGGACTGCAACGCCTGTCGTGGTGCTCGTCCGACCCGGTGTGCATCGAGTCGTCGGGCGCCGGCGCCGACGGGCTCAATCTCGCAGCATGTCACGCGTGCGTGCTCGCGCCGGAGACATCGTGTGAAATGAACAACTCCTTCCTGGACCGGGCTCTGCTTTTCGGCACCCACGACGAAGGCTGGGAGGACGCGGGATTGTTCAGCGACATCGTCGAGAAGGCGCGCTGAATTCATCAGAAAGAATGGGCGGCGACACCCATGCAGCAACGCGGCGCGCCGGTAATCGACGTCGACGGCTGGCTGGCTGGCTGGGTTCATCCGCGGGGACGTGCCTCACACTCGGCAATACTAATCTTGGGTATGTGCCTCATCGAAGAGTCCCCAGACCGTTGAACGCGTCGTTCGCGGCCGATTTACTCGGTTGGAAAAGGAAGCAGCGAAGTGCTGGATTCGTCCCAAATACTGCGGACGGCAATAATGCCGCCTCAGTCGCCCTGTCCAGCGCAATTCTTGACGAGCTAAATATTAAGCGGGAAGTTGCTTCTGGAGTGAAAAACCCGCAGAGCGGCCGCCCTCTCGAATTGGCGGTTGCGGCCACCCTCAAGTCAGATCTGCCAGCGCTAGACTCGTCACGGCGGTGGGTTGTCAATGAAGCGTCTCGACCGATCACCGAGTTCCTGCAGTACGGCCACCTCAAGAAAGTAGATCAGCTGGTCAAGGAAAATGCGGAGCTGCGGACGACGCTCGGTATGGACTACATCATCAAGCCCGATGTGGTGGTCGGTCTGCCGTCACGCCATCCCGACGAACCGTTGTTTCTACATGCCGCCATTTCGTGTAAGTGGACGATCCGCAGCGATCGCGTGCAGAACATCCGGCATGAGAACAATCAGATGATCCGGCACCGGCGTGAGCGATTGCCGCATTTGGTCACAGTCACCGCCGAGCCGCTACCAAGTCGATTGGCTGCAATTGCCCGCGGCACCGGCGAGGTTGACGCCGTGTACCACATAGCGTTCGGTGCATTGGATGATGCGGTGGTCAATCTGGCTATGAAACAACGAATTTCAGTGGAACAGGTCGATGCCTGGAATGAGGTAACCAGCCAAGGGCGAGTACGGCCATACAGCGATCTCGCCGAGACGCTCGCTCTTTGGTGAACGCTACAGGTACTGATTGAGGTGCGTGGCTAAAGCTCGTGCTAACCCGACTGGTACCGCATTGCCGATCTGCTTGGCAATGCCAATCTTTGTGCCGCACCAGAGGAACTTTTCTGGGAAATCTTGCAGCAAAGCCGCTTCGTAGTGCGTAATTGGCCGATTGACGCGGTGCTTGCCTTCTTCATCCCACTGCGGGTGAAGGTAAGCGCCCTTCTCAGGCTTGAAAAACTCCGTCCGGATAGTGTGGGACGGCATATCCCAGCGCATTCGACCCATCACATCTGTTGTGCCGGTCGGCTTTTCGCGCCAGCACCGAGGAAGTAGGTGGTCCGGTACGTCAAATCGGCCGCCCCCTGGGGGAACATGATCGTATCGCTGTTGAGACAAGAGGGTCGGCGTCCGGCCGAGGTGAATGTCGAGGCCCTTGAACGCGCCGGGGACAAGCTCCCCAAAGAACTCGACCACCGAATCGGGGAGATTCTTCGAAGATGGCTCCTCAGGTACCTTGCCAATGCGCTGCTTGGTTGTCACCCAGCGCTTCATCAAGCCGGATTGTGGCTGTCGGGCGTGCGTTGGTCTAGGCAACTCGATAGGACCGACGCGCGACCCGATCACAATAGTGCGGATTCGACGCTGGCCCACCCCAAAGTCGGCGGCATTGAGGTGCCCGTAGTGAAGTTTGTAGCGGGAGAGACTTCCGTGGTCTGCTTCCGCACGGAGTAGCTCAAATTCAGGCGAACGCATGAAGCGGTCAACGTTTTCGATGACGAACACTTTTGGATTGGCCGTCTTCACGATCCTCAAGTACTCCCGCCACAGCTTATTGCGCGGATCGTTCGCGTCCTTCATCCCGAGATTTGAGAACCCCTGACAAGGCGGCCCCCCGATCACGATGTCGGCTTTCGGGATGTCAAGAGACTTCACATTGGCGATATCCCGCCAAAGTGTGTGGTCCTCACCAAAATTTGCCGCATAGGTTGCCGCTGCGAACAAATCCCACTCGACGGCCAGAACTGGCGAGAACCCCTTAGCAGTAAAACCGCTGGTCATGCCGCCGCAGCCGGCGAACAAATCGATCATGGTGGGCACGTCCGCATCCTACGGCGGATCACCGACAAGCCGCCGCTCGGCGCGCGCAAACCTATGAAACACCCGAGTGACGCCGGTGGTCGACGGCACGCCGCACCTTGTCTGCGGCGACCTCCAGGAGCTCATGCTCCCAGATCCTGACTACAACCCACGCCGCGTCCGACAGCAGGCGGTTCTGTTCAATGTCGCGAGCCGCGTTGCCTTCGAGCTTGTCTTTCCAGAAGCCGGTATTCGTAGCTGGCATGGTGCTGTGCTGTGGACACATGTGCCAGAAGCAACCATCAACGAATACTGCCACCCTCCAACGAGTGAACACTATGTCGGGTCGGATGAGCTTGCCCGAGAGCCGGATCGGACAATCAACACGAAACCGGAAACCCATCCTATGAAGCCGAGATCGAAGTGCAATTTCGGGCGCGGTGTTCAACCGCTTAACCGCAGCCATGTTGCGCGATCGCAAAGCCGACGGAGGAGTGCAGGAAGCGGGCACGCGCGTACTCATATATCCCCAGACTATTAAGAAGTCGTGTGTGGATGCCTGTCAGCCTGCCGTGGTACACCCGCTGATGTCCAATGTCGCATCCGGCCAGTCGCTACCCTCCAATGTGAGGATCAGCAGTCGTTAGGCGTGATGGTTTGACGAAACCTCCACGACAAGGTCGTAGCGAGCCGGCACGGAACGCCCAGAACGTCACGATCACATCGGCGGCAGCGGCCGCCTCCACGTCGCCACGACGCACAAACGGCAGCAACAGGTTCACTGCGATCGGCCGTCCAGTCAGCCTGCGGGCGGCCGCCACCTCGGCGGCGATCGGGGCACGCGCTCCGGCGATCGTTCCCAGTCCACCTGCTTCGGACACGGCCGCGGCGAGTTCGTGACCCGCAATGGTGCCCATCCCAGCCTGAGCGATCGGCACGTCCAGGCTGCGTAGGTCGAAGGCGATAGGCATTGACTACAGGCTACCGACGGCACGCACCAAGCCCCTACTCAACCGCCGCAGTGATCGGCGACGTGTTGTGCCCGCTCACCCGTACCCAGTTCGCCACCGAACCGGAAACGGTTCCCCGGATTTCGACGGTCTCTCCCGGAAACACGGTCACGTAGTTGTCGTCGTACTCCGCGGGCAGGATCTCGTCGCCGTCGCGCGACGACATGATTTCGGCCCGTTCGAAAAACGCAACATTGGGCGTGGGGTTGTGTAACCGGATGGCTACGGTTCCCGGTGTCTGTTGACGATGCGCTGTGACGTCCAGCGGCACGCTCGGCAGGTAGTTCAACGCGGTCATGTCCGCCCAGCTCGCTTGGATTGAGTCAAACGCCCGGTCGTTGTCCGGGTCCCCCACGTCATCGGGTTGTTGCGATTGCCAATACACGTTTTCCGAAATCACTTCGCCGGATGCGCGAGCCAGTTGACAGCGAACGAAGAAGACGGGTGACTTCGCGGCACCGCGGGGTAGCGCCATTGCCTCCGCGACACCACCGGCGCCGACGTTGATGCGGTCTGATGATCCGTCCGCCTGCAGATTGCCCTGCAGGTCGTAGACGCGGACGCGCACACGGAGATCGCCTTCGTCCGAAGGTGATTGGTTGACGACGCTGATGCGGCCCGAGTCGCCAGTGGCATACGAGTCGAACACGACAGAAAGCGGCCGCAGCCCCTTCTTGGCTCCGAAATATGCGCCACCGGGGCGCAGGTAATAGTCGAAGAGCTGCCCGAAGAAGGACGGCCAGGGACTGTTCAGCATCCAATAGATCGTCATCTTGTGGCTGTTCCATCCCATAGCGGCGAACGCCTCGAACTGCGCGCGGACGGCCTCGTATTGAGCCAATTGCGCTTTGGCAGCGAAAATCTCGGCACTGTCGGACGGACCGTAGCGCATGCCAATTGAGCGCTGAGCGCTGAGCAGACCGGCGTTCTTGTACTGCGCGCCGGCGTGAAAAGACCAGGTGTCGTTGATCGGCCACAACTCGTCGGACGGGATGAACCGCTTCAGGCTCGCGAACGGCGGAATCTGTTCATTGTTGCCTTGTTCGGCCGATGCCCCCCAGGTCGCTCCGTAGCGGCGGCTGAACCAGTAGGCGGGCGGGCGCCAGGTATACGGTCCGGCCATATCGATCCCGTCCCACTGCGAAACGCCGTCGCCGTCGCGGGTCTGACGGGAAGCGGTATCGACAACGGCATTCTGCCAATGCAATTCATCGAGAATGGACCGGTATCGACTCCGGATGTCCGCCGGGGGCAACCCGTCACTACCGTTGGCCCAGAGAAACGCCGACGCGTGGCTGCGCAGCAGCTGAATCTGTGAACGCATGCTTTCCATCGCCACCCGGTGATCTTCGGCGTCCCACTGCTCCCACTTCTCCCACTGGTTGCAGCACATCCAACCGGCCATCAGCGGGATACCGAGTTCATCGGCCTTCTCGACAAGGTGTTCGCTGGTGAGCTTGCCTTCAAGCCGGAGCATGTTGAGGCCCAAATCCTTGGCGTAGTGCAGGATTGCGTCTTCGCGGTCAGGGCGATACGTCAAGAGCAGATCGGGCGTGTAAGCAGCGCCGCGCACTGGAAACCTTTTGCCGTTGACTTCCAGATAGAAGTCTCCACCGTCACCGGAGAACGCCTCGTCACGATGCTGTGTGACGGTCCGAATCCCGAAACGCAGTTCGTGGGAGTCGCTGAGTTGCTCGTTGATGCGGAGTTCGAGCCGAAGGGTGTGCAGCTTCGGCTGCCCCATGGTGTACGGCCACCACAAGACCGGATGTTGAAAATTCAACTCCGAGAATTCATCTGGTGCGAAGGTGATCTGCCCGTCCTCGCCGGGAGCGAGGGCGACCTCTTGCTCGACGTGAACCGTGGCATTGTCCGGGCGTGTGATTGTGGCGCGCAGAACCCCTCGGATGCGTTCTGAGGAGTAGTTGTGCACGTCGGCCCGAATCGTCAACCGCGCGCTATCTGCGCTAGGTAGCGAGACTTCCGAATTGACCGATGCCGAGCCGATTCCCGCGACTCCCAATGCTTTCAAGTACACCGGCTTGAAGATGCCGGCGTTGCGGTCGGGAACGAAAGACGTTCCGCGCCGGTCCGAATCACCGTTCGGCGGCGGGATACCGAGGTAATCCCAGTTAATCCAATCGTTCCAGCTGTCGGCCAGCTCGACACCGTCCACATCTTGAAGCGCACGCTCCGGTGTTACCTTCACCGCCAGCACATTTTGCTGCCCAGGTCGAATCAGTTGCGTCACGTCGAACTGGTGATCCACGTACATGCCGACGACCTGCTCGCGGTCGGCAACGAGACGCCCGTTCAACCAGATGTCAGCGCGATAGTTGATGCCCGGAAATCCCAACAGGTAGGTCTTTCGGTCCTTCGGGGCGATGAACTGGGTGCGGTACCACCAGTCACGCTGGTAGAGATCCTGCGGCACTTGGTCGCGGAGATTCTTACCTTCATAAAGATCCCTGTAGACCCCGTTTTCTTGGAGGACCTCCAGCACGGTGGCCGGCATTCGGCGAATTTGGTACCACGCCGCGCTGTCATGGTCCGATACCGACCCCGGCACAGATAATGCCTCACCCTGCATCGAGGCCGAGTCCGCCGCTGCCAACGTCCAATTGTCTACTAACTCAAGTTGCTCCGGTGCTGCCGACCGAACATGAGTGGCAATTGAGGTAGGCGTTGCAGCGCAGAGCGAGAGCGAGGTGAGCGCCAAGAAAACGAAGATCTTGACGGTGACCTTCTGCATGATTTCTTGGCTCCTCAACGCGGACTTCGGCTCATCATGCCGTCGGCCTTCTGCCGTGGCAAACGCGCTGCCGCATCTCAAGCGGTGCAATCGCACGTCGCTGGCGCCACTCGAAGACTGCTCGTTGCGGCACTATCCGGCCGGCGTGAGTTGCATATGCTGGGTCACGCGTGGCGGCCGACCCCCGGACCCGCATATCGGCGTGACGATGCCGGAATCATCTTTGCCCGCAAGAGTGTTCGGATCCCACGTGGCGTAACTGACGTACACCCCGGGTACCCGTGAGCCACCCGGACAGAATGCGTCAGAGTGCCAGAGCAGTGTCCATTGCCCGTCGACCATTCGGGCATTACCAAAGGCGGGACCATCGGGTGTGTTTGCTACCGAAGCGCATCCCTCGCCGCATGGCGTGAAGTACCAATCACTATCAGTGGCCTCTCCCGAATCCGAGGTCACCGTCGAAATGTAGTGCCCGCTCATGGATGATTCTGCCCATGCGGTGCCAGTTGACCCGAAGACCCACCCGACGAACACGGCGGCGGTACCAATAAGTCGTGCAATGGTCATGATCTGCTGTCCTCCCTACCGACTCACGGCGTCCTAGCTTTGCTATAGCACAAAGACGGAGTTGTTGGGCACCCTCGATCACGGTCTCTTCGGCAACACCTTCAGCCACCCGTCCGCGAGCAGTTCCAGCAACTGCCCATCCGGATCCCGAATCATGGCCGACCCGTTCGTCACCGTCCCAGCGACCACCTCTCCCCCGTACTCCGTCACCCGCGCGAGTACACCAGGAACATCAGACACCGAGAACGAAATATGCGTCAACCCAACCTGATCCATCACCCGCTGCCCGCCGGCGTGGACTTCACGTGCCGAATAGTCGATCAGCTCAAGCACGAAGCTATCGCGCACGAGATACGTCGCGTGCACCCCAAGCGGCTCGGGCAACCCCAACAAAGGCGCAGTCCGGTTGTCGGGTGGATCGAGGTCCCACCAGAACTGAAACCCGAGCAGCCCCTCGTAGAACCGCCGCGACCGCTCCCGGTCTCGCACGCACAACCCGACATGGTTGAAAACGACCGGTTGTGAACCCATCAAAACCTCCCGGGCCTCGTGCGCTGACACGCAATGATGGCAAAGATAGGAAGACGGTGTCGAATATCGCCTGAGCAATTGCGGTATGTCGCCCGAAACGCCAACTAGGCCAGCGCTATCGGCGACTTTGCCCCTCGCTTGACCCGCAGCCTGCGGCTGATCTCAAGCAGCCGCGCCACCCCGTCCTCGATTCCGGAGGCGAGCTTATCGATGTCGGGTGCGGCGTCGTAGTCGCCGGTGATGCCGAAGACGAACTGGTCGAAGTAGCTGACCATCGCGATTCCGGTGCGCAGGTGCAGCGCGATCGGCGGAATCGGCAGCACCTCCAACACGCGCCGGCCCAGCAGTTTCTGTTCGCCTCGTGGGCCCGGCACATTGGTCGCCAAAGCGACCACGGCTTTCTGCGGTAACCGGCTCAGCAGCCGAATAGTCCACGCAGAGAGAGCAAATGGCGCCTTTCGGGCCGCCGCAATCATCGCATTGCCGCCTTCGCGCTGCCCACTGCCCTTGGTGCGCAGGAGTCGTTGGTGGACCAACTCCAACTGCGTCACGGGGTCGGCTTCGTCGACGGGCAGCAGCGGCAGCATCGCCGACACCTGGTTGTCGGTCATGTTGAATTTGTCCATCCCGCGTACCGAGACCGGCACCAATGTGCGCAGCGAATCGCGCCCGGGTTGTTCGCCGCGGTCGAGCAGGATCTGTCGGTAACTGGCGGTAATCGCCGCCAGCGCCACATCGTTGAGGGTCACGCCGAACGCCTCGCCGATTTCATGCAAATCCGCCAACCCGACCCGACCCACGCTGAAGCGCCGCCTTGCGGTGACAGAACCGCTCAATGACGTCTCCGGCGCCGAATTCAACAGGCTCACCGTCAGTCCAGCAGCACCCAGTGCGGCGTGTTCGACGCCGGTCACAACACTCGCGGCGCTGTGCGCGAGCGCACTCACCCAACTCAACGGATTGCGGCTCTGCCTGGACCCGCCCGCCTGGGAGTCGTTTTCCTCCTTAGTGGCGCGGATGTCGGTAGCAAAAGAGTCACCGCCACCGTCGTCGCTGAGCTTTGCCATCATCTGTGTGGTCGCGATGCCATCGGCCATGCAGTGGTGCAACTTCGTCAGCACCGCCCACCGGCCATCGCGCAAGCCTTCGATGACGAAGCAGTCCCACAACGGACGCCCCCGGTCCAGGCGACGCTCCATCACATCGGCAACCATCTCGAACAGTTCGGTGTCGCCTCCTGGGTGCGGCAGGGCGAGTCGGTGCAGATGCCGGTCGATGTCGAAGTGTGGGTCATCCACCCATTCCGGGGGGCCGATGTCCAGCGGATGGGTTCGCAGCACCTGCGTGCAGCGCGGGATGCGTTGGATCCGCCCGGTATAGGCAGCGACGAACTCCTCATGGGTGGGCGCGGGCCCTTGCAGGATCGAGACGCCGCCAATCGCCAAGCTCACATGCGGGTCAGAGTCTTCGACTTCTAGGAATGCGGCGTCGAGGGCGGACAGGTGCTCCATAACCGTTTACTATCCGCCCTAATACGTGGGTGGGTGAGAGTCAGAAGTCCTCACCTTGCAGGGTCGAACGCAGGATAGGTTGATGCCGATGAGCGATATGACAGCGCGGTTCGCCGACGTTGTCGGTAGCGATCACCTGCTGACCGGCGATGCGATCCCCGAGGACTACTCCCATGACGAGGAGTTGGCGCTCTCGCCGGTAGCGCCGGCGTATGTCGCCAAGCCGGCCACCGCCGAGGAGGTGGCCGAGCTGCTGAAGGCCGCTTCCGAAAGTGGCGTGCCGGTGACGGCTCGCGGGTCTGGGTGCGGTCTGTCGGGGGCCGCGCGGCCGATCGAAGGCGGGTTGGTGATCGCGTTCGAACGGATGAACAAGGTCATCGAGGTCGACACCACCAACCAGGTCGCAATCGTTCAGCCCGGGGTGACACTGACCGAACTCGACTCCACCACAGACGAATTCGGGTTACGGTACATGGTGTATCCGGGCGAGCTGTCCTCGAGCGTCGGCGGCAACGTCGGCACCAATGCCGGCGGGATGCGCGCGGTCAAATACGGGGTCGCTCGCCACAACGTGCTCGGTTTGCAGGCGGTGTTACCGACGGGCGAGATCATCCGCACCGGAGGCAGGATCGCCAAGGTCTCAACGGGTTACGACCTGACTCAATTGATCGTCGGCTCCGAAGGCACCCTGGCGTTGGCCACCGAGGTGATCGTCAAGTTGCACCCGCACCTGGACCACAGCGCTACCGTGCTGGCTCCCTTCGCCGATCTCGATCAGGTCATGACGGCGGTGCCCGCGGTGTTGGCTAGCGGGTTGGCGCCTTACATCCTCGAGTACATCGACAACGTCACCATGGCCGCCATCGTGCATACTCAGAATCTCGAACTCGGCATTCCCGACCAGGTTCGCGACAGCTGTGCGGCGTATCTCGTTGTGGCACTGGAGAATCGGACCTCGGTCCGATTGGACGAGGATGTCGAGCGCACCGGAGAGCTGTTGGCCGAACTGGGTGCCGCCGACGCGTACGTACTCGAGGGCGGTTCGGCGCGCCGGCTGATCGAGGCGCGCGAGAAAGCGTTCTGGACGGCCAAAGCGATCGGAGCCGACGACATCATCGACACCGTGGTGCCGCGCTCAGCGATGCCGAAATTCCTCGACACCGCAAAGGGTTTAGCGGCCGCAGCCGGTGGAGCAGTCGCAGGTTGCGGACACGCCGGTGACGGCAACGTGCACTTGGCGATCCTGTTGAAGGATACGGATGCGCGCAAGCAGCTCATGACCGATATCTTCGCGCTCGCAATGGAATTGGGCGGTGCAATATCCGGCGAGCACGGGCTGGGCCGCGCCAAGACTTCGTACTACCTCAAATTGGAAGATCCGGCCAAGGTGGCACTGTTGCGGCGCATCAAGCACAGCTTCGACCCGGCCGGCATCCTCAACCCCGGAGTGGTGTTCGGCGAATAGGCACGGATCAACCGTCCACGCTTCGATTTCGCGATGGGTGCGCGACGCACCGCCTCCGGAGGTATGTGTGCACGTGCCCGGCTAATAGCGACAAAGTTCCTGTCGCTCGGAGCCGGGCAAAACGTGCAGTGTCCCCAGCCCCGGCGCGGTCTCCGGACGCATATGTGCACGTGCCCGGCTAATAGCGACAAAGTTTTTGTCGCTCGGAGCCGGGCAAACAGACACCCACCTCCAGACGGTGACGAGAGCAGCTCCCCTACCCGCCCGATGCGTACTGCAACATC
>NZ_LZLS01000098.1 GCF_001673365.1 Mycobacterium asiaticum
GCTCCGGTCATGGCGGTGGCGGTGCCGCCGGCGGCGTCGGCGGTGATGCCCGCGGTCTTGTCGGCAGCGGCGGCCGGGGCGGTCAAGGCGGTGCCGGCGGAACCGCAACGGGTGCTCCCAACAACAACGGCGGGACGGGCGGTGCCGGTGCCGTCGGCGGCGCTGGCGGGCTGTTGTACGGCAACGGTGGAGACGGCGGTGCAGGCGGGCCCGGCGGAATCAAGACGGGCGGTGGCACCAACTGCGCCGGCGGAGCCGCCGGCGACGGCGGAGCCGGCGGCAGCGCCAGGATGGTTGGCGCCGGTGGCCAGGGTGGTCAGGGCGGCGTCGGCGGAGACACAAATGGCAGGGAATTGGGTTCTCTCGGCGGCTCCGGTGGTCACGGGGGAACTGGCGGAAACGGCGGGTGGCTGTCCGGCGATGCGGGCGGCGGCGGCGCAGGCGGGGCTGGCGGCAGCAACACCCAGACGGCCAGCGGCAGCACGCACAACGGCGTTGCCGGTGGGGCCGGCGGCCGGGGTGGAGACGGCGGAAACGGCGGCAACGCGGGCTTGTTCGGCAACGGTGGTAACGCTGGCACCGGCGGGACCGGCGGAAACGGTGGGGTCGGCCAGATCGGAACGGACGGCAACGCCGTCGTTTTGGGAGGCACCGGAGGCACGGGTGGCGGCGGTGGTAACGGCGGCACTGGCGGCTCTGGCGGCCACAGCGGGCTACTGACGGGCAACGGCGGCAGCGCCGGAAATGGTGGGGACGCCGGCGGCGGCGGCAAGGGCGGCCGAGGCGGCAACAATTTCGGTGCCGGCGGCGGTGTCGGCGGCAACGGCGGGGCCGGTGGTCTCGGCGGTGCCGGTGGCGCCGGTGCCAATGGGGGCCTGTTGTTCGGCAGTGCCGGAACCGGAGGTAGCGGCGGAACCGGCGGCGACGGCGGCACCCCCGGCAACGGCGTCACACCTTCTGGCGCCGGCAGCACCGGCAACGGTGGAAACGGCGGGCCGGGCGGAGCCGGTGGCAATGCACAGACGATAGGCAACGGCGGCAATGGCGGCGGCGGGGGTGACGGCGGAACTGGCGCTATTGCTGGAACCGGCGGAACTGGCGCCCTCGGGGGGACCGGCGGAACCTTGTTCGGCACGCACGGCGTCAACGGCACCGACGGCACGTAGGGGAAATAGGCGGCACCAAAGTTCTGCTCTTCTGTGCCCGTGGTACGAACGTGTACTAACCAGCCCTGATCCAGGGCCGGCCGCGGCTAGGAGGGCCTGCCATCAGCAAGCTTGGTTTCTGGAGCATTGTCATGCTCGGGATCAACGCCGTGATCGGGGCCGGCATCTTCCTGACCCCCGGCGCGGTGATCAAGCTAGCCGGGCCGCTGGCACCGGTCGCCTACATACTGGCCGGTCTTTTCGCCGGCACCATGGCACTCGTCTTCGCGACCGCGGCCAGATACGTCAAGACCAACGGCGCCTCCTACGCCTATACAACCGCCGCTTTCGGCCAGCGGATCGGCATCTATGTCGGCGTCACGCATGCCATCGTGGCATCCATCGCCTGGGGGGTGCTGGCGTCGCTGTTCGTCTCGACGCTACTCAAAGTCGTTTTCCCCGAAGAAGATTGGTATCGAGATACCAGCCTGTTCAGCGTGAAGACTTTGACTTTCCTGCTTTTTATCGCAGTCTTGTTGCTCATCAACCTATTTGGCAACCGGGTGATCAAGTGGGCAAACGGAATATCAACTGTGGGAAAGGTGTTCGCGCTCACCGTTTTCATCCTCGGTGGTCTGTGGATAATCGCGACACAGCACGTGCACAACTACGGCACGGCCAGCGCGGCGGGCGTCTACCACCCCGCGCCGTACGCGCTGTTCGGGTTTCTGGAGATCGGGGCACTCGGCCATAGCGCCGCATCGGGTTTGATCCTGGCCACCATGGCCGCGCTCTACGCTTTTACCGGTTTCGAATCGATCGCCAATGCCGCCGAGGAGATGGACCAACCGGAGCGCAACCTGCCACGGGCCATCCCGTTGGCGATCCTGGCAGTGGGAATCGTCTACGTGCTTGCGGTGACGGTAGCAATGTTGTTGGGATCCAACGAGATCGTGCAATCGACCGACACGGTGAAACTCGCGGCGGCCATCGGAAACGACGCCTTTCGAACGATCGTCGTGCTGGGCGCGCTGGTATCGATGTTCGGCATCAACGTGGCCGCGTCGTTCGGTGCGCCACGTTTGTGGACTGCACTGTCAGACACCGGGACCCTGCCGGCCGGACTGTCGCGCAACAACAGATTCGGGGTCCCGATGACGGCCTTCGCCATCACCGCATCCCTGGCACTCGCCTTCCCGCTGGCACTGCGCTTCGACAACGACAACCTCACCGGCCTGGCGGTCATCGCCCGATTCATCCAGTTCATCATCGTTCCGATCGCGCTGATCACACTGTCCCGCGACCGTGCCGGACAGCACCCGAACGTGAAGCGAAACCGGTTCACCGACAAGGTGTTACCGGTAGCGGCCGTGGTGATCTCGGCAGCGCTGGCGGTGTCCTTCGATTACCGCACGATCATTCTGGCGCCGCATGGCGGGCCCAACTATTTCTCGATCGTGCTGATCGTGCTGACGTTCGTCGTGGTGCCAGCCGCCGCCTACATGCACTACTACCGAAGACCAGCAGTTAGCTGACGTACTCCACTTCGCCGTCGTCGAGCACCAGACGCGGACCCTGCCCTTGCGCTCCGGACGCCTCGGTACGGAACAGTGCCTTGCCCGGCTCGGTCTTCCAGATCAACGTCGAGAGCGTCTCGCCAGGAAACACCGGCTTGGTGAACCGCGCCGCGATCGACGTGATGTTGGCGGCGACGCCGTTGCCCAGTTCGGCCACCAGGGCGCGCCCCGAGACGCCGTAGGTGCACAACCCGTGCAGGATCGGCTTGGGGAAGCCCGCCAGGTTGGTGGCGAACCATGGGTCGCTGTGCAGCGGGTTGCGGTCGCCGGATAGCCGGTAGATCAACGCCTGATCCTCGCGGGTGGGCAAGTCGATGCGGGCGTCGGGCTCGCGGTCGGGAAACTCCGGCGCTACCGGCCGCTTCCCTTTCTCGCCACCGAAGCCACCTTCGTTCCTGATCACCAACGTGGTGAGCGTTTCGGCGACCAGCGTCCCGCTATCGGGGTCCGTCCCGCGCCCACGCAGCATCAGGACCGCGTTCTTGCCCTCGCCCTTGTCCTGGATGTCGGCGACTTCGGTCACCACAGAGAGTTTGCCGGCCGGTGGCAGCGGCGCGTGCAACCGCACGGTCTGTGACCCGTGCAGGAGCATCGCCCAATTGAACTTTCCGACCTTGCCGGCCGCGGCGAAGGCCGGGCAGCAGATCACCGCGTAGGTGGGCAGCACCTGCTGCGGAATGTCATGGCTGTTCTCGGTGGTGAAAGCGAGGTCCTCGAGGCCCGCACCCACCCCGAGCGCATAGAGCAGCGTGTCCCGATCAGTCCATTCGAACAACGCGGGCTCGGTTACCGCACCCACGGCACTGGGGTCAATCGGCATGCGAGTCTCCTCTCGATTCCAAAATTCTCTCGATTCGCGTCATTTCTTCGACCTAACCATCGCAAACCCTTCCCACCGACCATGTCCGCAGGGCAGGCTATCGCCATGGTGAAGCGCACCCCGATCTGCACTCCGGCCGTCAAGCCAACTCCACTTGCCCCGAAAGTCCATGGCGGCGCGTCGCGGCGGCCGGCTACGCCGCGCTGGCGATCGGCGCAGGTCTTAGCTTTGCTCGTCGCGGCGCTGCTTGTCGGCGCCTGCAGCAGCAGCCCCCAAGCCCGCAGCATCACGTTGACTTTCATCCGAAACGCACAGTCCCAGGCCAATGCCGACGGGGTAATCGACACCACCGTACCCGGCCCCAGCCTCACCACTGAGGGCAAGAACCAAGCTCAGCAGCTGGCCCATCAGGTCGGCCACACCGAGTTCGACGGCCTCTACTCCTCCCCGATGGCCGCCGACCAGCAAACCGCTGGACCGTTGGCCACCGAGGTAGGCCGGCAGGTCGAGGTCATTCAGGGACTTCAGTCCCTTAGCGCCGGCTGGTACAACGGCAAGCCGGAGTCGATGTCCAGCTCGACTTATTTGCTTGCTCCGGTGCGCTGGTTGGAAGGCGACGTGGACACCAGCATTCCCGGATCGGTCAGCGGCTCCGATTTCAACTCACAGTTCAGCGCTGCGATCCGCAAGATTTACGACGCCGGTAAGAACAAGCCCGCCGTGTTCTCCCAGGGCACCGCGATCATGGTGTGGACGTTGATGAACGTCAAGAACCCCAAGCTCAGCCTGATGAACAGCCACCCGCTACCCAACCTCGGGCGCGTGGTGATCACCGGCAGCCCGACGACGGGCTGGACCCTGGTGGACTGGGACGGCGTCCGCAACTTCAGCTGATCCCAACTGTCGATGGTTGACGTGGCGGTCCTAGGCCGCCACGATGGGCTGCATGCGGTATGTCGTTACCGGCGGTACCGGGTTTATTGGCCGGCGAGTCATTTCCCGTCTGGTTGACCGCTCACCCGATGCGCAGGTGTGGGTGCTGGTCCGGCGCCAATCACTGGGCCGCTTCGAACGCCTCGCCGTTGACTGGGGAGAGCGGGTAAAGCCGCTGGTCGGCGAGCTACCGGCGCTTGAGCTGTCCGAGGAGGTCGTCGCCGAGCTCGGTCAGGTGGATCATGTCGTGCACTGCGCGGCGATCTACGACATCACCGCGGGCGACGCCGAGCAGCGAGCCGCCAACGTCGAGGGCACTCGCGCGGTTGCGGCGCTGGCGTCGCGCCTCGGTGCCACTTTGCACCACGTGTCATCGATCGCGGTGGCCGGTAATTTTCGCGGTGAATACACCGAGGACGACTTCGACGTCGGCCAGGCCCTGCCGACCCCGTATCACCAGACGAAGTTCGAGGCCGAGGCGCTGGTGCGGCAGACGGCCGGGCTCCGGTACCGCATCTACCGCCCGGCGGTGGTGGTCGGCGATTCGCGCACCGGCGAGATGGACAAGATCGACGGGCCCTATTACTTCTTCGGTGTTTTGAGGAAGCTGGCGCTATTGCCTCGGTTTACCCCGATCATGCTGCCCGACACCGGGCGCACCAACATCGTCCCGGTCGACTACGTGGCCGACGCCCTGGTCGCGCTCATGCATGCCGACGGTCGCGATGGGCAGACATTCCATCTGACCGCACCGCGCACCATCGGGTTGCGCGGCATTTTCCGCGGGATCGCCGCGGCGGCCGGATTGCCGGCGCTGCGCGGGTCGCTGCCCCGTTCGGTGGCCACGTCGGTGCTACAGATGCACGGGCGAGCCAAGGTGGTGCGCAACATGGCGGCCACCCAGCTGGGGGTGCCCGCGCAGATTCTCGACGTGGTCGACCTGGCACCCACCTTCGTTAGTGAAGCCACGCGAAACGCCTTGCAGGGCA
>NZ_LZLS01000099.1 GCF_001673365.1 Mycobacterium asiaticum
CGGGTCCTGAAGTTGCCTCCCGGCGCGACGACCCCCATCGAGCTCCCGTTCGGTGAATTGGGGGCCGAGGGGGTGGCGGTGGATGCGGCGGGCAATGTGTATGTGGCCGATGCTCATGCACCCGCGCTGTGGAAGTGGACGCCGGGGGCGCGCGGCCCGGCGCTGATGCCGTTCGGGCACCTGAGCCGGCCCATTGCCGTGGCGCTGGGCAAAGACGGCAGCATCTACGTAGTGGACGAATTCCTGAATCAGGTGCTCAAGCTGCCGCCCAATTCGTCCAGCACCACTCAGCTGATGCCCACCACCGCGCTCAACGCGCCGGCGGGTGTGGCCAGGTGGTCGTCCACTCGCGGGTGGTGGCGGCGGGGCCCAGCGCACGTTGGGCGGCGGTGGCCAATTCGCCGGCGGTCGAGTAGCGCTCGTCGGGGTTCTTGGCCATGCCCCGCGCGACGACCTCGTCGAATGCAACCGGAATACCCGCCCGCTGCTGGCTGGGCCGCGGAATCGGGGCGGTCAGGTGTGCGGTCATCAGTGCGGAGATATTGCGGTGCTCGTCATATGGCGGGGAGCCGGTCAAAAGTTCGTACAGGACGCAGGCCAACGCATAGACGTCGCAGCGGTGGTCCACCACTGGATTGATCGAAAGACGTTCCGGCGCAACGTAATCAAACGTTCCAACAGCCTTGCCGGTGCCGGTGAGCCGGGCATCGCCCGCTGCGCTGGCCAGCCCGAAATCCACCAGGCTGACAAAATCCTCCCCGGACAGCAGGATGTTGGCGGGTTTTACGTCGCGGTGCAACACCGTTTCGGCGTGCGCGGCATCCAATGCGGCGGCGGTCTGGCGGATCACGTTCACCGCGCGCACCGGATCCAACGGCCCGTCGCGTTTGAGTACCGTCTCCAAGTCCACGCCGCGGACCAGGCGCATGTCGATGTAGACCTGCCCGTCGATCTCACCGCAACTGTGAATCGGCAGCACGTGTGGTTCGCGAAGCCGGCCGGCGGTGTGGGCCTCGCGGAACAGCCGTTCGCGGAACACGGAATCCTGGGAGAACGTGCCGCTGAGCAGCTTCAGCGCGACCGTGCGGTGCATGTCGGTGTCCTCGGCCTCGTACACCTCGCCGTACCCGCCGCTGCCCAGGAGTCGGATCAGCCGATAGGGCCCGAACTGCGAGCCAGCCCGATCCTCGACCACCGAACCTCCCTCCGCTTCGTCGCCGAGCGTATCGCGACCGGGGAAAATCGCGTCGGGGATCGCGGTGGCACTCCGCACGCGATTAGGCTCGCCCGATGGCTTCTGTTGACCTGACCCTGGATGTACCGATGACCCCGCAAGACATGTGGGATCACGTGTCGGACCTGTCGACGCTGGGCGATTGGCTGGTGTTGCACGAGGGCTGGCGCAGCGATCTGCCCGACGTCGACGACATCGCCGAAGGTACCCAGATCGTGGGTGTCGCGCGCTCCAAGGGACTACGTAACCGGGTGACCTGGACGATCACCAAGTGGGACCCGCCGCACGAGGTCGCGATGTCGGGGGATGGCAAAGGCGGAGCAAAGTACAAAGTCACGCTGACCGTAACGCCGGCCCAGGACGCGGCCACCCTCGGTCTGTCCGTTGAGCTGGGCGGGCGGGCCTTTTTCGGTCCGATCGGGTCCGCTGCGGCCCGCGCGGCCAAGGGCGACGTGCAAAAGTCGCTCGACCAGTTCGTCGAGTTGTACGGCTAAAACACGTCACGACACGACTCACGACACGCCGGTGGTGTGTCAGTGGGCGGTCATAGACTGGCGTGCCTATGAACCAGTCTTCCTTCGTGCACCTGCACAACCACACCGAGTATTCGATGCTCGACGGTGCCGCGAAGATCTCGCCGATGCTGGCCGAGGTGCAGCGGCTGGAGATGCCGGCGATCGGCATGACCGACCACGGAAACATGTTCGGCGCCAGCGAGTTCTACAATTCGGCCACCAAGGCTGGCGTCAAGCCGATCATCGGTGTCGAGGCCTATATCGCTCCGGGTTCGCGCTTTGACACCCGGCGCATCACCTGGGGGGATCCCAGCCAGAAATCCGACGACGTATCGGGCAGCGGGTCCTACACCCACCTGACGATGGTGGCCGAGACCGCGACCGGCCTGCGCAACCTGTTCAAGCTGACGTCGCTGGCCTCATTCGAGGGGCAGCTGGGCAAGTGGTCGCGCATGGACGCTGAACTCGTCGCCGAACACGCCGAAGGCATCATCGCCACCACGGGCTGCCCGTCCGGGGAAGTCCAGACCAGGCTGCGGCTGGGCCATGAACGTGAGGCGCTGGAGTCGGCGGCCAAGTGGCGGGAGATCTTCGGGGCCGAGAACTATTTCCTCGAACTGATGGACCACGGCCTGTCGATCGAGCAGCGGGTCCGTGAGGGTCTGCTCGAGATCGGCCGCAAACTGAACATCCCGCCGCTGGCCACCAACGACTGCCACTACGTCACCCGCGAGGCCGCCCACAATCACGAAGCGCTGCTGTGCGTACAAACGGGCAAGACCCTGTCGGACCCAAACCGGTTCAAATTCGACGGCGACGGCTACTACCTGAAATCGGCAGCCGAGATGCGCCAGCTCTGGGACGGTCAGGTGCCCGGCGCGTGTGACTCCACCCTGTTGATTGCCGAGCGGGTGCAGTCCTATGCCGACGTGTGGACGCCGCGGGACCGGATGCCGATCTTCCCGGTGCCCGAAGGGCACGACCAGGCGTCCTGGTTGCACCACGAGGTGATGGCCGGGCTGGCGCGGCGTTTCCCGTCCGGTGTCGGCCAGGACTACATCACGCGAGCCGAATACGAGATCAAAGTCATCTGCGACAAGGGCTTTCCGGCCTACTTCCTGATCGTGGCCGACCTGATCAACTATGCGCGATCGGTCGATATCAGAGTGGGGCCGGGGCGCGGCTCGGCGGCCGGATCGCTGGTGGCCTACGCGATGGGCATCACCAACATCGACCCGATCCCGCACGGTCTGCTGTTCGAACGCTTCCTCAACCCGGAGCGTCCGTCGGCACCGGACATCGACATCGATTTCGATGACCGTCGTCGCGGCGAGATGGTGCGCTACGCCGCCGACAAGTGGGGCTCCGACCGCGTCGCGCAGGTCATCACCTTCGGCACCATCAAGACCAAAGCGGCGCTGAAGGATTCGGCCCGGATCCACTACGGACAGCCCGGGTTTGCGATCGCCGACCGGATCACCAAAGCGCTGCCGCCGCCGATCATGGCCAAGGACATCCCGCTGTCGGGTATCACCGATCCGGCGCACGAACGGTTCAAGGAAGCGGCCGAGGTCCGCGGCCTCATCGAAACCGACCCCGACGTGCGCACCATCTACCAGACGGCGCGGGGTCTGGAGGGCCTGATTCGCAACGCCGGCGTGCACGCCTGCGCGGTGATTATGAGCAGCGAGCCGCTGACCGAGGCCATCCCGCTGTGGAAGCGCCCGCAGGACGGCGCCATCATCACCGGCTGGGACTACCCGTCCTGCGAGGCCATCGGCCTGCTGAAGATGGACTTCCTGGGTCTGCGCAACCTGACGATCATCGGCGATGCGCTGGAAAACATCAAGGCTAACAAGGGAATTGACCTCGACCTGGAATCGGTTCCGCTCGACGACGAAGCCACTTACCAGTTGCTCGGCCGCGGCGACACTTTGGGCGTGTTCCAGCTCGACGGCGGCCCGATGCGCGATCTGCTGCGTCGCATGCAGCCCACCGAATTCAACGACATCGTCGCCGTGCTGGCCCTGTACCGGCCCGGCCCGATGGGCATGAACGCGCACAACGACTACGCCGACCGCAAGAACGGTCGCCAAGCGGTCAAGCCGATCCACCCGGAACTTGAGGAACCGCTGCGCGAGATCCTCGCCGAGACCTACGGGCTGATCGTCTACCAAGAGCAGATCATGTTCATCGCCCAGAAGGTCGCCTCCTACACGATGGGCAAGGCCGATGCGCTGCGCAAGGCGATGGGTAAGAAGAAGCTCGAGGTGCTAGAGGCCGAGTACAAAGGCTTCTACGAGGGCATGACCGCCAACGGCTTCTCCGAAAAAGCGGTTAAAGCGTTGTGGGACACCATTCTTCCGTTCGCCGGCTATGCGTTCAACAAGTCGCACGCCGCCGGATACGGCTTGGTGTCCTACTGGACGGCCTACCTGAAGGCCAACTATCCCGCCGAGTACATGGCCGGACTGCTCACCTCCGTCGGAGACGACAAGGACAAGGCCGCGGTCTATCTGGCCGACTGCCGCAAGCTCGGCATTACCGTGCTGCCGCCCGACGTCAACGAGTCGCTGGTGAACTTCGCCTCCGTCGGACCCGACATCCGCTTCGGGTTGGGCGCGGTGCGCAATGTCGGGGCCAATGTGGTGGGGTCGCTGATCAAGACCCGCAGCGAGAAGGGCAAGTTCACCGACTTCTCGGACTATCTGAACAAGATCGACATCTCGGCGTGCAATAAGAAGGTCACCGAGTCATTGGTCAAGGCCGGCGCGTTCGACTCGCTCGGCCACCCGCGCAAAGGGCTGTTCCTGGTGCACACCGACGCCGTCGACTCGGTGCTGGGCACCAAGAAGGCCGAGGCGATGGGGCAGTTCGACCTGTTCGGCGGGAGCGATTCGGGTGCCGACGCGGTGTTCACCATCAAGGTGCCCGAGGACGAGTGGGAGGACAAACACAAGCTCGCCCTGGAACGGGAGATGCTGGGCCTGTATGTGTCCGGGCACCCGCTGAACGGGGTGGCCCACCTGCTGGCCACCCAGGTCGACACCGCGATACCGGCGATCCTGGACGGGGACGTCGCCAACGACGCCCAGGTGCGGGTCGGCGGCATCCTGGCGTCGGTCAACCGGCGGGTCAACAAGAACGGAATGCCTTGGGCGTCGGCTCAATTGGAAGATCTCACCGGCGGCATCGAGGTGATGTTCTTCCCACACACCTACTCCACCTTCGGCGGCGAGATCGCCGACGACGCGGTGGTGCTGGTCAATGCCAAGGTCGCGATCCGCGACGACCGCATCAGCCTGATCGCCAATGAGCTTGTGGTGCCCGACTTTTCTAACGCCCAGCCGAATCGGCCGCTTGCGGTCAGCCTGCCTACCCGCCAATGCACGATCGACAAGGTCACTGCGCTCAAGCAGGTACTCGTCCGTCACCCCGGAACCTCCCAGGTGCATCTGCGGCTCATCAGCGGCGACCGGATCACGACCTTGGAGCTGGACCAGTCGCTGCGGGTGACGCCGTCGCCGGCGCTGATGGGCGACCTGAAGGAACTGCTCGGTCCGGGGTGTCTGGGCAGCTAGGCCTCGTTTCGCCGAGTGTGAAGCCAGCTTCGCATCAGAGGCGCAGGCTGGGCAGGGAAATCCAAGAGAGGTCGAGGCCCGCGTCTAACGTCCGCAGCGGACGGTCGTGTCACCAACCAATGGCTACCCACGTGCTGCCTGCATCAAAAGCGCTACATCGATCCGAGGCAAGAGACGGCAGTGGCAGTTCGGATCGGCTAGCGCCGCTGCTGGTCCTAGTCGGCATCGTAAAGTTGCTGCAGCTCTTGGAATTCGAGGGCATGGCGCGCTTTGCGGATGTAGGAGTGCAAAGCTCGCCACCGATACGCCGAACGTCAAGCCAGCGTGACGCTCGCACCGGAACGCAACTCCTGCGTGACGTTCGCGATGCCGCAGACGCCTACCGATTGACACGCCGCGGACGCGTCGGCCGCCGCCCGTCGACCGCCGCCGGAACAAAGGCGCCACCGGCGCAATCCGCGGTCGTCCACTATTCGCTGGCGCGCGGACGTACGCTCAGCGTTATGACCGCGCCCCCAACCACCCTGTGCGAAGCATTTCAGCGCACCGCTTCCATCGATCCGGACGCGGTGGCGCTGCGAACACCGGGCGACGCCCAGACCCTCACCTGGCGCGAATACGCCGACCAGGTCCGCAAGGTGGCAGCCGGCCTGGCCGGTCTTGGGGTCAAGCGCGGTGACACCGTATCGCTGATGATGACCAATCGGGTGGAGTTCTACCCACTCGAGGTGGGCGCGCAACACGTTGGCGCCACGTCGTTTTCGGTGTACAACACCCTGCCTGCCGAGCAACTGACCTACGTCTTCGACAACGCCGGCACCAAAGTGGTGATGTGCGAGGAACAGTACGTGGACCGGATCCGCGCCAGCGGCGCACCGCTCGAGCACATCGTCTGCATCGACGGTCGGCCCGAGGGTACCTTGTCGGTCGATGACCTCTACGCGGCCGCACCTGCCAACTTCGATTTCGAATCGACTTGGCGCGCAGTGCAACCCGACGACATCGTCACCCTGATCTACACCTCCGGCACTACCGGCAATCCCAAGGGCGTGGAGATGACCCACGCCAACCTGCTATTCGAGGGGCACGGTCTGGACGACGTCTTGGGCGTGGAGTTCGGCGACCGCGGCACGTCGTTTTTGCCCACGGCGCACATCGCCGACCGGATGTGCTGCCTGTACAGCCAGGAGATGTTCGGCACGCAGATCACGACGGTCTCCGATCCGAGGGCGATCGTCGGTGCGCTGCCTGACGTGCGGCCGACCGTCTGGGGCGCGGTGCCGCGGGTATGGGAAAAGCTCAAGGCCGGAATCGAATTCACCGTCGCCAACGAACCGGACGAGATGAAGCGGGCGGCGTTGCAGTGGGCGATGTCGGTGGCCGACCAGCGCGCCAAGGCGTTGCTCGCCGGTGAGTCGATGTCGGGTGAGCTCGCCGCCGAATGGGACAAGGCCGACGAACTGGTGCTCTCGAAGCTGCGCGAGAAGCTCGGCTTCGGTGAACTGCGCTGGGCGGTCTCCGGAGCGGCCCCGATACCGAAGGAAACCCTGGCATTCTTCACCGGCATCGGCATACCGATCGCCGAATTGTGGGGGATGTCCGAGCTCAGCTGCGCCGCCACGGTGAGCCATCCGCGGGATGCGCGGCTGGGCACAGTCGGCAAATTGCTGCCCGGCCTGGAAGGAAAGATCGCCGACGACGGCGAGTACCTGGTCCGTGGGCCACTGGTGATGAAGGGCTACCGCAAGGAACCGGCCAAGACCGCCGAGGCGATCGACGCCGATGGCTGGCTGCACACCGGCGACATCCTTGAGATCGACGACGACGGGTATCTGCGGGTGGTGGACCGCAAAAAGGAGTTGATCATCAACGCGGGCGGAAAGAACATGTCGCCGGCCAACATTGAGAACACCATCGTGGCGGCTTGCCCGGTGGTAGGCGTGATGATCGCCATCGGCGACGGGCGGCCATACAACACCGCGCTGCTGGTGTTCGACGCCGACTCGGTGGGCCCGTACGCCGCCCAGCGGGGCCTGGACCCCTCACCGGAAGCCCTCGCGTCCGACCCGGAAGTAATCGCCCAGATCGCCGCGGGCGTCGCTGCGGGAAACGACAAGCTGTCGCGGGTCGAGCAGATCAAGCGGTTCCGTATCCTGCCCTCCCTGTGGGAGCCCGGCGGCGACGAGATCACGCTGACGATGAAGCTCAAGCGCAAACCGATCCACGCCAAGTACCGCGCGGAGATCGAGGAGCTGTACGCCAGCGAGCCGGGATCCGACGTCCATGAACCCGCCGCCGCGCCGGCGGCCCAACCAGCCTGACGGGGGTGACGGTGACTGCACGAGAGGTCGGCAGCAGCGGTTTACGAAAGCTACTGCAGCGCACCGGAATTGTCGAGGAAGCCACGACCGCGTTGGCGACCGACCCAGAGGCGGTCACCCAGCTGCTGGATGCCGACTGGTTCGGTGAACGACTGGAGGCGCTGGCCGGTGAACTCGGCCGGGATCCCGAAAGTGTGCGGGTGGAGGCCGCCGGTTACCTACGTGAGGTGGCGGCATCGCTGGACGAGCGCGCGGTGCAGGCGTGGCGCGGGTTCAGCCGGTGGCTGATGCGGGCCTACGACGTGCTGGTCGACGAGGACCAGATCGCCCAGCTGCGCGCCCTGGACCGCAAGGCGACGCTCGCTTTCGCGTTCTCGCACCGGTCCTACCTGGACGGCATGCTGCTACCAGAGGAAATCGCTGCCAACCGGCTGTCGGCGGCGTACACGTTCGGCGGGGCCAACCTGAACTTCTTCCCGATGGGTGGTCTGGCCAAGCGCACCGGAACCATTTTCATCCGTCGCCAGACCAAAGACATCCCGATCTACCGGTTCGTGCTGCGCGCCTACACCGCGCAACTGGTGCAGAACCACGCGAACTTGACCTGGTCGATCGAGGGCGGCCGCACCCGCACCGGCAAACTCCGGCCGCCGGTATTCGGAATTCTGCGTTACCTCACCGACGCGGTCGACGAGATCGACGGTCCCGAAGTCTATTTGGTGCCGACGTCGATTGTTTATGACCAGCTGCACGAAGTGGAGGCGATGACCACCGAGGCGTACGGGGCGACGAAGCGGCCGGAGGACTTCCGGTTCCTGGTACGACTGTCCCGCCAACAAGGTGAACGACTGGGCCGCGCCTACCTCGACTTCGGCGAGCCGCTGCCGTTGCGTAAGCGTCTTGAGGAATTGCGCGCGGACCCGTCGGGCACCGAGACCGTTGTGGAACGCATCGCGTTGGACGTCGAGCACCGGATCAACCGCGCCACGCCGGTTACGCCGACCGCGGTGGTGAGTCTGGCGCTGCTGGGTGCCGACCGCTCGCTGTCCATCAGCGAGGTGCTGGCGACCGTGCGCCCACTGGCCAGTTACATCGCTGCCCGCAACTGGGCGGTGGCCGGAGCCGCCGACCTGACAAACAAGTCGACGATCCGCTGGACCCTGCACCAGATGGTCGACTCCGGTGTGGTGAGCGTCTACGACGCCGGCACCGAAGCGGTGTGGGGAATCGGTGCCGACCAACACCTTGTTGCAGCGTTCTACCGCAACACCGCCATCCACATCATGGTCGACCGGGCCATCGCCGAGATGGCGTTGTTGGCGGCATCAGAAAACGCGGCCGATGGGACAGTGTCGCCGGCCGCCGTACGTGACGAGGCGCTCAGCTTGCGTGAGCTGCTGAAGTTCGAGTTTCTGTTCTCCGCCCGCGCACAGTTCGAGATGGAACTGGCCGACGAGGTGCGCCTGATCGGTCCGGTGGAAGACATCACCAAGGCGGTCAGCGCCACCGAGGTACGGGAGCTACTCGAGTCAGCCGATCTGCTGCTGGCGCATCTGGTGTTGCGTCCCTTCCTCGACGCCTACCACCTTGTTGCCGATCGGCTGGCCGCCCTCCAAGACGAGTCGCTGGACGAGGAACTGTTCCTCAACGAGTGTCTCCAAGTGGGCAAGCAGTGGGAACTGCAGCGCAGGATCGCCAACGCGGAGTCGCGTTCGATGGAGCTGTTCAAGACAGCGCTCCGGCTGGCCCGGCATCGCGAACTGGTCGACAGCCCGGAGCAGGCGGACATTGCCAAGCGACGTCAGGAGTTCGCCGACGAGATCGCGACCGCCACCCGACGCGTCAACTGCATCGCGGAGCTGGCCCGCACGGCGGCTGCCCGTCAGGTCACCCGCGCTGCAACGCCTTGAGAACCAGGCCGACGGTTACCGCCACCGCGGTGGCACCCAGGACAGCCGTAGCGGCGCTGCCCGTCAGCGCGCCAATGAGCACCAACGCGGCCACACCGACGATCAGCGCGAACAGCTTGTACCGCGGCCATGGAACACCTGCGACGAGCACATCGGTGCTGTTGATGACGGGCTGGGACATAGGATTCAGCAAACCCAGCACTTGAATTTACGGGTAATCGAAACATTCGATGCGGTTATGCTGCGGCATACAGTGGTTGACATGCCGTTAGAAGGTGAATACGCACCCAGCCCGTGGGATTGGGCCCGTGAGCAAGCCGACAAGTACGTGGAATCCGGTGGCGCCGATGCCGCGGACATGAAAGGAAAGCCCATTATCGTGCTGAGCACGGTGGGCGCCAAAACCGGCAAGATCCGCCGAACCCCGCTGATGCGCGTCGAGCACGACGGCCAATACGCCGTCGTCGCCTCGTTGGGCGGGGCACCGAAAAACCCGGTCTGGTACTACAACATCGTCAAGAATCCTCGAGTCGAGTTGCAGGACGGCGCCGTGACCCGCGACTACGACGCACGCGAGGTGTTCGGTGACGAAAAAGCCACCTGGTGGGAGCGGGCCGTGCAGGCTTGGCCCGATTACGCGGACTATCAGACCAAGACCGACCGTCAGATTCCGGTCTTCGTCCTGACACCGGTGAGCTGATCCGCCCACCGGGCTGGCATGGCACCATTGATCGGTGTCCGCCGAACTGAGCCAGAACCCCCGTGACCTGCCGCTGTCCGCGGCTGACATCGACGGGGCGGCCAAGCGAATTGCTCCGGTGGTCACGCCCACGCCACTGCAGTACAGCGACCGGTTGTCGGCGATCACCGGCGCGGAGGTCTACCTCAAGCGCGAAGACCTGCAGGTCGTGCGTTCCTACAAGCTTCGCGGCGCCTACAACCTGCTGGTTCAGCTCTCCGACGAGGAGTTGGCTGCCGGTGTCGTCTGCTCTTCGGCGGGCAACCACGCGCAGGGGTTCGCGTTCGCCTGCCGCTCGCTGGGCGTGCGGGGCCGCGTCTATGTGCCGGCCAAGACGCCCAAGCAGAAGCGTGATCGCATCCGCTACCACGGCGGGGACTACATCGAGTTGATCGTCGGCGGGTCCACCTACGACTTGGCCGCGGCGGCCGCCCGCGACGATGTCGAACGTACCGGAGCCACTTTGGTGCCGCCGTACGACGACCTGCGCACCATGGCTGGCCAGGGCACCATCGCAGTCGAAATCCTGGAGGCTCTGGACGCTGAACCCAACCTGGTGGTGGTGCCCGTCGGCGGGGGCGGCTGCATCGCCGGCATCACCAGCTACCTGGCCGAGCGGACCACGAATACCTCGGTGCTGGGGATCGAACCGGCCGGCGCCGCGGCGATGATGGCCGCGCTGGCCGCCGGCGAACCGGTGACCCTGGACCACGTCGATCAGTTCGTCGACGGCGCCGCGGTGGCCCGGGCCGGCGCGCTGCCCTATGCCGCGTTGGCGGCTGCCGGCGACATGGTGTCCATCACCGCGGTCGACGAGGGCGCGGTCTGCACCGCGATGCTCGACCTGTATCAGAACGAGGGCATCATCGCCGAACCGGCGGGCGCGCTATCCGTTGCCGGGTTGCTGGAAGCGTTGCCGGGGGAAGTCGAGCCCGGCTCCACGGTGGTGTGCCTGATCTCGGGTGGAAACAACGACGTATCCCGCTACGGCGAGGTGCTGGAGCGCTCCTTGGTGCACCTGGGCCTCAAGCACTACTTCCTGGTCGACTTTCCGCAGGAACCGGGGGCGCTGCGCCGCTTTCTGGACGCGGTGCTCGGCCCTAACGACGACATCACCTTGTTCGAGTACGTCAAGCGCAACAATCGCGAGACCGGCGAGGCGCTGGTCGGGGTCCAACTAGGGTCGGCGGCGGACTTGGACGGATTGCTGGCGCGGATGCGGGCTACCGAGATTCACGCCGAGACTCTGCACCCAGGTTCCCCGGCTTACCGCTACCTGCTGCTTTAGGCCGGGCAGACGCAAGAGCACGACTGGACTCGATCACCTACAAAGTTGACGCACAACGAGCCTTCGAGCGGGTCCTCTTCTTCAGCGCCGGCGACTCGATCGACCCAAGAACTATCACCAAGGTCCTGACACACCCGCTCTCACCGATGTCCTGAGACATCACATTCAACGCGCATCCAACGCGTGCGCAACGTGATATGATCGAACGTATGTTCGAATACGTGGCGTTGGAGGGAGGGATTCTCGCGCGGATTCCGGATATGGAGTCCCTGGAGGAGGTGTTGACCCAGCGCATCACAACACCGGAGTCCGCGGGCTGGGTGGGGCGCATGCGCGAGGCCGCGCGGGTGCAGAACCAGGCTGCGGCCGCGCAGTTGGTGGCGCTGGGAGAGTTGTTTGTCTACCGGTTGCGGCAGTCCTCGACCGACACCGAGACCTGGGCGGTCGACGCCACTGCCGCGGTGTGCGCCGAAGTCGCCGCGGGGCTCAAGATCAGCCAGGGCCTAGCCATGTCCAAACTGCGCTATGCCCGGGCGATGCGCGAGCGGCTGCCGCAGGTGGGTGTGGTGTTTTGCGCAGGGGACATCGACTTTTCGACCTTTGCCACCATCGTCTACCGCACCGACAACATCGAGGACCCGCAGGTCCTTAAGCGGGTAGATGGGTTGATCGCTTCCAACGTGACCCGCTGGCCCAGCCTGACCCCGCGCCGGCTGGCCGCCCAGGTCGACAAGATCGTGGCCCGCCTCGATGTCGATGCACTGCGGCGCCGCCGCGAACGCCACCAGGATCGCGAGGTCTACATCGGCGCAGACGACGAGGGGATCTCGCGGGTGGAGGGCACCCTGGCCAGCCCCGATGCGCGCGCCCTGGACGCCAAGCTGTCTACGCTGGCCGCCACCGTCTGCCCGCACGATCCGCGCACCCGCGACCAACGCCGCGCCGATGCCCTCGGCGCGCTGGCCGCCGGCGCCGACCGGCTGGGATGTCGCTGCGCACGCCCGGACTGCACCGCGCCCGCACGCAAACCCGCCGGACCCGTGCTCATCCACGTCATCGCCGACGCCGCCACCCTGGCCGGAACCGGCACCACCCCCGCGGTGATGGCCGGCGCCGAAGGTCTGATCACTCCCGAACTGCTCACTGAGCTGGCCCTCACCGCCAAACAGGTGCCGCTGATCCACCCCGGATTCAGTGCCCCCGAGCCCCAATACCGGCCCTCAGCGGCGCTGGCCGATTACGTGCGCGCCCGCGACCTGACCTGCCGCTGGCCCGGCTGCGATATCCCCGCCCACGCCTGCGAGGCCGACCACACCATCCCCTACGCCCAGGGCGGACCCACGCACGCCGCCAACCTCAAGTGCTACTGCCCAACGCATCACCTGGTCAAAACCTTCTGGGGCTTTACCGACCAACAACTGCCCGACGGCACCGTCATCCTGACCTCGCCACACGGCGACACCTACGTCACCACCCCCGGCAGCGCACTACTGTTCCCCAGCCTGTGCCAGGCCGTGGGCGGCATGCCCACCCCCGAAACCGGCCCTGCACCGGACTACTGCGGCCAACGCACCGCGATGATGCCCAAACGCCGCCGCACCCGCACCCAAGACCGCGCCGCGCGCGTCAAAACCGAACGCCGCCAAAACCATCAAGCCCGCATGGCCGCCCGCCACACCACCACTGACTGGTGGGGCGGCTCCACCGACGCCGACCCACCACCCGACGCCGACCCCCCACCCTTCTAATGGCGGTAAGCCGCTTAAAGCGCCACGGCGAATAGGCGCCACTCGCCGGGCACACCCTTGAGCGTGTGCACCAGATCGCGCCCGCACCTCGGTCAGTGCGTCACTACGGCTGGACGATGATTGACCCACCGCGTGCGCGCGTGCTTTAGGCTCGCCACCCCTACCGCAGGTACGAGGGCAGCGGAGTAGCGGGATCGCCGTCGGGCTGCGGTGTTCCGGCCGTCAACGTCAGCGGCACCACGCCGGCCCAGTGCGGCAGGTTCAGATCCTCTGGATCATCGGCCACACCGCCGCTGCGCACCTTGGCCGACACCTCGACCAAGTCCAGCGCGAGCACGGCGGTCGCGGCGAGTTCACGCGAGTTCGGAGGCCGGCAGTCGGCGGCGCGGCCGTCGCGGATGTGGTCGAGCAACGCGAGCAGTGCCCGCCCCTTCTCCTGCGGGTCGTCAACGATGCGTGCGGTGCCGACGACGACGACCGAGCGGTAGTTCAACGAGTGATGCATCGCCGAACGAGCCAGCACCAAGCCGTCGATCAGGGTCGCGGTGACGCAGATGGGCAAGCCGGACAACCTCGCCGCCAGCATCGGCCCGCCGCCGGATGAGCCGTGGACGTACAGCGTCTCGCCGAGGCGGGTGTGGGTGGTCGGCAGGACCACGGGCTGCCCGTCTTTGACGTAGCCGAGGTGGCAGATCAGCGACTCGTCGAGGATGCGATGGACGGTGTCGCGGTCATAGCGCGCGCGCTCCCGGTAGCGGGTCGGTGTGGTGAGCGCGGTGGGTCGGTATTCGTTGCTCATTTGCTTGCCTTTAGGATTGTCCTAGTACATAATACCTATCGTGCCAGTACGATACAGCATAACCGGAACGGGTGCGGAATCCATAGCCGCCAGCATCGAAGAGGGAATCTCTCAGGGCGCGTTGGCGCCGGGTGACGCGCTGCCGTCAATCCGCGAGGTGGCCTCGCAACTCGGGGTCAACGCCAACACCGTCGCCGCCGCATACCGCCTGTTGCGTGACCGTGGTGCCGTCGAAACCGCTGGCAGGCGTGGCACCCGGGTCCGAAGCCGGCCGGCAACTACGCCGCGGTCGTTGCTGGGCCTGGCCGTCCCGGAAGGTGCGCGCGATTTGTCGACCGGTAACCCAGACCCGCAGTTGTTGCCGATCGCCTCGGTGCAGCTCGACCCAACGCATCCCGACAGGCCGCTGTTGTACGGGCAATCGGCGATATCGACCGAACTGGCCGAGCATGCCCGCGCAAGTCTGCGTGGTGATGGCGTCCCAGCCGAGCACCTGGCGGTGACCAGTGGTGCGCTCGACGGCATCGAGCGGGTGTTGGCCGCCCACCTGCGCCCCGGTGACCGGGTCGCGGTCGAGGATCCAGGCTGGGCCAATTTGCTCGATCTCGTTGCGGCGCTTGGTCTTTCCCCCGAACCGGTCAAGGTCGACGACGAAGGTCCGCTGGTTCTGAGCATGGCGCGGGCGCTGCGCCGAGGTGTGCGCGCCGTGATTGTCACCACCCGCGCGCAGAACCCAACGGGCGCAGCGCTTTCCAAGGAGCGTGCCAAGGCATTGCGCAGCTTGTTGGCGGGTAAGACCACCGACGTGTTGGTCATCGAGGACGACCACTGCGCGAGAATCTCCGGTGCGCCGTTGCACCCGCTGGCCGGCGCGACCCGCAGGTGGGCTTTCGTCCGCTCGGTGTCCAAGGCGTACGGACCGGACCTGCGGTTGGCGGTAGTTGCCGGAGATCGTCGCACCATCGAGCGAGTGCACGGTCGGTTGCGGCTCGGGCCGGGCTGGGTGAGCCGCCTGCTGCAGGATCTCGCCGTGCGGATGTGGTCGAATGATGCGGCCACGGAACTGATCCATGCGGCCAGGGAGCAGTACGCCAAGAACCGTAACGCCTTGCGTAGTGCCTTGGCCGAGCGCGACGTCACCGCGCACGGGCGGTCGGGGCTCAACGTCTGGATTCCCGTGCCAGACGAGACGGTCGCCATCACCCGACTACTCAACTCGGGGTGGGCGGCGGCGCCCGGAACGCGGTTTCGAATGGACACACCACCGGGCATGCGCATCACCATCGCCGACTTGAAGGACGACGAGATCGAGCCGTTGGCCGACGCCATCGCCGAGGCTGTTCACAGTGCCGGACCTTCCAGCGTGTGAGTTAGGCCAGCAACCAGACGAACAGCGCGACGTAGACAACGAAGTGCGCCACGGAGAACGTCAGGCCGGCGAGCGCGACGGCGCGGCTTTCCCGGCTGTCCGCGTCGCTTTGGTGCAGCGCGTTGATGCCAAGCGGGATAGTGGCCAACGAGGTGGGGATGAAGGGCAGCAGGAACTGCAGGATGCCGAAGGTCAAGCTCAACGTGGCGAGGCCGCTGATCTTGCGTCGCTGCGGTGCGAAAACGGGGAAGGCCAGTGCCGGGCTGATCGTCGTCATGCCCCAAAGCCTCGGGCACGCCGCTTGAAGGATCCTTGTCAGATCCTGCTCAGGTCGGTGCGACCTGCAGCAATGACTCGTCGTTGGCGCGGAAAATCGGTTCGATCGGGACGACGAACTGACGTGCCATCTCGGTCAGCGACTTCGACCAGACCCGGTCGGCGGGGGAGACCGGGCCGTGGCCCGGACCTGTCAGCAGCATCGCGACCGTGGTTCCGGGAGCCATGCCATCGAGCACCGAACGTAGCGACGACATGAGGTTCTTCAGGGTCCGTGACTGCGGCCGCGGACCGATCGGGACCTGGCTCAGAGCTTTGATCAGCCGACGGTCCGGTCCCATAAAGCTCAGCCACAGCAGCCTTTCGCCGAACCCCAACGGCCCCATCAGGGCTCGCCAACGTTGCCGAAGATCGGCCGCCGAATGCACCGGCTCTGTTGCGGACTCCATGGGTGGGATGGGCAGGTCGTAGTTGGTCATGCCGCGAATGATGGGTGATTCCCGCCCGCCCCGGTAGTCAGTTACGCACAGGCGACTGCTCGCGCAATATCGCGAAGGAATGGCCGGGAAGCCGGGTCGTCTCCGCACCGACGTCGGGTTCGGCCCAGGCCAGCACTAGGTCACCAACCACCGGCACGTTCACCGGTTCGGTGCCGAGGTTGCAGGCGATCGCCAACCGGTTGCGCCGCAGCACAATCCAGCGCTGGTCTTCGTCGTAGTCGACCACCAAACGGTCCAGCCAGGGATCAGCCAGATCAGGCTCGTTGTGCCGCAACGCGATCAAGCTGCGATACAGCTCGAGCAGTCGGGCGTGCTCGCCTGAGGCCGGCTCGTCCCAGTTCAGTTTGGAGCGCTCAAATGTCTGCGGGTCCTGCGGGTCGGGGATGTCTTCGGCGTCCCAGCCATGTTCGGCGAATTCCGCTTTGCGTCCGTCGCGGGTAGCCTGCGCCAGTTCGGGTTCGGGGTGGGAACTGAAGAACTGGAACGGCGTCGTCGCTCCCCATTCTTCGCCCATGAAAAGCATTGCGGTATAGGGTGATCCGAGCACCAGGGCGGCCTTGACCGCCAGCTGGCCGGCGGTCAGGTTCTGCGACGGCCGGTCGCCGAGTGCGCGATTGCCGACTTGGTCGTGGGTGCAGGTATAGGCAAGCAGTCTGGTGGCCGGGATACCGGTCGGTTCGGTGATGTCCAGTGGACGCCCGTGCCGTCGCCGCCGGAACGACGAGTAGGTAGCGGCGTGAAAGAACCCGTGCCGCAGCGTCTGTGCCAGCGCCGCCAACGTGCCGAAGTCGGCGTAATACCCTTGTCGCTCGCCGGATACCGCGGTGTGGATAGCGTGATGGATATCGTCGGCCCACTGCGCGGTGAGGCCGTAGCCGCCCCGGTGACGCGCGGTGATCAGCCGCGGGTCGTTGAGATCGCTTTCGGCGATCAGCGCCAGTGGACGACCCACCTGCCTTGACAGATAGTCGGTTTCGGTCGCCAGTTCCTCGAGAATGTGCACGGCCGTGACGTCCACCAGAGCGTGCACCGCGTCCAGTCGCAGTCCGTCGGCATGGAAGTCGCGCATCCAGCGCAACGCGCACCCGATGATGTAGCGGCGCACCTCGTCGGAGTCGACGTCGGCGATGTTGATGCCTTCGCCCCACGGGTTGCTCGCCGACGACAGGTACGGGCCGAACCGCGGAAGGTAATTGCCTGACGGGCCAAGGTGATTGAACACCGCGTCGATCAGTACCCCCAGGCCGCGGGCGTGGCAGGCGTCGATGAATCTGACCAGTCCGTCCGGGCCGCCGTACGGTTCGTGCACGCTGTACCAGAGCACGCCGTCGTAGCCCCAACCATGCGTGCCGGCAAAGGAATTGACGGGCATCACCTCGACGAAGTCGACGCCAAGATCGACCAGGTAGTCCAGCTTCTCGATGGCTGAGTCGAACGTGCCGGCCGCGGTGAAGGTGCCGATGTGCAACTCGTAGATGACCGCGCCGTCGATTGGCTTGCCGGGCCAGTCGGTCCTGGACCCCTCGGCTGGCGCCCACAATTGCGAACGTTCGTGCACGCCGTCGGGTTGGCGCGGTGATCGCGGGTCGGGCAGCACGGTGTCGGCATCGTCGAGCAGGAAGCCGTAGCGGGCGTCCGGTGCGGTGTCCACCGTTGCGTGCCACCAGCCGTCGTCGGTGCGGGTCATCTCGTGCACCGTGCCGTCGACGTCGAGCCGTACCACCTCGGGTTTCGGCGCCCAGACCCGAAATTCAGGCATGATCGCGCTCCAGCAGCACCACCGGCAGGTCGGCGAAGAGCTGAGCGGCAGCCGTCGGTCCGCTGGACATGGCGCCGGACAGCCGGTCGGTCCAGGAACCTTCCGGCAGCGGCAGTACCGTGTCGCCCCAACCGGTTTCGGCCAGCCGCATCGTCCAGCGCGTGACCGCAACCACGATGTCGGGGCCGCGGCGGAAGGCAACGATGTGATCGCTGGCCTGGCCCACAGCCAATATGGCGGCGTAGTCGCCGTGCTCGAAGCAGTCCGGGCGCGCCCGGCGCAGCCGTAGTGCGGTGGTGACGACACGAATCTTGGGGTGTTGCAACGCTTTTAGCGCGGTCCTGCGGGCGGCGTAGTCGACCTCGCGGCGGTTGTCCGGGTCGACCAGGCTGTCGTCCCACAGTTCGGTGCCCTGGTAGACATCTGGGATTCCGGGCACGGTCAGAGCTAGCAGCTTCTGGCCCAGGGCGTCACTGGCGGCGTGCGGATGTAGCTGACCGACGAGTTGGGTGAGTTCGTGAGCCACCGGTCCGTCCAGCACGGTGTCCAGCCACCGGTGCACGGCGTCCTCGAACTCGCTGTCCGGGTCGTTCCACGAGGTATGCCAAGCCGCCTCCCGAATGGCCTTCTCCGCGTAGGAATGCAGTCGTTCGCGGAGCGTCTCGGTGACCGCTCCGCTCATCGGCCAGACACCGAAAATGTTTTGCCACAGGAACTGTCCGGTCGCGGGGTCGGGCGAGGGTGCTTGGATTTCCCAGCGAGCCAGAAACTCCGTCCACAGCGACGGCACCTGTGACAGCACGCCGATCCGGGCGCGCACATCCTCGCCGCGCTTGGTGTCGTGGGTGGTCAGTGTCGTCATGGCAGCGGGCCACAGCCGCGCGCGGGTGGCGGCACTTTGATGGAACTCGGCGACACCGACACCGAAGCGGTGCGGTTCACCGCCCACCTCGTTGAGCGACACCAGGCGGGCATCGCGGTAGAACAGGCAGTCTTCGACCGCCTTGGCGGTAACCGCACCGCACAGCTGTTGAAGTCGGGTGGCCGGTTCAGCGCTGGCGGACACAGCGGCAGCCAAAATAGCCAGTGCCGGCCCCAATTCGGGTCGCTCGGCCTGGGTTTCGGCCAGTGCCGCCGGCAGCATCGCGGACAGTCCGCGGTAGTCGCAGCGGTAGACGTCGATGTGGGTCAGTAAGGCGGACACTGCCTCTGGTAACAACGCGTCATCGGCGCCGACGGCCGCGACGATGCTGCGTCGCAACCGGGCCAACTCACTGGCCAGCGTGTCGGTCGCCGCGTGAATCTTCAGCTCTTTCAGCAACTTCGGCATCGCGGCGTAGTCCACCCCGGTGGACTCCACCAACGCGGTCAATGCGTCGGCCCCGTCCGGGTCGACAAAGACTCCGCCCACCTCGCGCAGCACGTCGTAACCCGTGGTCCCGGCCACCGGCAAAGTGGGTTCCAGCGCCTCGTCGACCCCCAAAATCTTCTCTATCACGATCCACGCCTCGGGCCCCAGCAGTTCGCGCAGCCACCCCAGATAGCCTGCGGGATCGGCCAATCCGTCCGGGTGGTCGATCCGCACCCCGTCGACCAACCCCTCGCGGACCCAGCGGGCCACTTCGGCATGGCTGGCGTCGAACACCGCACGATCCTCTTGGCGCAGCCCGGCCAGCGAGGTAATGGAGAAGAACCGGCGGTAGCCCACCACGCCACGCCGCCACCCGACCAGCCGGTAGTGCTGGCGCTCATGCACTTCGGGGCCGGTGCCGTCCCCGGTGCCTGGGGCAACCGGCAGCGCCAAATCACCCAGCCGCAGCATGTCTTGCTCCACGCTCAAATCCGCGACGTCGTCGTCGGAACCCAACAGCGGCAACACGATTCGTCCCGACTCGTCCAGTGCCCAGTCGATATCGAAGTACGACGCGAACTGTGAATCCGGTCCGTGCCGCAAGACATCCCACCACCAGGCGTTCTGCTGCGGGTCGTCGATGCCTACGTGATTGGGTACGACGTCGACGATCAGGCCCATGCCGCGATTGCGCGCCGCCGCCGCGAGCCGGGCCAGACCGTCGGGACCGCCGAGGTCTTCGGAGACCGTGGTGGGGTCGGTGACGTCATAGCCGTGGGTGGATCCCTTGGCAGCGGACAGAATGGGGGACAGATACAGGTGCGATACCCCAAGATCGTCGAGGTAGTCGAGCAGGTTCTCCGCGTCGGCAAACGTGAACGCGAAGCCGCTGGACGCGCCGCGCAATTGCAGACGGTAAGTAGCTGATACCGGAAAAACCATGTGTTACAACGTCTTACGTAGAATTATGACGGAGCGACCGGCCAGCGCGATTTCGTCGCCCTCCTCGACGACCCGCTCGGTGGTCCCAGTGGGGCTGGTGGTGTCGAGTTCCACGGTCCACTGCTGTGCATAGTTGCCGGTGGGCATGACGAAGGTGACCTCCTGGTCATGGGCGTTGAAGCACAGCAGAAACGAGTCGTCCACGATGCGCTCGCCGCGGCGATTGGGTTCGGGCAGCGCCTCGCCGTTGAGGAACACCGCGATGCTCTTGCCGAAGTCGTTGTCCCAGTCCTGCGTAGTCATCACCTGACCGGCCGGGGTCAGCCAGGCGATGTCGTGCACTTCGGCATCGCTGCGGACCGGCTGGCCCTTCAAAAATCGGCGTCGTCGAAACACCGGATGCTTCTTGCGTAGCCGGGTCACCTTGCGGGCAAAAGCCATCTGGTCGGCGTACTCCTCGAGTAGCGACCAGTCCATCCAGGACAGTTCGGAATCCTGGCAATAGACGTTGTTGTTGCCGAACTGGGTGCGGCCGATCTCGTCACCGTGAGAGATCATCGGGGTGCCCTGGCTGACCATCAACGTCGCCCAAAAGTTGCGCATCTGCCGGCAGCGCAACTCGGTGATCTCCGGGTCCTCGGTTGGGCCCTCTACACCGCAGTTCCATGAGCGGTTGTGGCTCTCGCCGTCGTTGTTGTCCTCGCCGTTGGCCTGGTTGTGCTTTTCGTTGTAGGACACCAAATCACGCAAGGTGAAGCCGTCATGAGCGGTAACGAAGTTGATGCTGGCGCTGGGCCGCCGACCGGTCGCCTCGTACAGGTCCGACGAACCGGTCAGCCGCGAAGCGAACTCGCCCAGGGTCGCGGGCTCGCCCCGCCAGTAATCGCGCACAGTGTCGCGGTATTTCCCGTTCCATTCGGTCCACAAACCTGGGAAATTACCGACTTGGTAGCCGCCCTCACCGATATCCCACGGCTCGGCAATCAATTTGACCTGGCTGACCACCGGGTCCTGTTGCACCAGGTCGAAAAATGCCGAAAGCCGGTCGACATCGTAGAACTCGCGGGCCAGGGTGGCGGCCAGATCGAACCGGAAACCGTCGACGTGCATCTCGAGCACCCAGTAGCGCAGCGAGTCCATGATCAACTGCAAAGTGTGCGGGTGGCGCACGTTGAGGCTGTTGCCGGTGCCGGTGAAATCCTTGTAGTGGCGCAGATCCCCGTCGACGAGTCGGTAGTAGGCGGCGTTGTCGATGCCGCGAAAGTTGATGGTCGGCCCCAGATGATTGCCTTCGGCGGTGTGGTTGTAGACGACGTCGAGGATGACCTCGATGCCGGCTTCGTGGAACGTGCGCACCATCGACTTGAATTCGGCGACGGCACCGCCGGGCTTGCGGGTCGCCGCGTACTGATAGTGCGGGGCCAGAAAGCCGAATGTGTTGTAGCCCCAGTAGTTTCGCAGACCCAGATCCAGCAGTCGGTGGTCGTGCATGAACTGGTGCACAGGCATCAGTTCGATGGCGGTGACATTCAGCGACTTCAGATGATCGATGATCACCGGGTGCGCCAGTCCGGCGTAGGTGCCGCGCAATTCGTGCGGGATCCCGGGATGGCTCTGGGTCATGCCCTTGACGTGGGCCTCGTAGATGATGGTCTCGTGATAAGGCGTGCAGGGCGCCCGGTCTGAGGCCCAGTCGAAGAACGGGTTGATGACCACGCTGGTCATGGTGTGGCCCAGCGAGTCGACCATCGGGGGAGTTCCGGTCTCCGACGGGCCCACCGCGGCGACGCTCAGGTCATAGGAGTACAACGCCTGACCGAAATCGAAGTCGCCGACAAATGATTTCCCGTATGGATCCAGTAGCAGCTTGCTCGGATCGCAGCGGTGCCCGGCCGCCGGATCGAACGGACCGTGCACCCGAAATCCATAGCGTTGCCCGGGCGTGACGTTAGGCAGGTAGCAGTGCCAAAGATAGCCGTCGACCTCGTCAAGATTGATCCGCGTTTCGGTGCCGTCGCGGGCGATCAAGCACAGCTCGACCCGATCCGCGACCTCGGAGAACAACGAAAAGTTCGTGCCGGCACCGTCATACGTGGCTCCGAGGGGAAATGGTGTTCCGGGCCATACCGTCGCAAGTGCGGGTGAGGTGTCGGCGCCGTCATATGCACTCTCGGTCCCGCGCTCGGTCCAAGCCATCACTAGACCTTAACCGGGTCCGGGGCGACGGGTCGTGTCACCACCAACCGGTGACCGCCGCGATCTGCCGTCCCAGTTCGGGGGCCAGTGTGCGCATGTAGGTCGGGGTGAGGTGGTGGGGATCCCGGTAGATCAGCACGTTTCCCTCGACCGCACGGCAGAACTCGGGCCGGCATATCGCGTCGGACAGGTCGAGTGGCTTCAGCAGCGGGAACTGCGCCACGAAGTCCAGCGTGCCATTGTGATCGGACAACAGTTCTGAGCGCTTGATGCCACAGGAGTTGGCGTCTTTCGCCTTGGCCAGGCAGTCGGCGGGATTGTAGGGTTGGCCGTCCTTGACCAGCCACGGGGTGTCGCGGACCGCCAGGATCGGAATGTTGTTGTCGGACAACGTTTGCCAGATCCCGATATAGGTTGCGGGCATCACGTCGCCCGGCCTGATATTCCACGGCCGCGTCGAGGTGGTGAACACGTAGTCGGGACGGTCGGTGACGAGTTTGGCCATCGTGGTCTCCACCCATTCCCGACACTGCGGGTAGGGGGCGTTGTTACCCATGATCAGCGGGACTTGTTCGGTGGACAGCGCGCAGCCCATCTTCAGATACGTCACCACTTTGAAGTTGTGGATCCGGCCGAGCAGGTCGAGTGCGGGCAGCCAGTGTTCGGCGTGCGAACCGCCGGCCAGCGCGACGGTGCGCGGCGCATCGGTATCGCCGTAGATGCAGTTGACCACCGCCGGGTTGACGAAGTCGCTGATGCAGCCGTCCTGGGTGGACGCGGGAAGGTCTTCTTTGACTTCGAGCACGGTGGGCCGCATCCGCAGTTTGGGCACCCGGACGTGGTTGACCAATGCGCGCGCGCCGGGATAGTCGTTGGCGCTGAGGCCACTGAGTTCCTTGCCGCCGGCACGTTCGGCGACGAGGTGCTCGCGCCAGCTAAACGACGTCGCCGTCAGGGTGACGCCCAGCAGCACCACCACCGACCCCAGCGCAATGGTCGGACGGCGCAGCCGCTCTCGCCACGGAGCCGGCGTGGCCGGTTGAGCGCTGGCGCGATAGCGCAGCGGGTCCTCGACGTGCCGGGTGGTCAGGTAAGCCAGCACACCAGACACCAGCAGAACGGCCAGACCCTCCCCGAAGTTGGTTTGGTGGTTGCCGGTGTAGGCGAGCCAGAAGATGAGCAGCGGCCAGTGCCACAGGTACAGCGAGTAGGCCATCGCCCCTAGCGTCACCAACGGCCGCACCGCCAGCATCCGGTTGGGCAGGGGCATCCGGCCGCGGGTGCTGGGGTCGGCCCCCATGTTGGCCCCGGCCATGATCATCAACATCGCGGCGCCCACCGGCACCAATGCCCACGGACCGGGGAACTCCTTGACGCCGTCGATCAGCGCGCCGCAGGACAGGATCGCCGCCAGGGCGATGGTGGCGACCACCGTGCGCAGCCACATCGGCCAGCGGATGTAGGGCACCAGCGCACCGACCAGCGCGCCGAGCAACAGTTCCCAGCCCCGGGCAAAGCTGTTGTAGTAGGCGGTCGGCTGGTAGGCCTGGTGGGCGATGATCGCGTAGCCGAACGACGCTACGGTCAGCACGCTCAGCAGCACCACGAACACCGTCCGCAGGTGCTTGCCAAGGGGCCGCAACAGATACGCGCAGCCGCCGATCAGGAGTAGAAACGCCAGGTAGAACTGGCCCTGCACCGACATGGACCAGATGTGCTGCAACGGGCTGACCGACTCGCCGGCGCGCAGATAGTCCGCGGCCGAGTTGGCCAACTCCCAGTTCTGGTAGTAGCCGAGGCTGGCCAGGCTCTGGTCGGCGAACGTCTCCCAGCGGGTCTGCGGCTGGATCAGGATGGTTAGCAGAGCGCACCCGGCCAGCACGACCACCAGCGCCGGCAGCAAGCGGCGGGCCAGGCGGAAGAGTTCGGTCGGCGGCGACAACCGCTCGCCGAGCGCGGCGCGCAGCATCTTGCCGCCGAAGAAGAAACCCGACAGCGCCAGGAAGACGTCGACGCCGCCGGACACCCGGCCGAACCAGACGTGGAAGACGGCGACCAGCGCTATGGCGATGCCCCGCAGGCCGTCCAGATCGTGGCGGTAAAAGCCCGATGTCCGCGTACCCATTTCACCCGACGTCGAGGTGTCAGGCGGGTTTGGCGGCGGTGTCAGCGTCTGCATGGTCACCGCTAACTTACCCAAAGCCGCCACCGGCTCTGGGGGAGCAAGTGGCGGCCTGTCGAGAAAAGGTCGTGCGGTTTACCGGGGAGTCGTGACCACGCCGGGGGGCGGTACCAGCTGCAGCGGCGCCGTCGGTGTCGGCACCAGCGGAGCCGGCGCCTGCGGGACGACCTGCTGTAACGGTGCCTGCTGGGTGGGCACCTGCTGCAGTGGCGCTTGCTGTGTGGGCACCTGCTGCAGGGGTGCCTGCGGGGCGGGCACCTGCTGCACCGGCGCTTGAGGCGTGGGTAGCTGTTGCACTGGGGCCTGCGGGGCCGGCACCTGTTGCACCGGAGCCTGCGGAGCCGGCACTTGTGCAGCCTGCTGCGGTGCTTGCTGGGTCGGCAGTTGCTGCAATGGAGCCTGCTGCTGCTGAATCGGCGCCTGCTGAACCGGGGCCTGCTGCGTCGGTGCCGTTTGAGCGGGCGCCGACGGGACCGTCTGGGTACCGAGGATGCGGACCAGGTACGGCGCCATGTTGTTGCTGCGTACCGGGGAGACCTGGACGACGTCGCCAACCTCGAGCATCTGCCCGTTGCCCAGGTACATCGCGACGCTCTGGGTGCCTTCGGGACCGTAGAAGATGAGGTCGGCTTTGCGTGCCTGCTGGGGAAGGACCCGCTCGCCGACCCGGTACATCTGGCCCGACGATCGCGGCAACTTGAGCCCGGCGCCGGCGTAGGCGTACTGGATCAGACCCGAAGCGTCGAAGCCCACGGTGTTGATGCCGGTGCCGGTGCCGCGGGTGGGGCCGGTGACGCCACCGCCGGCCCAGGAGAACGGGACGCCGCGCTGGGCGAGCCCGCGTGCGATCACGGTGTCGGCCACCTGCTGGTAGTCGTTGGTTCGGGAGTAGGGGTCCGCGGAGGCGATCGCGGTGGCGGTCGCCATCGGCGCCACCAACATGACCAGACCGATCGCGAAGGCGTAGACGCGATTCATATCCGTTACCTCGTTTTCTGGGACCTGAGGCCCCTATCTCGGCGCGGTTGCCCGCGCCTCCCGCCTGCCTGGCAGCAACGATCGGCCGCCACATCGGGGCCGAGCGCAGCTGGATGAAACCTAGTTTGGAACTAGGCGGTTAGTCCTCTGTTTTCACACCAGTCACTACAGACACTTTGACAACAGAGAGTAGCGACCACCAGGGGCGCGAAACATTTTTTGTCGGACCGTGACCGGACGGTGACTGGGACGGCCAATCCCGTGACGGCAGTTGTGATTTCGCTCTCAAATACGATGCCGCCGCGTGATGTTCACGGTGCGGCTAATGCCCGTAGGTGGCGCTGAAATCCGTCAATGCGCGACCCAGGACCGACGCCAAACTGAGGACTCCGACCGAGACGACCGGCCAGAACGACATCAGCCAGCCCTTCAGCAGCGACACGAACGGCCCCACCAACGCGGCGGTACCGGCCGCGCCGATACCGCCCCACACCAGTGGGTAGATGTAATAGTTCAGGCCGAACGGCACCAGCGGGCAATCGTCGCCCTGGCAGACATTTTCGGTGAAGGCGAACAATCGCGTCGGCCAACTTGTCATGGTGACCGCAACGACCAGTAGCCCCAGCAGCACCAGCATGGTGACCACGTCCCAGGGGACCAGTCGCAGCCTGATGATCCGCGGTTCGTCGCTCTCGGGTACCTGCGTCACACCGGCGTTCCGGTCCGCGGTCGGGGATTCATCCGGGACAGCCATGGCATGCATGCTTCCCGATGACGGGCCTTTCCGCGACCGATACGACGCCCGCGGCGCGGCTGAAGTGCGCATGTACTCTCGGCTCCCATGGCATGGGGCGGCGCATCGAGAGCCAGGCTGACGCCCGCGCAGATCAGCGCGATCGACGCTGCTCACCTGTGGCACCCGTACAGCACCATCGGCAACGAGGCGATACCTCCGGTGGTGGCGGTTGCTGCCCGCGGGGCCTGGCTGACGCTGATCCGTGACGATCAGCCCGTTGAGGTGCTCGACGCGATGAGTTCCTGGTGGACCGCCATCCACGGCCACGGCCACCCCGATCTGGACGCGGCGATGACCGCCCAGCTGGAAACCATGAACCACGTCATGTTCGGCGGCCTCACCCACGAGCCGGCTGCCCGGCTGGCCCAGCTACTGGTCCAGATCACCCCGTCGGGCCTACAGACGGTGTTCTTCAGCGACTCCGGTTCCGTGGCGGTGGAGGTCGCGGTGAAGATGGCGCTGCAGTACTGGCGAAGTCTTGACCAGCCGGGCAAGCACCGGCTGATGACCTGGCGCGGCGGCTACCACGGTGACACGTTCACGCCGATGAGCGTCTGCGACCCCGACGGCGGAATGCACTCGCTATGGACCGATGTCCTGGCCGACCAGGTGTTCGCTCCGCAGGTGCCGCGGGACTACGACACGGCCTACAGCGCGGCTTTCGAAGCGCAACTGGCCGAGCACGCCGACAAACTGGCCGCCGTGGTCGTCGAGCCCGTGGTCCAAGGTGCCGGCGGGATGCGCTTTCACGACCCGCGCTACCTGTCCGATCTGCGCGACATCTGCCGGCGCCACCACGTGCTGTTGGTTTTCGACGAGATCGCCACCGGCTTCGGCCGCACAGGTGAACTGTTCGCCGCCGACCACGCCGGGGTGAGCCCGGACATCATGTGCGTCGGCAAGGCGCTCACAGGCGGTTATCTGAGCTTGGCCGCGACCCTGTGTACGACCGACATCGCGCACACCATCAGCTCGGGTGCGGCCGGCGCGCTGATGCACGGCCCGACGTTCATGGCCAACCCACTGGCTTGCGCGGTGTCAGTGGCCAGCGTCGAACTGCTGCTCGGCCAGGACTGGCGCTCCCGAATAGCCGAGCTCGCCAAGGGACTCAGCGCCGGGCTGGAACCGGCCCGCGAACTGCCGGGGGTGACCGACGTACGGGTGTGTGGCGGCATCGGCGTCATCGAATGCGACCGACCGGTGGATCTGGCCGTAGCCACCCCCGCGGCGCTGGACCGCGGCGTGTGGTTGCGACCGTTCCGCAACCTGGTCTACGCGATGCCGCCGTACATCTGCGAGCCCGCCGAAATCGCACAGATCACCTCGGCGATGGTGCAGGTCGCAGGCCTCGTAGGCTGAACCTCTATGCGCGCACCGATCGACACCACACCGCTGGCCTGGCTGGCGACGGTGGAAGAGCAGCGCCGGGCGGCCGGGCTGCGTCGTTCGCTGCGGCCCCGACCGCCGGTGAGCACCGAACTCGACCTGGCCTCCAACGACTACCTCGGGCTGTCCCAGCACCCCGAGGTCATCGAGGGCGGCGTCCAGGCGCTGCGTATCTGGGGCGCGGGATCCACCGGGTCTCGCCTGGTGACCGGCAATACGGACCTGCACGAGGAATTCGAGGCGGAGTTGGCCGACTACGTCGGCGCGGCAGCGGCTCTGGTGTTCTCCTCGGGTTACACGGCCAACCTCGGTGCCGTCGTCGGGCTGTCCGGTCCCGGTTCGCTGCTGGTCTCGGACGCTTACTCGCACGCCTCACTGGTCGACGCCTGTCGGCTGTCCCGGGCCCGGGTGGTGGTGACTCCCAACCGCGATCTCGGCGCCGTCGAGGCCGCGCTGCAATCGCGGGAGGAGCACCGCGCCGTCGTCGTCACCGATTCGGTCTTCAGCGCGGACGGCGCGCTGGCGCCGCTGCGCGAACTGCACGAGGTGTGCCGTCGGCACGGTGCGTTGCTGATCGTCGACGAGGCCCACGGCCTCGGAGTGCGCGGGGGCGGGCGCGGGCTGCTGTACGAGGTCGGGCTGGCAGGTGCCCCGGACGTGGTGGTGACCACGACGATGTCCAAGGCACTGGGCAGCCAGGGCGGCGTGGTGCTTGGCCCGGCTGAGGTGCGTGCCCATTTGATCGACGCGGCGCGCCCGTTCATCTTCGACACCGGGCTCGCTCCCGCGGCGGTGGGTGCGGCGCTGGCCGCGTTGCGTCTGATGAAGGCTGAGCCGTGGCGGCCGCAGGCGGTGCTCGCGCATGCCGCCGAACTGGCCCGGGTCTGCGATGTTCCCGGACGGCCCGAATCGGCGCCTCAAACAGCGCCCCAATCAGCGGTGGTGTCAGTGATTTTGGGTGATCCCGAGGTCGCGCTGGCCGCCGCCACTGCGTGCCTGGATGCCGGAGTCAAGGTCGGCTGCTTCCGGCCGCCGACGGTGCCCGCCGGCACATCGCGGCTGCGGCTGACCGCGCGGGCTTCGCTGAGCCCCGATGAGCTCGACTTGGCGCGGCGGGTGCTCGGCGACGTGCTCTCCGGTCTGCGCCGTTGACGGTTCTGGTCGTCACCGGGACCGACACCGGTGTCGGAAAGACAATCGCCACCGCCGCTTTGGCCAGTCACGCACGTCAGCTCGGCATCGACGTGGCGGTGTGCAAACCCGCGCAGACCGGTATCGCCGACGGTGACGACGACCTAGTCGAAGTCGGCCGCCTGTCCGGGGTGACCGAGCTCGCTGGGTTGGCGCGCTATCCGCTGCCGATGTCGCCGACCGCCGCCGCCGAGCACGCCGGGATGACGCTGCCCACCGGCGACGAGATCGTCGGGCTGGTTCGCGGCCTGGACCGCCCCGGCCGATTGACGCTCGTCGAAGGTGCCGGCGGACTGCTCGTTTCACTGGCCCAGGACGGAATCTCCCTGCGCGAGATCGCCGTGGACCTGGGCGCGGCGGTCCTGGTGGTGGTGCGCGCCGGTCTGGGCACCCTCAACCACACCGCGCTGACATTGGAATCGCTTGCCGCACAGCGTGTTCCGTGTGCAGGATTGGTGATCGGTAGCTGGCCACAGCGGCCGGGTCTGGTGGAGCGGTCAAACCGATCCGCGCTGGACGCGCTGGCTCCGGTGCGGGCCGCGCTTCCCGTCGGAGCGGGCTCGGCCACGAGCTTTGCGGCGATGAGCGCGGCGGCCTTCGACAGCGACTGGGTCAAAACACTGGTCGGCTGATGGTGCATTCGATCGAGTTGCTGTTCGACGCCGATACCGAGGTCGCCTTACGGCAGATGTGGGACAAATTGGCCGGCGCCAAGATTGCTGCCCGGATACCGCCCGGGCGCCCGCACGTGACGGTGGCCGTGGCGCAACGCATCGACGCCGACGTCGACGGACTGCTGACTTCGGTGGTGCAGCGGCTGCCCTTGCGCTGTGTGATCGGTGCGCCGGTGGTGTTCGGCCGGCGCGAGGTGGTGCTGACGCGGCTGGTGGTGCCGTCCCGGGAGTTATTGGATCTGCACGCCGAGGTTCACCGGGTCTGCGGCGCGCACTTCGTGCCCGAACCGATGGTAAACAGCCTGCCCGGGCAATGGACGCCACACGTCACTTTGGCCCGCCGCCTCGATGGCGACTATCTGGGCCGCGCGGTGAGCATCGCGGGGAAGCCTGCCCAGTTCGACGGGCAAGTCGCCGGGCTGCGCCGCTGGGACGGCGACCAGCGCGTCGAATACATGCTCAGCTGACCGGTTGCTCGGACGTCCTGGCCTGATCCACTCGGGCGCGCCGGTCGTCGATGGTGCGGCCCAGATCCTGCAGCAGCGCCGGATTGCCCATCACCAGCTCGACGAGGTGGTCGCGCTCGATCTGCAGCGCGGTGAGCTCTGTAATGGCTTGCGCGTCAAAGAAATTGGGCTGGCGGGTCAGCGCGGTGACGCCGACGAATGAACCTTCGTCCAGGGTGCCCACTGTCACCGGGATCCCGTCCGGCCCCTCGGCCGTTAGTCGGATGCTGCCCTCGATCAGGAACGTCATCTTTTCGGGCACTCGACCCGCATGCTCGATGATCTCGTCCGCGCCGTATCGCACAATCGTGGCCTGCGAGATCAGGGACCGCTGATCGGAATGGCTGAGCCGCAACGTCGGCGCCACAACCGTGCGCAAGGCCTTCTCGATGCGCTGGGGAGTGTTGAAATCGTCGTCCTCGCCATTGAGATGTAGACCCTCGCGACGCGCGGCGTACCACAGCCAACTCAGGAAGGTCGCTTGCGCGGCGGTGTCGTCGGCCGGCGAGCGCAATGCGATGGTGACGCGGTACTCCGCGCTGCCGACGGGCACCGACGATGCGGGGACCTGGGTGCGGCGCTGGGGTAGAGCGTTGGCGATTCGCGTCAGCAGTTCACACACCCGGTTGGGTGGGTCGGCCGGTGAAAAGGTCGTCGTGATCACCAGTCGGTGTCCTCCCGGCGGACGGCTCAGATTGGTGAACGAGGTGGTGGCCAGCACCGAGTTCGGGGTGATTTGCAAGCCGCGGCCGGTTTGAATGTGGACCGCACGCCAATTGGCCTCAACGATCTGGCCCCGCGCGGCCGGGGTATCCAGCCAGTCGCCGATTCGGAAGGGTTGTTCGAACAGCATGAACAGGCCGGACACGATCTGGCCGACGGAATTTTGCAGCATCAGACCGATGACCACCGACGTCACACCGAGGGCGGTGAAGATGCCGCCGACACGCACGCCCCAGACAAAGGACAAAATCACTGCCAGCCCGGCCCCGATCAATAAGAACCGGGTTACGTCAAGGAATATGGCCGGTACCCGCTGCCGCCACGATCCCTGCGGCGCCCCCTCGAACACCGTCGCGTTGAGTCCGGACAGCAGCAGCACCAGCAGCACGAAGCCGAAAACCGTGCCGAGCAGGCGGACCGAGGTGAAGTCGGCCGGCATCCTGGCCACTTCGACGAGCAGCACCAGCAGCGCGCCCAGGGGGACCAGATAATTGCGCAGCAGCAAAACCGGCCGGGCGAGATGGCTTTTCGTGCGGACGAGGCTGTGGTGCCACTCGGTGAGCCCGATCAGCAGCAGCGGCAGTCCGATCACCACAGCGGCGGCCCACCAGAGTGTCAACATGGTCACCGTCCCTCCGCGAGTCGCCAGATCTGCTGTTCGGTGCCGTCGACGGTGATGGTTCCCGCCGCGGTGAACTGATGCACGTCGCGGACCACGTCGTGTACCTTCGCGGTGACGTAGATTCCGGATTGTGTTGTGCTACTTGGCATCTGATGGGCCAGATTGACCGCCGCGCCCCACATGTCGTAGACGATGCTGGAACGTCCGACCAGGCCGGAGATAACGTTGCCGGTGTTGATGCCGGCACGCAAGGCCAGCTGTGAGCTCGTCCTGCTGTTGAACCGCTCGATGATGTCCTGCATCTCGACGGCGAACTCCACGGTTCGGTGCACACTATCCAGGCGGGGGAAGTTCAACCCGCAGCTGGCCAGATAGCCATGATGAAGGGTTCGAATCGGTTCTACACCAAGGGCTTCCGCTGCGGAGTCGAGTTCCTGGACAAGCCCGTCGATGGCGCCTACCAACTCGCGACCGGCCAGGTTCTTCGAAATCTCGTTGAGCCCGACGAAGTCGGCGAAGATGACGGTGACGTCCTGGTGCTCCTGAGCAATGTTCTGCTCACCCTCGCGATAACGCTGCGCAACCGGCTCGGGCATCAACGATCCGAGGAGACGGTCGTTTTCCTTTCGTTGTTCGTTCAGCAAATCTTCTTTGATCTGCAGATTGCGACTCATGCCGTTGAAAGCGTCAGTGAGTTCCCCGATCTCGTCTCGTGAGGTCACCGGGATCGACACCGCATAGTTGCCCGCACTGATCTCGTGAGTGCCGGCCTGCAATCGCCGGATGGGGCGCACGAAAATCTGTGCCACCAGCAGCGCGGCGATGCAGATCACGAAAACCATTGCGGCCGTTGTCACCACCAGGGTTTGGGTGAGCGACTCCACCCGGGCATTGGATTCGTCGGTTTCCCGGGTGGCCAGAATCGACCAGTGCAGATCGGAATTCGGCAACGACAATGGCGCGTACGCCACGAGTTCCCGGCGGCCCAGATAGCTGGTGTCGATCATGGTCCCGGTCCCGCCGCGTTGCGCGGCCCGCACGGCTGGGGTTGCGACGGGCTGCACCAGTGTCGTGCCATGCCACCGCAGCGCGTCCTGGACAATATCGGGACGGGTGCCGGCCGCAATCACCTCCTCCTGGTAGCGCTTCGGGTCTTCGATGAACAGACGCGAGTCGGACCGCATCAGATTGTCCGGACCCGCCAGATAGGTTTCGCCGGTCTTGCCCATTCCGGCGGCTTCCCACTGTTTGTCGGCGGTCATGATGCGATTCACCTTCGAGATCGGCAACGGCAACGCCAACACTCCTGAAGCCTTGCCCGGCGGCCCGATCGGGGCCACCAGCCACGCCGTCGGCGCACCCAGCTGCGCCTGATAGGGCTGAAAGTCGGTGATCCACACGAAATCCGTTGCGTTGGCTGCCATTGCCCGCTCGTAGGCGCCACGCAGGTTGGAGTCACGGAACGGCCCATTGAGGATGTTGGTGCCAAGCGAGGGCGACTTCTTCACGCTGTAGACCACGTTGCCGCGCGCGTCTAGCAGCAACGCGTCGCGGTATTCGAACCGGGTCGCGATTTCGCGAAAGTAGTTGTTGAAGCGGGCATTAGCCGCCGACCAGGCGCTGCCGTCGCCGGCGTCATTCGAGGCGGCGCCGCTGGGCGTCACGGTGTAGTGCGCCTGCAGGTATCGCTGCGAATTGTTGGTCGGCAGTAGGGCATCGAGGTCCAGCTTGGTGCCAGTGATGTCCTGAACAGGTTTGATCAACTTGTCGTTGTAGTAGTTGACCAACGCCTGTTGTTGGGCGGCGTCGATGGTCGCATTCGCCAGCTGGTCGTATCCCGCGGTGAACGCCTGCACCGCCTCCGTCGCGGTCGACCCGCGGCTGTAGATGACCAACGAATTGCTCAGATCCGCGAACAGCGTCTCCACGGCGCGTTGCTGCGCGGAGCGCAGTTGGGTCATCCGCTCGGAAGCCGACGGCAATAAGGCGTTGCGGGCGGTGACGTACCCGACCACCCCGATGACGCCCAGCGACAGCAGGCTGGCCGTCAACAGCATCGCCATCACCTTGGACTGCAAGCTGAACCAGGCCACCAACTTCGGACGGCGCCGTCGACGCCGCGGGCTGGGGGGTTGTTCGTCCGGGGGTACCGGCTCGGCCGAGGGCGGCGACGTCAAAGCACTTCCTCTCCCCGCGTATCCGACAGCAAATGCAGCCTATTAGGTCGCCGGAACACCCGTCACAACACCGGTGCGCATCGCCGAGCGCTCCATTGGCTGACGTCAGCCGGGCTGCCCTGCTCGGCCGGCCGCACCGACTGCGCCGTCGGCGCCCACCTGCCCGTTGGTGCCGGCCAACCCGGTAAGCACACCACCGGCACCACCGGCGCCACCGGCACCCGCGGCTCCACCACCTCCGGCAGCGCCGCCACTACCCGCACCGCCGCCGGCCCCGTAGCCACCCGCGTTGCCGAACAGTCCTCCCGCGCCGCCGGCACCGCCGTCGCCGCCGATCCCGCCGTCGCCGCCGTCGCCGCCGACCCCGCCGTTGCCTCCGGTGCCCCCATTACCGCCCCTGCCGCTCGTGCTGCCACCTGTGCCGCCGGTTCCGCCGGTGCCACCCAGAGCTCCGGCACCGCCGTCACCCGCGCCGCCGCCGATGCCGCCGTGGCCACCGTCACCGAACACGAAACCGCCGCGACCACCCGCACCGCCGTGACCACCGGCGCCTCCGGTGCCACCGGTGGCGCCGACCCCGCCGGTGCCGCCGTTGCCTCCGCTACCGGCAACGTCGGTGGGTTGGCCGCCGGCTGACGCGAAGCCGCCGGTTCCTCCCTTGCCGCCGGCGGCGCCGATTCCGCCTGTTCCGCCATCACCGCCGTTACCACCCAGAATTAGGGTTCCGGCCTGTACGGATCCGAAGGCTCCGGCGCCGGCGCCTCCTCCATCACCGCCGTCGCCGCCCTGTGCACCGGCGCCACCAGTTCCGCCGGTGCCGCCAGTACCTCCCCGGGCCTCACCGAGGCTGACGGTAGTTGCGAAGCCTCCCTCGCCTCCCGTGCCACCGCGAGCACCCAAGCCGCCGGTGCCGCCCGCGCCACCAGCGCCGCCCTGGTTGAAGCCTGGCGAGCTACCTGCGTTGCTGGTGCCGCCCATGCCGCCATTGCCGCCGGTTTCGCCGGGGACGGTACCCGGAGAGCCGGTCTGCCCGGGCGTCGCGGGATCGGTGAAATTCGTTGTCCCATCGGCGCCGGTGGCAGCCTGGGCAACTTCGGCGACTGGGCCAGGATTGCCGCTGGTTCCCGTCGCGCCTAGGCCACCCGCGCCGCCGGCTCCGCCGGTGCCGATCAGTCCGGCATTGCCGCCGATGCCGCCATTGCCGCCGTACCCGCCGGCCTCGGCCGCGGCGCCACCCGCGCCGCCCGCGCCGCCGTTGCCGAACAGGGCGCCGCCGTTGCCGCCGGCGCCGCCGGGTGCACCGCTGCCGCCGAGGCCGCCGCTGCCGCCGTTGCCGAGTAGCCCGGCGGACCCGCCGTTGCCGCCGCGCTGGCCGGCCCCGCCGGGCGCTCCGTTGCCGCCGTTACCCCACAGCAGCCCGCCGGCACCGCCCGCTTGTCCGGGCGCCGTGCCGTTGGTGCCGTCACCGATCAGCGGGCGCCCAAGGAGCGCTTGAGTCGGAGCGTTGATGAGGTCCAGCACGGGTTGTAGAGGTGACGCGTTGGCAACTTCGGCGCTGGCATATAGGTTTCCGCCGGTTGCCAAGGTGCGCACGAATTGCTCATGGAAGGACGCGACCTGCGCGCTGAGTGCTTGATAACCCTGAGCGTGGGTGCTGAAAGCCGCGGCGATGGCCGCTGAAATCTCATCGGCTGCGGCGGTCAGGATTTCGGTGGTGTGGGTGGCCGCGGCGGCGTTGGCTGCGCCCATAGCCGAACCAATGCTGGCAAGCTCCGTCGCCGCCGCCGTGACCATACTTGGTGCCGCAATCACAAACGACATGCCGCTCCTCCGAACTGTTTGCTATCAGGCGGTTCGATGTCTTTCGGCCGTCGGCAAGGAGCTGATGGTAACGCGATCCTGGCACTCACCGGACGCTTTTGCGAAGGCCTGCGCCTCTAGCGATCTGGGTCGTGGTTTCTTGTGCCCATCGATGGTGGCGGCGGCGAAAACCGACGCCGCTGCGCCAACGAAACGTAGACGAGCGCGACCAGCACCGGCACTTCGATGAGGGGCCCAACCACGCCGGCCAGCGCTTGGCCGGAAGTGGCTCCGTAGGTGGCGATGGCCACGGCTATGGCGAGCTCGAAGTTGTTGCCGGCGGCGGTGAACGCCAAGGCGGTGGTGCGGTCATAGCTCAGGTGCAGCAGGTAGCCCAGGATGAACCCGCCGCCCCACATGAGGGCGAAGTAGGCCAGCAGCGGAAGCGCGATGCGCGCGACATCCTGTGGCCGGTTCACGATCTGATTTCCTTGCAGGGCAAACAGAATCACGATGGTGAACAACAGCCCATAGAGCGACCACGGCCCGACTGTAGGCAGGAACCGGGCTTCGTACCAGTCGTGACCCTTGGTTTTTTCTGCGATCCGGCGAGACAAATATCCGGCTAGCAGCGGGATGCCGAGGAAGATCAGCACCGACTCGGCGATATGCCAAGGTGAGGTTGAAATCGTCGTCTGCGCAAGGCCTAGCCATCCGGGCAGCACCGAGAGGTAGAACCAGCCGAGTACCGCGAACATGGCCACTTGAAAAATCGAATTCAACGCGACGAGGATGGCTGCAGCTTCGCGGTCCCCACAGGCCAAGTCGTTCCAGATGATCACCATGGCGATGCAGCGGGCCAACCCGACGATGATCAGACCGGTCCGGTACTCGGGCAGATCTGCCAGCAGCAACCAGGCGAGCGCGAACATCAACGCCGGCCCAATGACCCAATTGAGCGTCAGAGAACTAATCAGCAGCTTGCGGTCATTGACGACGGTGTCAAGGTGGTTATATCGGACCTTTGCCAGGACCGGATACATCATGATCAATAGTCCGAATGCAATGGGGAACGAGATCCCGTCTAGCTCAAACTTTTCCAGCGCGGTGTTCAGTCCGGGAACCCAACGACTTAGCAGCAACCCGGCGGTCATGGCCAGCCCAATCCATACCGGTAAAAATTTATCGAGGGTCGAGATGCGGCCTACCACCGCTGGCGCGGTGTGGTGGGGGTGCGTGGTGGTCAAGCGGACGTCTCCAAAGCGGGCTTCTGCAAAGCGGGCGCATCAGCATGAACGTTAAGCAGCATTGACAACACGTTGAGTGCCTCGGGCACCACGGCGTAGTACATCCACGAGGCGCGGCGCTGCGAGGTCAATAAACCCGCCTCGCGCAGCACTTTAAGGTGATGGGAAATCGTTGGCTGGCTCACCTCGACCCCAGCGGAAATGTCACAGACGCAGGCCTCGCTTCCGGTGTGACTGGCAATGGAGCTAAGCAGCTGCAATCGCACCGGATCGGCCAATGCCTTGAAGCGCGCGGCCATTTCGACGGCTACCTGTGAGCTCATTGACTGACGCACCATCGGCGCAACCTCGCAGCACGCCCCAACAGACTGTTGGGCCAGTTTCGACATACATCGATATTGACACTCATCGAATCCACCCGCAACTGCCCCGTAGGTAATCAGGTCGGCGTTGCGCAGTTCGATGTCGCGGGGGAGGCCTAGCTCCCGCAGCACGCGGCGGCCTCGTCATCGCCGGTTGCAGCCTGTTGCGAACCGGCTCCAAAGGTCTCAGAGTCGGCCAGCACGGTATAGATCTCCCAGCTTTCCCCACCGGGGCCGCTCACCCACACCTTGTCCTGCGTGGCAAAACAACATGTCGTCCCGATCTCTGCTGCGGTCAGCATCCCGGCCTCGGCAAGCCGAGTGATTTCGGCATGCACCATGTCGCTGGAGCCGACCTCCACGCCGAGGTGATTGAGCGTCCCTCCGGCGCCGGGATTTTCGAGTAAGACCAATTTCAATGGTGGATCGGCGATCGCGAAGTTGGCGTATCCCGGCTTGCGCTTGGCCGGCTCGGTCTTAAAAAGCTTGGAGTAGAACATGATTGCGGCCTCGAGGTCGTTGACGTTGAGAGCGAGCTGCACACGGGACATTCCTAGACACCTCCGAATAGTTTGACATATATCAAAGTCAATCCACCTCAGTGTTCCTATTACTTTGATATATGTCAAGGTGTCTGGCACGCTGGATTGGTGCCCAAGACATTGCCCGAGATCGACATCTCCGCTCCCGTTTGCTGCGCACCGGTAGCGGCAGAGCTGATGAGCGACGACGACGCCCTGTCGGTTGCCCTACGGCTTAAAGCCCTGGCCGATCCCGCACGGCTCAAGATCATGTCTTACCTGTTCAGCTCATCTGCGGGCGAAGAGGTCAGCGGCAAGTTGGCGGCGGTACTTAAACTCAGCGACGGCACCGTCAGCCATCACCTGACTCAACTGCGTAACGCTGGGCTGGTCGTCTCCGACCGCCGCGGCGTAAACGTCTTCTACCGGGCACACCCTGAAGCCCTGAAAGCGCTCAGCGCGGTACTCAATCCCGACTGTTGTCGTTAGCCCACAGCCTTTGCCCGAAATCTTGGTTGTCTAGCCGCCAAACAGCAGATACAACCCGGTGAAGGTGTAGCCCACCATGACCAGCATCATCGTGAGCTGGCCGGTGAGCTGGTTGTCCGCGGGCAGCAGTCGCAAGGCTTTGTCGTGTGCCGCGATCACCGCCACGATGTGGCCGGTGACCACGCAGGCCACTTTGATCGTGGACAGCACCGCGGGATGCATGGACAACAAATACGTGACGTGAGCGTCGGCCAGGCCCAACGGGTTCCATCCCCGCCCCAGCGGATCCGCGAGGGCGATGACGGCCTGCTGCCCGCGCTCGACCAGATAGGTCAGGTAGTGCGCGAAGATGTAGCCCACCACGATCGGAATCAGCGAGTGCGCCAGTTGCCCGGGCAAGTCGCGACGCTGCTCTTTGTCAACCCCACCGGTCGCCCGAGCCGCGAGCGAAAAAGTCACCGCGACAACGGAAATGAAGACGATCAGGCCGACAGTCCGCAAAACTGACGACGTCAACGTCTCCGGGACTCCATGCAAGTCGCGGGCGATTCCGTCGGCGAAATTGCGCCAGGTCGGTGCGGCGGAAAAGCTGTCGAAGGCGGTGGAGCCGAGCAGTACCGCCAGCATCATCACGACGCCGGGACGCACCGGCAGCGACGGCAGGTGGTCGAACGGGTTGCCGACGACGATCTTGCCGGTGTCGGGATTTCGCCAGAACGGACAGAGCCGGGATACGGCCATGCTGTAAACGCCGAACGGGTCCGCCCGGGCCAGCCAGCGCTGGCCACATAGCCACGCCCCGACCAAAAGCACGAGTGTGTAGACCAGCAACCACGTCTCGACCGCGGTCAGCGACGCCGAGTCCGGACTGGCCAACTCCATCCAGACGAACGCGAACAGCCCGAGCGCGGCGGGGCGGTACCCCCAGCTTTCCGGGTAGCGCAACCGCGGTCGACGGAGTCCTTGCGGCACGCAGCGCCGCAGCACGAGATACGCCGTGCGAACCGGCGATACCACTCGCCATACCGGTCCGAACAACAGCGACAGCGCCACCAGTCCGACCCAGAGCAGCACGTAGAACGCGCCGAGCAAACCGTTGGCGGAGGTTTGCGGACCCCAAATCCCGGCCAGCAGTACCCATATCGCGAACAGCAACGCCAATCCGGCAACGGTCCAGCGGGTGATGCGGGAATCAACTACCGCGGTCACCGCGTCCGGCAACGGGTGGCCGGGCTTGCCCGGATCGAATCGCGGCTTCTTCCAAGCCAGCGCGACGAGGGCGAACGTGAAGGTCAGCGCCCACGCCGCGCCGATCAGCGCAAAGGTGTACGGCACCGGAAGGTCATTCGAACCGCCGAGGCCATGCGCTAGCACCGACACCGCGCCGCCCGCCGTCACGGCTGGATTTGGATGGTGGCGATCGTCTTATGCAGGTGGTGGGACTCGACGTCGACGCTGCCCGGAACGTCGACGCTGAATTCGAAAGTCTGGTTCGGCGCGGCGATGACCGCGAACTTGTGGTCGGGCACCGAATGGACGTGCAGTTCGTCGGTGGCGTCGCTGGAGACGTGCAGGGTGATCTGCTGTTTGACCTTCGCCTGCAACCTGACGTTCGTCGGGGATATCTGCCCGTTCGCGATCGTGACGTTGATCGTCGGGCCAGCCCCCGAACTGGGGCTCGCACCTGGACTCGGCGAGTTACCGCCACAGGCCACCAGAGCACACGTCAGTAGGCTCGCCCACGCCGCAACGAAGGCACGTCTGTAGGTCATCGAGCTACGCCGCTTCCGGTAACGGGTGTTTTTGTTCCTCGACCCGTTTGGGTTTGGTGACCTCGCCGTTGATTCGGCCAGCACCCCAGGTCAGCGCCGCGATCACCATCAGCGTGAAGATCAGCACCAATATCGAGCCCACGGTGAACAGCCATTCCGGAGCATTCGGGTCGCGCTCGCGCTGCAGGATGGTGTTCTCGAATACGAACGGCCGGGTGATCTCGGGCTGAGCCGGAATCTCGGGGGAGGGAATCGCCTCGTCGGCCGGTGCGTAGATCGGCACCGCGGCCATGGTGTAGCCGTCCTGCACCCGCAGCAGCGTCTTCCAGGAGCCCCAGGCCGGAATGGGTTTTGTGGTGCGGTAATGCCCGGGACCAACCTGTTCGAGTCGGTCGATTATCAGCCCGCGGTTGTTCTCCATCTTGCCCTGCCAGGAGGTGACCGACACCCAGTCGGGATCGTCCTTGATCAGGTCGGGCGGGTTGATCTGGATATCCGCCGACACCATGCGCTTTCCGGCCTCGCTGGGCAGCTCGGTCAGCTTGATGGTCGCGGTGTTCTGGCTCGGGATGTTGATGTGCAGGCCGTTGGCCACCGTTCCGCCGATCACTATCACGGTCGCGGCGACGATCGAGATGCCGATGGCGCGGCGCGGTAGCTGTTGTCCGGTGAGAACCATGCCGGTCATCGCTCCGCACACGCCCATCAGCACTGCCACCGGTACGGCCATGGCCAGGGCTTCACCCCACATGCTGGTCGGCCACGGATAGTGGTAGACCGCACTGATCCACAGCGATTCCAGCCACAACCCGACGGTCCCGACCAGTAGGCCGGTGACGGCCCCGAAGACGATCGGCCGCTTGAACAATGGGGTCAGGGCCACGATCTCGACGATCAGCGCTGGCCCGAGATATAGCGGGAACCAGTTGATCGGAGCCCCGAGAATGGGTCCCACGGTAAACGCGACAGCGCCGCGCAGTGCGATGGCGAACAGGGCCGCGATGATCGCGGCGCCCTTGCCAAGCGTCATGCGGGCCACGATCAATGCGAGCGCCGCGACGCCAGCGATCATCATCGGATGGAATGCGAGGCGGAACTGCTGGACCCCGAAGTCGTATTCGATCTGGTAGACCGACAAGCCGATCAGCAGTCCGCCGCAGGACAGGTAACGCAGGAATTTGACGAACGGCTTCTCGGGAGGCGCGTCGGGCAGCGCTCGTCCGCCTTCGTACTCCAACATCAGCACCGAGAACAACGACAGGCCCGCGCCGCCAATCATCATCAGGTGGGTCGGCCCCCACAATGTGACGTCCTGGCCGAAGATGCGATGCCAGATGTCGTCAAGTGGGAAGCCGAACAGCGCGTACATCCCGCAGCCGGCCATCAATACGCCGCCGACCGGGGCGTGCCAGTTGTCGGTGATACGAACGGAGGCCGGACCGGGCTTGTCGAATGGCAACGCGATGGCGATCATGCCGGCAAGGAAGATGCCAAACAGGCCGATGATGATGAAGTAGTGCGCCGGGTTGGCTAGCGGGCCGGGATCGCGACCTTCCCCGATATGCCAGCTGACGTCCCAGATGAAGCCGAACAGGGCGCAGATGATCGACGTGGTGTACACCAGCACCGGAAGGGCCACCCAGGACGGCCGCTTGAACTTGACGCCCAGCCAATCGGCGAATTTCTCCAGCCACATGATCCGCCGGGTACGGTGCGCCCAGCCGATCGCCAGCATGATCAGCGTGATGATCAGCGCAGCTACTGACAGCCCAATCACCTGGCTCAGCTCGGCACCGCGAGCCGCTGGTGCCTCTGCAACCACTGACGCAAGTACTGAGAATTCCACCGCGATCGCCTCCCGTTGGCGCACGGCCCACTATTACGAACGTGTAATGCCCACATGGGGCGTCAGTCAATCCTGCTTTTCTTTTGAGGTTCGTCGGTTGCGCATCGCGATATAGAGAACCACACCCACAACGATTATCGCAGGTAGAAACGCTGGAATCGCCAGCCAGAGCCCGTGGTCAGCCAGATACACGACATGCTGATCGACTATCTGACTATCCATAGTGTTTTCATACCCTCCCCGCGCCGGCCTTACCACGGCAACCGTGCTGCCCCGATCGGCCCGTCGGAGATGCCCGCGCGGCATCGGTGGACGTCGGGACCGTTACCCTAGCCTGAATACCTTTCCTTCAGGCCGCCACCAACGACGCGGCCACAGGACATGCATTGGCCATGGATTGCGGTCCCGAAACGTGCGCGGACCCGATCAACAAGCAGGGGAGTAGCTAGGTGACCCAAGCGCCGACTCGACCGACGACCGAGGACGGGCAGGATGGTGCCGACCGCGACGACATTCTCGAGGTGGCTCGCCAGCAGGTGCTCGAACGCGGCGAGGGACTGAGCAAGGACCAGGTGCTGCGAGTCCTGCAGCTCCCCGACGACCGACTCGAGGAACTGCTCGCGCTGGCCCACGAGGTCCGGATGCGCTGGTGCGGGCCTGAGGTTGAGGTCGAAGGCATCATCAGCCTTAAGACAGGCGGCTGCCCGGAAGACTGCCACTTCTGTTCCCAGTCCGGCCTGTTCCAGTCACCGGTGCGCAGTGCCTGGCTGGACATCCCTAGCTTGGTCGAGGCGGCGAAGCAGACGGCCAAGTCCGGTGCCACCGAATTCTGCATCGTGGCCGCGGTGCGCGGACCCGACGAACGGTTACTTGCGCAGGTAGCCGCCGGCATCGAAGCGATCCGCAACGAGGTAGAGATTCAAATCGCCTGTTCGTTGGGGATGCTCACCGCCGAGCAGGTGGACCGGCTGGCCGCGATGGGCGTGCACCGCTACAACCACAACCTGGAGACGGCGCGCTCGTTCTTCACCAACGTCGTCACCACGCACACCTGGGAAGAGCGCTGGCAGACCTTGTCGATGGTGCGCGACGCCGGCATGGAGGTGTGCTGCGGCGGCATCCTCGGCATGGGCGAGACGCTGGAACAACGGGCGGAGTTCGCCGCCGACCTGGCCGAGTTGGATCCCGATGAGGTCCCGCTGAACTTCCTCAACCCGCGGCCCGGCACGCCGTTCGGAGACCTGGAGGTATTGCCGGCAAGCGAAGCCCTCAAGGCGGTCGGTGCGTTCCGGCTCGCGTTGCCGCGCACCATGCTGCGGTTCGCCGGTGGCCGTGAGATCACCTTGGGCGACCTCGGCGCCAAGCAGGGCATCCTGGGCGGCATCAACGCGGTCATCGTCGGCAACTACCTGACCACGCTGGGGCGCCCGGCCGAAGCCGACCTGGAACTGCTCAACGACCTACAGATGCCGCTGAAGGCACTGAACGCGAGTTTGTAGAAAGAGAAGCGTGGCGGGACATCTGGGCGCGCCGGTCAGTGCCGGCGTCTACAACGTCTACACGGGTAAGCCGGCGGGCACAGCCACCCCGACCGCGGCTCAGTTGGGATTGGAACCGCCCCGATTTTGCGCCGAATGCGGCCGCCGGATGATCGTGCAGGTTCGTCCGGATGGGTGGTGGGCGCGCTGTTCTCGACACGGACAGGTGGACTCCGCCGACTTGGAGACGATGCGATGACGGAGTCACCCGGTCCTGAGGCGGTGCCTTCGCCCGCCCCGACCGACCCGCCTGCCGGACCTCGCACGCCGGCGGATCGTGCGCTGCTCATCGTGGTATTCGGGCTGACGCTCAGCGGCGTGTTCGTCGGCGCGTTGTGGGCGTGGATCGCGCCGTCGATCCATGCCGTGGTAGCGGTCAGCCGCAAAGGCGAGCGTGTGCACGACTACCTGGGCAACGAATCGCAGAACTTCTTCGTGGCGCCATTCCTGCTCGTAGGCCTGCTCGGCGTGGTTGCGGTAGTGGCGTCGGTGGCGGCTTGGCAGTGGCGCGATCACCGGGGTCCACAGATGGTCGTCGCGCTCACATTCGGACTGATCGGGGCCGCCGCGGCCGCCGCCGGTGTCGGCGCCCTGTTGGTGCGGCTGCGTTACGGCACGCTGGACTTCGACACCGTCGCGCTATCGTCCGGCGAGCACTCCCTGACCTACGTCCAGCAAGCGCCCCCGGTGTTCTTCGGTCACTTGCCGCTCCAGATCGCTGCCACGCTGCTCTCGCCGACCGCCACCGCCGCGCTGGTGTACGCGCTGTTGGCGACCGGAACCGTGCGCGACGACCTGGGCGCCTACCCGCCGGTCAATTCACGCCTGCAGCCGACGCCCCAAGTGCCCGCGGCGCCGCTGACTTAGCGCCTCAGAGCGGGCGTCGGTGGATCCGCCGGCCGGTCAGCACCTTGGCCGCGATCACACCCAGTCGCGCCATCCCCGCATAGGTCATCGGGTTGAACATGGTGGGCCAGGTGGTCCGGATCAGGTGATCGGTCAGCGGGCGTTCGGCGAACCGGTCGATCAGCCACCGCAACGCCATCGGCGCCGACAGCGGGTGCAGCAACATGTGCTCGTTGAAGGCATCCCGGTGGTAGGTGACATCAGCACCGCCGGCTGAGTACGCATCGGCCAGCACGTCGATGTCGTCGACGGAGATCAGGTAGTCGTGCACGGCCTGCACGATCAGCACTGGCGGCGTGGGAACCGCGACGCCCAGCGTGGTGCTGTCGAAGACGTGCGTCACCGCGGGAGTGGCCAGGACGTCCTCGAGCGGCACGTTAAGAAAGTCACCCATGTCCCGGTTCGCCATCCGGACGATCGCCTCCGCGGTCGTCATCTTCTCCAGGCTGTCCAGCAGCGCGCGGCCGGCCTCGCTGGCGTGTTCGTTGATGACCTTGTCCAGGTCGGGGTAAGTGTGCGCCAGCGCGGCGACCACCAGCGCGGGCAGACCCGCCAGCAGCTTGCCGTTGAGGCGCCGGAACGTGTTCCCAAGATTGCCGACGGGCGACCCCAGTACGGCGCCGACGATGTTCAACTCGGGGGCGTAATCGCCGCACACCTCGGCGGCCCACGCGCTGGCCAAACCGCCACCGGAGTAGCCCCACAGCCCGACCGGCGCCGACGGGGACAACCCCAGCCGTTCAGAGCTCAGTGCGGCGCGGATGCCGTCCAGGGTGCGGTAGCCCGGCTCGTAGGGCGCACCCCACAGCCCGTGCAGGCCTTCATGGTCGGGCACCGACACCGCCCAGCCCTCGGCGACAGCGGCGGTGATCAGCAACAACTCGAGCTGGGTCAGCGAACCGATGGCTTTGGCCCGTCGCCGCAGCGCGTAGGAGGGGAAGCAGCGTGAGGTGATGGCGTCGATCGCGCACTGGTAGGACAGCAGCGGGATGGTTTTGCCCGGGGCGACCTCGGCGGGCACGAGCACCGTCGTCACCGTCGCCTCGGGGTTGCCATTCATGTCCGTCGTTCGGAACAGCAGTTGGGTGGCGGTGATGGATTGGGGAATCAAGCCCATGAACGCCAGTTCGACGTCGCGGGAGCGCAGCACCGTGCCCGGGTCGGCGTGCTGGAAACCTGACGGTGGCTGGTAGAACGGGTCGTCCTTGGGGAGCAGCGGGCGGACCTTGCGCTGCAGTTCCTGGTGCGAGGGTCGGCCGATCCAGCGCAACCCTTCTGCGGTCGCACCGCCAGCCGCTTTCGCCAGCTCCACCATTAAGGCTCTCCCTTCGAGGGCTCGGCGTACTCGCACGCTCGTCTTGCGCTTAGTTAGGTGGGGGCGCCGCCGGCCAGTCAGATCCTGCACCGGCGCCTGACACGCGCCAGCGTTCTCTTAAACAGCTCTTAGACAATGTACAGGCCGTGGACGCCGGATCGAAACCAGCGCGCCGGGTGGCGCCGGTCACAAATGCCGCTGGTTGGGGGCTCGGTCACCCTGGCGGGCGCAGTGCGGCGAATTCGTCTGTCACCCGCAACTGGGAGTCGGTGAACCGGTATAACGCGGCCGGGCGACCGCCACTGCGCCCGGATTGGGCGATGGTGCCGGTTTGGGTGATGACCTTGCGGCGAGCGAGCACGCGCTGCAGGTTGGTGGCATCAACCTGGTGGCCCAGCGCGGCACCATAGATGTCGCGCAAGGTCGATAGGGCGAATTCTTTTGGCGCCAAGGCAAATCCGATGTTGGTGTAGGACATCTTGGCGACCAATCGGGCATGGGCGTGGCTGACCATCGGCCCGTGGTCGAACGCCATTGGTGGCAGCGTGTTCACCGGGTGCCAGCGGGTGTCCGGTGGCAATTCGGGGGTTGCGGGGGAGGGCACCAGACCCAGGAAGGTGGACGCGATCATCCGCGGCCCCGGCACCCGCTGTGGATCGGAGAACACCGCGAGTTGTTCAAGGTGGGACAGTTCGCGAAGGTCGACTTTTTCGGCGAGTTGACGGCGGACCGAGGTGGTCATGTCCTCGGCGTTGCGCAGTCGACCGCCCGGTAGTGACCATGCACCCTTCTGCGGGTCCCGTGCGCGCTGCCATAACAGGACGTTCAGCTGCGGTTTTTCGGTACGGCTGGATTCGTTAACCATCCGAACCTGGAACACGACCGCAAGCACTTCGTGGGCGGTGCTACCATAAGACATGTTTTCGATTGTAAGTCGAAAACCTCTGGGTGCGAAAGGAGCCCCCATGACGGTCTTGAATCGCATGGACACGCTCGCTACGCGGCGATCGCATGAATTGGCGGCCGGCATCATCAGCACGCCCACCGGTTACACCGGAATCGAGGGTGATGCGCAGTGGGCGGCCGAGATTCGCCGGCTGGCTCGTCTGCGCGGCGCTACCGTGCTGGCTCACAATTACCAACTGCCCGCGATCCAAGACGTCGCCGATCACGTGGGGGATTCGCTGGCGCTGTCCAGGATCGCGGCCGAGGCGCCCGAAGACACCATCGTGTTCTGCGGTGTCCACTTCATGGCCGAGACGGCCAAGATCCTCAGTCCGGACAAGACGGTGCTGATCCCCGATCAGCGCGCGGGCTGTTCGCTGGCCGACTCGATCACTCCCGACGACCTGCGCGCCTGGAAGGACGAACACCCCGGCGCCGTCGTCGTCTCTTACGTCAACACGACAGCAGAAGTGAAGGCGCTCACCGACATCTGCTGCACGTCGTCAAACGCCGTCGACGTCGTCGCATCCATCGACCCCGATCGCGAGGTGCTGTTCTGCCCCGACCAGTTCCTCGGCGCGCACGTGCGGCGGGTGACCGGACGCACCAACATGCACGTCTGGGCCGGCGAATGCCACGTACACGCCGGGATCAACGGTGACGAACTCAACGAGCAAGCTCGCGCCAATCCCGACGCCGAACTGTTCGTGCACCCCGAATGTGGTTGTGCCACTTCGGCGTTGTATTTGGCCGGCGAGGGCGCATTCCCCGCGGAGCGGGTCAAGATTCTGTCCACCGGCGGCATGCTCGATGCCGCGCACGAGACGCATGCGCGCAAGGTGCTGGTTGCCACCGAGGTCGGCATGCTGCACCAGTTGCGCAGGGCCGCACCGCAAGTCGACTTCCAGGCGGTCAATGACCGGGCTTCCTGCAAGTACATGAAGATGATCACCCCGGCCGCGCTGTTGCGTTGCCTGGTGGAAGGTGCCGACGAAGTCCATGTTGATCCCGACGTGGCCGCCGCCGGTCGGCGCAGCGTGCAGCGGATGATCGCCATCGGCCAACCCGGTGGTGGCGAATGACGACCGCCCCGGTGTGGCGGGACGAAACCGATGTCATCGTTATCGGAATGGGCGTCGCCGGCTTGGCCGCCGCGCTGGCCGCTCACCGTGCCGGCAGCCGCGTCGTCGTGCTGAACAAGGCCTCGCAGACGCGTGCGGTGACCGCGACGCACTACGCCCAAGGCGGCATCGCGGTGGTGTTGCCACACAGCGACGACTCGGTCGACGCTCACGTGGCCGACACTTTGGCTGCTGGTGCCGGCCTGTGTGACCCGGACGCGGTGTACTCGATCGTCGCCGACGGCTACCGTGCGGTCACCGAATTGGTCGGTGACGGAGCACGATTCGACGAAGCGACGCCCGGCTTCTGGGATGTGACCCGCGAGGGCGGGCACTCGCGGCGCCGCGTCGTGCACGCCGGAGGCGACGCCACCGGCGCAGAGGTACAGCGCACCCTCGACGACGCCGCCCAACTGCTCGACATTCGCAGCAGTCACGTGGCGCTGCGCGTGCTGCACGACTCTGCGGTGACCGGAGTTTTGGTGGCCCGTCCGGACGGATGCGGCATCCTCAGTGCCCCCTCGGTAATCCTGGCCACCGGTGGACTCGGGCACCTCTACAGCGCGACCACCAATCCCGAAGGCTCCACCGGCGATGGCATCGCGCTGGCGCTGTGGGCGGGCTTGGCCGTCAGTGACCTCGAGTTCATCCAGTTCCACCCGACCATGCTCTATTCAGCCAAGGGCGGTGGCCGGCGCCCGTTGATCACCGAAGCCATCCGTGGTGAAGGTGCGATATTGGTTGATCGGCAAGGTGATTCGATCACCGCCGGGGTGCACCCGATGGGTGATCTGGCCCCGCGCGACGTGGTTGCCGCCGCCATCGACGCGCGGCTCAGGGCGACCGGAGAACCCTGTGCCTACCTCGACGCGCGCGGCATCGCGGGCTTCGCGGCACGATTCCCGACGGTGACCGCCGCATGCCGGGCAGCGGGCATTGATCCTGTGCGGCAACCCATTCCGATCGTTCCCGGCGCGCATTACAGCTGCGGTGGCGTCGTCACCGATGTTTCAGGCCAGACGGAATTGCCCGGACTCTATGCCGCCGGTGAGGTCGCCCGCACCGGCATGCACGGCGCCAACCGACTGGCCTCGAACAGTCTGCTGGAAGGTCTGGTCGTCGGAAACCGGGCGGGCAGGGCAGCAGCCGCCCACGCCCGAGCGGCGGGGATACCCCGCGCCAGGATGGCCGAACCGATCAGCTACAGCGCCCCCGCGCGCGCCGATTTGCAACAGGCCATGAGCCGGGACGCCTCGGTGGTACGCGACGGTGCCGGTCTGCAGCGGTTGACCGAAATGCTCGGCGCCGCACCGATCCGCCACGTCGCGGGCCGTCGCGACGCCGAGGACGTGGCTTTGGCGCTCGCGGCACGGACGGTGACGGCCGCCGCACGCGCTCGCGCCGAGAGCCGAGGCTGCCACCACCGCGCCGAATATCCCGCTGCCGGCACCGACTTGGGGCGCAGCAGCCTGGTTCGGCTGGGCTCGAGTTGTGACGTGCAGGTGGAAGCATTGGCGGCGGTGGGGTGATGACGCTGGACGATTCGGAGCGGGCGGCCGCTCGGGAGACCATCCTGCGCGGGCTCAACGAGGATTTGTGTTACGGGCCCGATGCCACCACGTTGGCGACCGTGTCGGCGGACGCGATGGCCACTGCGTCGATGGTGCCGCGGGAAGCCGGCGTGATTGCCGGAGTGGATGTGGCGCTGATGGTGCTCGACGAGGTCGTCGGCCAGGACGGCTACCAAGTGCTGCACCGCGTCGAAGACGGAGTGCGGCTAGGCCCAGGTGAGCCGGTGCTGACCGTGCGCGCCGAGACACGGGGTCTGCTGACCGCGGAGCGAACCATGCTCAACCTGGTCTGCCACCTGTCGGGCATTGCCACCGTCACTGCGGCGTGGGTCGACGCCGTCAAAGGCACGAAGGCCAAGGTCCGCGATACCCGCAAAACCCTGCCCGGTCTGCGCGCGTTGCAAAAGTACGCGGTCCGCGTCGGTGGCGGCGTCAACCATCGGCTCGGCTTGGGTGATGCGGCGCTGATCAAGGACAACCATGTCGCCGCGGCCGGATCGGTGCTCGAGGCGCTGCGGGCGGTCCGGGCCGCGGCGCCTGAGCTGTGCTGCGAGGTCGAAGTGGATTCACTCGAGCAACTCGACGCCGTGCTGCCCGAGAAGCCCGAATTGATTCTGCTGGACAACTTTCCGGTGTGGCAGACGCAGATGGCGGTGCAGCGCCGCGACGCGCGTGCGCCTCAGGTATTACTCGAGTCTTCCGGCGGGTTGAGCCTCGATTCCGCCAAAACCTACGCCGGCACCGGGGTGGACTATCTGGCCGTTGGTGCGCTGACGCATTCGGTGCGGGTGCTTGATGTCGGCCTGGACATGTAGCTGGCGTTGCGTGTCGTCGGGTCGGCGTTAGGTGTGAAGCGTCTGCTGGGCTGGGTGTAAAGCGTCTGCTGGGCTGGGTGTAAAGCGTCGGCGTTGAGTGTGAAGCGTCGGCGTTGAGTGTGAAGCGTCGGCGTTGGGTGTGAAGCGTCGGCGGGAAATCGGTGGATATGCCGCCGTAGGTGCACACCGAAAGCAGTGGACGCACACTCGATGCGACGGGCCGCCGCACACGCGATGCGCTGGCCCGCGGCGTCGAAATGCGCCGGCCCGCGGCGTCGAAGTGCGCCGGGGGTGAGTGTGAAGTGACGGCGTTGGGTGTGAAGTGTCGGCGGGAAATCGGTGAATATGCCGCCGCAGGTGCACACCCAACGGAGTGGACGCACACTCGATGCGGCGGGCCGCCGCGCACGCGGTGCGCTGGCCCGCGGCGTCGAAATGCGCCGGGGGTGAGTGTGAAGCGTCGGCGTTGGGTGTGAAGCGCCGGCGGGAAATCGGTAAATATGCCGCCGTAGGTGCACACCGAAGGCAGTGGACGCACACGCGATGCGGCGGGCCGCCGCGCACGCGGTGCGCTGGCCCGCGGCGTCGAAGTGCGCCGGGGGTGAGTGTGAAGTGACGGCGTTGGGTGTGAAGTGTCGGCGTTGGGTGTGAAGCTACGGCGGGAAATCGGTGAATATGCCGCCGTAGGTGCACACCGAAAGCTGTGGACGCACACTCGAACGCGCCCGGCCGCCGAGTCGAAATTGCGCCGACCCGCGGCGTCGAATCAGGCGATATCGGCGACGAAGACCGCCATCCGGCGCAGCTGTAGCTTCGCCAGCGCGGGCAGTCCCTGAACGTCCGGGCCGTCAGTGCCCGCTTCCAGAATCCGTGGGTTGGTGACGTGCACCGTGCGGCGGGCATACCGCACGTCAGCCTGCCCCGCGGCCAGCACATTCTTGACCCAATCGGTCTTGCCGTGGCCAAGCGCGATCGCCAGCGTATTGCCCTTGCGGTAAGTCGTGACGATCGTCTTGAACGGCTTACCCGACTTGCGGCCACGGTGCTCGATGGTCGCGGTCCCGGGTAGGAAGCGGGCGATCGGCTTGAGCGCCGGGTTGAGGTACTTGACCTGGATGTTCTCAAACCACACCGGATAAACCATCGGGACGCCGGGGGCGTTGTTGGGGTGTTGATCCCTTGCTGACATGGCGGGCTCCTCTTTTACCGCTGGACTGTACCGTCGAATATCCATTTGAGCTGCTCTGGGACAATGGTCCACGTGACGACATCGCCCACCTTGCTGGCCCGGATTGATTTGCGGGGCGCGGAGTTGACGCCTGCGCGGCTGCGGGCCGAGCTGCCGCGCGGTGGTGTCGACGTGGAGGCGGTGTTGCCCAAGGTGCGGCCCATCGTGGAGGCTGTCGCCGAACGCGGGGCGAAAGCCGCCTTGGACTATGGCGAAGAGTTCGACGGCGTGCGGCCCGCCGCGGTGCGCGTGCCGCCGGGTGCGCTGGAAGCCGCGGTAGTCGGCCTGGACGGCGCCGTTCGCGAGGCGCTGCAGGTGATGATCGAGCGCACCCGCGCGGTGCACGCCGACCAGCGACGCACCGACACCACTACGACAGTCAGTCCAGGCGCCACGGTCACCGAGCGCTGGGTGCCGGTGGAACGAGTCGGCCTCTACGTCCCCGGCGGCAGGGCCGTGTACCCGTCCAGCGTGGTGATGAACGTGGTGCCGGCCCAGGCCGCCGGCGTCGACTCGCTGGTAGTGGCCAGCCCGCCGCAAGCGGAGTTCGGCGGGTTGCCGCACCCGACCATCCTGGCCGCGGCGGGGCTGCTGGGCGTCGAGGAGGTCTGGGCGGTCGGCGGTGCGCAAGCGGTGGCCTTGCTGGCTTACGGTGGCCTCGATACCGGCGGACCTGAACTGGCGCCGGTCGACATGATCACCGGACCCGGCAATATCTACGTCACCGCCGCCAAACGGCTATGCCGCTCTCTGGTCGGTATCGACGCCGAAGCCGGACCCACCGAAATCGCCATCCTTGCCGACCACACTGCCGATCCCGCGCACGTGGCCGCCGACTTGATCAGTCAGGCCGAGCACGACGAGATGGCTGCCAGCGTGCTGGTCACCCCCAGCCTGGAACTGGCCGACGCCACCGACGCTGAGGTGGCCGCCCAACTGCAGACCACCGTGCACCGGGAACGGGTGACGGCCGCGCTTTCCGGGCCGCAATCCAGGATCATCCTGACCGACGACCTCGACGCGGCCATAAACGTAGTCAACGCCTACGCCGCCGAGCACCTGGAAATCCAGACGTCCGACGCGACGCAGGTAGCCGCCCGAATCCGTTCTGCGGGCGCAATTTTCGTCGGACCCTACGCGCCGGTCAGCCTCGGCGACTACTGCGCCGGCTCCAATCACGTACTGCCCACCGCCGGTTCCGCGCGCCACTCTAGTGGCCTGTCGGTGCAAACCTTCCTGCGCGGCATCCACGTTGTGGACTACACCGAGGCCGCGCTGAAAGACGTTGCCGGCCATGTGATCACGCTGGCCAAGGCCGAGGATCTGCCGTCGCACGGTGAAGCGGTACGACGGAGGTTCGAACCGTGACCTTGCGCCCCACCCTGGACGACCTGCCGCTGCGCGACGACCTGCGCGGCAAATCGCCTTATGGCGCACCGCAATTGGATGTTCCGGTGCGGTTGAACACCAACGAGAATCCGCATCCGCCGACCCAGGCGCTCGTCGACGACGTCGTATGCTCGGTGCGCGAAGCCGCCACCGACCTGCACCGCTATCCCGACCGCGACGCGGTGGCGCTGCGTACCGACCTCGCCGCGTACCTGAGCAACCAGACCGGAAACCAGGTGGGTGTCGAAAGTGTCTGGGCGGCAAACGGTTCCAACGAGATCCTGCAGCAACTGTTGCAAGCCTTCGGCGGACCCGGTCGCAGCGCTATCGGGTTTGTCCCGTCGTACTCGATGCATCCGATCATCTCCGACGCCACCCGCACCGAATGGCTGGAAACGGTCCGCGCCGGCGACTTCAGTCTGGACGTCGACGCCGCCGTCGCCGCAGTCACCGAACGCAAACCCGACGTGGTGTTCGTCGCCAGTCCCAATAATCCTTCCGGCCAGAGCATTCCATTGGCCGATCTGCGCAGGCTACTCGACGTGGTGCCGGGCATTCTGATCGTGGACGAGGCCTATGGCGAGTTTTCGTCGCAGCCCAGCGCGGTCTCGCTGGTCGAGGAGTATCCAACCAAGCTGATCGTGTCGCGCACCATGAGCAAAGCCTTCGCGTTCGCGGGCGGGCGGCTCGGATATCTGGTGGCCACACCTGCACTCGTCGACGCCATGCTGTTGGTGCGGCTGCCGTATCACCTGTCATCGGTCACCCAAGCTGCAGCGCGGGCAGCCCTGCGGCACGCCGACGACACCCTGGGCAGCGTCGCCACCTTGATCGCCGAGCGTGAGCGGGTGTCAAGATCGTTGACCGGCATGGGTTTTCGGGTCATTCCGAGTGACGCCAACTTCGTGCTCTTCGGCGAGTTCGCCGACGCGCCGACTGCTTGGCAGCATTATCTGGACGCCGGCGTGCTCATCCGCGACGTCGGCATACCCGGCTACTTGCGCGCCACCACCGGTTTGGCTGACGAGAACGACGCCTTCCTGCGGGCGAGCGCACAGATCGCCACGACTGACGTAGCGGGTCGCGACCATATTTCCGGAGCGATCGCGAGCGCGGCGGAGCCGGGCGAAGCGGGTCGCGACCATATTTCTGGAGCGATCGCGAGCGCGGCGGAGCCGGGGGAAGCGGGTCGCGACCATATCTTAGGAGCATCATGACCAGCCAAGCAGCCCGGCGCGCGCGCATCGAACGCCGTACCCGCGAATCCGACATCGTCATCGAACTCGACCTCGACGGCACTGGACAGGTCGAGATCGACACCGGCGTCCCGTTCTACGATCACATGCTGACCGCGCTGGGCAGTCACGCCAGCTTCGACCTGACCGTGCGTACCAAGGGCGACGTCGAGATCGAAGCGCACCACACCATCGAGGACACCGCGATCGCACTGGGCCAGGCGCTCGGGCAGGCGCTCGGCGACAAGAAGGGCATCCGCCGATTCGGCGACTCCTTCATCCCCATGGACGAGACACTGGCACACGCCGTGGTGGATGTGTCCGGCCGACCGTACTGCGTGCACACCGGAGAGCCGGATCACCTGCAGCACTTCACGATTGCCGGAAACTCGGTGCCCTATCACACCGTCGTCAACCGGCATGTGTTCGAGTCGCTGGCCATGAATGCCCGCATTGCGCTGCACGTGCGGGTGTTGTACGGTCGCGACCCACACCACATCACCGAGGCCCAGTACAAGGCTGTCGCCCGCGCGCTACGGCAGGCCGTCGAGCCCGACCCACGCGTCTCCGGTGTGCCGTCCACCAAAGGTGTTCTGTGAGACAGAAATCCGTCGTAGTTCTGGACTACGGCTCCGGCAATCTGCGCTCGGCGCAGCGCGCGCTGGAGCGGGTGGGCGCGCAGGTGGAAGTCACCGCCGATGCCGACGCGGCGCTGGCGGCCGACGGCCTGGTGGTCCCCGGTGTCGGGGCGTTCGAGGCGTGCATGACAGGCCTGCGTGCGATCGACGGCGAACGGATTATCGCCGACCGGGTCAGCGCCGGGCGCCCGGTCCTGGGTGTCTGCGTGGGAATGCAGATTCTTTTTGCCCGCGGCGTCGAATTCGGCGTCGAGACAGTGGGTTGCGGCCAGTGGCCTGGTGCGGTCACCCATCTGGATGCGCCGGTGATCCCGCACATGGGTTGGAATGTGGTGGATGCCGCGGGCGGCAGCACCCTGTTCAAAGGTCTGAACGCCGATACCCGTTTTTATTTCGTACACTCCTACGCCGCGCAGCGGTGGGAAGGTTCAGCCGAAGCAATGTTGACGTGGGCGACACATGAAGTGCCGTTTTTGGCGGCGGTCGAAGACGGACCGCTGTCCGCCACCCAGTTCCACCCGGAAAAGAGCGGGGATGCCGGCGCGGCCATCCTGCATAACTGGGTGGAGGCGCTCTAGCCATGACGCTGATTCTGTTGCCCGCTGTCGACGTGGTCGACGGCCGTGCGGTGCGCCTGGTGCAAGGCAAGGCCGGCAGTGAAACCGAGTACGGTTCAGCGCTGGACGCCGCCCTGGGCTGGCAGCGCGACGGGACCGATTGGATCCACTTGGTCGACTTGGACGCCGCGTTCGGCCGCGGCTCCAACCGCGAACTGCTCGCCGAGGTGGTGGGCAAACTTGACGTCCACGTTGAACTGTCCGGAGGCATTCGCGACGACGACTCCCTGACCGCCGCGCTGGCCACCGGTTGCGCCCGGGTCAATCTCGGCACCGCCGCCCTGGAGAACCCGCAGTGGTGTGCCCGCGCGATCGCCGAACACGGCGACAAGGTCGCCGTCGGGCTGGACGTCCAAATCGTTGATGGTGCACACCGATTGCGTGGGCGTGGTTGGGAGACGGACGGGGGCGACCTGTGGGAAGTGCTGGATCGCCTTGACTCCGAAGGTTGTTCGCGATACGTCGTCACCGACGTCACCAAGGACGGCACGTTGGGCGGCCCCAACCTCGAACTGCTCACCGCCGTCGCAGAGCGCACCGACGCGCCGGTGATCGCCTCCGGCGGCGTGTCCAGCCTCGATGACCTGCGCGCCATCGCGACACTGACCGACCGCGGAGTCGAGGGCGCGATCGTGGGCAAGGCGCTCTACGCTGGCCGGTTCACCTTGCCGCAGGCACTGGCCGCGGTGCGGGAGTAGTTCCGCGATGGATCTTGATGCGTTGGTAGCCAAGGCCGCAACCATCCTGGACGACGCGGTCGAGCCGTTCGTGGCCGGCCACCGCGCTGAGTCGGCGGTGAGCAAAAAGGGCAACGATTTTGCCACCGAGGTCGACCTCGCCATCGAGCGCCAGGTCGTCGACGCCCTCGTGGCGGCCACCGGAATCGAGGTGCACGGCGAAGAATTCGGTGGCGCCGAATTGGATTCGCCGTGGGTGTGGGTGCTTGACCCGATAGACGGGACATTCAACTACGCGGCCGGATCACCGATGGCGGGCATTCTGCTGGGCCTGTTGCGTGAGGGCGTACCGGTGGCAGGTCTGACCTGGTTGCCGTTCATCGGTCAGCACTACACCGCCGTGCTGGACGGCCCGCTGATGAAAAACGGTGTGCCGCAGCCATCGCTGGCCTCCGCCGAGTTGGCGGATGCGCTGGTGGGGGCCGGCTCTTTCAGCGCCGACTCCCGAGGCCGATTCCCGGGCCGCTACCGCGTAGCGGTGTTGGAGAACCTCAGCCGGCTGTCGTCGCGTTTGCGGATGCACGGATCCACCGGCTTGGACCTCGCCTATGTTGCCGATGGAATCCTGGGCGGTGCAATAAGTTTCGGTAGTCACGTGTGGGACCATGCCGCCGGAGTGGTGTTGGTGCGCGCAGCGGGCGGTATCGTCACCGACCTGGCCGGCGAACCGTGGACCCCGGCCTCGCGCTCCGCGTTGGCCGCCGCGCCCGGTGTGCATGCCGAGATTCTCGAGATCTTGCGCAGCACCGGCCAACCCGAGGACTACTGATGGCGACCAGACGCAAAAGCACGCGACACGCCGAGCAAGACGGTGAGTTTGCGTCTGCTCGCGCGTTGGCGGTGCGGGTCATCCCGTGCCTGGACGTCGACGACGGACGCGTGGTGAAGGGCGTGAACTTCGAAAACCTCCGGGATGCAGGCGATCCCGTCGAACTCGCCGCCGCCTACGACGCCGAGGGCGCCGACGAACTCACCTTTCTCGACGTGACCGCATCGTCATCGGGGCGCGCCACCATGCTCGACGTAGTACGCCGCACCGCCGAGCAGGTGTTCATCCCGCTCACCGTGGGCGGCGGCGTGCGCACCGTCGCCGACGTCGACATCCTGCTGCGCGCGGGGGCCGACAAAGTTTCGGTCAACACCGCCGCTATCGCACGCCCGGACTTGCTGGCCGAAATGGCAAGGCAATTCGGCTCGCAGTGCATCGTGTTGTCCGTCGATGCGCGAACGGTGCCGCAAGGATCGGCCCCGACACCGTCGGGCTGGGAAGTCACCACCCACGGCGGTCGCCGTGGCACGGGTATCGACGCGATCGAGTGGGCCACCCGGGGTGCTGAACTGGGCGTGGGGGAGATCCTGCTCAACTCGATGGATGCCGACGGCACCAAAGCCGGATTCGATCTGGCGATGCTGCAGGCGGTACGCGCGGCGGTCAGCGTGCCGGTGATCGCCAGCGGTGGTGCCGGCGCGGTGGATCACTTCGCGCCAGCGGTCGAGGCCGGAGCCGATGCGGTGTTGGCCGCCAGCGTCTTTCACTTTCGCGAGCTGACCATCGGGCAGGTGAAGGCCGCGATGGCAGCGGAGAAGATCACAGTGCGGATCACCACATGACGCTCGACCCGAAAATCGCTGCGCGGCTGAAGCGTAACGCCGACGGCTTGTTCACCGCGGTGGTGCAGGAACGCGGCACCGGCGACGTGTTGATGGTCGCCTGGATGGACGACGATGCGTTGGCCCGCACATTGGAAACCCGTGAGGCAACCTACTTTTCGCGCTCACGCGGCGAACAGTGGATCAAGGGCGCCACCTCCGGGCACACTCAGCACGTCCATTCGGTGCGACTGGACTGTGACGGCGATGCCGTGCTGCTGACCGTCGACCAGGTGGGCGGTGCATGCCATACCGGCGATCACACCTGCTTTGATGCCGCGGTGCTGCTAGGTCCTGACTAGCGCGGGCCGACGTCCAGTCCGTAGACGGCCGCCAACGCGGCACGTGTCCATTCCCGCTTGTCGACGGCCGGGGCGATCCGCTCGGTGCGGATTTCCTCGACGTCGATGGGCTTGCCGATGACAACCGCGGCAGGCACATGGAAGACGAATGAACGCCGTTCCGTCGAGATGGCCAGCATCGCGTCCTTATCGGTGAAACCGTTGGCGTGCATGACATTTTCGGCCCAGGCCATCGGCCTGATCCCGCCGAAGTCCCTGACGTACACGACCCACAGTTGGGTGCCCCGTGAGTCGAAAAGCTTCTGGACGGCACGCTCGATGACCCCGTGCTCGGCGGGCTTCAACACACGCGCTTCGTCGGTGACGAAACTGTTCAGCCGCAGTGCCGACGGCGTCGCGCTGCTGTTAGACGGTGTCGTCAGCCGTGGGGTGCCGGGCTGCCGCGACGGACTCGCCGATTGGTGCTCGGATCCGCCGCGCAGCACCACGAATCCGAGGACCGCGGCCACCGCCACCAGCGCGACCGCCACCAACGCGGCGACCAAGGTCGCCCGGCCGACGCCGCGTCGTGCGGGTGGCGCCATCAGGGGCGGGCCGCCCATTTCCGAAGGCATCGTCGGTGGCTGCGGAGCGACGGCCATCCTTGCCTGGCCGCCGAGCGCGGCCGCGAAATCCGAGCAGGACGCAAACCGGGCCGACCGGTCCTTGGCGAGCGCTCGGGCAATCACCGGATCGAGGTGAGCCAATTCCGGTCGCAGGGCGCTCAGCGACGGCGGCGGAGCCGACAGATGCTGACTGATCACCACCGCCGGGTTGGCATTGTGGAACGGGGCAATACCGGTCAACAGTTGAAATGCGGTGCATCCCAGCGCGTACTGGTCGGCGCGGCCGTCGAGGTCGGACCCCTGCAGCTGCTCCGGCGAGCAATACGCGGCGGTCCCCATCAGCATGCCGGTGGCGGTCAGCCCGCTCACGTCGTCCTGCTGCCGGGCGATCCCGAAATCGGCGAGCAGAATCCGTCGCCGCGGGTTGGCTTCGCCCAACAGAATGTTGGCGGGTTTGACGTCGCGGTGCAGCAGTCCGCGGGCGTGCGCGTAATCGAGTGCATCGGCGACAGCCGCGACGATCTCGATCACGTCGGGCAGCGGCAGCCCGGTGGGGTACTGGTCGTGCAGCAGCCACGCCGCGTCAGTTCCCTCCACGTAGTCCATCGACAACCACAGTTGCCCGTGATACTCGCCGCGGTCGTGGATGCCGACGATGTGCTGGTTGTAGAGGCTGCCGGCCAGATCGGCCTCGCGGTTGAAGCGCTGTCGATATTCCAGATTCGAGGTGAAATCGGCAGGCAGGATTTTCAGTGCATCGCGTCGCGGAAGACGGGGATGCTGAGCCAGGTAGACCTCGCCCATGCCGCCGGCACCCAGGCGCCGCACGATGGTGTAGCCGGCGAAAAGTTCGCCTGCCCGGAGGCTTCCGCCCTCGTCAGCGCTTGTCGGCATGTGCAGCATGCTACTGAGTCGCCGCGTTGGTGCGGGGAGCGTTGCGGGTTCAGCGGCTACGCAGTGTTTCCAGCGCCTTATCCGCGTGGGTGTCCATGCTGATCTCACTGGAAATTACGTTGAGCACTCTGCTGTCGGTGTCGATGACGAACGTGGTCCGCTTGACGGGCAGAAACTTGCCGAGCAGGCCGCGCTTGACGCCGAACTGGGTGGCGACAGTGCCTTCGCTGTCCGACAGCAGCGGATAGTCGAAATGCTGCGTATCGGCGAATTTGGCCTGCTTCTGGACCGGATCGGTGCTGATCCCGACACGGTTGGCGCCGGCCGAGGCGAATTCGGAGGCCAGGTCGCGGAAGTGGCAGGCCTCCTTGGTGCAGCCCGGCGTCATGGCCGCCGGATAGAAGAACAGCACCACGGGACCGTCGGCGAGTAGCTCGCTGAGCCTGCGTGGCGTACCCGTCTGATCGGGAAGCTCGAAGTCGGCCACGGTGTCACCAATTTTCATGGTCGCAACGCTACGCGGCCGGTCACCGAGCCATCTGATTGGATGGTTCGGTGCACGCCAACCTTGCAGCCACGACCACGCGCGAGGACTTTCGCGTGCTGGCCGCCGAGCACCGAGTGGTTCCCGTGACCCGCAAAGTCTTGGCCGACAGTGAGACTCCGCTCTCGGCATACCGCAAGCTCGCCGCCAACCGCCCCGGCACGTTCCTGCTCGAGTCGGCTGAGAACGGACGCTCATGGTCGCGCTGGTCGTTCATCGGCGCCGGTTCGCCGACGGCGTTGACCGTGCGGGACGGGCATGCCGTTTGGCTGGGCGCGGTGCCCAAGGACGCGCCCTCCGGCGGGGATCCGTTGGATGCGTTGCGGGCCACGCTGGATGTGTTGGCGACGGCAGCGCTGCCGGGTCTGCCGCCCTTGTCCGGTGGCATGGTGGGCTATTTCGCCTACGACATGGTGCGTCGCCTCGAGCGGCTGCCCGAATTGGCCGTCAACGACCTGCAGCTGCCGGACATGCTGTTGCTGCTGGCCACCGATTTGGCTGCCGTCGATCACCACGAGGGCACCATCACGCTGATCGCTAACGCGGTGAACTGGAATGGCACCGACGAGCGCGTGGATTGCGCCTACGACGACGCGGTGGCGCGCCTTGACGTGATGACCGCGGCGCTCGGTCAGCCGCTACCGTCGACGGTATCCACGTTCAGCAAGCCCGAGCCACGCCACCGTGCGCAGCGCACCGTCGAGGAGTACGGAGCGATCGTCGACCATCTGGTGGAACAGATCGCGGCCGGCGAGGCTTTCCAGGTGGTGCCGTCGCAGCGATTCGAGATGGACACCGCCGTCGACCCCATCGATGTGTATCGCATGCTGCGGGTGACCAATCCGAGCCCGTACATGTACCTGCTCCAAATCCCCGATAGTGATGGCGCCGTTGACTTTTCGATCGTCGGCTCTAGTCCGGAAGCGTTGGTCACCGTGCAGGACGGCCGGGCCACGACGCACCCGATCGCCGGCACCCGGTGGCGGGGCGAGACCGACGAGGAAGACGTGTTGCTGGAAAAGGAGTTGCTGGCCGACGACAAGGAACTCGCCGAGCACCTGATGTTGGTCGACCTGGGCCGAAACGACCTGGGTCGGGTGTGCACCCCGGGCACCGTGCGCGTCGAGGACTACAGCCACATCGAACGCTACAGCCACGTGATGCACCTGGTGTCCACGGTGACGGGGCTGCTCGCCGAGGGCCAGACCGCGCTGGATGCGGTGACCGCGTGCTTCCCGGCCGGCACCCTGTCCGGCGCTCCGAAGGTGCGGGCCATGGAGTTGATCGAGGAGGTCGAGAAGACCCGCCGCGGTCTGTACGGCGGAGTCGTCGGCTACCTCGACTTCGCCGGTAATGCCGACTTCGCGATCGCTATCCGCACCGCGCTGATGCGTCGCGGCACCGCTTACGTGCAGGCGGGTGGCGGAGTGGTCGCCGACTCCAACGGGCCCTATGAGTACAACGAGTCAAGGAACAAGGCGCGTGCGGTGCTCAACGCGATCGCCGCAGCCGAGACGCTGACCGTCCCGGGTGTGGATATAGGTGACTGATACCGGACGCCGCGGTCGGCTGACGACCGGGATCGCCCAGTTGCTGCTGGTGGTCGCAGCGGGCGCGCTGTGGGCTGCGTCCCGATTGACCTGGGTGGTTATCCGGTCGTTCGACGGGCTGGGACCGCCTAAAGAGATCGCACTTTCCGGGGCGACTTGGTCGAGCGCGCTGGTGCCGCTGGCGATTGTGAACCTGGCCGCAGCGGTCGCCGCGCTCGCTGTGCGCGGCTGGCAATTGCATGCACTGGCGGCGCTGTTGGCGGTCGCGAGTTTCACGATCGGCTATCTGGGCGTCAGTCTGTGGGCTGTTCCCGACGTGGCCGCGCGCGGCGCGGACCTCGCCCACGTCCCGGTGGCGACGCTGGTGGGCAGTGCGCGTCAGTACCTTGGCGCCGGAATTACGGTGGCGGCTGCGCTGTGCACTCTGCTCGCCGCGGCATTGTTGATGCGTGCCGCGCGCCAGCCCGGTGGCGCGGCGCGGACGGGCAGCACAAAGTATCTGGCACCAGGTGCCCGTCGGTCCGCGGCGCGCAATCACGACCTCAACCAGGACCACGAGGACCACACGGGCGCCGAATCCGCGGACTCCCAGCCATCGGAACGGATGATTTGGGACGCTCTCGATGAGGGCCGGGACCTTACCGATCGGCCGCACGACTCGGACTCCGAGGGGCGGTGACGGACCCTGTCGCGGGAGTCGCTACCCTTCTTGCACGTCGTCGAAACGGGATGGCGGGCGTGGGGTGACCCAGAGTCGCAGTGGGTTACAGAATGAAGGGAACCGCAGGTATGAGTCCGGCCAACGTGCTTGACTCCATTCTTGAGGGAGTCCGGGCCGACGTTGCCGCGCGCGAAGCCCGCGTGAGTCTTTCAGAAATCAAGGCCGCGGCCGCTGCGGCGCCGCCGCCACGCGATGTCATGGCCGCGCTGCGCGAGCCGGGCATCGGCGTCATTGCCGAGGTGAAGCGCGCCAGCCCGTCGAAGGGTCCGCTGGCAACCATCGCAGACCCCGCCAAGTTGGCCCGCGCCTACGAAGATGGCGGCGCACGGATCATCAGTGTGCTGACCGAGGAACGACGGTTCAACGGCTCGCTCGACGATCTTGACGCGGTGCGCGCCGCCGTGTCGATTCCGGTGTTACGCAAGGACTTTGTGGTGCAGCCGTATCAGATCCACGAGGCCCGCGCCCACGGTGCCGACATGCTGCTGCTGATCGTTGCCGCACTGGATCAGTCGGCGCTGGTATCGATGCTCGACCGCACCGAGTCACTGGGCATGACCGCACTCGTCGAGGTGCACACCGAAGAGGAAGCCGACCGCGCTTTGAAGGCAGGCGCCAACGTGATCGGCGTCAATGCCCGTGACCTCACCACGCTCGAAGTCGACCGCGACTGCTTCGCGCGAATCGCACCCGGCCTGCCCAGCAAGGTGATCAGGGTCGCCGAATCCGGCGTGCGTCACACCGGCGATCTGTTGGCCTACGCTGGCGCGGGTGCTGATGCTGTGTTGGTTGGTGAAGGTCTGGTCAAGAGCGGCGACCCCCGAGCGGCGGTCGCCGATCTCGTTACCGCGGGCACCCATCCATCCTGTCCAAAACCGGCTCGCTAGCCGTTGACGTGCTGCACGCGCACTGAGTCTTTGTGATGGCAGACCTATCCCGGCCGGATATTCCGCGCACCAGTGCCGCCGTCGTCGAACGAACCAGTCACGATCCCGATGCGGGCGGACATTTCGGCGTCTACGGTGGCCGCTACGTTCCCGAGGCGCTGATGGCGGTGATCGAAGAGGTCACCACCGCCTACGAAAAGGAACGCGTCGACCAGGATTTCCTGGACACCCTCGATAAGTTGCAGGCCCACTACGCCGGCCGTCCGTCGCCGTTGTACGAGACGACCCGACTGGGTGAGCATGCGGGGTCGGCGCGCATATTTCTCAAACGAGAAGACCTGAACCACACGGGATCTCACAAGATCAACAATGTCCTGGGCCAGGCGTTGCTGGCTCGTCGGATGGGCAAAACGCGAGTCATTGCCGAGACCGGCGCTGGCCAACACGGTGTCGCGACCGCCACCGCATGTGCGCTGCTTGGGCTGGATTGCATTATCTACATGGGGGCGGTCGACACCGCGCGCCAGGCGCTCAACGTCGCACGGATGCGACTGCTCGGTGCCCGGGTGGTGTCAGTGGAGACCGGGTCCAGGACGCTCAAAGACGCCATCAACGAGGCGTTCCGCGACTGGGTCACCAACGCCCACAACACTTATTACTGCTTCGGCACCGCCGCTGGGCCGCATCCCTTCCCGACCATGGTCCGCGATTTCCAGCGCATCATCGGTCTGGAGACACGGGTGCAGATTCAAGCGCAGGCGGGCCGCCTTCCCGACGCGGTGGTGGCCTGCGTCGGTGGCGGATCCAATGCGATCGGCATCTTCCACGCGTTCATTGACGATCCGGGTGTCCGGTTGGTGGGGTATGAAGCGGCCGGCGACGGCGTCGAAACCGGCCGACACGCAGCCACGTTCACCGGTGGCTCGCCCGGCGCGTTCCAGGGTTCCTACTCCTACCTGTTGCAGGACGAGGATGGTCAGACGATCGAATCGCACTCCATCTCGGCGGGTTTGGACTATCCGGGGGTGGGTCCCGAACATGCGTGGCTCAAAGAGACTGGGCGAGTGCAGTATGAGCCCATCACCGACACCGAGGCGATGGAAGCGTTCGGCTTGCTGTCTCGATCCGAAGGCATCATCCCGGCAATCGAATCCGCCCATGCGGTGGCCGGCGCCCTGAAGCTGGGCGCCGAAATGGGAAGGGACGCGGTCATTGTGGTGAACCTGTCGGGCCGTGGCGACAAGGACGTGGAAACCGCCGCGAAGTGGTTCGGCTTGCTGGACAACTGATGACGGTGCAGCACAGTGAGAAAAGCAGGCTGGGACCGCTATTCGATTCGTGCCGCACGGATAACCGTGCGGCACTGATCGGTTACCTGCCGACCGGTTATCCCGACGTGCCGACCTCGCTGCAGGCGATGACGACACTGGTCGAATCCGGTTGCGACATCATCGAAGTCGGGGTGCCCTACTCCGACCCCGGGATGGACGGGCCCACTATCCAGCGAGCCACCGAGCAGGCGCTGAGCGGGGGAGTGCGGGTCCGCGACAGCTTGGCAGCGGTCGAGGCAATCAGTGCAGCCGGTGGTGATGCCGTGGTGATGACCTACTGGAATCCGGTACTGCGCTACGGCGTCGACGCGTTCGCGCGTGACCTCGCGGCGGCGGGCGGGCGGGGATTGATCACTCCTGACCTGATTCCCGACGAAGCGCAACAGTGGATTGCGGCGTCCGAGAAGTACGGCTTGGACCGCATCTTCTTGGTGGCGCCCGCATCGACGCCCGAACGGTTGGCGAGCACCGTCGAAGCTGCGCGCGGGTTCGTCTACGCGGCATCGACGATGGGTGTGACGGGCGCACGTGATGCGGTTTCGACCGCCGCACCGGAACTGGTTGGGAGGGTGAAGGCAGTGTCTGACATACCCGTTGGTGTGGGACTCGGTGTTCGGTCCGGGGATCAGGCCGCGCAGATCGGTAGCTATGCCGACGGGGTGATCGTCGGCTCGGCACTGGTTTCGGCGTTAGGTGAGGGGCTGCCCGAGTTGCGCACGTTGACCGAGGAATTGGCTGCCGGAGTGCGGCGAAGGAAGTCCGCATGACAACCACCTGGCTCGCCTACATTCCCAGCCCGCCCCGCGGGGTCTGGCACCTTGGCCCGCTGCCCATTCGGGCCTACGCGTTCTTCATCATCACCGGCATCGTGGTTGCGCTATTGATCAGCGACCGACGCTGGGTGGCCCGCGGCGGCGAGCGCGGAGTCATCTACGACATCGCGCTATGGATGGTGCCGTTCGGTTTGATCGGTGGCCGCCTCTACCACTTGGCGACGGATTGGCAGACCTATTGGGGTCCCGGAGGCGCCGGACTTGCTGCGGCGCTTCGGATCTGGGATGGCGGCCTGGGCATCTGGGGTGCGGTAGCGCTCGGTGCGGTCGGGGCCTGGATCGGTTGTCGGCGGCATGGCGTCCCGCTGCCGCCGTTTCTCGACGCGGTAGCGCCAGGAGTGGTGTTGGCGCAAGCGATCGGCCGACTCGGGAATTACTTCAACCAAGAGCTATACGGTCGCAAGACGACGGTGCCATGGGGCTTGGAGATTTATAACCGTAAGGATCCGTCCGGATACGTCGATGTTCATTCGCTCGACGGCGTCTCGACAGGAGACGTCGCATTCGTCGTGCATCCGACGTTTCTTTACGAATTGCTATGGAATCTATTGGTTTTCGGCGCGTTGCTTTACCTGGACCGTCGATTCAGGCTGAACCACGGTCGGCTTTTCGCTTCATACGTGGCTCTGTATTGCGTCGGCCGATTCGCGGTGGAATTGATGCGCGATGACACCGCCACCCACATCGCCGGCATCCGGATCAACACGTTCACATCGACATTCGTCTTCATCGGCGCCGTCGTCTACATCATCTTGGCGCCGAAGGACCGCCTCGATCCGGCGACGCTGCGTAGCCGCTGGGCCCGGGATGACGAGGAGGTACCCGAAGCCGAGCTCGCCGAGGAACTGGTAACTGCGGGGAGTGCCGCCGCAGCCGGGTCGACTGTCGCCGCCGACGGACCGGATGCGACGGACACGGTCGAAGCGGATGTGGTTGTAGAGGCCGACGCTGCGGAGCCGGAGACCGATCAGGCCGAGTCCGTCGACGATGCGGAGGCAGTGGCTGAAGCGGGGGAGGTCTCGACGCTGGAGCCTGCGGACGAGGCTGAGGTTGCCGACGAGGGTGAGGGCGGAGCCGCAGTAGCGGAGGCGGACGCTGAGGCGCTGGAGCCTGCGGACGAGGCTGAGGCTCTCGAGGACCCTGAGGCTCTCGACGACGCTGAAGCGGAACCCGCCGTCGGGGAGGCCGAGGGCGCCGAGGCTGTCGACGAAGTGCAGACGGAAGCCGAGGTGGCGGAGCCGGCCGCCGAGGAAGTCGAGGAAGTCGAGGGCGCCGAGGCCGTCGACGAGGTGGAGGCGGAAGCTGCGGTCGCGGAGGCGGCGGATGCCGAAGTGGCGGAGCCGGCCGACGAGGTCGAGGAAGCCGAGACCGTCGACGATGTGGAGGCGGAAGCCGCGGTCGCGGAGGCGGCGGATGCCGAAGTGGCGGAGCCGGCCGACGAGGTCGAGGAAGCCGTCGACGCCGCGGCTGAGGAAGCCGAGCTCGATGAGCCTGAAGCGGCGGTGGTCACCGAGCAAGCTGAGGTGATCGAGCCCGCGGCCGAAGCGCCCGACACCGAGGTCGAACCTCAGGCCGAACCCACCGCGACACCCAGTGCCCGTGTTCACCCCCTGCTTGAGAGCGAGGTTGTCGAGGCCGAGTCGGCTTCCGACGGCGGCGACGAGGCCGCGGCAGATGAGGCTGACTCCGACGGTGGTGACGAAGCCGCGGCAGATGAGGCTAAGGCTGACTCCGCTGGTGGCGACGAGGCCGTGGCGGATGAGGAGGTCGAGGCTGACTCTGCTCTGGGCGAAGAAGCCGCACCGGATGAGGTCGACGACGCCGAGAGCGATGAGGTGGAGACTGACTCCGCGGATGGCGCTGAAGGTGACGACGAAGCGACGGCAGATGAGGCGACGGACGTTTCGCCCGACGAGCCCGAGCCCTCGGTTGACGAGCCGATGGAGACAGAGCAGCAGAGCGAAGCGGCGACATCTTCAGCCGCGGCTCCCGAGAGCGCTGGCACCGCGCGGCAGCGTTGGCGGCTCCGGTTCCGCCGACAGCGCCCCTAACGGCGCACTGCACCACGAAACACCCTGTGCCACAACCTGTTCAGTGGCAATTGCATTCTCAACGAATGGCGCCTTTTGGCGCGATCCCAGTTCCGTTGTGGCCGTGAGCGTTCTGGTGTCATCGGTGGCGATGCCAAGAACGAGTCGTCCTACATCACGCCAGATCCCTCCCGTCAACGGCGAAGGTCGAACATGACCGCCACGAGCGGTGCGGATCAGGCGCTGCCTTTGAAGCCGCGAGCCGGTCGAGTTCAGCGCGAATTTTGATACGTGCCTGCGCTTTCCAGCGCGCGTCGGCCGCTGGAGTGCGATAGGAACCCGCCCGTGAGAGCGCACATAAGTCAGGGCCCAGGGGGCCAATCTGTCCACGCCCACACCGCGACAGCGAAATCTGGCATGCTGAAACCGTGACTGACCAGTCCTGGCCCGCTGCCGAGCAAGGCCCCCCGCCCCAGCAGCCCGGGCAACCACCGCCATATCCGTCGCAGCCGCAGTACGGGCCCCCCGCCAGGGGTCATGACCCGTCGGCACCCTATGGCCGGCATCCCGTTACCGGGCAACCGTATTCCGACAAGTCGAAGATCATTGCTGGTCTGTTGCAGCTGCTCGGCTTGTTCGGTCTGGTCGGCATCGGCCGCATCTACGCCGGCTACGTAGGGCTTGGAGTCGCGCAATTGCTCGTCGGCTGGGTGACCTTCGGGCTCGGCGCCATCATCTGGGGCATCGTCGATGCGGTGCTGATCCTGACCGACAAGGTCACCGATCCGCAAGGCCGTCCACTGCGTGATGGCACCTGATCCGTCCTTCCCGGTACTACCGAAACAGCAGCGCCGTTATGTGCTCGCCGGCACCGGCGGGCTGCTGACCGGCGCCCTGGCCTACATCGCGCTGGCCGATCCGCACCGGCCGGATTCGCTGTATCCGCAGTGCCCGTTCAAGTTGCTCACCGGCTGGAACTGTCCGGCCTGCGGCGGCCTAAGGATGACCCACGATCTGCTGCACGGTCACCTCGTGGCCAGCATCTATGACAACGTATTCGTCCTGGTCGGCATCCCGTTGCTCGCAGCCTGGATTCTGGTGCGCCGTTTCCAAGGACGATCGTGGTTTCCCGTCATCACGATCCTCACCGTCGTCGTTGCTTCGACGGCGTGGACGGTGCTGCGGAACATGCCCGGCTTCCCCTTGATGCCGACGGTTCTCAGCGGTTGACCAGATAGTTGTGCAAGTCGCGCGTTCCCGACACCCTGATGCCACCCAGCGCGACTATGCTTTGACGTCGTGACTAGACGCGGAAAGATCGTCTGCACCCTTGGGCCGGCCACCCCTTCGGACGACTCAGTCCGAGAACTGGTTGAAGCCGGAATGGACGTCGCCCGAATGAACTTCAGTCACGGCGACTACGCGGACCATGAGGCGGCCTACAACAGGGTCCGGGCGGCGTCCAACGCCACCGGGCGTGCGGTAGGCGTCCTGTGCGACTTACAGGGTCCCAAGCTGAGGCTGGGCCGCTTCGCCAGCGGCTCCACGCGCTGGAACGATGGTGAAACGGTGCGGATCACCGTCGCCGACTGCGAAGGCACCCACGACCGGGTGTCCACCACCTATAAGCGGTTGGCGCAGGATGCAACGCCGGGGGACCGCGTCTTGGTCGATGACGGCAAGGTCGGGTTGCAGGTTGAGAGCGTCGAGGGCGACGACGTGGTGTGCAAGGTCATCGAGGGCGGTCCGGTCAGCAACAACAAAGGGATCTCGCTGCCCGGAATGAACGTCTCGGCTCCTGCCTTGTCCGAAAAGGACATCGAAGACCTGACCTTTGCGATGAAGCTCGGCGTCGACATGGTCGCCCTGTCGTTCGTGCGCTCGCCATCGGATGTCGAGCTCGTCCACGAGGTGATGGACCGGGTGGGACGGCGGGTACCGGTGATCGCCAAGCTGGAGAAACCCGAAGCGATCGACAATCTCGAGGCGATTGTGCTTGCCTTCGACGCCGTGATGGTCGCCCGCGGTGACCTCGGTGTCGAACTGCCGCTTGAAGAGGTCCCTTTGGTGCAGAAGCGGGCCATCCAGATGGCCCGGGAGAACGCCAAGCCGGTCATCGTGGCCACCCAGATGCTCGATTCGATGATCGAAAACTCCCGACCTACCCGCGCCGAGGCGTCCGACGTCGCCAATGCCGTGCTCGACGGCGCCGACGCGCTGATGCTGTCCGGCGAAACCTCGGTCGGCAAGTACCCGCTGCAGGCGGTCAAGACGATGTCGCGGATCGTGTGCGCCGTGGAGGAGAATTCGACAGCCGCGCCGCCGTTGACGCATGTGCCGCGTACTAAACGCGGCGTGATCTCCTACGCCGCCCGCGACATCGGCGAGCGGCTCGATGCCAAAGCGCTCGTTGCTTTCACCCAGTCCGGTGATACGGTGCGTCGATTGGCCCGGCTGCACACCCCGCTGCCGTTGCTGGCCTTCACCGACCTGCCTGAGGTACGCAGCCAGCTCGCGATGACGTGGGGCACCGAGACATTCATCGTCCCGCACATGAAGACGACAGACGGCATGATCCGCGAGGTCGACAGGTCGCTGCTTGAACTCGGCCGCTACAAGCGCGGGGACTTGGTGGTCATCGTCGCCGGCGCGCCTCCCGGTACCGTCGGCTCGACCAACCTGATCCATGTGCACCGGATCGGCGAGGACGACGTCTAGTTGTCGGATTTCGAAGAACTGCTGGCCGTACTGGATCTCGATCGCATCGCAGAAGACCGCTTCTGTGGATCCCATCCCAGCAAGAACCCGATGCGGACCTTCGGCGGACTGCTCGTGGCGCAGTCATTCATCGCCAGCACTCGCACCCTGACCCGCCCGGACCTCCCCCCGAGCGCCTTGTCGGTGCATTTCATCAACGGTGGTGACACCACCAAGGACATCGAATTCCACGTGGTGCGGTTGCGCGACGAGCGTCGCTTCGCCAACCGGCGCGTCGACGCCGTGCAGGACGGGATGCTGCTGTCCACGGCGATGATCTCCTACATGTCCGGCGGGCTCGGCCTCGAACACGGGGTCCAGGCGCCGGAGGTCGCCGATCCCGAAGCGCTGCCGCCGATCAGCGAATTGCTGCGGGGTTACGAAGAAACCGTCCCGCATTTCGTCAACGCGCTACAGCCGGTCGAATGGCGCTACACCAACGACCCAGCCTGGGTGATGCGCGACAAGGGCGAAAGCCTTGCCTACAACCGGGTTTGGCTCAAGGCGCTGGGTGCGATACCCGACGATCCAGTGCTGCACACCGCAACGATGCTCTACTCCTCGGACACCACGGTGTTGGATTCGGTGATTACCACCCATGGCTTGTCGTGGGGTTTTGACCGCATCTTCGCGGCATCGGCCAATCACTCAGTGTGGTTTCACCGTCAGGTCAATTTCGATGACTGGGTGCTGTATTCGACGTCGTCGCCGGTTGCCGCCGATTCGCGCGGGCTGGGCACCGGGCATTTCTTCGATCGTTCCGGGCAGATCATCGCCACCGTGGTGCAAGAAGGCGTGCTGAAGTACTTCCCCGCGCCGAGCAGTCGCAAAGGCACTTAATTCCTCGGCGCGTCGGGTGCTTTCGCGTCTGCTCGCGCCGGGGAGGTGAGGCGTAACGTTAAGTTATGTGGGAGCTATCGCTTCGTGTCCCGCCGCGGCTTGGCACGGGCGAACGCGTTGTGGTCCACGTCGATTCGCGAGGGGCACGGCTGGTCAGCGCCCTCGCGCTGCTCGGTGTGGCGGTGTGGTTACTCGCAGCCGGCAGGCATTTGGCTTGGTCGTTAACGATTTTGGCTGCGGTGGCGTTGGTCGCGCGTGGGATCTTCCTTGGCCGTCCGGTCACGGCGCTGCATGCGGTCATCGCCGCCGGGCTGCTTGTCGTCGGGTTGGGTGCGCACGTACTGTCCTCGGATCTGTTCGGCGAATGGCTCATCGCCGCATCGGGGTGGGTGTTGATGTGGCCGACGACCGCGCGTCCGCGGCCCGAAGATATGCCTCGGGTTTGGGCGCTGATCAATGCCACCGGCAACGACCCGTTGGCGCCGTTCGCGATGCAAACCGGCAAGTGCTATCACTTTGATCCGGCTTCGGTTGCGGCGCTGGCGTATCGGACGAGGTTCGGGTTCGCGGTAGTCAGTGGCGACCCGATCGGGGACGAGACGCGGTTTCCCGGCCTGGTCGCCGATTTCGCTGCCACGTGTCACACGCACGGTTGGCGAATGGTGGTGGTGGGCTGCAGCGAACGTCGGCTCGCTTTATGGAACTCCGACGTTGTCGGACAGTCGTTGCGCGCCATACCGATCGGACGCGACGTCGTGGTCGACCCAATCAGTTTCGATCTGGTCGGGCGCAAGTTCCGCAATCTGCGGCAGGCGGTGAGCCGCACGCGCAACGTCGGCGTCACAACCGAAATCGTGGCCGAACAAGAACTCGACGAGCGACGACGGGCCGAACTCACCGGGGTATTGCTCGCCTCCGAGAAAGGAGCACATACCGACCGCGGCTTCTGCATGAATTTGGACGGCGTGCTCGAGGGCCGCTTTCCGGGCACGCAGTTGATCATTGCCCGTGATGCCGGTGGGGTGGTACAGGGCTTTCACCGGTACGCGACCGCCGGCGGTGGCAGCGATTTCAGCCTGGACGTGCCCTGGCGGCGTCGTGGGGCGCCGAACGGGATCGACGAACGGCTCAGCGTCGACATGATCAGCTTCGCCAGAGATTCTGGGGCGCAACGGGTATCGCTCGCCTTCGCCGCGTTCACGGATCTTTTCGACGGGGACGGTCAGGGCCGGGTGCGACGCTGCTGCCAGTTCCTGGTTCATCTGCTCGATCCGTTGATTGCCCTCGAGTCGCTGCACCGGTATGTGCGCAAGTTCCACGCAATGGACGCTCGGCGTTATGCCCTAGTCACCTTCACTCAGGCGCTGCCGCTGATATGGGTGTTGTTGTCGCTGGAGTTCATGCCGCGCCGACGGCACCTGTGATCGAGAGTTCGGCACAGCCAATGTCACCTGGCAGGTGGTGAGTTGCCACCACAACGGTTTTCGTTGCGGGAATCAATGCGGCGCCCGGCACCAGAAGCTCGCGTAACACCCGGTCGGCGTCGGTTGCGTCGAGATGCTCCGTCGGTTCGTCGAGCAGCAGGATCGAGGCGGGGGAGAGCACCGCGCGCGCCAGTAATAGCCGCCTGCGCTGGCCCGCCGAGACCGCCTGCGCACCACCGGCTAACACCGTCGACAGCCCTTCGGATAGTCCGGCCAGCCAACCGCCGAGCCCGACGGCAGCCAACGCCGCGGTCAACTCGTCATCCTCGCAGTCGCCGCGGGCGACCAGCAGGTTGTCTCGGACGGTGGTGGCGAACAGATGCGCGTCTTCGGCGAAAAACGTTATGGCGCTGTGCAACTCCGGCTCCGGGAGCCGTCGCAGATCCACCCCGTCCAGGGTTAGCACGCCGTGTACTGGCGGGAGCAGTCCGGCCAGCGTCATCAGCAACGTGGTTTTTCCGGAACCGCTTGGCCCCGTGACCGCAAGGCGGGCACCCGGCGGTAGGTCTATGCGGGCCTCGTTCATCCGAGACCCGGAGTGCCCTGCCGTCACGTCGCCGAACAGTCGTCCCGGCAACCGGGCCGCTGCTGTGCCGCTCTGACCGATCTCCGTAGCGGGCGGTGCCAGATCCAGCAGGCGACGCGCCGCGATTCGCGAACGGGTCAACTGCACCGCGGCCCCCGGCAGCACGCTGGTCGCCTCGAACGCCGAGAGCGGTAGCAACATCAGGACGGCCAGGGTCGTCGGTGCCACCACAGGCGCCATCCCGATTCCGGCCACCACCGCGCCGAGCACGCTTATTCCGATCGCCGCGGTCGGTATCGCCTCGGCGGCAGCGGCCGGTCTGGCGGCGGCGTCCAGGGCCGCGCCCCAGGCTCGTTGCCGGCGTTGCGATTCGGCGATGATATTCGGCAGTGCCCCTGCCACTCTAAGCTCCGGGGCATGGTCCAGCGCCAGTACCGCCGCCGAGTCGCGTTCGGAATGATGCTGGCGGGCAACGGATTCCTGTGCGGCAGCCGCGCGGCCCGCCAGCCAGGGCGCGAAAACCCCGGCCACCAGCAGGCATACCGCCAAGACCATCGCGGCCGGTAGCGAGATCAGCCCGACGGCGACGACGCCAGCGATCGACAACACCATCGCGACACCGATCGGCACCAGTGCGCGCACCAGCACCTCGGCCAGCGCGTCGACGTCAGCGCCGAGCCGAGCCACCAGTTCGCCGCTGTGTAGCCGGACCGCAGCCTCGGGCGGGCCGCCGGCCAGCCGACGATAAATCTGCTCCCGGGCGGTGCCGGCGGCCCGCAGCGCGGCGTCGTGGGTGACCAACCGCTCGCAATAGCGCAGGACACCGCGCGAAATCGCAAAGGTTCGCACCGCGACGACCGCCACCGACAGTTCGAGCACCGGCGGCATCTGCGAGGCGCGGGTGATCAGCCATGCCGACACCGCGGCCAGCGCCAGCGCGCTGCCGAGTGACAGCGCCCCCAGGGCGATGGCCGCGACCAGACGGGGGATGCGGGGCCGCAACAGGTCAGCGGCAGTTAGGAGGGGATCAGACCGGCGCATAGCGCGCCTCGTTTCCGGCGGCAACCTCGACGACGCGGTCGCCGATCGCGATGATGCGCTCACGGTGCCCGACAACGATCACTGTCGCCCCGGCACGGGCCCGCGCGGCGATAACCTGCAGGACCCGTTCCTCGGTGCTGGCGTCCAGGTGAGCCGTCGGTTCGTCCAGCAGCAGCACGGGCGCCGAGGAGCCCAACGCGCGAGCCAGCGCTAAGCGTTGTCGCTGCCCAAGGGAGAGCCCAACGCCACCGCGCCCCAGCACGGTGTTCAACCCGTCCGGCAGCTCGGCCAGCACGTCATCGAATCCGGCGTCACTGCAAGCACTTTCGATATCAGCCACAACGCCGAACAGGTTAAGGTTGTCGCGCACAGTGCCCGCGATCAGCACCGGGCGTTGCGGCAGCCAGGACAATTGGCGCCACCAGTCGGCAGGGGCCAACTCGCCTACGTCGACGCCACCGACCGTGACGCATCCCGAGGAGGCGGCGGTGAGCCCGGCGATGACTTGCAGGGTGGTGCTCTTGCCTGCGCCGTTTGGTCCGGTCAGGACGGTCACCTGACCCGGTTCGATGAGCGCGGTCAGCTCATGCGGTGAGTGCCCGTCGCGCCCCACCACGCCCAGGCTTTGGATGCGGATCTGTGCACCTCGGGCGGCCACCGTGCGTTGGCCGGACCTGCTCGGCGCGGACTCGCCGATGAGGGCGAAAGCCTTGTCGGCAGCGGCCCTGCCGTCCTGCGCGGCGTGAAACTCCATCCCGATACGACGCAGCGGCCAGTACACGTCCGGTGCCAGCAGCAGCACCGTCAAACCGACGGTCAGGCTCATCTCGCCGAATACCAGTCGCAGACCGATGCTGACCGCCACCAACGCCACCCCCAACGTCGCCAGCAGTTCGAGCACCAGCGCCGACAGGAAGGCGATCCGCAGCGTCGCCATAGCCGAACGGCGATGTGCGGCACTGAGTTCGGCAATACGCTGCTCCGGGCCGGACGCACGTCCCAGCGCCCGCAACGTGGGGATACCGGCGATCAGGTCCAGCAACCGTGACTGCAGCGTCGTCATGGCTGCCAGTGCGGCGGCCGAACGTTCGGCAGTGGCCAAACCGATCAGCACCATGAAGATCGGGATCAGGGGCAGCGTGATCGCCACGATTACCGTCGATTGCAGGTCGTAGCAAGCGATCACCGCAACGGTGGCCGGGGTCAAGATCGCAGCCAGCAGCAGCGTGGGCAGATATCCGGTGAAGTAGGGCCGCAATCCGTCCAGGCCGCGGGTGACGACGACCGCGGCAGTATCACGCTGTGCCGCAAGCTCGTTGGGTGCTCGGCTGGTAACCGCGGTCAGGACCTGACCACTCAAATCGGCGATCACCGCGCTGGCCCCGCGCTGACCGAGCCGAGCCTGCAGCCAATGCGCGGCTGTACGCAAAGCCCACAGCGCAAACAGGATTGACAACGGGCCAACCCAATAGGCCAGGCGGCGGGTAGACGGATCGGTCGCTACTCGCGCAACGACGCTCGCCAGCACAATCGCCGAAGCAATTGCGCAGGCGGTGATCACGACCCCGCCGGCCACCTGGGCCAACAGATAGCGACGCAGCGAGATCGATGCCCGCCACAGTCGTGGGTCCAGCGGCGCCCGAGAGCTTCTGTCGGTCAGGACGGGCGCCTCGTCAGACCGATCGACGGCGGTATCCCGTCAGCCGAGATCCGTTGCCGGAAAACCCAATACGTCCAAGCTTGATAAACCACCGTCAGCGGTAACGTAAGCGCGGTGACCCACGTCATGATCTTCAGCGTGTATGGCGTCGATGAGGCGTTGTAGATCGTCACGCTCCATTGGCTGTCCAGTGTCGAAGGCACCAGGTTGGGGAACAGCGAGCCGAACAACAGCACCACCACGCTTGCGACCACCAACAAGGTGCAGACAAACGCCCAACCATCGGATGCCCGTCGCCAAACCAGCAGCGCCGCCACCAACTGGGCGACCAACGCCACCCCCAGGGCGGCCCACGTCCAGTTCTTGCCGTACGACAGTTGCGTCCAAACCCCAAAGCCCGCAACAATTCCCGTCGCGGGCAGCGACAGCAACCGGGCGAACCGGTGAGCGTCGTCGCGGAGGGAGCCGGAGGTCTTGAGAGCGACGAACACCGCACCGTAGAACAGGAAGAGCGCAGCGGTGGCCAGACCACCCAACAGTGTGTACGGGTTGAGCACGTCGCCGACCGACAAGTGGACTCGACCGTCGGCGTCCACCGGCAGGCCCCGGACCAGGATCGCGAACGCCGTGCCCCACAAGATCGCGGGCAACCATGATCCCACGGCCATGCCGAGGTCGGCCCACACCCGCCATTTCGTGTCGTCCACCTTGCCGCGCCATTCAATGGACACCACACGCACGATCATGCCGAACAAGATCAGCAGCAGCGGCAGGTAGAGCGTGGAGAACACGGTCGCATACCAGCCGGGAAACGCGGCGAACATCGCTGCGCCAGCGGTGATCAACCAGACCTCGTTGCCGTCCCACACCGGGCCGATGGTGTTCAGCGCTGCCCGCCGATGGGCTTCGCGGTCGCCCTTGCTGACTCGCGCGAACGGCTCCATCAACATGCCTACGCCGAAGTCGAATCCTTCAAGGACGAAGAAGCCGACGAACAACGCCGCGATGAGGCCGAACCACAACACTTGCAGGTTCATCTCTCAACTCCTTCCGACAGCTAGTAGGCGAACGACAGCGGTTTGACTTCTTCGTCGTCGGCCTGCGGCGGCGCCGGTTCGGCGTCGTGTTCCAGTGGACCTTCCACGACATAGCGCTTGAGCAGCCAGAACCAAATGACCGCAAGGACGGCGTAGATCAGTGTGAAGGTGGTCAGGGAGGTGATGACCATCCCGGGCGCGTGGTGGGAGACGCCGGCGGCGACGGTGAGGTGTACGTTCTGATCGCCGGTGGGGTTTGGCACCACCAGCCATGGCTGTCGGCCCATTTCGGTGAACACCCACCCGGCACTGTTGGCCAGGAACGGTGCCGGAATGGACAGCAGCGCGAACCAGGCGAACCACCGCTGCTTCGGAATCCGGCCACCACGGGTAAGCCACAGCGCAACCAAGGCAAACAACACCGGGATCACGAGCAAACCGATCATCATCCGGAACGACCAGTAGGTGACAAAAAGGTTGGGCCGGTAGTCATTTGGGCCGAACCGCTGCTGGTAGTCCTGCTGGATGTCGCGGACGCCGTGCAGCGTAACGCCGTCGAACCTGCCCTCGGCCAGAAACGGCAGCACGTAGGGCACTTCGATCACCCGGGTCAGGGCGTCGCAGTTGTTCTGCCTGCCGACGGTCAGGATGGAGAAGTCCGGATCGATCTGGGTGTCGCACAACGATTCTGCCGACGCCATCTTCATCGGCTGCTGCTGGAACATCAGCTTGCCCTGGTGGTCGCCGGTGAAAAACAGCCCAACGGTGGCGAGCAGCACCACCCAGCAGCCCAGGACCGTCGCCGGTCGGTACATTGCCCGGGTGCCGGGGTCCACGGTGCTGGTCTGGGATCGAACGAGCCACCACGCGCTGACGGCGGCGACGAACGTGCCAGCGGTGAGCAACGCGCCGGTGACCGTGTGGGCGAACGCCGTCAGCCCGGTGTTGTTGGTCAGCAAGGCCAGGATGTTGTTCAGTTCGGCGCGCTTGGTGTCCGGGTTGTAGTGCACGCCCACCGGGTGCTGCATGAACGAGTTCGCCGAGATGATGAAGAACGCCGAGACGTTCACCGAGATCGCAACGATCCAGATGCAGGCCAGGTGGATCAGTCGCGGCAACCGACTCCAGCCGAAGATCCACAGCCCCAGGAACGTTGATTCGAAGAAGAAGGCAAACAGGCCTTCCATGGCCAGCGGGGCGCCGAACACGTCGCCGACGAACTTCGAATACTCGCTCCAGTTCATTCCGAACTGGAACTCCTGCACGATGCCGGTTGCCACGCCGATTGCGAAGTTGATCAGGAACAACTTGCCGAAGAACTTGGTCAGTCGGTACCAGGCGACGTTGCCGGTGGCCACCCATGCCGTCTGCATGATGGCCAGCAGCGGCGCCAGGCCAATGGTGAGCGGCACGAAAATGAAGTGGTAGACCGTGGTGATCCCGAACTGCCACCGCGATATGTCGACGACGTTCATCTGTTCACTCCCGAGGCCGCGGGGTTCAACTACGACAGAGTGTAGTAGTAGTGCTTCGCCAGCGCTAGCGTCGCTTTCGAGTCAAATCAGCGGAGATCCTGGGAGGCCTTGCGGATGCCGAACGCCGACACGATCTCGAACAAGCCGAGGACAGCGAGCCAGATCCCGACCACGAATGCCAGGGTGATGATCGACTCGAATGGCGAGGCCATCACCACAATCCCGGCGAGAAGGCTGATGATGCCGATGAATATCGACCAGCCCCGACCGGGTAAGTGCGGGTCGCTGACGGCCGAAACCGTCGTCGCGACACCGCGGAAGATGAAACCGATACCGATCCAAATCGCAAGCAGCAGAACGGCGTTGCCGAAATGGCGAAAAGCCAGCATCGCCAGGATCAACGAGGCCGCTCCGCTGATGAACAACAGAATTCGACTGCCCGCCGACACATGAAGCGAGAACGCGAACACGACCTGCGCCGCGCCGGTGATGAGCAGGTAGACGCCGAACGCGATGGCCGCTGTCAACACCGAGATCTGCGGCCACGCCAACACGACGACGCCCAGGGCGAGCGACAGAATTCCCGACAGCAGTGTCGACTTCCACAGATGCGGCAACAGGCTCGGAGGCGACAGCGGTGCAGGATTTGTTGCGGGGCTTGATTCCATGGCATCAGTGTGACGCATGTGGCGGTACGGGTACAGGGCCTTTATTGAGCCTCAGACGTGCGCGGCACGCGCGTCGACAGTACGCAGTTCGTCGGGCTCATCGACCTTGCGGCCCACCAGATACCAGGTGCGCATCAAGCCCTTGCCCTTGACGTCGATATGCCCGCGCTCGCGCAACACGAAGTCGTCTTTGAGGCGTTCGTACACCTCGTCGGGCACCTGAATCTGACCGACGGAGTCAGTGGACTCCATCCGGGATGCCACGTTGACGGCGTCGCCCCAGACGTCGTAGAAAAACCGACGCGAACCCACGACGCCCGCCACCACCGGGCCGGTGGCCATGCCGACCCGCAGCGGAACGGCGCGGCCATGCGGATCCTTCAGTGCCGCAGCAACATCGGCCATATCCAAGGCGAAGTCGGCCAGGGCGTGCACGTGGTCGGGCCGCGGCCGCGGAACCCCGCTAACCACCATGTAGGAGTCGCCGCTGACCTTGATCTTTTCCAGCCCGTGCTTGTCCACCAGTTCATCGAACGCGCTGTAGAGCCTGTCCAGGAACCGCACCAGGTCGGCCGGCGCGGTGCTGCTGGCGCGCTCGGTGAATCCGACGATGTCGGCGAACAGCACCGACGCCTCGTCGTACTTGTCGGCGATGAGATGGCGCTCAGGGTCTTTGAGTCTTTCGGCGATGCTGGCGGGCAGCATGTTGGACAACAGTGCTTCAGAGCGTTCGTACTGGTCTTCCATGACCGCCTCGGCGCGCGCGGTGTCACGCAGGGCGAACCACACCGTCACAACCACCATTACGCACGCGGACACCGTGGTGATGACGAACCCCGTCGACTGCGCCCAAGGTGGCTGCAAACCGGTGTTGCGGGGGACGAAGAACTCGGTAGCGATGACCAGAGCCGCACCGATGGCCGCCAGAAAGCTTGCCAGCGCGATGTGTTCGATGCCGAGCACCAGCACGGCCAGGCAAGAGCCGACGATGAAGAAAAGCTGTGCGCCCGAACCGGTGCCCACATCCCAGCAACTCGCGAAGACGGTGACGTAGGCCGCGACGATGAATACGACCGGCGCCACCAATTCTCCGAACCGGTGCAGCATCGGGATCATCGCGAACGTCAGTGCGGCCAGGATGTTGATCGAGATCACCTGCCACAGAAATGCGCCGATGAACAATTGCACGGCCACGAAACTCGCACTGACCATCACAGACAGCCAGGCGACGATATTGAGCACCCGGGCCCGGCGGGCGGCGGCATCGGCATAGTGCTGTCGGATGTCGCGGGTCTGCGAGCGAACTGCGGCGACACAGTCTGGCTGGCGTTCCGCGCCGGCTGATCGAGCACCGCACTTGTTAGCGGCCACGAATAGAGCCTAAATGTTGACCTCGATTAACGAGCGATCTCGTCGCTGTTTAACAAACGTCAGCAACGCCGCAAAGATTCCCAGCGGTCGGATTGAACGAGTCGACTGCGGTGGTCGGATGTGGTGCCTTGCAGTAAGCAACTCAATGACGCGTTGCGAAATGGAGGGAGTAGCGAATGATTTTGCACGGCGTATGCCGTTGAATCCCTCAGATCGAGAAGGTACATAAGGAGCAGACTTCCCGATATGTCGGCGCGGATCAGACTGACGACCATCCAGTGGCATACCGCGGTGTTAAAGTCCGGCCATGAATGCCGCCCCACTATCGCCACCACCCGGCTGGTATCCCGATCCGGCCGGCGGAGGAGGCCTCAGATACTGGAACGGGCAGGCATGGATATCAGCTGCGCAGATGCCGATAGCGCCACACGGCCAGACCCAGCAAAAAATCCCACGTGGCCAACGATTCCCACGCCGTAATCACTTGCCTCTGCTGTTAGTCGGTGGTCTGGTGCTGGTGATCGTCGCGGGTGTAATCGTGGCGGCCATGGTCACACATGGATTCCGTGATGAACGGTCGTACCAGGCGGGGTGGGCCGCCGGAGGCGCCGTGCGCCCAGGCTTGGCTCGAGGACACAACTCTGAGTACATGTGCCGGCAGCAGCTGGATCGCTCGAAGATGGCCGGCGATATGGATTGGGACGACTATCTGGCCGGCTGCATAGACCACGTCCGAGAGGTCGTACATCGGTAAGCGCTGCGCAACACTCGTGGCTGTGCACGGCACATGTCGGCTTAATCGACTGCCTGGCCCACCCCAAGCCTCGTTCCCGACATTGCCACGCTGCGCCGCAGCATTCCGCGAACGCCCGTCAACGCCGTTAACGCCGGTGTCGTCGTAGCAGCGAGACAGCCAACTCGCGGGTGACGCACGGTGTCACTGAGGCGGTTTCTGATCGAGATGTTGTGCCCTCGGTGAGATTCGAACTCACACTGTACGGGTTTTGAATCCGTTTCCTCTGCCAGTTGGGATACGAGGGCTCGTGCGGTCTCCTACCTTAGAGCAACCCCCCCGAGTGACCGTTCACACCCGTCACGACACAATGTCCGTCATGACCGGCCCCACCACCGACGCTGACGCCGTCCCACCGCGCCGGGTCCTGATCGCGGAAGACGAAGCGCTCATCCGCATGGACCTGGCTGAAATGCTGCGAGAGGAGGGCTACGACATCGTCGGTGAAGCCGGCGATGGCCAAGAGGCCGTCGAGCTCGCCGAGCAGCATAAGCCGGATCTGGTGATCATGGACGTGAAGATGCCCCGCCGGGACGGGATCGACGCGGCGTCGGAAATCGCGAGCAAGCGGATCGCGCCGATCGTGGTGCTCACCGCGTTCAGCCAGCGCGATCTGGTCGAGCGGGCCCGCGACGCCGGGGCGATGGCGTATCTGGTCAAGCCCTTCACCGCCAGCGACCTGATTCCGGCGATCGAATTGGCCGTCAGCCGGTTCGGTGAGCTGACCGCGCTGGAGCGGGAAGTGGCAACGCTGTCCGACCGCTTGGAGACCCGCAAACTGGTCGAACGCGCCAAGGGTTTGCTGCAGGTGAAGCAGGGAATGACCGAGCCGGAAGCGTTCAAGTGGATTCAGCGTGCCGCTATGGATCGGCGGACGTCGATGAAGCGGGTGGCTGAGGTTGTGCTGGAAACCTTGGACACCCCCAAGGACGCCTAAGTCCTGCTCTTTGCCCGGCTCACACCGGCGAACTCTTCGCGAGCGTGCAGAGATGCACGCCGACACGCCGTCACGGCTGGCATTCTGTGCACGTTCGCCCCAAAGGGGGCGCCCGCGGCCCCAAAGGGGGGCGCCCAAGGCCGAGACGGCCGGGCCGGGACCGCCTAGCGCGCGACGATCACCGACGAGCCGTGGCCGAACAGACCCTGATTGGCCGTGACGCCCACCCGCGCGCCCTCGACCTGCCGCCCGGTCGCCTGACCGCGCAACTGCCAAGTGAGCTCGCAGACCTGCGCGATCGCCTGGGCTGGAATAGCTTCACCGAAGCACGCCAACCCACCCGACGGGTTCACCGGCACCTTGCCGCCGACGGCGGTGGCCCCGCTGCGGAGCAGAGCCTCGGCCTCACCCTTGGGGCACAACCCCAGGTGCTCGTACCAGTCGAGCTCCAGCGCGGTGGACAGGTCGTAGACCTCGGCCAGGCTGACGTCCTCTGGTCCGATGCCGGCCTCGGCGTAGGCGGCGTCGAGAATCTGGTCCTTGAAGACCCGCTCTGGAGCGGCCACCACAGCGGTGGAATCCGTTGCGATATCAGGCAATTCGGGTAAGTGCTGCGGATACCGCGGGGTCACCGTGCTGACCGCCCGAACCGAGGGCACACCGTCGAGTGAGCCGAGGTGCTTGCGGGCGAACTCCGCGCTGGCCACGATCAGCGCGGCCGCGCCATCGGAGGTGGCGCAGATGTCGAGTTGGCGCAACGGGTCGCTGACCACCGGGCTGGCTAGCACGTCTTCGACGGAAGATTCCTTGCGGTAACGCGCATTTGGGTTCTGCAGACCGTGCTGCGAGTTCTTGACCTTGACTTGGGCGAAGTCCTCAGACGTGGCGCCATACAAGTCCATGCGGCGCCTGGCGAGGAGCGCGAAATACACCGGGTTCATCGCTCCGATGAGGTGGAAGCGCTGCCAGTCGGGGTCGTTCTTGCGTTCACCACCGACCGGCGCGAACGCACCCTTCGGAGTGGTATCGGCGCCGATCACCAGCGCGACGTCGCAGAATCCGGCCAGGATGTGTGCGCGGGCGCTCTGCAGCGCCTGCGAGCCGCTGGCGCACGCGGCATACGACGACGACACCGGCACGCCGTTCCAGCCGAGTTTCTGGGCGAACGTCGAGCCGGCGATGAAGCCGGGGTAGCCGTTGCGGATCGTGTCGGCACCCGCGACGAACTGGATCTGTCGCCAGTCCAGGCCCGCCTCGGCCAGCGCGGCGCGTGCGGCGACGACGCCGTATTCGGTGAAGTCGCGGCCCCACTTACCCCACGGGTGCATGCCGGCGCCCAGGATGTAGAGCGGTTCGGGGCTCATGAGCTCACCTTCCACGCGTGCACGGTTCGTTCGACGCCGTCGGCGTCGGTGAACAGGGTCATGGTGGCCAGCTCCATTTCCATGCCGACCTTCAGATCGGCGGCCAGGGTGCCCTCGACTACCTTGCCCAGCACGATGATTCCTTCGTCGGCCAACTCCACCGCGGCGATGGCGAACGGCTCGAAGGGATCCGCCGCGGGATACGGCGCCGGCGGCGGGTAACGGTTCTCGGTGTAGCTCCACAGCTTTCCGCGCCGCGATAGCGCGACGGACTCCAATGAGTCGCTGTCGCAGCCGGGGTTGGGGCAGTTGTTCTCGCGCGGTGGGAAGACGTAAGTCCCGCAGGCCGGGCACTTGCTGCCGAGCAGATGGGGGTTGCCGGCCTCGTCGGTGGCGAACCACCCGTCGATAGCCGGTTCGGGGATGGTGACCTCTGGCACCAGCACAGACTACCAAGCGCTTGTTTGGGTGTGTAGGGCGTGTCGTACCCGTTGCCTAGAGTGTGACGCGTGACTAGCGGCAGCGACCAAACCAAACCGACGCTGATGTTGCTGGATGGCAATTCGCTGGCCTTCCGGGCGTTTTACGCGCTGCCGGCAGAGAACTTCAAGACCCGTGGCGGCCTGACCACCAACGCGGTCTACGGCTTTACCGCCATGCTGATCAACCTTTTGCGCGACGAGGGGCCAACCCACATCGCCGCCGCCTTCGACGTCTCGCGCCAAACCTTCCGCTCCGAGCGTTACCCCGAGTACAAGGCCAACCGTTCTTCGACGCCCGACGAGTTCCACGGTCAGATCGACATCACCAAAGAAGTGCTGGGGGCACTCGGCGTCACGGTCTTGGCTCAACCCGGCTTCGAGGCCGACGACATCATCGCGACGCTGGCCACCCAGGCCGAACGCGAGGGTTACCGGGTGCTGGTGGTCACCGGTGACCGCGACTCGCTGCAGTTGGTCAGCGACGACGTGACTGTGCTTTACCCGGTCAAAGGCGTCAGCGAACTGACCCGATTCACCCCTGAAGCGGTCCTCGGCAAGTACGGGCTCACGCCCCAGCAGTACCCGGACTTCGCTGCGTTGCGCGGTGATCCCAGCGACAACCTGCCGGGCATTCCCGGGGTGGGGGAGAAGACCGCCACCAAGTGGATTGTGGAGTACGGCTCGTTGCAAGGGCTCGTCGACAACGTCGAGTCGGTGCGCGGCAAGGTTGGCGACGCGTTGCGCGCGCACGTGGCCGGGGTGGTGCTCAACCGCGAGCTCACCGAGTTGGTCAGAGATGTGCCGCTGGCGCAGACACCCGACACGCTGCGGTTGCAGCCCTGGGACCGGGACCAGATCCACCGGCTGTTCGACGATCTCGAGTTCCGCGTCCTGCGGGATCGGCTGTTCGACACGCTGGCCGCTGTCGAGCCGGAGGTCGACGAGGGATTCGACGTGCGCGGCGGTGCGCTCGAACCAGGCACGGTCGGTCAGTGGCTGTCCGACCACGTCAGCGACGGTCGGCGAGCCGGCCTGACGGTGGTGGGCACCCACCTGCCGCACGGCGGGGACGCGACCGCACTGGCCATCGCGGCCGCCGACGGGGATGGCGCCTATATCGACACCGCCACCCTGACCCCGGACGACGACGCCGCACTGGCGGCTTGGCTGGCCGATGCCGACAAGCCCAAGGCCCTGCACGAGGCCAAGTTGGCGATTCACGACCTGACCGGCCGCGGTTGGACGCTGGCCGGCGTCACCTCAGACACCGCGCTGGCCGCCTATCTGGTGCGGCCAGGGCAACGCAGCTTCACCCTCGACGACCTATCACTGCGTTATCTGCGCCGCGAGTTGCGCGCGGAAACAACTGAGCAACAACAGCTTTCGTTGCTCGACGATGACGATACCGACGGCCAGGCCGCCCAGACCGGGATTTTGCGGGCCCGTGCGGTGGTCGATCTGGCCGACGCGCTGGACGCCGAGTTGGCCCGCATCGATTCCACGGCGTTGCTCGGTGAGATGGAGCTGCCGGTGCAGCAGACGCTGGCTGAAATGGAGCAAGCCGGCATTGCCGTCGACCTGGCCATGCTCACCGAGCTGCAGAGCAATTTCGGTGACCAGATCCGGGATGCCGCCGAGGCCGCCTACGCGGTGATCGGCAAGCAGATCAACCTCGGCTCGCCCAAGCAGCTGCAGGTGGTGCTGTTCGACGAGCTCGGCATGCCCAAGACCAAACGCACCAAGACCGGCTACACCACCGACGCCGACGCCCTGCAGTCGCTGTTTGACAAAACCGGTCACCCGTTCCTGCAGCACTTGCTGGCCCACCGCGACGTCACCCGCCTCAAAGTCACCGTCGACGGGCTACTCAACTCAGTCGCCGCAGACGGCCGGATCCACACCACTTTTAACCAGACGATCGCGGCCACCGGCCGGTTGTCGTCGACCGAACCCAACCTGCAGAACATCCCGATCCGCACCGACGCGGGCCGGCAAATCCGCGACGCCTTCATCGTCGGGGCCGCCCACCAAGAGCTGATGACCGCGGACTACAGCCAGATCGAAATGCGGATCATGGCCCACCTGTCCCGCGACGAGGGTTTGATCGAAGCGTTCAATACCGGCGAAGACCTGCACTCGTTCGTCGCGTCCCGCGCGTTCGGCGTGCCGATCGAGGAGGTCACCGGCGAACTGCGCCGCCGGGTCAAGGCGATGTCGTATGGCCTGGCCTACGGGTTGAGCGCCTACGGGTTGTCGGCCCAGCTCAAGATCTCCACCGAAGAAGCCAAGGAGCAGATGGACCAGTACTTCGCCCGGTTCGGCGGGGTGCGCGACTACTTGATGGCCGTGGTCGATCAGGCCCGCAAGGACGGCTACACCTCGACGGTCCTGGGTCGGCGGCGCTATCTGCCGGAGTTGGACAGCAGCAACCGCCAGGTGCGCGAGGCCGCCGAACGCGCGGCGCTCAACGCGCCGATCCAGGGCAGTGCCGCCGACATCATCAAGGTGGCCATGATCGAGGTCGAGAAGGCCATCAAAGAGGCCGGGCTGGCGTCACGCATGTTGCTGCAGGTCCACGACGAGTTGCTGTTCGAGATAGCACCCGGTGAGCGCGACCGGGTCGAGGCGCTGGTCCGCGACAAGATGGGCGGCGCGTACCCGCTGGATGTCCCGTTGGAAGTGTCCGTCGGCTACGGCCGCAGTTGGGATGCGGCAGCGCACTGAGATGTCGGACCAGGCTCAGCGCCCACCGCTCGTGCGCTTCCCACTGATGGTCTTCTCGAAGCTGTTCGGCCTGCTGCCGGCCCAGGTCGCCGACGCACTGTTGGCCATGCTCGCCCGGCTCGTCTACTGGCGTGGTCGTGCCCAACATCTGAATGTGCTGCAGGACTTCCGGGACAACGTGGATCCGACTGCGCAGTTCTCCGCACGAAAATGGCGGCCGGTCCAGGCGATGTACCGAGCGCTGGTCCGCAACGCCAACGACGCCATCTGGTTTCTCGCCGCAACGCACGATGCCGCGCTGCGCCGCTTCCGGATAGCGGACCCGTCGCCCCTACATGCCGCCCTGGATGCAGGTCGTCCGGCGGGGGTAGGGGTCATCGTCGCCTTCCCGCACCTCGGGTCCTATGCCGCGCTGCCAATCGTGCTCGCGCTCAACGGCTTGCCGACCACGGTGGTCGCCAACCGGCAGCGTGCCCTGATGCAGTGGGTGATCGCTCGCGGCGCTCACAAAGCCGGACTGGAACTGATCACTGTCGAGCGCACCGGGGGAGCCAGCATTACCGCGGCAATGGCGGATGCCTTGAGGCGCGGCCGCGTCGTCGCAATCGCGGGCGACTATTTCCGGGCGCGAGAAAGCCCGCAGGGCGGGACCAGTGCGGGTATCCACGTTGATTTGGCGGGCATCAAGCGCCCCGTCGGTCCGGGACCCGCACTGCTGGCCCTGCGCACCGGGGCGCAGATCGTCCCGGGAGCGGTCTTTCAGCGCAAACACCGGCGCGAACCGGTGTTCGGTGAACCGATCCGCGTTGGCGCGCTCGACGGTAACGAGCGGGATCTACGCGAGGCGGTTCAGGAGACCTCACAACGTGTCGCCGACGCGATGGCGGAGTTCATCAAACGCGAACCGCAGCAGTGGCTGATGCCGGGCGGGCTGGTGTCGGATTCGGTGGGCCGCCGACGGTAATCACCTGCTCATGCGAGGGGGCGAGTTTGTCCAGCTTGTACCGCGTCGAGTAGCCTCAACAGGCAAACCCAAATTGTCCCTACGATGAACCCTGTCCGGAGCAACCCAACAATATGCCGAGTCCCGCCGTCACCTCGCCGCAAGTAGCCGTCAACGACATAGGCACCAGCGAGGATTTTCTAGCCGCAATAGACAAAACGATCAAGTACTTCAACGATGGCGACATCGTCGAAGGCACCATCGTCAAAGTGGACCGGGACGAGGTGCTCCTCGACATCGGCTACAAGACCGAAGGGGTCATCCCCGCCCGCGAGCTCTCCATCAAGCACGACGTCGACCCCAACGAGGTCGTTTCCGTCGGCGATGAGGTCGAGGCCCTGGTTCTCACCAAAGAGGACAAAGAAGGCCGACTGATCCTGTCCAAGAAGCGCGCCCAGTACGAGCGCGCCTGGGGCACCATCGAAGAGCTCAAGGAGAAGGACGAGGCCGTCAAGGGCACCGTCATCGAGGTCGTCAAGGGCGGCCTGATCCTCGACATCGGGCTGCGTGGCTTCCTGCCCGCATCGCTGGTCGAGATGCGCCGAGTGCGCGATCTGCAGCCGTACATCGGCAAGGAGATCGAAGCCAAGATCATCGAGCTGGACAAGAACCGCAACAACGTGGTGCTGTCCCGGCGCGCCTGGCTTGAGCAGACGCAATCGGAAGTTCGTAGCGAGTTCTTGAACCAGCTGCAGAAGGGGACCATCCGCAAGGGTGTGGTCTCCTCCATCGTCAACTTCGGCGCGTTCGTCGACTTGGGCGGGGTGGACGGTCTGGTGCACGTCTCCGAGCTGTCTTGGAAGCACATCGACCACCCGTCCGAGGTGGTTCAGGTGGGCGACGAGGTCACCGTCGAGGTGCTCGACGTCGACATGGACCGCGAGCGGGTTTCGTTGTCGCTGAAGGCAACTCAAGAAGACCCGTGGCGCCACTTTGCCCGCACCCACGCCATCGGCCAGATTGTGCCCGGCAAGGTCACCAAGCTGGTTCCGTTCGGTGCGTTTGTGCGTGTCGAGGAGGGCATCGAGGGTCTGGTGCATATCTCCGAGCTGGCCGAGCGCCACGTCGAGGTGCCCGACCAGGTGGTTGGTGTCGGCGACGACGCGATGGTCAAGGTCATCGACATCGACCTGGAGCGTCGCCGAATCTCGTTGTCGCTCAAGCAAGCCAACGAGGACTACACCGACGAGTTCGACCCGGCGAAGTACGGCATGGCCGACAGCTACGACGACCAGGGCAACTACATCTTCCCCGAGGGCTTCGACGCCGAAACCAACGAGTGGATGGAAGGTTTCGACGCTCAACGCAACGAGTGGGAAGCCCGCTACGCCGAGGCCGAGCGCCGGCACAAGATGCACACCACGCAGATGGAGAAGTTCGCTGCGGCGGAGGCGGCAGACCACGGTGGCGGCGGTCAGTCGTCCTCGAGCAGCAGCTCCTCGGAGAAGTCCGCGGGCGGGTCGCTTGCCAGCGACGCCCAGCTGGCAGCTCTGCGGGAGAAGCTCGCCGGCAGCGCCTAACCAACGCGGATGCTGCGCATCGGCTTGACCGGTGGCATCGGTGCCGGGAAATCGGCGCTGTCCAAGACGTTCTCGGAGTGCGGTGGCATCATCGTCGACGGTGATGTCATCGCGCGCGAGGTCGTCGAACCGGGTACCGACGGGTTGAAGTCGCTGGTCGACACCTTCGGTGAAGACATCCTGCAGCCCGACGGCTCGTTGGATCGACCGGCGTTGGCGGCCAAGGCATTTGCCAACGACGAGGAGCGCCAGAAGCTCAACGCGATCGTGCATCCGCTGGTGGGGAAGCGCCGCGCCGAAATCATCGAGTCGGTTTCGCCGGATTCGGTTGTGGTCGAAGACATTCCGTTGTTGGTCGAGTCCGGGATGGCGCCGCTGTTCCCGTTGGTTGTCATCGTGCACGCCGATGTCGAACTGCGGGTGCGACGACTGGTCGAGATTCGCGGCATGACCGAAGACGACGCGCGGGCCCGGATCGCCGCGCAAGCCACTGACGAACAACGCCGGGCCGTCGCCGACATCTGGCTGGACAACTCGGGCTGCCCGCAGGATCTGGCACAACGCGCCCAAGACATCTGGCAGGAACGCATCCTGCCGTTCGCGCACAACCTGACTCAGCGTCAGCCTGCGCGGGCCGAAGTCAGGCTGGTGCCCGCCGACCTCAGCTGGCCGGATCAGGCCCGACGTATTGTCAACAGGCTGAAAACCAGCTGCGGCCATCGGGTGTTGCGGGTGGACCACATCGGCTCGACTGCGGTGCCGAACCTCGACGCCAAGGACGTCATAGATATTCAGGTCACCGTCGAATCGTTAGACATGGCAGACGAACTCGCCGAACCGTTGCTGGCTGCCGGTTGTCCGCGTCTCGAGCACATCACCCAGGACGCAGCGAAGGTCGATGCCCGCAGCACCGTACCCGGATTCGACCACAGCGACGATCCGGCGTTGTGGCACAAGCGCATTCACGCCTCCGCGGACCCGGGCCGGCCGACCAACGTGCATATCCGTGTCGCAGGCTGGCCGAATCAGCAATTCGCGCTGCTGTTCGTCGATTGGCTGAAAGCCAATGCCGATGTGCGCGAGAGATATTCGCAAGTCAAGAACGAAGCCGATGCGGGTGCCCGCGGCGACATCGTGCGCTACGTGACGGCCAAGGAGCCGTGGTTCCGCGACGCCTACCGGCAAGCCTGGGAATGGGCCGACGCCACCGGCTGGAAGCCCTGAGTCGCCATGCCATTCGTCACCGACATCCTGGGTCCGCGGCGGCCCGTCGTTGACGAGGTACCGCCGCTGACGGCGGGCAGGCGGCGACGCACCAGCACCATCGACACCCATCCGGACGGCTCGCGCGGCTCCCTGGTGGAGCTGCGCGCTCGCGACGCGGGGGCCGCGACCGCAGCAGAGGTCCGCGTCAGCGCGCACCTTACCGATCAGGTCATCGACGACATCACCGTGCACGCCGGTCTGGACGTCCTGCTGGGTAGCCGTGTGGGCGCCGGTTTCCGGGCGAAGATCGCCCAACTGTTCCCGGAGGAGGTGCGCAGGGCCAGCCTGCTGCACCTGCTGCTCGACGACTGGGTCGGTGCGGCGCTGGTGTCCGGCTACGCCACCCAGTACGGGGCGATCGTGGACGACGTCGAGCAGAAGATGCCGTCCGGCGTCGCCGACCGGATGGCCGGGATCTGCGCGGGTTTCGCGCCGCAAGCGTCGTTGATCGGCTATGCCCGGCAGCACGACGTCATTCCGACGGGCCAGGGTCCGGTGGCACCGCCGCTGGACGGACTGCACGAGGTAGAGCCACTACGAGCGCGCGGGATGCGCAGGTTCCGACGGCTCGATATGTGGCCGGGGCAGACCGGGGCGGTGCACTTCGAGGCCCACTTCCGCGACTCGCACATGGACGATCACCTAGTCGAGACGATCCTGCACGAGTACACCGTCGCCGGCACCGTCGACAGCTCGACCCGGACCATCACGTCGGTGACTGCCGAGGTACGGGTGCTGCCATGGCAGGAATGCCCCGGCGCCATCGGAAGCGCGGGCCGCGTCCGGGGCATGACACTCAGCGAGTTACGCGACCGCGTCCGCGGCGAGTTCGTCGGCACCAGCACGTGCACCCATCTGAACGACACGCTGCGCGCGATCGCCGACCTGGACGCGCTACTGGATCTTCGCTGACAGGTATTCGGCCAGCAGCACCACGATTTCGTCCTCGAGTTCTTTGAAGTCCACCGGGTCCGGACCCGCGATGAGACGGTGCACCAGAGATTCGATGGTCGCCACGACGATCTGGGCGTTCAGCCGGCTGCTCCGCACACCCGGATGCTGCTCGAGTAGCCGCGCTGCGGCATCCACACTGAATTGCTCCAGCTCGTGTATCCGGGCGAGAAAGGCCGGCGCACGCGGGGCTTCCTCGAACAACACCCGGTGTAGGCGCGGATTGCCGCGGTGGTTGTCGATGGTGGCGCGCACGAACAGGCGCAGCGTGTCGTCTAGCCGCTCCGGCAGACCAGCCGACAGCCGATCGGCCAGCAACGCGGATCCGGCGTCCACGTGCGCATCCATCAGTGCCCTCAAGACGGCGTCCTTGTTCGGGAAGTACTGATACAGCGAACCGATCGAGACGCCCGCCTGCTCGGCGATGCGGTTCGTGGTTCCCGCCGTATAGCCGTGCTCGGCGAAAACGTGAGCCGCCGCGTCCAGGATGCGTTGTCGAGTTTCGGCGGCCCGCTCCTGTTTGGGCTGCTTACGTTGCCGAAATCGATCTGTCGGGGCGATCGCTGAGCTCCTGAAAAAAGCGAGTAGTCATGAGGCGTCGACACCAGCAAAATTAGGTGACCTAACTTGAGGAGCCGGCCATGCGTACCGTGCACGTCGAAACTATCCTGCCCACCAGCGCTGAGCGCGTCTGGTCGGCGATGCTATCGCCGGCCACCTTTCTCTACGTCTGCAAAGGGCTGTTCGGCTTCCCGTCACTAGCCGGACGCACCGAGTGGTTGCGGGCCGGCGAATCTGGCACCGGATGGCTGTTCGCATTCCACGTGATCCCCGCCTACCGGCACACCATTGAGGTCGTGGAGGTCGACGAAGCCGCTGGGACGATCCGCACCCGCGAACACGGCGGCGTCCTCAAACAGTGGAATCACACGCTGCACGTCGAACCGCTCGAGGCAAACCGCTGCCGCTACAGCGACACCGTGGACATCGAAGCAGGGGCCCTGACGGGCGTCGTCGTGATCGTCGCGACCGGGATCTACCGGTACCGCCAGCGGCGTTGGCGCAAACTCGTTCGGCGGCACATGACCCCGGAGCTACCTAACGGTCGCGCCAACTGAGCCGGATCTCGCGCCCGCTCAGCCAGGCATGGAGGTCATAACCATTGCGCGCCAGGCCGTCGATGGCGGTCACGGCCCGACGCACCGCCAACTCGGCCACATCCGGGCTGAGCAGTCCTTGCCGCACGGCTGAAACCAACTCGTCGACATCGGCCAGTTCCGCGCCCCGCCCGGTGCGTATTTCGATGTCGAGGTAGTGGTCTTCCGAACGCCACACCTCGGGGCCGGGCGTGTATTCGCCGACGTCGAGGTAGTAGTCGAGATCGCGTTCATGGCCAGGGTTGAAATGAAAAACCGTGGCGCGCAAGCCCAATGACGGGAGTAGCCACGACTGCAGGTAGTGGAACTGGGCTCGGCCGGGCGTCGGCCGGGCCAGATACAGGCCCCACGGGTGCACCGCGTACTCGTCGACCGTCCGCACGATGCCCTTCGGATCGGTGTTGGTGCGGGCGGCCAGGTCGAAAGTCTCGTGCTTGGGCGGGTGGATCCTGCAACACTACCGGCGCAAGCGCAGCTTCCAACGCACGAAGCAGGCGTAGAAGATCGACAGCCCGGCCAGCATCCCCAGGTCGAGCAGGTAGATCTTCGACGTGTGCGCCCATAAACGGTCCTGCGGTATCAGCGAATCTGGCACCAGCGAGCGCACATCGACCGCCGATGCCGCCGCGGCGTAACCCCAGCGGGCAGGCACCACCGTGGCCACCTGTTCCAGGACGAGCCGGTGGGTCACCGGAACCATTCCGCCGCAGAGCACCAGCTGCGCCATGATCGACACCACGAACAGCGGCATGATCTGCTCGGAAGAGCGCACCAACGCCGAGATGGCCAGTCCCAGCATGGCTGAGGCCACACAAGTGCCGGCGACGGTGAGGAACAGCTCGAAGGCCGCCGCGAGGTTGCCGTGGCCCAGTACCAGGCCCCCTCGGGTCGGTCCGCCTTTACCGGCGATCACGATGGCAGTGGCAATCGCGGCTTGCAGGACCGCGAACGCGCAGAACACCGCGGCCTTGGCCAACAGGTAGGCCGTCGTCGACAGACCCACCGCCTGCTCCCGCTGGAACACCGCCCGTTCACCAACCAGATCGCGGATCGTCAAGGCCGTCCCCATGAACGCCGCGGCCAAGAGCAAAAGGTTGAGAATCTGAGCGGATTCATCAGGCGTCCCGCCGTGCTCGCCGACCACCCGAAATCCGTTGGAGCCCGGAACGGTCAGCGACAAAGCGCCGAGCACGAAAGGCAATAAAGCCAGGAACACGAAGTACGCGCGGTCGGCGACCACCAGGCGAACCTGTCGCCGCGCGATGGTCGAGATCTGGCGACGCACACTGGTGTGCACCGGTTTACCCAAATCTGTTGGCGCACTGTCGGGTCCAGGACATTCCTGCGGCCGGCTCTGAGCCAGGAAGCGACGGTTGGCTTCGGCTGGGTCCGCGCCCACCTGGCTGAAGATCTTGGCCCAGTTGGTGGTGCCCATCGCGTCACCGATTTGGTCCGGACGACCGCAGAATGCGGTCGTGCCGCCCGGCGCCACCAGCAGCAACTGGTCACAGATGTCCAGGTAGGACAGCATGTGCGTCACCACGATCACCACCCGGCCGGCGTCGGCCAACTGGCGCAACATCGTCATGACCTGGTGGTCGAGTGCTGGATCCAGTCCTGAGGTCGGCTCGTCAAGAATCAACAGCGACGGCCCGGTGAGCAATTCCAGCGCCACCGAAGCCCGTTTGCGCTGTCCGCCGGACAGCTTGTCCACCCGGGTGTCGGCGTGCTTGGTCAGGTCGAGTTCGTCGAGGACCTGGGTGACGATGCGGGCTCGGTCGGATTTGCTGGTGTCCGGCGGCAGCCGCAGCTCTGCGGCGTACCCCAGCGCCTGGTGCACCGTGAGCTGCCGGTGCACCACATCGTCTTGCGGAACCATGCCGATCCGGCTGCGCAATGACGCGTATTCGGCGTGTATGTCGTGCCCCTCGAAGCTGACTGAGCCCTTGCTGGGGCGGGCGTAGCCGGCGATCAGCCGAGCCAGCGTGCTCTTGCCGGCACCCGACCCGCCGATCACGGCGGTCAGGGTGCCCGGTCTGGCAGTGAGCGAGATGCCGTCGAGCAATTGTTTGCCATTGTCGACGATGTAGTCGACTGCGCGCACCTCGAGGCCGCCGGTGCGCGTCTCGGTAGCGCTCCGCGGCGCCAGCGTGTCCTTGTGCAATACCAGATCGACGTTGCCGATCGTGACCACGTCGCCCTCGGACAGGATCGCCGAGCCCACCCTGGTGCCGTTGACGAATGTCCCGTTGATGCTGCGATCCTGGATCTCGGCGCCTAGTGGGGTGGGGCGCAGCGTGGCGTGCTGGCGTGACGCCAGGACGTCGGAGACGACGATGTCGTTGTTATTGGCGCGGCCAATTGTCTTGACACCGGCCAACTTCGGGGTCGACACCGGGCGTGGGGTGAGTATCTTCACCATCCGGGTGGCCAGACTCGATACGTCGGCCGATTTGGCGTCGATCACGGTGAGCTCACCGGGCGGGGGCTCGACGTCGACCCTGGTGACTTCGTCGGGCGGGTGCGCCGGCCGGGTGGTGATCGTGGTGACGCACATGCTGTCCTACCTGGACATCTGTGACCAGTTGCTGC
>NZ_LZLS01000100.1 GCF_001673365.1 Mycobacterium asiaticum
CTCGACGCCGCTAATGCACACTCGGAGCCGCGAGTGCACACTCGAGGCCCCTGTCCATCAACGGCTTTGAGTGTGCGGCTACGGCGGCCGCTTCGGCGTGTCGCCCGCCGTGAGCGCACACTCGACGCCGCGAGTGCACAAACAAAGTCCAACTGGCTGGTCGTAGCGCGTCGTCGAGCGAGCCTGCGCGAGAGTTACTCGAGCTGGTCCCGAAGCCGGGCCAGGGACTTAGCCAGCAACCGGGACACGTGCATCTGTGAGATGCCGACCCGTTCGGCGATCTGCGTCTGCGTCATCGACTCAAAAAACCGCAGTACCAACACAGTTCGTTCGCGCTCGGGCAACGCCTCCAGTAACGGGCGCAGTGCCTCGCGGTTTTCGATCCGATCCAGACCCGCGTCCACGTCGCCCAGCGTGTCAGCGATGGCGCGGGCGTCGTCGTCTTCGTTGCCGCCACCGCTATCGATGGACAACGTGTTGTAGGAGCTGCCAGCCACCAGGCCCTCGACCACCTCGGCGCGGTCCATACCGAGTTCGACGGCGAGTTCGGTGGCGGTCGGCGCCCGACCCAGCCGCTGCGACAGTTCGGCCGTGGCGGTGCCCAGCCGCAGGTGCAGTTCCTTGAGCCGGCGCGGGACCTTGACCGACCAACTGTTGTCCCGGAAGTGGCGACGGACTTCACCCATGATGGTGGGCACCGCGAAAGAGACGAAATCCGAACCGGTTTCGACGTCGAAGCGGACGACAGCGTTGACCAGTCCAACCCGC
>NZ_LZLS01000101.1 GCF_001673365.1 Mycobacterium asiaticum
GGTTTTTTACCCCGTTGCGGCGCCGGCGATCGGGAGAAGTCAGGCGGCGACGGGGACCAGCGTCCGGCCGGCCGAGCGCGTCGTGGGCGCGGCTGACGGGGTGAACCTGATGAACAGCCGGGCCACCAGGGGCGCGGCGAACAGCATCAGGACAACCCGGATGACCTGGGAAGCCATCACAAACGTCACGTTGGAGCCCGAACCCGCGGCGGTGCCCAGCACCGCATAGATGCCGCCCGGGCTCGTCGCAAGGTAGCCGTCGAGCATGCTCAGGTGAGCCATGTGGGACAGCACCACCCCGAAACCGGCCGCCGCGACGTTGAGCACCATGATCAAGGAGAAGGCGCCCGGCAGGATCCGGCGAATCGACCGCAGCGAGTCGCGGTCGAACTCGAGCACGGTCTGCCAGACGATCATCAGGATCGCGGCCTGGAAGAGCACCATCGGAACAGCCATGCCCCTGGTGAGTCCGCAGAACTCCAGGGCGATGGTGATTGCCATCGGGCCGATCAATCCGGAGCCTGGCAGACGTACCCGGCGGCCGGCGGCTGCACCGACGGCCACGATGACCGCGATCAGTGGCAGGCTGAAATACCAAGGCAGCGAATGCGTTTCGCTTGTCTGCGTGCTGTGCGCCGCGGTGCCGTGATAGAAAGCCGTCGCGACGATGGGCATGGCGGCCGTGATCAGCGCAACGCGCAGATATTGAACGGCGGCCACGACACGGTCGTCGGCACCGAGTTCACGTGCGATGGCGACCAGTCCCGATGACCCGCCGGCCACCAGCGCGAGCCCACCGGTCAGGGGGCTGACGTCGCGGTGCAGGCCGAGCAGTGCGCCGCCGGCGACGCTGATGATCAGGGTGCTGATCGCGACCGCGACAACCACGGTCCAGTTCGAGCCCAGCGCAGCGAACGAGATGTCGCGCACCATCAGCCCGGTGTAGACGCCCAGCACGCCTTGGGCGGCCAATCCTGCTCCAGACACGGCTTTGGGCGCGAAGCGCGCCAGCGACCAGGCGAAGGCTCCGCAGCCAAGAGCAACGATGAGTAGGTCGATCGTGTTCATGGGCGAAGCCTCCGGCAGCGGCCTTGGCGGATTCTTAATACGCAGGTGAGCGGTTGTTTACCGAAAGCGCGGAGGAGTCGAGTACCGCACTACTCGGTCGCCGCCGAACTGCTCGATGCACGCTGATGCGGTGGCTCAGGATCTCAGCGAGCGCGAGCAAGCACTGCGCAAATTGCCATTGGCGTACTCACTGGCGCTGCGGCTACGCGACGCCGGCGTAGCCCGCGAACTGATCTGCGAGTACGTCGGTGTCGAGAACGCGTCCCTGGATGGTGTCTACCGCATCGCCGAAGCGAAACTCACTGCGCTGCAACAGTAAGGGACCAGGCAGCACAGGCGCTGCAACAAGGCGCCGATTTCCGGGAGTCGATCAGCTGAGACCTATGCGCGCGCACGGTCCTCTTCTAGGCTCTTCGTGTGCGTTTGATGTGGCCGTTGATTGGCCGGGCACAGGAGATGGCGGTCGTCGAGGGGGCGATCGCCGAACCGGAAACACCCGGGATCATCGTCTGCGGCGCGCCGGGAGTCGGAAAGAGTCGCATCGTGCGTGAGGCCCTCTCGACCGCCGCCCGGGGAGGGTGTGTGACCCGTTGGGCGGTTGCCAGCGCATCAGCACGGTCGATCCCGTTGGGGGCGTTCGCCGCGTGGGTGAGCCTGCCGGAACCGGGTGGCAGTCAGTTGGTTCACCTGGTGCGGGATGCAATTCAGTCGCTGAGCGCAGGCCAGGCGGTGGTGATCGGTGTCGACGACGCGCATCTGCTCGACGAGCTTTCGGCTTTCGTGCTGCACCAGATAGCCCAACGACAGGCCGCGAAGCTGGTGTTGACGATCCGTAGCGGTGAATCGGTTCCCGCTGCGGTGCAAGAGGTTTGGAGTGGTGTAGGTTTCGATCGCCTTGACTTGCAACCGCTTTCGGCCGACGAAACAGCGGAGTTGCTGTTGGCCGCGCTGGGCGGCCCGGTGGATCCGGACGTGGTGCACCGCCTTTGGCGGCTGACCCGAGGCAATGTGCTCTACTTGCGCAACATCGTCGAGCAAGAGGTGTCCGACGGACGGCTTGCGCAACGACACGGCTACTGGCGGTGGAGCGGAGATCCGGTGGTGCCGCCGAGCCTCGCTTTGCTGATCGAGGCGCGGATGGGAACACTGCCCGGCGCTGTCGGGGACGTGGTGGACATGCTCGCCGTTGGCGAGCCGATCGAGTTGGCGGCGTTGTCGCGGATAGCGGACCCGGCAGCGATCGAGGAAGCCGAAGTGCGTGGGTTGATCACCCTCGACACCGTCGAGGGTGGCGTGGAAGCGCGCCTAGCGCACCCCCTTTACGGAGAACTGCGCCGAAAGCGGGTTGCCGCAACGAGATTGCGTAGACTACGCGGACTTGTCGCCACCGAATTGGCCGCGTCCGACGACCGCGACGAGGTGCGAGCGGTGGTGCGGCGCGCGGTGTTGAGTGTCGACTCCGATCTTGCGCCGGACCCGGATTTGCTGGTCCGCGCCGCCGACGGCGCCATGTTCCTGGCGGACGCTCCGTTGGCCGATCGACTGGCGGCCGCCGCGATACGTGCGGGCGCAGGGCTTCAGGCGTACAGCATCCGTTCGTTTGCGCTGGCCTGGCAGGGCCGCGGTGCCGAGGCCGATGCCGTGGTGGCCAGCACTCCCACCGAGGGACTTACCGTGGCCGACCAGGTGTACCTACTCGGTCAGCGAGGCTTCGGCAAGTTGTGGGGGATGGGTGACCCCGACGGAGCGAAAGAGCTTTTCGAAGAAGCCTCCCGAATCACGACGACGTCCACACGCGGCTGGTGCGATGCCTACTGGGCTATCTATTGGGCGTCGATGGCGCAACCGGAGAAGGCATTGAGTTTCGGGGCTGGACTCGACCTCACGAGCATGCCGGCCATCCTCAATTCGTCGGCGACGTGGGCGCTGGTTGTCGCCAACGGCGATGCCGGGCACGCGGACCGGGCGGATCGGTCGGCCAAGGTCGGCTATGAATGTGCGGACCGCATGGAAACCGCTGCCCACATGACGCTGCTTCTCTTCGACAGGCATGCTGGCGCGCTGCTGCAGTGCGGTCGGCTCAAAGAGGCGACTGCGTTGGGCGAGTCGGCCCGTAATCAGACGGCCGACATTCCCGGTGTGGCCCGGTTGCTCAGTGCCGCGATCATCGGACGAGCCGCCGTCGGATCGGGCCGGCTGGATGAAGCGCGATCCGTGTTGCAGACGGTTGTCGAGCTATTTGCCGGTGACTCCAACGGTTTTCGGTACCGGTATTTGATCCCGCTCACCACAGCGCTGGCGATGTGTGGCTTGAGCGCCGAGGCAGCCGCCGCGCTTGGAACTGCGCAAGCCGAACACCATCGCAGCTATGGATTTGTCGAGTATGAACGGGCTTTGGCGCAAGCCTGGGTGGCCGCTAGCCAGGGCGCGGTGAGCGAGGCGATTCAGGTCTCCCGAGCTGCAGCCGAGACTGCTTGTGCCAATGGACAATTCGGTGCGGAGGTAGTGTGTTTACAGACGGCTGCGCAGTTCGGTGACGGTTCGACCGCGACCCGGCTGGGCCAACTGGAAGCGATAGTGGAAGGTCCTCGGGTCGGCGTTGCCGCCCGGTTCGCCGTCGCACTTTCCGCCGGCGATGGGAGCGAATTGGCCGCGGCATCAGCCGAATTCGAAGAGATGGGTGACTTGGTCGCCGCGGTGGATGCTGCCGCGCACGCGGCCATCGCATATCGACGCAAGGACATGCGCGGATCAGCGCTGGGCTGCTCGACGCGCGCCGAAGCCCTGGCACAGCGGTGTGGCGGGGCGGCCACCCCCGCGCTTCGGCAAGCCGGCATGCGCGTTCCGCTGACCTCACGGGAGCACGAAATCGTGCTGTTGCTCGGCGAAGGGCTACCCAGCCGGGCCGTGGCCGAACGATTAACCCTGTCGGTGCGCACCGTCGAGGGCCACATCTACCGGGCGATGGCAAAGACCGGTGTCTCGACCCGCGAGGAACTCGCGGCCTTGCTGCACCGAACGTAACGCCTAGTCTTCGTCGAGGTAGGCGTCGGCCCAGGCGCCGATGATGCGGGCGGCTCGGCGTGCTTGGCCGCGGGTGGTAAGTAGGTGGTCAGACCCTTCGAGGGAGACGAAGCTGCGCGGGTGGCGGGCCAACCGGAAAATCTCGGTCGCGTTTTGGATGCCGACCGTATTGTCGGTGGGCGAGTGCAGGATGAGCAGCGGTAGTCGCAGGTTCTTGATCTTGTCGTGTAAGTGCGCCTCGCGGACGTCCTCGACGAATGCGCGCTTGAGCGTCAGGGTGCGTCCGCCGACCATCCACTCGGCACTGCCCTCGGACAGGCATCGGTCCACCACTGCGTCGTAGTGCTTTTCGACGTGGCTTGGGTCGATCGGCGCCGCAACCGTGACGACCGACCGCACGCCGGGCGACTCTCGCGCCGCGGCCAATACGGCCGCACCGCCCCACGAGTGCCCGACCAGGATGTCGGCCGGGGTCCCGCGACTGTCCATGAACTCGCACGCCCTGACGATGTCGTCGACCTTCACCGTGAACGAGCCGTCACCCCAATCCCCCTCGGAATCACTAAGACCCAGCGCGTCGAAGCGCAGCATGCCGATCCCGTCGGCCGCCAGCTGCTTGCAGATCCGGGCCGCGGCCGGCGATTCCTTACCGAGGGTGAAGCCATGCGCGAACACGCCCCACCCGCGTACCGCGCCCTCCGGCTCGTCGACGATGCCCGCCAGCGTCGGTCCGGTCGAGCTCGGGAACGTAACACGTTCGCCCATGGGTGAGGTCTACCATGCCGGAGGCGGGGGGTGGTGTTCGGCGCCCCGCCGTAGAGGAGTCCGAATGATCAAGATCGTGTTTTGTCTGAGGCGCTTGCCAACGTTGTCACCAGACGAGTTCTACCGATACTGGCTGGAAAGCCATGGACCGCTGGTGCGCAGCCACGCAGCCACATTGGGGATTCGCCGATACACCCAGGGGCACGGCATCACCGATTCGCGCCTCGATCCGGCGGCAGCGGCGCGGGGCTGCCAAGTCCCGCCGTACGACGGCGTCGCCGAATTATATTGGGACAGCATCGAAGACATGATCGCGGCGAGCTCGTCGGCCCAAGGACGACAGGCAGGCCGGGCGTTGCTGGAAGACGAACGCAGGTTTATCGACCTGGAGAACTCGTCACTGTTCTTCGTTCGCGACCACGAGATCGTGGCGGGGGACTAGCGCGGTTGAGGCCCGCCCACGATGCCCGCCCTGCGGGCGGCCGCGAGCCAGGTCGGGAACTCCGTCATCACCTTGTCGTAGAACGCCTCGTCGCTCAGCGCCGTCACCCGTTCGATAGCGAAGAACCCCGCATTGTCGATCTCCCGGCCGGACAGCTCGTCGAGCTTTTGTAGGAACGGAAAGTCGTTCTCGCGGCCTATCGCCATGAATTGAATGAACATCGGCAAGCCGGAGGCACGCTGGACAGCTTCCGCGGCACTCTTTCGGTCGCTGTTGCCGCCGTCGGTGATGAAGGCGACGAAGGTCGGTAAGGCCGCGCCGCGCTGCAATCCGCCGGCGATCTCCTCGATCGGCGGCGCGTACTTGGTCATGCCCCAGATGTTCTTACGGTTGATGGCGCGGTCGGTCCAGCCGTCGCGGTTGTGCAGGGTTACCGGCTCGCCCTCTTGTACTCGGTGATCGAAAAGCACGGTGTCGACGGTGCCGTTGTCGTCGAAAAGCAGTGCCATGGCGAGGAACCGGTCGACCAGTTCTTGATAGCTGCCGTTGTTGAACAGCGGGCGTGAGGAGCCGGACACGTCGAGCACGAGGATCACCTCGGCTCGTTCGCCGAGGAAGCCGCGCTTCTCCAGGGAGACACTGGCGGCGTCGAATTTCTTCAGCAGCACCGGCGAACTTTGCGACACAGTCTTGCGCAGGTTGATCTGTCGTTGCTTGTTCAGGTCGATCTTGGGCGAAGGCGGTGCAGACGGTGCTGCGGGGGGCGGCGCGGCGGGTTCGTCGTCAACCGAAATGCCGAACTCGGTGGCGATTCCCTTGAGTCCCGAGTCGTAACCCTGACCCACGGCCCGGAACTTCCACGCGCCCTGCCTGCGGTACAACTCGCCGAAGATCAGGCCGGTCTCGGTGGTCAGGCCGGAGATCGAGTAGCTCGCCACCGGTGTGCCGCTGGACAACACCTTGATCGACAGGCCGGGAAGCTGCGCGAACGATTGTCGCTTGGCGGTGGCGTCGTGAATGGACGCGACGAACGCAACGCGGTCGATGACTTCTGGGACGGCGGGCGCGTTGACGACAAGGCGGTCGCCACCGGACGGCAGCGAGCCCGCGTGTCGGACCGAACCGTCGCGCGAAGCGGGCTGGTTGTAGAACACCAGATCGCTGTCGTCACGCACCTTTCCCGCGGCGGTCAGCAATAACGCGCTGGCGTCCGCGTCGATGCCACCGACGCCCTGCCAGCTGACTTCAACGACTAGTTCGGCAGTGGGCACGGGCGCGTTGGCGCCCTTGGTCAGCTCGGGCATGACCCTCCGATTCATCTGTTAGTGGGTACAGCGTAGTCGCGCTAGCAGCCGTAAAAGCACCCTTTTCGTGCCGAAATGAGGTGCTTTTACGTCTGTTCGGCCTTAACAAAACGGGCACTGAAGTTCATGATGATGCACATGGCTGATGAACCTTTTACCACCGTCGATGTCGCCGTCGTGGGTGCCGGCTTCGCCGGTCTGTACGCCGCGCATCGGCTGCGGCTCGCGGGCCGCTCGATGCGCATCTTCGAGGCGGGCGAGGACATCGGCGGCACCTGGTACTGGAACCGTTATCCGGGCGCGCGGGTAGACATCCCGAGCCTCGATTACATGTTCAGCTTCGATTCGGACTGGGCGCGGGACTGGCAGTGGTCGGAGAAGTACGCCACTCAGCCCGAGATCCTGCGGTATCTGAACCACGTTGCCGACAAGCACGACCTTCGGCGCGACATGCAATTCGCTACCCGGGTCACCCATGCACATTGGGACGACAGTTCCGCGCGCTATCGCGTGCGCACCGATCGCGGTGACGAAATCGACTGTCGCTACCTGGTAATGGCGACCGGATGTCTTTCGGTGCCCAAAGAGCTCGACATCCCCGGCGTCGAAAAGTTCACCCGGGAGGTGTATTTCACCAGTCGCTGGCCGCATGAACCCGTCGACTTCACCGGCAAGCGCGTCGGTGTCGTCGGCACCGGGTCGTCCGGGATCCAATCCATCCCGCTGATCGCGGCGCAGGCAGCGCAGTTGGTGGTCTTCCAACGCACGCCGTGCTTTTCCATTCCCGCCCACAACGGTCCGATTACACCGGAACGGCTCGCTCAACTGGTCGACGACCCGGCCTACCGCCAAGCGGCCAAGTACTCGTTCGGCGGGGTGCCGGTGGAGCGGACGATCACCCCGGCGTTCTCGGTGTCCGCTGATGAGCGTCAGCAACGATACGAACTCGCCTGGCAGCGCGGCGAACTACTGGAAGTGCTCAACCTCTACGCCGACGTGATGAGTAATCCGTTGGCCAACAGAGACTTTGCCGAATTTCTACACGATAAGATTCGCGGTATCGTGCACGATCCGAAGACGGCAGACACGCTGTGTCCCAAGACTTATCCGGTCGGCTCGAAGCGGTTGTGCCTGGACACCAACTACTACGCCACCTTCAACCTGCCTCATGTGCGATTGGTGAACCTGCAAGACCAACCGATGCTGGGTGTCACCGAGACCGGAATCGACACCGTCGGAGAGTCTTTCGAGTTCGACGCGCTTGTGTTCGCCACCGGCTTTGACGCGATCACCGGCGCCGTTTCGGCGATCGACATCGTCGGTCGGGAAGGCGTTGTGCTCAAAGACAAATGGCTTCCCGGCCCATCCACCTACCTCGGTCTGATGACCGAGGGATTCCCCAACCTCTTCCTGATCGCGGGCCCGCACAGCCCATCGGTGCTGTCTAATATGGCGGTATCCATTGAGCAGCACGTCGATTTCGTCGCCGACGCCATGACGTATGTGAGCACCCACGGCTTCGAGCAGATCGAACCGACCAAGCTCGCCGAAGCCGGCTGGATGCAGCACGTAGACGACGCCGCTTCGATAACCCTGTTCCCGCAAGCGAACTCGTGGTATGTCGGTGCGAACATACCGGGCAAGCCACGCACTTTCATGGCCTACGCAGCCGGTGTCGACTTCTACCGGGCGGCGTGCGACGAGCTAGTGGCCCGGGATTACCTGGGATTCAAGCTGTCTGGGCCGGAGGGTTCGCAATGCCATGACGGCGTGATTCGTCGGCTGCAACCTGATGTCCAGATGGTCCTCGAACAGATGGCACTTCTGGAACCGCCGCCCCTGGAGTCGATGCCACCCGCGCAGGCGCGCGCCTTCATGGACGAGATGAACCTCGTCCGGCCGCCGGGACCCGACGTCGGCGAAATCATGGACGGCATCCTGCCCGGTGCCGCCGGACCGCTGGATTACCGGCTATACCGACCGGCGAGCCCCGGACCGCACCCGGTGGTCGTCTATTTCCACGGCGGCGGTTGGGTTCTCGGCGACCACGTCTCAGACGACCCCTTGTGCCGCGATCTATGCGTGGGCAGCGACACCCTCATCGTGTCGGTGAACTACCGGCACGCTCCCGAACATCGCTTCCCCGCCGCGCTCGAGGACGGTTGGGCAGCGGTGCGCTGGATTGCCGAGCACACCGAAGAACTCGGCGGCATCCCCGGACGTCTGGCCGTGTTGGGTTGGAGTGCCGGCGCTGGCATCGCTGCCGTGATCTGCCAATTGGCAAGGGACACCGGTTGGCCGACGATCGTCGGGCAAGCGCTGCTGACGCCGGTCGTCGATACCGATCAAACCCGCGGTTCCTACGTCGAGAATGCCGATGGCTACGGTCTTACCGCCCCGCTGATGCGTTGGTTCTTCGACCATTACGCCGATCCGCAAGTACGCGACGACCCCCGGATCGCCCCGCTACGTGCACCGGATCTGTCTGGCCTGCCGCCGGCGATCGTGGTCTCTGCGGAGTTCGACCCGCTGCGCGACGAGGGCGACGAATATGCGAAAGCCCTTGCCGCAGCGGGGGTTCCCACCCAGCACGTGCGCGCCCGCGGACACACGCACCTGTCGTTGACGATGGTCGACATGGTCGTCTCCGGGGCGCCGATCCGGGCCCAGGTTGCCGACGCGCTACGCGGGTTCTTCGCGGCCTCGGAAACTCGGTCAGGCGCCAAGAGCGCACCACTGCAGACGGCGGGCTAAGCGTCTCTTGAGCCTTCCGTGCGGTCACGGCTTTCGTTATCCGGGCTTACGACCCCACACTGCGACGATCAGGCCGCCCCGGTAGAAGAATGACGGGTCTTTTAAGGCGCGCTGCGCGTTGGACGCGTCGGACTGTGCGATGACTCCGTTGGCGACCATGGCATCGTCCATCGGCCGAAATGAATGAATCATCAACTGCGACATAGGACTACGACCGGGACCGACTTGAGCAACGCCTTCGTTCCCCACGTCGATCAGGCCGAGCTGCTCGATGTGGACCGGTAGGGTACGCGCGAAGCGTAGATCCATAACCCCGCTTGCCAAGAGGAACGCGATCCGTGCCTGAGCGCAACGATCGAACGCCGCCGCGCACGGATGCGCCGGGTCTGCTGCCTCAACCGTGCCGTTGTCGACGTCCTCGACCATCAGCCAACCACCCGGCTTCAGCGCAGCGATCAGACGACGGAGTACCGCCACCGGATCGCGCAGATGCATCAAGACATTTCGCGCGTGCACAAGATCATACGATGACGGCTCGATGGCATCTTGAGTGATGTCGCAACGACGCACTTCGACGTTTCGTGCGCTGATGTCTCCGAGAAACCGCAAATCAATGTCAGCGGCAACCACATTGCCGGCCGGACCGACTCGTTGCGAAAGCCATCGCACCACGGATCCGGCGCCAGCGCCCACTTCAAGGCATCGCCAGCCGTCAGCGACACCGATCGCGTCAAGTTGACGAAGCGTCGACGGGTCGTTGAACTGCTCAATCAGTCTTAAGCGCGTGAGTTCATCGTCGGCTTGATGGTCGCTCCAGAAGTAACTGTCGCTCTGGCTATCGTCGTGGCTCAAGTCGCGCTCCTTCACTCAGCGGCGACAATCCGATTAATGAACTATGTCACTCGTACGCAGACGGATCCAACCCGTAAGGTCGGCTCGTGCACAGGACCATCGACTGGGACGGCAACGCGGTCACCATCATCGACCAGACCGCGCTCCCGGCCGACTACCGCATTCTCGAGCTGCGCACCGTCGACGAACTGATCGACGCGATCCGCCGCCTGGCCGTGCGGGGCGCCCCGGCACTCGGCGCGGCGGGCGCACTGGGCGTTGTGCTGGCGGTCCGCGAGGGAGGCGACGTGCGCGCGTCCGCCGAGCGCGTCGCACAGGCAAGACCTACCGCGGTAAACCTGAGCTGGGGAGTCGCCCGCGCGCTGCAAAAGCTGGACGAAGGCGCCGAAGCCGTGCTGGCCGAAGCGTGCGAAATCCTCGATGAGGACGAACGACTCAACCGCGCCGCATCCGCCCACGCCGCCGACATCGTTCTCGAGCTGTGCGATCGCCGCCCGCTGCGGCTGCTCAGTCACTGCAACGCCGGGCATCTGGCCACGGTGGCCTGGGGCAGTGCACTCGGTGTCGTCTGGCACCTGCACGAGCGCGGATTGGTCGACTCGGTGCTGGTCGACGAGACGCGTCCACTGCTGCAGGGCGCCCGGCTCACGGCATGGGAACTGGCGCAAGCCGGCGTGCCCTACCGGGTGCAACCGGATGCCGCCGCGGCCGCGGCGATGGCGCGCGGCCTTGTCGACTGTGTGCTGGTCGGCGCCGACCGGATCGCGGCCAATGGCGACGTCGCCAACAAGATCGGCACCTACGGCCTGGCCATTGCGGCCCATCACCACAACGTGCCGCTGGTGGTGGTCGCGCCGTCGTCCACCGTCGACAAGTCGCTACTCACCGGTGCCGAGATCGCTATCGAGGAACGCGCGCCAGAAGAACTCAAAACCTTTGTCGGCGCTGCGATTACGCCGCCGGACGCCCGCGTGTTCAATCCCGCTTTTGATGTGACTCCCGCGGAGTTGATTTCCGCCGTCGTCACCGAGCACGGCCGCTACCGGCCGCCGAGTTAGCTCGCCCCGGCCGCGATCACCTGGTCCACCTCGAGGGCCCGGTCGGCCATCTCGGCGTGTGCTTTGTCCAAGGCGGCGGCCTGATCCTCGTCGGCCTTCATCAGCGCATCGATGTCGGAGCCGGCCATGTCGAGAACGCCCATATCCGAGAAGGCTTTTTGCACCTTGTCGCCCCACAAACCGATGTCCTTGACGATCGGCACGATGCGGCTGAACAGGTGTGCACGGAACTGAATCATCAGCGGCGAGGTGTCTAGCCAGTTGGCACACGCTTGGACGTCCATGCCGAGGGTTTCGAAGACTTCCTCGCCGCGGAACCGGTCGCGCATCAGGTAGCAGGCGTCGACGACGAACTCTTCCCGTTCGTCTCGCTCGGCTTCGGTCAGCGCGGAGTAGTAGTCCTTCAACGAGATTCGGCCGAAGGCGACGTGGCGGGCCTCGTCCTGCATCACATAGGCCAGTACCTGCTTGGCCAGCGAGTCCGGCGCCGCCATGTCGCGCAACACCCCGAAGGCGGCGAGCGCGAGTCCCTCGATGAGGACCTGCATGCCGAGATAGGGCATGTCCCAACGGGAATCGCGCAGGGTGTCCTCCAGCAGGGCGGTCAGGTGCGTGTTGATCGGGTAGACCAGGTCGATCTTTTCCTGGAGGAACCGCGAAAAAGCCTCGACGTGCCGGGCCTCGTCCATCGTCTGGGTGGCCGCGTAGAACTTTGCGTCAAGGTCGGGGACGACCTCCACGATCTTGGCCGCGCACACCATCGCGCCCTGCTCGCCGTGCAGGAACTGTGAGAACTGCCAGGCCTGGAAGTGCCGGCGCATCTCGTCGCGGCGTGCTGCGGTTGCGGACTCCCACATCGGGCTGCCGAACAGTGGATGGAACTCGTCGGGCAGACCGATCGGGTTGTTCGGGTCGACGTCTTGTGTCCAGTCGATGCGCGACTGGGCATCCCACTGCTTGTCCTTGCCCTTTTGGTAGAGGGAAAGGAGTCGGGCGCGCCCATCGTCGTATTCCCACGTGAAGCGCGCGTCCCCGGCGCTTTGCACCTCCCACGAGTACGGCGCGGGCACCTCGGTGTACTTGTCCTTTGTGCTCATGAGTCGCCGCCTCTCCGCCTCTGCGACCGGTGGTCACGTGACGTGTATCACACTGCGCCGCGGGGGCGTCGGCGTCAACTCCCTCCGGGGACAGCGGCGCCGGCCGCCGCTGTCCCCCCGCTGGGCTACCGCAGAGGGTTGAATTCCCACAGCCCCTGAGGTTCTTTTCCGGTGCTGATCTGCTCGGCCAGCAGCCGACCAGTCACCGGGCCGTGCGTGAAGCCCCACATGCCGTGTCCTCCCGCGACGTAAATCCCTTGTGCCACTTGCCCGATCAGTGGCCTGCCGTCGGCGGTGACGGGTCGCGAGCCGACCCAGACGTTGCTGCGCGCACCCCATCGCACCCCGTGCAGCATGGGTCGCACCGATTGGATGATCGCTTGCACCCGTTCGGGCGCACCGGGCTCGTCCGGATCGCGGAATTCCATGGTGCCGGACACCCGCATCGCACCGCGGTACGGCGTGCACGCGACTCGTGCCGCGGGCAGGTAGATCGGACTCGGCATCGGTCGCTCGATGGGAACCGTGAACGAGTAGCCGCGGCCGGCTCGCAGCGGCACGTTGATCCAGCGGCCGGCCAGGCGCGGCAGCCAGGCGCCGGTTGCGATCACGGCCGCGTCGGCGGTCAGCGCATCACCACGGCTTGTGAAAACCGTGACGTCCCTGCGCGAAGGCACCACGTCGACGACGTCGAGTTCCCGAACCGTCCCGCCGCGCTGGACGACCGACTTGGACAGTGCCCGCACAAAGCGACCGGGGTCAACATGGCGCTGGCGGTGGATGTTGAGCCCGAGGGCCGCCACCGAGGAAGCCAATGGGACCTGCTCGTAGAGTGCGCTGCCGGTGATGCCGGTCATGAGCATGGTCTGTCCGGCTTCTTCGAGTCGGCTCAGTTCGTTCAGCAGTCGTTGCGCCTGCGCGGTGTTCTCGAAAACCGCGGTGATCGGAGAGGTCGTCATCGGCACGTCGACGCCGTTGCCGGTGAGCACATCAAAGGCTTCCAAGCTTTCCTCGTTGAGAGCGAGGTTTGCTTGTACCGTTCGCTGGTATGCCGAACGCCGGGAGTTGGCTGCGAATCGCGCGAGGAACATGGCCAAACCCGCATCGGCGGTCTTCGGGATATGTAGTGGCGCATTACGTTTCAGTAGCGACCGCAATCCCTCGGCCAGCACCGACGGTTGGTTGAGCGGAATCGTCAAACTCGGCGCGATCCAACCGGCGTTGCCCCACGAAGCACCCGCGCCCGGACCAATTCGGTCGACGACGGTGACCTCGATGCCGCGTTCCTGAAGAAACCATGCCGTCGACAACCCGATGATGCCCGCACCGATAACGATCACTGACCGGGGCTCACCGTCGAAATCATCAACGTCAACCATTGCAACCTCCACCCTTCACGTGTCTCTGACTTCGATGGTGGACGGCCTCGCGTGAAAGTTCTTGCGGTGGCCGGACAATGCGCGTCTGAGGATTTGTGGCTACCCAACAGCGCCCGACGAGACGGTGGATGGCGGAGCATGCGGCATGCGCAAATATGTCGTATCATAGCGACATGACTACGACGACGCTGGAAACCGGACTCAGCGACCTGCTTCAAAGCGTTAACGACACCACCAGGCTGCTGCAGCGGTCGGCTACGGTTCCGGATGAAGTCAGCCAGCTGATCGACAGCTTTGATCGAAAACTGGACGCTGCCAGGCCATCACGTCTCAAAGCCGACCCGTATCTGACGACGAGTCTGTGGGCCGCCGCCTTTCGTGCACAAAAAGCGCTCCGCCACGACAACCCTGAACAGCAACGCCGGGATGTCCGTATCGCGCTCGAGCAGTTCCGCCATGCGCTACGCGACATCGTCGAAAACCAGCCCTACAGCGACGACGCGCCCGTCGGAGTCGTGCTGGCAAACACCGCCGACGTCTTGGCAACCCCGCAGAAGACGCTCGCCGAGTTGCTGGGAGTGTCCGTGCGCCAGCTACAGCGCTGGCTTGCCGATGACGGGACCGGCCCGAGTGCCGACGACGCCGCACGCATCCGTGTGCTCGGTCAGGTGGTTAACCAGCTTCGCCACTCGTTTACCGGTCCGGGAGTGGTCGCGTGGTTCTACCGGGAGCATCCGATGCTTGGCTGCCGCCCGATCGACCTTCTCGACGATCCGCTGCGCTATCCGCGGCTCCTTGCGACGGCGACCGAGGCCCGCGCAATGACCGCATGAAGTTCACGGTCTTTCGGCACGCGGCCTACGACACGCCGTGGTGGGCATTTCCCAGCGCGAGCGACGGCAGGTTCCACCGCGCCGGAATGGATACCGTGCAGTACCTGTGTCTTCATCCATTAGGCCCGGCAGCCGAGATGCTGCGCCACCACATCGGTCCGAGCGGGGATCCTGACGATCTACTCCTGAACTTGTGGACGGCGATCGTCGACGTGGAAGCTGTGCGAGTCGACTTCGACGACTGCGCCGACTACGGGCTCACGCCTGAGGAACTCGTCGGCGAGGACTACGTCCCGACACAAGCACTTGCCGAAACCGTGCAAGGCACCGGTGCGGACGCGATGATCGTGCCCTCGGCCGCGCTGCCGGGAACCCACAACCTGATTCTTTTCGGTGTCCGACTGCTGACAGGATTCTTGAGCGAGCCGCTGGCACCTGAAGACATTCCGACCGGCCATCTGACAGACGGAGCGCGGCCCCCTGCAGAGGTGGCGGCGCACGTCCGCTGGCGGCGCAGACCGCACCGCGCGCTCGAGCAGTGGAAGTCCACCGAGCGATACGACTTGTTCGAAGATCCGTCCGCGACGCGGTAGTTGCCGTTGAAGAGGTGCTGCGGGTTCGTGGGCGACGCAGGCGTGGCTCTTGCCGTCGCCGGGGCTCTGCAGAGTGCCACTCACTTTGCCCGCCTCTGCGCGACAAATCGTCTGGGCCGCGCGGCACGGCGGGCTGGAGTCGCTCAGAGCCGGGCAAACAGACACATGCCTCCAGACACAGACGGCCGAGGCCGGGGCGGGCCGCGCCGGGTCGGGTGCGCCGCCGCCGTGGCTCGGCCGGCTCTGCAGAGTGCCACTCACTTTGCCCGCCTCTGCGCGACAAATCGTCTGGGCCGCGCGGCGCACCAGACTGGAGTCGCTCAGAGCCGGGCAAACAGACACATGCCTCCAGGCACAGTGACCGCTTCAATTCCCAAATTTGTCTCAGCCCTGAGACGATTGGCCCGTTGCGTATGGAGGGAGAACCTGTGGTTCGAGACGACTGGCTCATCGGAGGCGAGCGTCGTACTGCTGCTGCGGAGCGCATTTATGCCGCTGCCACCGACATGGTCGTCCGCGACGGCCTGGACGCCTTCGACATCGACGTCTTGGCCGCACGAGTGCACTGTTCGCGAGCCACGATCTATCGCTACGCCGGAGGCAAAGCCCAGATACGCGACGCAGTTCTAGTGCGTCTTGCAGCTCGCATCGTCGACTCGGTTCGGCATGCAGTCGATGGCCTGAGTGGGTCGGAGCGAGTAGTAAAGGCGATTACGGTTGCGCTGGAACACATTCGATCAGATCCGATACGTCAGATGATGACCGGTTTGAGCGCAGGCCGCGATTTCACCGCGCTTCCTTCGTCGCCGGTGCTGGGCCGCCTCGCCGCCGATCTCACCGGGATAACCGACGACGACCCAGCGGCCGCCCAATGGATCGTTCGCGTCGTGATGTCGCTGGCTTACTGGCCTATCGGCAATAGCGAAATCGAACACCAAATCGTGCAACGATTCGTCGCACCGGCCTTCAATTAGGGTCCAAACACCCAAACTCCCGCGCTCGAATCACGCAAGCATTACGCTGACCCGCGGGCTTCGGGCGCTCAGCAACCAATGCAGTTTCGTGTGGGGTGGGGTATGCGCGTTCGAGTTCTATCAATCTTCGCGACCGCGATTGGCGCGTTGGCGCTTTTCGTTTCGCCGGCATTCGTCGGGAGCGCACCGACAACGGTTTTCGCCAGTTGTAGCACCGGCTACTACGAAAACTCGGACGGGCAATGCATCTCCCGCCCGTCGTCGGGTCTGCCCAATAACGGCGCTCCGGGCCTGCTGGAGAGCGGTGGGCCACCCCCCGGGGCTACCGCGATCTGCCGAGATGGCACCTATTCATTCGGTACCCACCGCAGCGGTACCTGCTCGGGACACCGCGGGGTACAGCGGTGGCTGTCGAACTGAGCGGTTGACGGCTGAATCCGCCGCGGACAGGGACGTGACGGCCCGATGTGCACCGCACGCGTAGCGCAGGGCTGGGTAAGCCTGCTAGCCGTGGGGCCCTATAGCCACCCGTTGGCCCCGGGGTTGCCTGCCTGACCCATGGCACCGGCGACAGGGGGTAGCTGTAACACAGAGATATCGCCGCTGGTATTACCGCTCGTGAATGTGAGGGCCACCGGGATCGTGCCGCCGGTGGCCATCGTCGCACCCGCCGGACTGATGGATGTGACAGTGCCGCCGGGGCCGATGAGGAAGGCGACGGTAGCACTGCCGGGGGTGTTGTTGAGGAGCGTAAAACTCGAACCGGCGGTGAGGTTGACAACTCCGGCCGTACTGCCAGTGCCCCCTTGCCCGGCAGCCCCGCCCTGACCGTGAAGCCACCCGCCGCGCCCACCGTCACCGCCACTACCGCCGTTCAGGACGATGGGTGTGGTTTGGCCGCTTGAGAGCGTCGCATTGTTAGGTCCGCTGTTGCCGCCGTGTCCGCCGCTGCCACCAGCGCCCCACAGCCCTGCGGCGCCGCCGACCCCGCCTGCGCCGCCGGTGAAGGCCGTTACGCCACCGGCCCGCGAGGCCACTCCGCCGCTGCCGCCGGCGCCGCCATCTCCGTATATGAAACCGCCGGCGCCGCCGGCCCCGCCCGTTGCGCCGGTCCCGCCGACGCCGCCGAGCCCGCCGTTGCCGATCAAACCCGCAGCCCCGCCGGCACCGCCGGCCACTCCGGGGTTGCCCACTTCCGAAAAGCCGTTGCCGCCGTTGCCGATCAACAACCCGCCGGCTCCGCCATTGGGGTTGGCCGCTGTCCCGTTGGCGCCGTCACCGATCAGCGGACGTCCCAGCAGCAAATTGGTGGGAGCGTTGATCACCGCCAAGAGGTCTTGCCCCACGGTCTGCAGCAGCGAGCCACTAGCAGCCTCAGCGGCCGCGTAGGCGCTGCCCGCTCCGTTTAACACCTGTACGAACTGCGCATGAAACACGGCGGCCTGGTCGCTCAGCACTTGGTAGTCGCGCGCGTGGCCGGCAAACCAGGACGAAACGGCCCCCGATATTTCGTCTTCCGCAGCGGGGGCCAGTGCGGTAATTGGATCTATTGCCGCGGCATTGGCCGCGACGAGCCTAGAGCCGATGTTAGACAGGTCCGTTGCCGCCAAAGCTAGCAAGTCCGGAGCCGCCGCCAAGTACGACATTGTTGCCTCCCGTTGCGCCGCCGACGCACCGGCAAATATGTGTTTCATCAGGATTTGACCTGAGACTGCTTAGCGTACGCGGATTACTTTGCGCTCGGACAAAATTGCGCACTCTGCTTCGAGTTCGACAGGGAACAGCGCGCAGCCTGGCCCAGGATGGTCAACGGCCGATGCGGTCCAGGTAGGCGCGTCGGCCGACGGGGTCGTAATGCCCTGGCGGTTTCCTCAGCGTCACAAGGCTTTTGACGCGCTGCAGCAGCGGCTCCGGGGTTGCTTCTTCGAGCGCCCCAAACGGTGCCAGCCAGCGCGGCACGGTGATCTCGTTGCGTGGGCGGCGGGCACTGTCGGCAATCGCAACGGCGATGTCGGCCGGTTGTCGGGTCGGTAACAGATCCAGCGAAACTCCCGCGGTGAGCTCGGTGTGGACCGCGGTCGGAAACACCGTCGTCACAGTGACATGCGTTCGTGCAATCTCGGCTCTGACGGCGCGTGACAGCGCCGCGACGGCATATTTGGTGGCGCAGTACACCGACATCCCAGGAGTGGTCACTTTCGCCGCCATCGAAGCGACGTTGACGATGTGGCCGTGATTCCGTTCGAGCATGCCGGGCAGGAACTCGTGCATCCCATTGATAACGCCGCCAAGGTTCACGGCGACCTCACGGTGGTAGCACTCCAGTCTTTGCTCGGCGAACGGCCCCATGTACTGAATACCGGCATTGTTGACCAGCATCGCGATGGGTCCGTCCTCGCTGGCTGCCGCGGTGTGGAACGCGGCGAAGCTGTCGGGATCGGTGACGTCCAAATGCACTGCGCGAGCGCCGATCCGGTCAGCGGTACGTCGTGCTTCGTCAACGTCGAGATCGCCGATCCACACCCGAGCGCCACGGCGAGCCAGCTCTGCTGCGGTGGCTTGACCGATGCCCCGTGCGCCGCCGGTGACACACGCGACCGCTCCTGCCAGATCGATCATGCGTCAACGGCTTCGTCGCTGAATTGCCGCAGTGCGAAATAGGCGATCAGCCGAACCTCACCGTTGGGCATGGTGAGCAGTGCCCGACCCAGATAGAGGCCTGGTGTCAGCTCGACGATCTCGTCCCTGGTGCGCTTGATCGGGAACGTGCGCACACTCGGATTGCGATAGGCCTCAACGGAATAGTCCAACGCGCGCACCGTGATGAACGGTGCGACCGCAGCCGTGTCGAGCCGGTGATCGAAGTGAAACCCGTTGACCTCTGAGCCCACGCGGCGCAGGCCGCGATATCCCGGTGCAATGACCGGCATGACCAGTCGGGCGATCGGTGCGAGCCGGTTGAAACCGGTCCCTCTGGCGTGATCGAAGGATTTGCCACGCCAGGTCGGCTCGATCTTGAGGAGCGGGTTGGCCAGGTGTGCCTCGGGAATGCCGAACAGCTTGCCGACGATCAGGCCTTCCAGCGCACCGTCGATCTCTTCTGGTGCATCGCCGCGCCCGAACAGAGCCGCGAGCTGGTCGTGTCGTCCGCGGTTGCCCAACTCCCTGAGGTAGTCCCAGCCTTGGCGTTGCGCCAGAACCGGTGCAACGCGCGCTAATTCGCGCAAATCGCGCAGCGCGGACGTGCCGGCATCGACGGCCGCCACCGTGCCGACGGGATGTACCTGTGGTGAGGGGCTCACGGTTCTCCTTTAAGTTATCTGACACCATTTCGTACCAGAAGTATCTGGTTCGAAACCGTGCCAGATAAGAGGAAGTCAGTCAAGAGCGGTGGATTGACGAGAAAGTGCGACGATCGAGCGGTGTCTGACGCCACCTCGCGCATGTATGCCGGTCGGTCGGCAGACATTCGGCGGCGCGATCGTCGAGGCCGGCTGACCGAAGCCGCCCTCGACGTGCTCACTGATGGCGACTGGCGCGGCGTCACAGTCGACAAGTTGTGTACCGCGGCCGGGCTGAACAAACGCTACTTCTACGAAAGCTTCTCCGACCTCGACGCCGTTGCCACGGCCGTGGTTGACGACATCGCCGAGCAAGTGCGGTTGGTGGCATTAGAGGCGGTTGCAGCCAGTGCGACTGAGCCGCTGGCAGTGCAGGCACTCGCAACGGTCACGGCTCTAGTGGACACGCTGGCCGATGATCCGCGGCGCGCGAGGGTGTTATTGGGCTCAGCGGTGTTATCGCCCGCTTTACAGCGCCACCGCGAGGACATCATGACCGGTCTGACCGGGGTACTCGTCGAGCACGCCCGCACCGTGCACGACGTCGAACTCGAAAGCGATCCGCTGGCTGAGGTGGCGCCCGCATTCATAATCGGCGGCACCGCCGACGCGATACTCGCATTCGTGGAAGGTCGCGCCAGAGTTACCAAAGAGCAATTGGTTCAGAGCATCGCGACGCTGTGGCTGATTACCGGAAACGGTGCCGCGCAGGTGGCGCAGGCCAGGCGGATGTCCTCTTAAGGGCTCGGTAACCAGTCGAGAGATACGTTGAAAACATGAGTGCTGCCGGCATCGTCCTCGTAGCGCTCGCGATCGCCGTCGGAATCATCGGCATTGTGCTGCCGCTATTACCGGGCACGCTGCTGGTGTTCGCCGCGATCGTGGTGTGGGCCGTCGTCGAGAACAACATCACCGCGTGGGTGACGCTCGGCGTGGTGGCCGCGCTGCTCGGTGTGGCGACACTGATCAAATACACCTGGCCCGTGAAGCGGATGCGGGCCGCCGACGTGCGCACGCTGAGTCTTGTGTCGGGCGCGATTGTGGGCATCATTGGTTTCTTCGTAATTCCGGTGATCGGCCTGGTGATCGGCTTCGTGCTGGGTGTCTACGTGGCCGAGCTGGCCAGCCGCGGAGACCAGCGGCTGGCATGGACCTCGACAAAGCACGCCGTGAAAGGTGTCGCATTGTCGATGGGTATCGAGTTGGCTGCTGCATTGCTCGCCACCGTCGCGTGGGCGTTCGGGGTGTATCTAACCCAGTAGGCGCCCGGCTGAGAGCGTTTTACCCCGAATGGTTTCCATCGATTTTGTGTTCTAAGCCTCTTCTGTAGAGGAACGACGGATCTTCGAGGGCTGACGACTGTACAGGCAGGTCAGCGCCATGATCCCAGTCAGAAGAATTGTGAATAGCGCCGCCGATGCGCCCGATTCGTACACGTCGGCAATCTGGATAGTTTTGCCGCCGCGGACGGCGACGCCGTCGGGCGGATGCATCAGGCTGATGAAGACCTGGGTGGTGGTGGAAAGCCAGAACAGGCACGGCAGCAGCCAGTACGTGCGGGTTAGGGTGACGGGCCTTCCGGGGAATCGCGCTTCGACGAGGGCTACAAGTTGGAAGATCAACCAGCCCGTCAGTAGCCAGCCGAGGAAGTTCGTCAGTGGAACTCCCAGCGCGCCGGTCGGGTGGTGATAGGAGTAATAATCGTGCGCCGTCGCCCCGATGGGGTCGTTGACCAGGTCATAACCCCCAAGAATGAATGTTGCCACGATGGGCGTCGTAAAGCGTTCGGCGCCACCGACCGCCGTACCTGGGACAGGTCGCATGATCACGCGCGCCAGCGCCAAGGCCAGCCAGCCGAACATGATCCAGCTGACGACCGCCACCGGGGGGACGCCCAGGGGTTTCGGTCCCGGTAAGTGATGGGTGTAAGAGCCGAACGGGAAACCGGTCGCGACACCAATTGCCTCGATTACGAACGCAACAATGCCGGCGATGGCGACGAATGCAGCCATGCCTCGCGCGGAGTAGCCCAGCCAGGCATGGATGACAACAAACAGAATGAGAAAGGCCATTTGGGCCCCCGCGGCTTGCGCGGCCAGCGACGGACGCACCGCCATGACCACTGCGGCGAGCAACGTGAGACAGAGTAAGACCCAACAGGATGCCCTGAGAATCCGCCACCGCGCCTCCGTTTGGCCAGGCAGTCGCGTCAGCGTATCGGCTGCCACCCGCTGTGTGGTCTCTTCACTAGTCATGTTGCGCACCCTCCGCGGTGCTGTTCGGTGCGCCCAACGCACGCCGATTCTTTCTTGGCTCACGTTATCGCCCGGGAGGTGCGGATCTCAGCTATTTCCGGCGGCATAAGGAACGGCCGATGCTCGCGGCGGCATTCAGCTCCCGAACTACGGGACCGCTACGGGACCGCGCGCCGCTGGCAGTTGCGTGGAGTGGGCGAATGCCCTGCTAGATATGGAGCCGATGACGGGAATCGAACCCGCGTATTCAGCTTGGGAAGTCGAACGGCGGCGTCTGGTCGGCTCTGTCGAGGTTTGCGCTGGTCTGTCGAGCTGGGCGAATCATCTGGTCCTGTCCGCCCAAGTCCGGGGTTGTGGGCCTCAGTTGTGACATCGGTGTGACAACGAGGTGCTGACGTGCGAGGCGCGTTGGGGTGGGTCGGAAGGAGCATGACCCGCATCCGGTAGCAGTATGGTTCCCGGTCTGGCGACTTCGCCGCTCACCCGTCCGTTCGACCGGCAACTGAGGAGAAACATTCCGATGCGAGTGCTCGTCAGTCACGAGGACGACGACAGAGTCGGCGTTGACCTGCTCGGTCGCGTCGACGGACTCGAGGTCGTCACCTACGACCCCAGCGGGCCACTCTCTCCTGAGCAGCGCGACGCTGCGATCCTGACCCCGCCGTACCGCAGCAGCCATCGCCCGATCCCGCTGTTGAAAGAACTCCACGGCCTCCGCATGGTTCAGCTTCTGTCCGCGGGGGCCGACGAGTGGGCTTCTGACGTGCCGCCTGACGTCATCCTGGCCACCGCCCGCGGGGCACATGCCGGACCCGTCTCCGAGTGGGTGCTGTCAGCGATCCTGTGCCTCTACCGTCAGTGGCCGGCGCTCGTAGATTTCAAGCGGGAGCACACGTGGGCGCATCGTCGCGTTGCCGCTGACACTCTCGCCGGGAGCCGGGTGTTGATTCTCGGAGCGGGTGCAATTGGTGGGGCCGTCGCCGAGCGACTGCGGGCATTCGACGCTCTACCTGTCCTTGTTGCCAGTCGGGAACGCGGCGGCGTGCTCGGCCCAGAAGCAGTGCCCGAGATTCTGCCGACGTGCGATGCGGTCGTTATTACTGCGCCCCTAACCGACTCGACGCAGGGCATGGTCGACGTGGCATTCCTCGGTGCACTCCCGGATGGCGCCCTGGTCGTCAACGCCGCCCGCGGCAAGATCGTTGACACCGACGCACTCGTAGCGGAGTTGCAGACCGGGCGACTGCGGGCGGCCCTCGACGTCACTGAGCCTGAGCCGCTGCCGCAAGACCATCGCCTCTGGGCTTGCCCAGGCACGATCATTAGCCCTCACATGGCGCGGACCGTGCCGGGAACGAACGCCCTCTGCTACGCCGTGGCCGCAGAACAGATACGCACGTTCCTGAGTGGAGGATCGCCGTCGAACGCGGTGGTTACCGGTAGCTGACGCGCTGCTCGTAGCGGGGAAGAAGTGGCCCAATGCGCAAATCAACGAGAACATCGATGCTGCGAAGGATCAGATCGCAGACTTCATCACGCCGGGTGTCGTCGCCGGCGGCAACGGCCTGGACGATGTTGCCCACTGACGCGCCATGAAGGCCGACCGCGTGAATTTGGACCCCGCCGCCACGTAGTGGCGGTGGGGCGCGTCGTATCGGAGCAGGACTGAGGGCGCGACGTTCCGGTTGGTGGGTGTCGAAGCGCAGCCGCGGCAATTGGACCCGGAGAACAGCAGGCGTGCTGCGGGCCGCCGTTGTGGGCGACGGATGCTCGGCGCGATGGCGGAAACTTGCCGCAGGTTGAGATGGCAGGAGTTAGTGAAGGCGCCGCGCCGCGCGGCCGAAGCGGAGCGGCAGGCCGCGGCGAGTGCGGCGGGCGGCGCGCCAGCGCCGCCGTCTTGATCTTTGAGAGCGAAATTCGGCAGACAGTCGGTTAACGCGTGCGGTTTGTTCGGCTGATAACAGAGGGGCGCTGTAGCGGAGCCGGGTCACCTCGAGTTATCTACTTGGCTCCGAACGGCTGCCAGTCCTCGTGATTGACGCCTGAGTTTCATCGGATCTTCTAGTTCTTCCTACAGATCGGTGCGATTGTGCGGCCTGACCGTCGTTCGCCGGTCAGCCCGCCTTGGAGGGTGGTTGGTTCGGGTGGTCTTTGCCCTTTATGACGTGGGGCTTTATTGATGAGGCCTGGCGCAGTATTAGTTCGGTGCCGCGGTCGATGCGCTCTCGGGCTTGGGCTGCGGAGAGTCGGTGGCCGCTGAAGGCGGTGAGGTTGGCTAGCCAGACATCGGTGATGAGTCCGGCGAGGTCATGGTGGTTTTCGGTGACGGTGTCGCCGCCCAGGGCACGGGCGAATAGCTGTTGCAGGATATCGGCGGTCTGGGTGACGATGGGCGCGGCGGTGGCGTCAGCGACCACTACTGCACGGGTGGTGGCTGCGGTCAGCTTCGGGTCGAGCTGCCATTCGGCGTGCAGTCGCGAGGTCAGGGCCGCGACCCGATGGGCAGGCGCGATGTCGTGCCGGTGCCATGGGCAATCGGCGGCCAGCCGGTCGAATTCGCGGCGCAGCACGGCGACCAGCAAATGCGGTTTGGATGGGAAATACCGGTAAAGCGTCCCCACACCGATGCCGGCGACATCAGCCACCGCCCGCATCTGCACCGCGCTATAGCCGCCGCACGTCGCCGCATGCAGGGTCGCGTCCAAGATCTCACTCGTGTGGGATGGCTCGCCGGCAGGCTGCACTGTGCGGTTGTGACCCGAATTTTGCGTGCACGCCTTCAGGGAATTAGGTAATTGCTCCGTCGCTTTCATGTCATGCCTGTTTTTGGGACTAGTGACCAGCCCACAAGCGGCTTGGCAACCTCACCGAACTCGATGTTGTCGCACCACCAGATGCGCGGGAGGGTGTCATGATCGGGAATGCGATATCGGTTACCAAACTGGGTTGTAGTTGGGCCACGGAAGGCTGGCTGTCACGCAAAACGCACTCCGATACTAGAAGTTTCGCTGCAATACCGTTAGTACCACACTGGGCGGAGCTGAGGGAGAACTCTGCTCTGTCACGTGCAACAAAGCCTCACAGCTGTGACCGATGATCATGGACCAAGCCTTCGGTTCCGTGGTGGCACGTCATCTGTACTGGCCGGTCAGACCGTGTGGCCGAGAAACTCAATTACTGCGAGAGTGAAGGCGTCGTTGTCATCGCCGGCGATCATGTGGCCGGCGCCGGTGATATCGGCGGTGTGGGCGTGCGGGACGAGGTCGATAAATTCTTCGACTGTTTCTTGAGAGACGACGTCTGACATCAGTCCGCGGACCAGCAGCGTCGGCGCTGTGATACGCCGTGCGCCGCCGGTGAGTAGGGCGCCTATTGCCTCGAACTCGTCGGCGCCGCCCTGTGAGTCTTCTTGCAGGAATTGAAAATTCGACGTGATGAAGGAGGGATCCCATCGCCAGACCCATCGGTGATCTTCGCGTTGGCGAAGTACTTTGCGTAGCCCGTCTAGGTTCTCGGGCCGGCGGCGGTTCGGGTTGAATGACGCGACGTGCGCCCTGCAGTTCCATTCTCGGCGTGATGTCGACCAAGACGATCGCTTCCCACAATTCCGGTGCAGCGACAAGGTGAGTTCCCAGGATCGTCAGCCCGCCCATAGAGGCTCCGATCGCGACGGCTTTGTGTCCTGAGCATGTGTGAGCGCGGACCGCAAGCAGGTCGGAGGCGAGCCGGTCGATGTCGTAGAGACCCTTGGGATCCCAGTCACTGTCGCCATGCCCGCGGGCATCGTATGCGATGACGGTATAGCCGAGTGCATGCAGCCGGTGGGCGGTGGTCTGCCATGCGTGGCGATTTTGCCCACCACCATGCAGTAGTAGGACGACTGCTCGCGGGTCTGGGTGCGGGTAGATATCCGCTGTCAGCGAGAGCTTTTTGCCGATAGATATCCGTTCAGTGATGGGATCCGTGGTTTGTGAGCCTGAGCTGGAGGTTTTGATCATGAGCTGCCGGCTTTGGGTGTCACGATGGTTACCGTGCCTTGCGCCGCGCAGACGGCGTTGCCCTCATTGGTGATAGTGATTCTGGCGACTCCGCTGCGCCGGCTGAGGGCGATGATGTCGGTTGTGGCGATGCAGGTTCCGCTGGATACCGGCTTCAGGAGATTCAGTTTGAATTCGGTTGTGGCCACCCACGCCCCGGCGGGAATGACGGGATAGAAAACCACTCCGAGGCAATGGTCGACCATGGCCGAGAGGCAGCCACCGTGCAGGTTGCCGAACGGGGTCAGCAGCTCTGGGCGCGCGTCCATTTCAGCGATCAGGCGTCCGGCGCTGAAGTCGGTATGCCGGAAGCCTAGGTAGCCGGCTAGGCCGGCAGAGAGCATCGGTGCGCTTTGCAGTTGTTCGGCAATTTTTTCGTCGAAGCTGGCGAAAGTCACATGCATCGATCGCGCTCCTTCAGTAGTTACTTCACGAGACAGTACGCTTATTCTGTCGCATCAACTAGTTTCGGATCGCGCCCGACAATCGTAGGGATGAGGAACCGCCGCAGGTAGGTTCGGCGGCCGTCTCTGCTGCGCTCCCGCGGGCCGCGGACGGTCAGCAGGCTCAGGATCGTGCGAAGAACCCATTCGGCGGCGTCGTCGATGGACACTCCGGCTTCGACATCGGACCAGTGGGCCACGAACACTGGGCGCAGGAACTCGGTGACGAGTTCGAATAGTGATGCGGACGTATTTTCGCCCAGGCCGACGACGGCCAGTTCGTGGTCGCTGCCGAACAGCAGACCGATGATGGGTTCCCGGCGCGCGGCTCGCACCGTGACCTCGATGAAATCTACTAGAGCTGAGCCTAAATCGCGGTGTGTGGCGATCCGGGGTGCGATTCGATTGAGATAACGTTCAGTCGCTCTGATGATGACCCCGGAGATCACAGCCTCTCGACCTGAGAAGTACCGATAGACCGTCGCCCGCGAGACCCCGGCTTGCCGTCCGATGTCTTCCATGGTGGTACCGGCCAGGCCATGGTGTTCGAGGCAGCTCTCAGCTGCGTCGAGCAGTCGATCGCGCGCAGAGTCGCGGTCCGCCGGGGCGGAACTACCCCATCGCGACAACTTGGTAACCATCGGGCAAGTATGACGGTTTGCCGCGACGCGGTGTTGTGGGTGCGGTCCGATCGTGACAATATCGCGTGTATGTCTCAGCGGATCGCGACAAATTGCGATGCGCGATTGTGAGTACGTATGGAATCTCGGTCCTCGCGCCCACTTTGCAGGCTATGGGGGCTACCGCCGATGCGGCCGATCGAGCTGGTTTCGACGGCGTATGGGCGTCGGAGTTCTACACACGCTCCGGGTCGATCTCAATGGCGGCCATAGCCGCGGCGACGCGCACATGCCGTGTCGGATCGTCAATCCTCTACGGGGTCGGGCGCAGCCCCCTCGTACTTGCCACCGAGGCGCGTGATCTCGACGAGCTGTCCGGAGGCCGGATCGTGCTCGGCATCGGTAACGGGACCAAGAGAATGATGAGCGACTGGCACAGCGTCGCGGACTTCAGTGCACCCGCGCTGCGCATCGAAGAGCTCGTACCACTCATCAGGCGTATCTGGAACCTGCACGAAGGTCCCGTCCACCATGAAGGCCGCTTCTACAAAATGAATCTCATACCCAGCGGCCCGGTTGAGCCACCCGCGCGCAGGATTCCGATCGTGACAGCGGCTGTGCGTCCGCGAATGTGTGAAGCGGCTGGCCGAGTCGCCGATGGCCTTGCCGGGCATCCGCTCTTCACAACCTCGTACGTAGAGGAAATCGTTCGGCCAGCGGTGATTAAAGGTGCCGAACACACCGGACGTGACCCGCGGGACGTCGAGATCATCTCTATGGTCATGTGCTCAATCCACGATGATCCGGCAGTCGCTCGTCGAGAGGTAGCACAACAGATCGCGTTTTATGCATCGGTGAAGACCTACGAACCGCTGCTTGATTTTTGTGGATTCACCAGACAGGGCGCAGACATTCGAGAGGCGTTCGCGCGCGGTGATTTCGTAGCGATGTTCGACGCAGTGTCCGATGACATGATTGACGTTATGGGTGTTGCCGGCACCGCGAGTGATGTCAGGGAAGGGCTACGCCGCTACGAAGGCGTGCTCGACCACATCATGCTCTACCCACCGTCGGTCGGGATCCCCAACAACAGAGTCGCCGACAACCTCAACGATCTGATCACGCACTGCGCCCCGAATCATTAGGCGAACGCGGCCAATTCGATTGAGCTACGCGCCTTCCGGCCAGCGCGAGGTGCGGGTCGATGTTATCTCCTTGCGCTTATGTCGGCTATGTTCGCGGGGCTGCTGAACGTTCTGGATGGCCCAGGAGCACCCAGCAAGGTCTCGACGGGCCGTATTCCAAGCGAGTTGTGGCAGCCCGAGGTGTGAAAGTGCCGTAGTGGTCCGAATGCCAACTTTGCTGACACGTCAAACACCGCGTCCATGCCGGTGGGGCGATCAGTTGCGGGCGTGAGCGTGCAGGAAGTCGTCAATGATGTGCTCGCAGTCCTCACGGTTGATGGCACGCAAGCCGGTCAGACGGGCGAAGGCGATCGGGCCGACGAGCTGGCACATGGCGAGGTCGACATCGAAGTCGTCGAGTTCGGCGGCGGCGGCCGGGCTTTGCAGCAGCTCGGCGAAGGGCTGTCGGTAATGGGCCACGACGCGTGTGCGTAGCGCGTGGCGGTCGTGCACCTCGTCGGGGCGCTCCGGTGTCGGCCCGAGGGCGACCCAGGCCAGCGTGGTGGCGTGCAAGGGTGCGTCCTGAAACAGGATCGCTTGTCGGCTGAGCAGTTCGATGAGCTGTTCGCGCAGCGAGCCTTGCGCCGGCGGCAGGCTGACCTGGGGCAGTAGCCGCTCGAAGGTGGCGGCCAGCAGGTGGGTGGAGCTGGTGAAGTGGCGGTAGAGCGTGGTTCGGGCCACCTTGGAGGCCTTGGTGACCGCCTCGATGGTGACCGCTTCGACCCCGCCGGCGCTGAGCAGCTTGGCCGCGGCGTCGAGCAGCCGGGTCCGGGACCGCGCCAGTCGTGGATCCACCTCGTCGCCGTCGATATCGACAGCACGTTCCTCCGCGCCTGGCTCCACCTGTTCACCGTAATCCTCGCCGCCGGGCGTCGACGCCGATAACGCGGACGCGGGGCTGGCATCCACCTAAACGATACCGTTAGTATCGGAGCGATACCGTTAGTACTTGTATCGCCGTGCAGGCCAACACCGAGGGGGTAAGGCCATGGTGAATCATCAGCAACGCCGGGAGCTCATCCGGCGCCAGATCCAGGACCCGACCGCGGCGACGCCACTGACGCGGCGGCCCGCACAGGCTGTCGGGCGCACGGGCGCGGTGGTGGCGCGGGCGGCCAAGCGGCTGCTGCCCGGCGTCTTGTTCGAGGAGGTCCGCCACGTTCGCCATGATCTGGCCAAGCTCGGGCACGCCCGGGTTGCGACCGCGGGTGATTGGGTGCGTCCCCGCCACTATCCGCCGCGGTCGTGTTCCTATCTCGACGACGAGCTGATGGACCGGGAGATGTTGGACTGAGCTGTCGCGGAGGCTGGGGGCAGGCCACGACCGGCGGGCGGGCGTATTGCGCTTTGCCGGATGCCGCACAAAGATACCGATAGTACTGTTGCGATACCGACAGTTTTCTTTATGCCGCCGGGGGGGGCCGGGATGGTAATCAAGGGCTGGGGCGATGCTGGCGTGGCGACGTTGAGTCGCCTCAGGGAGCAGCGTGGCGTCGCGGAAGCGGCACAGGGCCGCGACACCTACAGTGAGCGCCTAGCGCGGCTGTCGGGTTTCGCGATCCGGCACAAAGCATTGGTGATCGGGTCCTGGATCGGCGCCGCAGTGGTGCTGGCGATCCTGTTCCCGCAACTGGAAACGGTCGTCAAGCACCAGTCGGTGCATCTGATACCGCCCGGGGCGCCGTCGCTGCAGACCGTTGACCGGATGGGCTCGGCGTTCGGTGAACAAGGCTCCAAGACCACGATCTTCGTGGCGATGGAGGATCCCAGCGGGCTGACCCCGCAGGCTAGGCAGCGCTATGACACGTTGATCCAGCGGTTACGGGCCGACACCAGCCACGTCCGGCAGGTCCAAGACCTCCTGGCCGACCCGGTCACCGCCGCGCAAGCTCTCAGCGCCGACCGCAAGGCATGGTACGTGCCGGTGGGGGTGGCCGGAACCCTCGGTGATCCCAGCACCGCGGAATCGGTGCGGGCGGTACGCGGCATCGTCGCCGAGGTTTTCGGGCACTCACCGACCACCGTGCGCGTCACCGGCCCACCCGCCACCTTCAGCGATCAAATCGATTCCGCTGAAAAGGATCTGATTCTCATCTCGGTGGCCACCGCCGGGCTGATCGCCATGATCTTGCTGCTGATCTATCGGTCGGTGTTCACCGCGATGCTGCCGCTGCTGGTGATCGGTATCAGCCTCGCGGTCGGGCGCGGGGTGCTCTCCGGACTCGGCGAAGCCGGCATGCCGGTGTCTCAGTTCACCGTCGCGTTCATGACGGTGATCCTGCTGGGCGCCGGCACCGACTACTCAGTGTTCTTGATCAGCCGCTACCACGAACAGCGCCGCCAACAGGTCCCCGCCCAGACCGCGGTCATCCACGCCACCGCCACCATCGGGCGGGTCATCGCGGCCTCGGCCGCCACCGTCGCGCTGGCATTTCTGTCCATGACCTTCGCCGAACTGAGCGTCTTCGCCGCACTCGGCCCGGCCTGCGCCATCGCCGTGATCATCGGGTTCGCCGCCACGGTCACTCTGTTTCCCCCCGTACTCGCGCTGGCCGCCCGGCGTGGGATCGGTGAACCCAACACCGACCGCACCCGCCGTTACTGGAACCGGATCGCGGTGGCCGTCGTACGACGCCCCGTGCCCCTGCTGGCCGCCAGCCTGATCTTCGTCCTAGCTCTGTGCGCAGTGGCGACCACCATGCGCATCAGCTACGACGACCGCCAAGGCCAAACGACCACCTCGGCCAGCAACGAAGGGTATCGACTGCTGGATCGCCACTTCCGCAAAGACATCGTGATCAACGAGTTCTTGGTCGTGCAGTCACCCACCGACATGCGCACCAGCCGAGGACTGGCCGACCTCGACGAAATGGCCTCCCGCCTTGCCCAACTACCCGGTGTCACCAAAGTCTCCGGAGTCACCCGCCCCGGCGGTAAACGGCTCGAACAAGCCCAACTGTCTTGGCAGAACGGCCAAATCGGTGACCGGCTCGCGGGCGCGGTCAACGACGGCCAATCCCGCCGTAGCGATCTGGGCCAACTCACCAACGGCGCCGACCAGCTCGCCGACGGGCTCACCCAACTCGACACCACCCTGGGCACCGCGCTGACCCCACTGACCGGGCTCTTAGGCCAAGCCCAAACCGCGGGCATCCAAACCCAGCGTTTGCGGCCGCTGCTGCAACAGCTTTCCGCCACGGCACCCGCCGTCGATCACGCCATTGCCGCCGGGCCCGCACTACGCCACCAAGCCGAACAAGCCCAAACCGCCATCACCACCCTTGAGCCCCTCATCGCCGCGATCAGCAACTGGCCCGCGTGCGCCGCCGCCACCGAATGCGCCCAACTACACGACCAAGCCCAACTACTCATCACGTTGCGCGACAACGGATTCTTCGACCACCTCACCACCCTCGCCGACCTCTACCAGCCGGCCACCAACACCGGCGGCGGCACCCTCGCCGACGTCACCCGGCTCATCACCACCCTGGACACCGCCATGGGCGCCGCAGGCTCCGGCGACCTCGCCGCCAACATCGGACGCCTCCAAACCGGCGTCCACCAACTCGCATCCGGCGCTCACTCGCTGGCCACAGGCGTCCACACCCTCGTCGACAGCAACCTCGAAATGCTTTCCGGCATGGGAAAAATCGCCGCCCAACTCCAACAATCCGCACGATCAGCAACCGGATCCGACACCGCCAGCGGCTTCTACCTCCCCAACGACGCCTTCGACAACCAACAATTCGCCGACGTCGCCAAACACTTCCTATCCGCGGACGGCAAAACCGCCCGCTACGCCATCGAGTCCAGCTTCGACCCCTACAGCAGCGACGCTATGACCCTGGCCCACCGACTCACCGAAGTCGCCGACGCAGCACGCCCTAACACCTCACTGGCCAACACCACCATCGCCGTCGCCGGATTCCCCGCCGTCAACTCAGACATCCAACGCCTGCTCTCCGCCGACTTCCGCCTGATGGCCATCGCCACCCTGCTCGTCGTCGGCCTCATCCTCATCGTCTTGCTCCGCGCCCTGGTCGCACCGCTCTACCTACTGGGCACCGTCATCCTCAACTACGGGGCATCACTAGGAATCGGCACCCTGATATTTCAATACGGCCTCGGCAAAGAAATCGCCTGGCCCGTACCACTTCTGGCGTTCATCATCCTGGTCGCCGTCGGCGCCGACTACAACATGCTGCTCATCGCACGACTGCGCGAAGAATCCACCCGCAACATCCGCGTCGGCGTGCTCCGCACCATCGCCAACACCGGCTCCGTAATCACCTCCGCCGGACTCATCTTCGCCGCCAGCATGTTCGGCCTCATGATCGGCTCGATAGCCATCATGATCCAAACCGGACTCATCATCGGCTGCGGCCTGCTCCTCGACACCTTCGTCGTACGCACCCTCACCGTGCCCGCCATCGCCACCCTGCTCCGCGAAACCAGCTGGTGGCCACAACGAAACCCACTGCGCCACAAACCCTCTCCCACCCGAACCTAGACACACCCACCGGGATCGACCATGACCACCGCCAACCCCACACCCGCCACCCTCAGAGACCGACGCCGCACCGAACTACTCACCCACATCCACGCCACCGCACACCAACTCTTCGCCCAACACGGCTACGCCGCAGTCACCAACGACGACATCGCCGCCACCGCCGGCATCTCCATCAGCACCTACTACCGCCACGCACCCAACAAAGAACACCTACTCACCGCACCGATCCAACAAGCCATCGCCCACATCACCACCACCTACAACACCCGGCCACACACCGAAACAGCAGCCACCGCCCTGACCCACCTCCTCGCCGACCACCTCGGCGAAACCGCCAATCAACACTCCCCACACTGGAAAAAAGCCCTACAAACCGCGCCACACCTGCTCAACAGCTCAACACTGCTCAGCGACAACCAAACTCGTCAACTCACCGCCATGGTCGCAACCCGCATGAACACCGACCCCACCACCGACATCCGCCCCACACTGCTCATCCACACAGCCCTGAGCACCGCACAAATCGTGCTCCAACACTGGCTCAACACCACCACCCCACCACTGCACACCCAACTAGAACAAGCCCTGCGCATCACCCTCGCCGGATTCCACTAAACACACCCGCACCACCCCGGTCCACACCCGTCAGGCTTTCCGGCCATAGCCTCCGCAGATTAATTGCCGCACACCAACCGACCTCATAAGCGCACCCTGCTGAGCCCCGAAAACCCACCTACCCGCGTCGACCCCACCGTCCGCAAGGCCAAACCAATCTCAACAACCCAACGCCATCAGTTACAGACCCACAGTTTGCCGAGGCAGTAAAGGACGAGCGCGGCGATCAAGTGCCCTGCTGCTGCCCGGCCTGTGCTCGGATGGATTTGACGAAGTTGCGGGCCTGAACCTGCAAGGGCTGGCTGTCGGGGTCATTCTCGATCAGCGTATGCGGCACCGGGGGAACGAAGGTGGTGTCGACGCTGGCCAGGTAAGTGTGCCAGTTCGCGAGTTTCCATCGGTCACGTGCTGCGGCCCGGCGTCGGAGGTAGAGGTTCATGGTGTCGGCCGCGCAGGTTACCCACACGATGGACAGGTTGGCATTGAGGTCGTCGGCTCGGGCCTGAGTGCGGTCGATCCATGACAGGTCGGTGAGCTCGTGCAGGTAGGGCGCGGTGGAGATGATGGAGTTGCCGCACTCGATGTTCTCTTCGATTGCCGCGTTGAGTGCTTCGTACTCATGGGGACGAATCTTGTTCATGTAGATAGGGGATTCGCGGTCATCCAGTGAAGCGCCAAGGTCCTCGAGCCACCGCTGGACGAGCGGCCGGGTGATGGTGTCCTTGTCGAGGATTGTCCATCCGGTCTGGCGGGCTAAGACGCGACCGAACTCGGTTTTTCCGCTGCCGGCGTAACCACCGATAAGGACGAATTGCGGGGTGGGCAGCTGCAGACTTTTGGGTGCTGCCGCGGTGTCGGGGGCGGTTATGACGCGTGCCGAGCGGTCCTTGCTGCGCACCAGGCCTTCGGCAGTAAGCAGGTCCATCGCTTGAGTGATCGTGAAGACGCTGACGTTCCACTGCGACGCGAGCTCGCGTGTGGAAGGCAGCCGTTCACCGTCGCGCAGAATGCCGGCCTCGATGTCGTTACGAACGGCTTGGGCGATCTGGCGGTGCATCGCCTGCCGGGGCGTAGTCGGTGAGGTCATGACCACTCCATCCATAGCAGTTGAGATGCCCGACAATATCAGCCGCAATCAGTTGAAAACGAGTCGCTGCCAGTGCCTCGTGGCGTGATCACATTCTCTCGGATCCATGTACCCATAACAGTTGACCGCTAGAAATATCAGTTGATATGTTGTCGTGGTCCAAGTCACATAGACAGGAGAAAGCTGACATGGCGATACAGAAGGGGCACCGGTTCCCGATGGAACACGCAGACGCGTTCCCGAGAGGGTTGATGTTGCTGGGTCCGATCGGCCCGGATATGGAATTTGAGCGTCCGAATGTACAGAAGGCTGATCCGGCGACAGGACTGCGACAGTGGGCCGGCGCAGTGTCGGACCCCGATGAGCCGAAAGCCAAACGGGCGAGCTTTGTGGTGACATTTCTGGCCGAGGTACAGCCGGTGCCATCCACGCCGGAACTGGTGGCGGGCAGCGGAATTCGCATGATCGAATTGGAAGGCCTGACCGCCGAACCGCGGCGGATGGGCCAGGGCGAATACACCTATGTGGGCTACGTCTACAGGGCGACCGGCATCAGAGGTGACGTGAATTCACCTGCGCCCGTGAGCAAGTCGTCATCAGCGCCGCGCGGCGAGACCGTGAAGGCGGGTGCGTGATGGCCACCGGCAACGCGAAACCGTCCGGCAACAGCGGTCAGAGTACGGCCGACCAGCTGTTCGAAGACATATTGCTTATGCTGGCCAAGCTCGCTGGGCTGCTCGGATCGTGGACGGTCCGGTTCCCGGTGTTGAGCCTGCCGATCATCATCGTCGCATGGGCGAGCGCCTGGCTTGGGTGGGGCGGCGGGCTGGTCGTGGCCGGGGTATACGCCCTCATCTACATCGTGTGGACGTTGGTCGACCCGGCCGGATTTCGCGCTGCATCGTGGCTACCGGTCCGCACCGCCTACCTGACCTGGTGGCGCTACAAGCACGCCTGGGCCCAGGTGTGCACCCTGCACGGGCTGACCGCAACGCTGGGTGAGCGGACCCTGGTCCCGCGGCTGCGGTCGGTGCGCATCGGCACCGCCACCGACACGCTGAACATCGGCATGGTGACCGGCCAGACCGCGACCGACTGGGGCAAGAAAGCCGACGCCCTGGCCCACGCCTGGGGAAGCGGCCGCGTGACGGTGCGGTCCCCGCAGCCCGGCCAGCTCACGGTCACCGTGCACCGTGATGACACCCTCGCGGCTGCGGTGCGGCTGCCCCGGCCAACCACCGCGACACGAGTGCAGCTGGCGGCGGCGACGGTGGGGGTCACCGACACCGGCACGCCGTGGCGGCTACCGATCCAGGGTCATCACATTCTGGTCGCCGGTTCAACGGGGTCGGGCAAGAGCAGCGTGGTGCAGTCCCTGGTCGCCGGACTGGCCCCCGCTGTGCGGTCAGGACTGGTGCAACTCTGTGTGATCGACCCGAAGGGCGGGATGGAATTCGCCCGCGGTGCAGGGCTGTTCACCGTGTTCGCCGCTGACCGCGCCGAGCAGACCTTGGTTTTGTTGCGAGGCCTGGTCAAGTTGATGGATGGCCGCACCCAGTTGTTGCGCGGCCACACCCGCACCCACACCCCGAGCGTCGAGGACCCGTTGACGGTGGTGATCATCGATGAACTCGCCGCCTTGACCGCCTATGGCACCGACCGCAAAATCCGCGCCGAAGTTGACCAGCTGCTCGGGCTGCTGCTCTCGCAAGGCCGTGCCGTCGGGATCACCCTGATTGGCGCCGTGCAAGACCCGTCAAAAGAAGTGGTGTCGTTGCGCCAGCACTTCACCGTCCGGGTGGGACTGCGCCTGACCGAATCGAACCAAACCACGATGATTCTTGGGCAGGCGGCGCGCGATGCCGGGGCAGTGTGCGACGAAATCCCCGACTCCACACCGGGTGTCGGGTACGTCATGGTGGACGGCACCGCCGAACCACAACGGGTCCGGGCGTTTCATGTCACCGACGACGACATCGACTACCTAGCGACGCATTTCCAGCCACCCAAACGCCGCCGACCCCCGCGCCGGCCTGACACTGCTTCCTCGCAGGGCTGAGCCATGCCGACCCCCTCACCGGCACCGGTCAGCCCCCACGCACCGCCACCGCCCGATCACTCCGCGGACCCTTTGCCCCGACGAGAAACCGCCGCCGAACGGCGAGCCCGGCCCTCCTTCCACGAAATCGCCGTCGCCGCCGCACAAACTCACGGGGTGTGCGTCCGCCCGCTGGTGATGGGAACGGTGAATCTGGACACCGGCGCCACCGACTACGCGGCGGTGCCCTGCAAATCGACCATGGAATCGCAATGCGTCCCGTGCGCGAAAAAAGCGCGCGCACTGCGCATGCAGCAGTGCCGCGAGGGATGGCACCTCGACCACGAACCGGTCCAACCGGCCATCGAACCCACCGAGCAGCAATCCGCACTGCTGCGCTCCCGCGCTGATCTAGTCGCCGCTTACCGCGACGCAACCACCGACCGCGACCACGACCGCGAAGCCGTCGCTGAGCTGCGGGCGGCGGTCGGTGAGCTCGACACCGAGCTGCGTGCCACCGGGATGCGCGGCACCCTGCCACCACTGGACCCCCGGCCCACCCCGGTGCGTACCCGGTCGACGAAACGCCGCCACGACGTGATCGGCCTGCCTACCCGGCAGGTCCGCAAAAACACCATCGGCCAGCAGTACGTGGGTAAGTATCGACCGTCGATGTTCCTCACGTTGACCTGTGACAGTTACGGGCCGATCCAGGCCGGCGCCCCGGTCGATCCCAGCGCCTATGATTACCGGCGTGCGGCCCGCGATGCGATCCACTTCGCCGCTCTGCTGGACCGGTTCATCCAGAACCTGCGGCGCGTCCTGGGCTGGGACGTCCAGTATTTCGCCACCGTGGAACCTCAGAAACGCGGCGCCCCGCACGTGCACATGGCGCTGCGCGGCGCGATCCCTCACGCCCTCGTCCGCCAAGTGGCTGCCGCCACCTACCACCAGGTGTGGTGGCCGAACCACGACCAGCTGATCTACACCGATTCCGGCAGGCTGCCGGTGTGGAATCCGACCCGGTGCACCTTCATCGACCCCGACACCCACACACCCCTCACCAGCTGGCAGGACGCCCTACAGGCCGTCGATGACGACCCCGGTGCGAACCCGGCGCATGTGGTGCGCTTCGGGGAACAGGTGCACTCCAAAGGCATCCTCGGCGGCGGCACCGAGGCGGGACGGCACATCGGGTATCTGACTAAGTACCTGACCAAATCGATCGGCGAAATCATCACACCCACCACCGCCGCGCAGCATGCCCATCACGAGCGTTTGCACACCGAACTGGCGATAACCCCATGCTCACCGCGCTGTCCCATCTGGCTGCGTTACGGCATCGTCCCCAAGGGTGCAACATCGAAAACGGTTGCCGGGCAGTGCAAATCGAAAGCGCACCGTCGAAGCACCCTCGGGCTGCCGGGCCGGCGGGTCTTGGTGTCCCGGAAATGGTCCGGTAAAACCCTGCCTGATCACCAAGCCGACCGGCACGAATTTGTTCGGCAACTGCTCGCCGACGCCGGCATCACCCCGGACGCGCGAGACAATGTTCTTATCTACCGCCTCGAATCCGGCCAACGCACCCCACCCCGCAGCGAACTCATCATGCGAGCCATCTCCCAACGACTCACCTGGAAAGCCCAATACGCCACCGCAATCGCCGCCATCGGACCACCCGAAGGACAGAGAATCGGAGCAGGCGCATCACCGGGACCGGGAAGTCGTGGACGTTAAGATGCTACAACTGCTAACGGAATCACAAGTGCGGCAGCTGATTCCGATCGGTCACAGCAAGTACTACGAGTTGATCGGGTCTGGTGAGTTGAGGTCAGTGAAGATCGGCCGACGGCGGTTCGTCACGGAAACTGCTGTTGCGGAATACATTGCGAAACTCGACGCCGAGTCAACCGGTGATACGGCGGCGTGACATGTCCCGACAACAATTGCCACCGCAGATCAAGAAGCTGACCGTCCGCGACCGGCGTACCGGCAAAGACGTGGTTCGGTATCAACTGACAGTCGACGTGGGCGAGGACCCTCAGACTGGCCGACGTCGACAGGTTCGACGGCGTTACCGCACCGAGAAGGACGCACGTCGTGCGCTGAGCGAAATCAGCGACGCGGCTGAGAAGAAAGTATTCGTGCCGAGGCGCACACTCACAGTCGGCGAGATGGTCAACAACTACCTGGCGGGTCGACATGACCTGCGTCCCACTGCGCGCGACAAGAAGGCTTACGACCTACAGCCGCTGGTGGAGCGCTTCGCCGATGTTTTGGCCCAGCGAATCGCCAAGACAGATATCGATTCGCTGGTCCGCGATCTCGCCGAGGGCGGCAGCATGACCGCAAAGGGCCGGAAGCGCAGACCGTGGTCATCAGCGAGTGTTAACAAAAGCCTCCAAGCGATCACCGGGGTATTCGCAGATGCGGTGTTCCAAGGGCTTCTGGCTCGCAATCCCGCTGAGCTCGTCAAGCCCCTGCCGTCGGCCCACAAAGACGTGGATACCTACAGCGTCGCTGAAGTCGACATGTTGCGCGCCAGCTTCGCCGGTGACCGCCTGGCCCATGCATACGAGTTGGCCCTAGTTGGGCTGCGTCGGGGTGAGATCGCGGGGCTGCGCTGGTGCGATGTCGAACTTAAGTCCAAAACCCTACGCGTCGTGAACAATCGCGTGTCGGCTGGTGGCAGTGTCAGTGAGAACGACCCAAAGTCGAAGGCATCTCGTCGTGAGCTGCCATTGCCCGATCGCCTGGTCGGTGTGTTGCGCGCTGCACGTCGTCGGCAAGCAAAGGAGAGGCTGCGCCTCGGGGTCGACGCTGGCCCGTTTGAGTACGTCGTGTCCAACGAGGCTGGACTGCCGTATGCGCCCCCGGTCGTGTACCGGTACTGGGTGGCCGCCGTGAAGAAGGCCGGGCTGCGACACTTGAAACTGCACGGCGCGCGGCACACGGCCGCCACCCAGTTGGCCCTCGATGGCGTCGCTCCAGCTGTCATTGCCGCGTGGCTCGGTCACACGGATGCCAGTTTCACGATGAAGCTCTATACGCACTCGCAGCCCGAGGCGCTGAAGTCCGCTGGTGACACTTTCGATCGAGTTGTGACATCTCGTGACACTCAGCAGGGCTAATCGAACAATTCGAACACTGTTGATGCTGGTCAGGGTGGCACACGCCGACTCGTGTCAGATGGCGGTCGTACAGTGACCTCAGTCGCTCGAACGCATGAGCGAGCCGCGCCGCGCCGAAGGAACCCTGTTTCAATGACGACCCCCGACTACGAACAGGCCGAGATTCTCTCGTTTGAGTGGGGTGACATGCAGATGCTCTCCAAGATCGTGGGCAACACGGTCAACCCGCTGACGGGGGACCGGAACTTGTCGATGGTGCCCTACGAGAACTCCGTCCAACCGGTTCAGTTGAAATTTGAGCCGCCCCTAATCGAGCATGCGGTGGGCGTGAACCACGGCTTTCGGCACCATTGGGAGCTACTTACGTACGCGTTCAACCTGCCAGATCCCGGGGCGTTTCCGGTACTCCCGGGGTTGACGGACGACGACCGCCGGCTCCTCAAGCGCTATGCGCGGATGTGTCGTCAGCTTGCGGGATATTCCTCGCTGAACGAGGAAAGTGGTATGCGTTACAACTTCAAGAGCGGCGGAGCCCCCGAAATCACGTTGGTGTTCCCGTCGCCCGAAGCCTTCGCCGGGACCTCGCTCGCGTTCCGTCAATTGCACAGCGACGACGAATTCGCCTCTTTCAGTCGCACGCGGGGCAGGATCATGAAGGCCGTTAAGTTGCTGTCCGCGAGCGAGAAGGAGAGTGCGAGAAGGGTTGTAGCGCAGTGGGCAAAAGCGCGTGGCGCATTGATGAACAGAATGCTGAACACCATCGTGTGTGAGATGGCCGCTCCACCGGTTCCGCCGGATCGTGAGGTGCCGCCATTCAGCTATGCGAACATCAACCCGCAGAAGCTGATCTTGACCTTCAACTACGGCGACACGATCCACTTCTCGGAGGACGAAGAGGCGAACCTGTCGACGCTGCTGGAAGCTGAACAGAACGCCTGCTATTACAAGCACTCGGTGCTGAGCGCCATAACGAATCTCAGTCATCTCTACTTCGGGTTCGCCGTGTTGGCTGAGTCCGCGATGGCAGACGGGGCACTCGCAGCCCCAGGCACTCAAGTCCGCTGGTGACACTTTCGATTGAGTTGTGACATCTCGTGACACTCAGCAGGGTTAATCGAACAGTTCGAACACTGTTGATGCTGGTCAGGGCGGAGCCGATGACGGGAATCGAACCCGCGTATTCAGCTTGGGAAGCTGATGTTCTGCCATTGAACTACATCGGCGCTATCGCCCAAGAGGCTAGCACCCGGCACTCGCTCGCGGAGTGAGGTGCGCCAGACACAGATCCGGTTCGACGAATGGATCCAGCCGGTCCACGGTAATAGGCGCCCCACCGCCCTCCAGGACTCCTTGCATTAGGCCTAAGTGGATCGGACAGATGACATCGGATCGGCTCTCGGCAAGTTCGAGGAACGGGCAGTGTCGTAAGCCAATCTGTTGCTCCCCAGAGGAGTTGCGGCGCTCGGGGGCGAATCCGAACTCGTCGAGCACATCGATGAGCCGGTCGACCGATTTCTTGACGCTCGTTGCCTTTCCGCGCCCCGGCGGCGACGGCAGCCCGAGCCCCCACGCCCGGCCCGCGGCACGTGCCTTGGCCCGTGGATTGCGCTCGGCGGCAAGGCTTGTCGCGAGGATTTCGGCAAGCAGCAGGTAGCGGCGTGGTCCGCGCGGATCCATCTGCCTGGTCGTCCGGAACAACAGCGGCGGCCGACCGGGCAGCTTACGGTCCGGTTCGGCATGCTCCACCTGTCCGTCGCCGATCAGCGTGTTCAGATGGAAGCGGACGGTATTGGGATGCACACCGAGCACATCGGCGATCGCTGTGATGGTCATCGGGCCGTTCGCCGCGTTCAGTACCCGCAGCACCTCTTGACGACGGCCGGACTGCTCCGCGGCTGGCCTGACGATATTGCTCACCCTTCCTGCGAGTCCTGCTTGGGTTGGCTAGCCACCAGTGGTGCGTCGGCGCTGATCGGGCCCACTTTGGCCGCCCCACCAGGAGACCCTAGCGGCTCGTCGCGGCCGGCCAGTGTTTCGGAAAAGAACGCGGCGTTGTCTTCCTGGTAGGGCTGCAGGTCCTCGGGCAGGTCATCCTCGTAGTAGATCGCCTCGACAGGGCACACGGGCTCGCACGCCCCGCAGTCGACACATTCGTCGGGATGGATGTAGAGGGCCCGCCCACCCTCGTAGATGCAGTCCACCGGGCACTCCTCGACGCAAGCCCGGTCCATTATGTCGATACAAGGCTTCCCGATCACGTATGTCATGCCAAGTAGTTTACACAATTCAAGGTTGTAAAAACTAGATGTGAGAGCTGATGCCCGACAGGCAATTTGACGCCGGCATCTTCGACGTACTAGCCAACCTGACGGCGACGGGCTAGGGTTTGCACAGGTAGTACTTGTATAAAGTATCGCTGCTGGATGCGAGAGTACGGAGCTGATGGGTATGAGCATTGCCGAACGTTCCACCCGGACAACGTGGGAGGGCGCACTGGAATCCGGCGAAGGCAGGCTGTCGCAGGACAGCAGTGGGGCGCTGAACGGGCTGCCGCTGACTTGGGCGTCTCGGACCGAGCAACCGGGCGGCAAGACCAGTCCTGAGGAATTGGCGGCAGCGGCACACTCGTCGTGCTTTTCGATGGCGTTGGCTTTGAAGCTGGGCGAAAACCGCACACCGCCAACCCAACTCGACGTCACCGCCACCGTGACCCTGGATGCGGTGGACGGGGTTCCGACGATTACGACCTCTCAACTGAAGGTCAAGGCGAAGGTCGCCGGGCTAGACGCCGACGCGTTTGCGGTGGTGGTGGACCAAGCGGCTCAGCTGTGTCCAGTGTCGCGGTTGTTCGCCGGTGCCGAAATCAGTGTCGACGCTGAGCTTGACGAGACGTAACCGGGAGTTCGCCATGTCCGGCCTGGTCCTATCTGCCGCGCTCACACAGGAACACCGCGAGATCGACAGCGGCATAGCGGCTTTCCTTGAAAAACTCGACGGCGGCAGCGTGCAGCCCGAACTGCTGACCGCAGCCTTGGCGGCGCTGCGTCGGCACATCTATCTGGAAGAGGTCTTTCTGTTTCCGCCGATCCGGGAGGCGGGGTTGACCATGCCGATCTTTGTGATGATGCGCGAACACGGTGAGTTGTGGCGCACCATGGACGCCCTCGCCGAACTGTGTGCCGAGGGAAACCGCAGTGACCTGGGGGATACCTGTCGAGGGCTGCTGGCCCAACTCGACCAGCACAACGCCAAAGAGGAGCCGGTCATCTATCCGCACGCCGATCGCGATCTGCCGCCGCAGACCAGTGCGGAGGCGACCCGGTTCGTCGAGACTGGGTGCATGCCCGACGGATGGGTTTGTGGGCTGGCCCGGGCCACGGCCGGCTGAAGTCGGACCGAAGGAGGATCAACACCATGCGCGTCGTAGTAGACCTCGATCGCTGCGAGGGCAATGCGTTCTGCGTCAACATCGCGCCGAAAGTGTTCGAACTCGACGACGAGGAGTACGCCCGCGTCATCGCCGACCCTGTCCCCGCCGAGCAGGAGGCACTTGCTCAGCAAGCCATCGAGGCGTGCCCACGCGCGGCCCTGTCGCGGGAAGGCTAAATAGTCTTTTAGCCCTCCTACCTATCAAGGTCAGCGGTGACCCATCGCCGGAGCAAGGTCTTGAAATAGGCTGTATAGCAACGTATTCGAACATCGCACCGGTCGCGACCCGAGCCGATGATTGGCGTCGGCGAAAACTGCCGAATTTGCGCTTCGGACGTCCCTTGATAAGGTCCAAATCACCAGCAAGTGATTCGTAAAGCCATTAGACAAACGTCTAGTGCAAATCCCAAGAATGTGATGTTTACTCTTTCGTTATCATCCGTAACCCTCTATTGTGACCTCTCGTGGGCAGGCATCAGTTAGCCAGGAAGCGGCGTAAGCCGCCGGTTTTCCTGGTCGCGGCCATCGCTCCGGCAGCCGTGTTCTTCGCGGTCGCCGCAGATGTGAATCCCGACAGCGTCGCCCGCGACTTGGCCAAGCCGACCGTCGCTGGTTCTGAGTCGTCGTGCTGCATTGAGCTCGCATCGGCACCGATTGCGCCCGACTTCGACACTTCCCGGTTGAAGTTCAACATCGAAGAGATGGCACCGATCCAACGATCGCGCGCCGACCGATCGAGAGCCAATCTGGGATCTACCGTCCTGGCCGCCGGTGTCGCGCCGGAAGCCGGGCTGCAGGTCAGGACCATCCTGGTGGCGCGCAGCATCAGCGCGCTGTTCCCCGAAATCCACCAGATCGGTGGTGTTCGGCCGGACGCACTGAGATGGCACCCAGACGGACTGGCCCTTGACGTGATGATTCCCGACCCGAGCTCGGACGAGGGCATCGAACTTGGCAACGCCATCGTCACCTTCGTAATGCAGAACGCGGATCGGTTCGGGATCCAAGACGCCATCTGGCGTGGGACTTATTACACGCCCGGCGGCGGCGCTCAATCGGGCGGCTACGGGCACTACGACCACGTCCACGTGACCACTACCGGTGGGGGCTACCCCAGCGGCGACGAACTGTACGTGCGCTGAGCCAGCGCCGGATAGCACGGCAGATACGCTCGTCGGGTGCTGCTCTCCGATCGTGACCTCCGAGCCGAAATCGCCGCAGGTCGACTAGGCCTCGATCCGTTCGACGACGCCCTGGTTCAGCCGTCGAGCATCGACGTCCGACTGGACTCTCTATTCCGGGTTTTCAACAACACCCGCTACACACACATCGATCCGGCCAAGCAGCAGGACGAGCTGACCAGCCTGGTGGAACCCGTCGAAGGTGAGCCGTTTGTGCTGCACCCCGGCGAATTCGTGCTCGGCTCGACACTCGAGATATGCACCCTGCCCGACGACCTGGCGGGACGGCTGGAGGGCAAGTCGTCGCTGGGCCGGCTGGGGTTGTTGACGCACTCCACGGCGGGTTTCATCGATCCGGGCTTCAGCGGCCACATCACCCTGGAACTGTCCAACGTCGCCAACCTGCCAATCATCTTGTGGCCCGGCATGAAAATCGGCCAGCTGTGTATTTTGCGGCTGACCAGCCCATCCGAGCACCCTTATGGCAGTTCGGCAGTAGGTTCGAAATACCAGGGGCAGCGGGGGCCGACGCCGTCTAGGTCGTATCAGAACTTCATAAGAACGACCTAGCCCCCGCATAGCTTCCGCGCCCACAATGGGTTCAGGTCGCTGGTGTGGGAGGGGTTTTGGACGTCGTACTCGGGGTTTCTATGGCGCCGACGGCTGTCCGCATTGCGTTGGTCGGGGGCGAAGACGCCGATGGCGTCATCGTCGAGGAAGACAGTTTCCGCCTCCCACGCGACACCGCGCCGACCCGCGTTTCTGACCAGGTAATCGCCGCGATCGTGGGCACCCGTGAAGGTGCGGTCGATGCCGGCTTGCGGCTGTCCTCGGTCGGCGTCAGCTGGACCGATCAGATTCAGGCGGCCGCGCTGCGTGACGCGTTGGCCGCCCGCAAAGTCGAGAACGTCATGCTGGTCTCGGCCTTCCTGGCCGCCGTCGCGATGGGGCAGGCGGTCGGCGGAGCCGTCGGCTACCGGCGCACCGGTGTGCTGTTCGTCGAGCCGGACAACGCGACCCTGGCGGTGGTGAACACCGCCGACGGGTCGCTGTGCGACGTACGACGCCAGTCTTTAGCTGACGACGACGACACGGCGGTCGCCGAACTGATCGGGCTGGTGTCCAGCGCCGAGTCCATGGAGACGCGCCCGGACGGGCTATACGTGGTCGGCTCCGGGGTCGACGTCCCGAGGATCAAGCCGACCTTGGAAGCGGCCACATCGTTGACGCTGAGCGTGCCCGAAGAACCCGAGATGGCGCTGGCCCGCGGTGCGGCGCTGGCCTCGGGCAGCTCTCCGCTGTTCGCGGCGACCACTGCGGCGATGGCTTACGCGCAGGACCGTGACCAGGACCAGGCTGATGCGACGGCCGATGACGAACTCAGCGACGCTTCCGAAGATGACGCCGCCGGGCAGCGCAGTCCGGCGCTGCTGGTGGGCACCGGCCTTGCGGTGGTCGCTATCGCCGCGGTGGTGGCGCTGGAAGTCGCGCTGGCGATCAACATCCGCCCGACGGTCGCCATGCAGCCACGGCCCCGCGAAAACCACTTCGTCGCGCCCACTCCGGCGCCCGCCCCGACCGAGGTGGCGACCCCCCAGCACAAGATCGACCTGCCGGGCCCCGAGATCGTGGGCCGGCCGCAGATCCCGCAGCCAGCCGCCGCGGTGCCGATTCCCGAGGCTCGGGAGGCGCCTGCTCCGGCCGCTCCCGCACCGGCGGTGGTGCCGCCGGTCGTGCCCATCGTGGTGCCGCCTATTCAGGTGCCAAGCCCTGAGCGGGTGCTGCGGCCCCCGGTGATCCAGGCACCGGTACAGGTCCCGCGTCAGATACCCCAGCCGCCTGCGCCACGGGCACCCGTTCCGGCGGCGCCTCCGCGCATCACCAACCCGATACCGCAGGCGCCGGTGATTCAGAGTCCTCCGGTTCGTGGCCCGTCGCCCAACCCGGGGCGGGGCCCCTTTGGCGGGCCCAGGCCCGAGCGGCCCGGCGCGGGCATTCCCGGCGTGGGTGGCGTCCCTAGTCCCAACGGACCCGGACGCGGCGGACCCGGCGGCGGTCCCGGCGCAGGAATACCCGGGCTACCTGGACTACCCGGCATTCCTGGTCTGCCCGTTCCCGGGCGGTCTGGCGGGCCCATTGGTGGCGGACCGGGTGCTCACGGCCCGTTCGGCGGCGGTGGCCCCGGTAGTGGTCCCGCGCGTGGCCCCAGCAGCGGCCCCGGTAGCGGTCCCGGACGCGGACCGTTCGGTGGTGGCGGCGGACGCGGCCCGTTCGGGGGCGGCGGCCCCGGCTTCGGAGGCGGCGGACCAGGTGCGCACGGTCCCTTCGGCGGTGGAGGCGGCGGTTTCGGCGGCGGTGGCCCCGGTGGCTCTGGTGGCTCCGGCGGCCATGGCGGCTCTGGCGGCTTCGGCGGTGGGGGCGGCGGTCACGGCCGCAGGTAAACCTGACCGAGCAGCTCCGGCCCGACCCGTGATCTGTGGCACACAGAGAACTCAGATGGAAAGCAATCGGCGGTCTGGGTACGTTGGAAAGAGCGGGTTGGGGGATCCGAATAGTCGATTGGGGGAGTGGTGGACACCGTCCTTGGTGTGTCGATGGCACCCACGGCGGTCCGGATGGTGCTGGTAGAAGGCGAAAACGGCGACGGCGCGCTCGTCGACCAAGAAGAGTTCAACGTCGCTGCTGATCCGGACGCAGCCACTGTCGATGCTGCCGACCAGGTCATTGCCGCCATCTTGGGAACCCGGGAGGGCGCCGCCGAGGGCGGCTACCAGCTGGCTTCGACCGGCGTTACCTGGCGCGATCCCAACCAGGCCGCCGCGCTTCGTGACGCGTTGGCCCATCGCAAGATCGAGAACGTCATGTTGGTGTCGGCTTTCCTGGCCGCCGCGGCACTGGCGCAGTCGGTGGGCAGCGAAACCAACTACGCGCAAACCGCCCTGCTTTTCATCGAGCCTGAAACCGCGACGCTGGCGGTGGTGAACAGCGCCGACGGGTCGATTGCCGAGGTGAGTCGCCAGCCGCTGGTAGAGGACGACGAAGCGGCGGTGGCCCAGTTGGCCGAACTGGTCTCCGGTGCCGAAGCGTTAGAGACCCGCCCGGACGCGGTCTTTCTGGTCGGCTCCGGTGTCGACATTCCGTTGATCAAGCCGGCGCTTGAGGCCGCGACCACGCTTCCGCTGACTGCGCCCGAGGAGCCCGAGACCGCACTCGCCCGGGGTGCAGCGCTGGCTTCGGCGCACACGCCGTTGCTCGTCTCGTCGACAGCGGCCCGGGCCTACGCGCAGGATCCCGGCACCGGCGCATACACGGTCGACCCCGCACTGTTCGAAAACGTCGACAGCGGCTTGGCCTACAGCGCAGTGGACAGCGAACCCGACCGGGAGGACCGCAAGCCGTTCGCGTTGCTCGGCAGCGTCTTGGCGTCGATCTTTGTCATCGGCGTGGCCTCGCTCGTGGTCTCGCTGGCGGTCAGCATCCGGACCACCTCCGGTACCCGGCCCGAGCCCGGCCAGGCCATCGTCGTACCAACCCAGCAAGTGCCGGAAGCTCCCGCTCCTACACCACAGGCACCCGCCCCGGTCCCGGAGCAGGTGCCGACACCGCAGGCACCCGCGCCCCAGGTTCCCGAGCAGGTACCCACGCAGGTTCCGCAGGCACCCGCGCCGGCGCCGCAAGCGCCCGCTCCCGCGCCGCAAGCCCCCGTCGAGGTGCCGGCCGCGCCAGCGCCGGCGCCGGCGGCACCAATCCCGGTGCCGATCCCGGTGCCCATCCTCACCCCGCAGTTGCCGCTGAACCCAGGCGGCGGCGGCAAACCGCCGGGCATCGGCAAGATTCCTGGACCCAAATTGCCCGGCGGTGGCAAGGGGCCGGGCCGCGGAGGTGGCAAAGGCGGTGGCGGTCGCGGCGGGTTCAACATCCCGTTCGTTCCTGGCATCTGATTTCGCCGGGTAGCCGTCTGCTGTTCAGCGCCGCGATGCGGTTCGCTCACTGCGACCCCATACACACGGTGGTATGCGATGCACCGTTTTCGGCACCGGGTACCTCGGTGCCACCCATGCCGTTGGAATGGCGGAGCTGGGGCACGAGGTCGTCGGAGTCGACATCGACCCGGGCAAGGTCGCCAAGCTGGCCGGAGGCGACATCCCGTTCTACGAACCCGGCTTGCGAAAGTTGTTGACCGCCAACCTAGCTGCGGGCCGGCTGCGTTTCACTACCGACTACGACATGGCCGCCGAATTCGCCGATGTGCACTTCCTCGGTGTCGGCACACCGCAGAAGAAGGGCGAATACGGCGCCGACCTACGCCATGTGCACGCCGTCATCGACGCGCTGGTGCCCAAGCTGAGCAGGGGATCTGTCCTGATCGGGAAATCGACTGTGCCGGTTGGCACCGCAGCGGACCTGGCTTCGCGCGCCGCCGCGCTGGCCCCCAAGGGCGTGGACGTCGAAATCGCCTGGAACCCGGAATTTCTGCGGGAGGGTTACGCCGTACCCGACACGCTGCACCCGGACCGCATTGTGCTTGGCGTGCAAGCGGATTCAGTCCGTGCCGAGGCGGCGGTGCGCGAGTTGTACGGGCCGCTGCTGGATGCCGGCGTGCCGTTCCTGGTGACTGACTTGCAGACGGCGGAACTCGTCAAAGTTTCCGCGAACGCCTTTCTGGCAACCAAGATTTCGTTCATCAACGCCATCTCGGAGGTGTGCGAGGCGGCGGGTGCGGACGTCAGCCTGTTGGCCGACGCACTCGGCTACGACCCGCGCATCGGGCGCCAATGTCTCAATGCCGGTTTGGGTTTCGGGGGTGGCTGCCTGCCCAAAGACATTCGTGCGTTCATGGCGCGCGCGGGCGAGCTGGGCGCCAACCAAGCGCTGACCTTTCTGCGCGAAGTCGACAGCATCAACATGCGTCGACGGACCCGAATGGTAGAGCTGGCGACCACCGCATGCGGCGGCTCCCTGCTGGGCGCGAACATCGCAGTTCTCGGCGCGGCGTTCAAGCCCGAATCTGACGACGTGCGCGACTCACCGGCCCTCAACGTTGCCGGTCAGCTGCAGCTCAACGGTGCCGCGGTCAACGTCTATGACCCCAAAGCGCTGGACAATGCGAACCGGCTGTTTCCGACGTTGAACTATGCGGTATCGGTCGAAGAGGCCTGCGAGCGTGCGGATGCCGTGTTGGTGCTGACCGAATGGCGCGAGTTTGTCGACCTAGACCCCGATGACCTCGCCGAACGAGTGCGGGTCCGCACCATCGTCGACGGCCGCAATTGTCTGGACGTTTCCCGCTGGGAGGACGCGGGTTGGCGGGTCTTTCGGTTGGGGGCGCGCCGGCCTACGCGGTAACCGGCCCTGTGACTTTGCGGGGCACGTTGCGCGGTTGCCCGTCGGCGCGCAGGAAACCGCCGGTGCGCTCGCGACCGAGGATGGCCGTCGGCTGCCCGTCGCGGAACACCTCGCGACCCGAGACCAACACCGCCTGCACCGTCGCGTCGTTGCGGTTAACCATGCGTGAAAGCCCGCCGTAGGCTTCGACATTGGCCTCGTGGTAGCCGTCCAGTGAGTCGTCGAGGTGCTGCGGGTCGATGACCACCAGATCGGCCCAGTCGCCCACCCGCAAGTGCCCGGCGTCCAGGCCGTACCAGTCAGCCAACTCACCGGTGAGCCGGTGTACCGCTTGCTCGGCCGACAGGAACGGGCGGCCCTGCATCTCCGCGTCGCGCACATGGCGGAGCAGGCGTAGGCCAGAGTTGTAAAAAGCCATGTTGCGCAGGTGGGCACCGGCGTCGGAGAAACCGATCTGCAGACCTTCCATGCGGGCCAGGCGGCGCAGCATCTTCGGCCGATGGTTGGAAATCGTTGTGCGCCAACGCAATGCGGTGCCGTGTTCGAGCACCAGGTCGAGGAACGCGTCGACCGGATGCAGGCCGCCCCGATCCAAACCCACCTGGCCGAACGACTTGCCCACCACCGACTCGTCGGGACAGCCCACGATCTCGGCGTCGAAGAAATCGCGGTGCCAGGCGCGCGGACCGAACTTCGTGTCGTAGTCCTTGCGGAACTCCCTGCGGTACTCCTCGTCGCGCAGGAGTTCGTTGCGCTCGAATTCATCTTTCAGATGCAGCGCGGCAGCTCCGGCGCCGAACTCTTCGAACACCACCAGGTCGATCCCGTCGGCGTACACCTCGAACGGCACCGGCAGATGCTGGAACCGGAAATCGCCGCCGAGACGGTTCACGATGGCCGCCAACGTGCTCGTCAACCACACGCTGCCAGGAGCCGACTTCATGTCCGCGGCCGCCAGCAGACTGGTCTTCAGACGGGGCCGACGGAACCCCAGCGACTGCAGCGCTTGCGAGACGATGTTCTGCGGATGGCTGATGTCGGGCCCGGATTGCAAGGCGCGTCCGGCGCGACGCAGCAGCATCTTGAGGCGTCTGAGCTCCGGTCCTTTGGCGTACGTCGACGGCAGCGTGCGGGACCGGCAAGTTTCGCCGTCGATCTTGTCGAAAAGAAGCTGCTGCGAGGACATTCCGAGGAAACCCGCATCGAGCGCCTCAGTCAGCATCTGCTCCATACGGTCTTGCTCGGCCGCGGTGGGCTTGGTGTCCTCGCGGGTGGCGCGGTCCAGGCCCATCACCGACGTACGCATGTCCGAATGTCCGATGAAGGCCGTCACGTTGGGACCCAGCGGCAGTGCTTCGAGCGCCTCGATGTACTCCCGAGCGTTCTTCCACGACTTGTGTTCGCCGACGATGCGCACCACATGCTCGTGCGGAATCGCTTCCACGCGCCCGAACAGGTCCGCAGCCTCGCCCGCGTCGACGTGCACGGTGGACAGCGAGCACGAGCCCAGCACGATCGTGGTGACACCGTGGCGTAGCGACTCGGACAAGGTCGGCGCGGCCAGCACTTCGGCGTCGTAATGGGTGTGGATGTCGATGATGCCCGGAATGACCCATTTGCCTTGAGCATCAATCACATTCGGGCAGCCATCGGTGTCCAACGGTGTCGGCGAGACGGCCGCTACCCGACCGTCCCGAATGCCGATGTGACGAATCGCCGACGGTGCGCCGGTGCCGTCGAACCACCTGCCATTTGCGACCACTGTGTCGAAAGTCAATGCGCTCTCCTCACTCGAATGGACAGCTTACCGAAATCGTCTAGTCGCTATGCCGGCGCGTCGGGCCACGCGGCTAGCGGGTGCGCCACCGCTTCCATACCGCATGCCCGGTGGCTCGGGTCTTACCGTCGTGCAAAAGTTCGACATCGCAGACGATTTCGGGCTCGGAGGACTTTACGACGACAGCGTGCAACTCGACCGGTGTATCGAGCGGGCTGGGACGCACGTAGCGGACATCGATGCCAGCGGTCACGAACGCAAGCGACGCACCCGGGGCTGGGTCCCAGCCCTGCAGCGCAGCCTCGTTGAGGGCCGCGGCAGCACTGTGACAGTCCAGCAGCGTGGCGATGATGCCGCCGTTGAGGAAACCCAGGCCGTTGTCATGCTCAGGCCATGGCGTGAAGGTCGCGGTGACGTGCCCATCGGCAAGGTAACTCTTGAGGCGCAGGCCGCGCGGGTTGGCGGGCCCGCAGCCGAAGCAGGTCATATCCGGGAAGAGTCGGTCCTGGACTGATATCGCGTTCACGGCTGTCCTATCCGAGCGGGCTTCATCCGAATAGCACAGTAGCGATCACGAAACCTTTCCCGCAGTGGATCGCCGCCCCAGGACCAACCGGAGTAGCGTCACCCGCGTGGATTACGCGTCGGCCTACGTCGAGGAAACGCGCGCTTTCGGGGAACTGATTCGCGAGGCCGACCAGTCAGCGCCGGTACCGACCTGTCCGGGCTGGAGCATCGAGCAATTGTTCCGTCACGTCGGTCGCGGCGACCGCTGGGCCGCCCAGATCGTCCGCGACCGGATGGACACCTTCCTGGATTTCCGCAGTGTCGAAGCCGGCAAGCCGCCACCGGACCTCGACGATGCCATCTCGTGGTTGAACGGGGGCGCGCAACACCTGATCGACGCCGTCGAACAAACCGGGGTTGAGACGCCGGTGTGGACGTTTTTGGGTACGCGCCCTGCCAACTGGTGGATTCGGCGCCGGTTGCACGAGAACGCGGTGCACCGAGCCGATGCCGCCTTGGCGGTCGGCGCCGACTTCGTGATGCGGCCGGAGGTTGCGGCCGACGGAATCGATGAGTTTCTGGAACGCATCGTGATCCGGGCGGGCGCGGACGGCGCGCCACTTCCGCTGGAAGGCGGCGACACCATACATCTGCATGCCACCGATCCCGGGATAGGCGAAGCCGGTGAGTGGACAGTCCGACTTCACGACGGTGCCGTCACGTGGGCGCATGAACACGGCAAAGGCAGCGTCGCACTCCGTGGCACGGCGACCGAATTGCTGTTGGCGATGACGCGCCGAGCCTCGCTCGGCGACACCGGGATCGAGGTCTTCGGTGACAATGCCGTATGGCAAAGATGGCTTGACCGCACGCCTCTTTAGACTTGCAGACCATGACGACATCGGAGATTGCCACCGTTCTGGCATGGCACGACGCCCTCAACAGCGCTGACATCGAAACGTTGGTCGGATTGTCCAGTGAGGACATCGATATCGGCGACGCGCACGGCGGCGCGCAGGGGCACGACGCGCTGCGTAGGTGGGCTGCCTCGCTGACGACGACCGCGGAGTTGGGCCGGATGTACGTCCACGACGGCATCGTGGTCGTCGAACAGACGATCAGCGGCGGGGCCGGCACCCAGGCGTCCGCATTCAGGGTGGTCAAGGACCACGTCACCTCGGTGTTTCGTCACCAGGATCTGGCATCCGCGCTGGCCGCCACCGAACTCACCGAGGGCGACCGGGTCGACTGAGGCGATAGGAGCCACGTATGCGCGGCATCATCTTGGCTGGTGGTTCGGGCACCCGTCTGTATCCGATCACCATGGGCATCAGCAAGCAGCTATTGCCGGTCTATGACAAGCCGATGATCTACTACCCGCTGACCACGTTGATGATGGCCGGCATCCGCGACATCTTGATGATCACCACCCCGCATGACGCGCCCGGCTTCCACCGACTTCTCGGCGATGGCAGTCAATTCGGAATCAACGTGACTTACGCAGTCCAAGAACAGCCAGAGGGTCTGGCCCAGGCCTTCGTCCTCGGCGCCGACCACATCGGCAACGATTCGGTGGCATTGGTGTTGGGCGACAACATCTTCTACGGCCCCGGTCTGGGAACCCGACTGAGCAGATTCCAATCCATCGACGGCGCAGCCGTTTTCGCATACTGGGTGGCCAACCCCTCGGCCTACGGTGTGGTGGAGTTCGACGCCGCCGGGATGGCCGTGTCGTTGGAGGAGAAGCCGGTTACTCCGAAGTCGCAGTACGCGGTACCGGGCCTGTACTTCTATGACAATGAGGTGGTCGACATCGCCAAGGGGCTGAAGAAGTCGGCCCGCGGCGAATATGAGATTACCGAGGTCAACCAGATCTATTTGAACCGCAACCGGTTGTCGGTGGAGGTATTGGCCCGCGGGACGGCGTGGCTGGACACCGGGACGTTCGATTCACTCTTGGACGCAGCCGATTTCGTTCGCACGCTGGAGTTGCGGCAGGGATTGAAAGTCAGCGTTCCCGAGGAGGTGGCGTGGCGGCTGGGCTGGATTGACGACGAGCATCTGTCGCAGCGTGGCCATCGCCTGGCCAAGTCCGGTTACGGCAACTACCTACTGGAGCTGTTGAAGCGCAGCTGAGCGCCGAACAGGAGTCCGCCCGCGGACGGGGCCGGTTACTGCCGGTAGCTGGCCAGGAAGTTGCCGAGCCGATCGATCGCGCCTGCAAGATCGCGCGCCCACGGCAAAGTCACGATGCGCAGGTGATCCGGTGCGGGCCAATTGAATCCAGTGCCCTGGGTGACCAGAATCTTCTCCTGCAACAACAGGTCGAGCACCAACTGCTCGTCGTCGTCGATGTCGTAGACCTCGGGATCAAGCCGGGGGAACGCGTACAACGCGCCTTCCGGTTTGGTGCACGAAACCCCGGGAATCTCGTTGAGCTTGGTCCAGGCAACGTCGCGCTGTTCGAGCAGTCGACCGCCTGGGAGCACCAGGTCCTCGATGCTTTGGTATCCACCGAGCGCCACCTGAATCGCGTGCTGCGCAGGGACATTCGGGCACAGACGCATATTGGCCAGCAGGTTGATTCCTTCGATGAAACTGCTGGCGTGGTCCTTAGGCCCCGTGATCGCCAGCCAACCGGCCCGGTAGCCGGCTACCCGGTAGGCCTTGGATAGACCGTTGAAGGTCAGGCACAGCAAGTCCGGTGCCAGTGAAGCCACGCTGATGTGCTCGGCATCGTCGTAGAGGATCTTGTCGTAGATCTCGTCGGCTAGCAGCAGAAGTTGATGCTTGCGCGCCAAAGCGACTATCTGCGTAAGGATTTCGCGGCCGTACACCGCTCCGGTGGGGTTGTTCGGGTTGATCACCACCAGCGCCTTGGTGCGCTCGGTGATCTTGGATTCCAGATCGGCGATGTCGGGCTGCCAATTCTGGGTCTCGTCGCACAGGTAGTGCACGGGGGTGCCGCCGGCCAGCGAGGTCGACGCCGTCCACAGCGGATAGTCCGGCGCCGGGATCAACACCTGGTCGCCGTTGTCCAGCAGCGCCTGCAGCGTCATTGTGATCAGCTCGGAGACCCCGTTGCCCAGATAGACGTCGTCGACGTCGAATCGCGGGAAACCCTCGACGAGCTCGTAGCGGGTGACCACCGCGCGCCGAGCCGACAGGATGCCCTGGGAGTCGGAGTACCCCTGCGCGTACGGCAGTGCCTGGATCATGTCGCGCATGATCACGTCGGGTGCCTCGAAGCCGAACGGCGCCGGGTTGCCGATATTGAGCTTGAGGATGCGGTGCCCTTCGGCTTCCAGCCGCGCGGCGTGTGCGTGTACCGGGCCGCGGATTTCGTACAGGACGTCCTGAAGCTTGGACGACTGCGCGAACGCGCGCTGCCGGTGATGCCCGGAGGTATGCGCGGGCAGCTGATGAGTGGTCACTTCAACATCGTCCCATCGCTGTCCACCGATATTTGCTGATCGGTGTCAAAACGTGATCAGCGCTTGCCCGGTGGACGCGCACCCGGTGCTAAGCCCAAGCCCTTGACCGGGGCAGCAGGTGCCGCCGGAGGAGTTGGGTCGCCGTTGCTCTCCGAGGACGCAGCGGGCTCCGACTTTGCTTCGGGCTCGGACTTCGCTTCGGGCTCGGCGGCCTTTTCCGGCTCCGCAGGTTCGGGCTCGGCGGGCTTCGCGGGGGCAGCTGGTGCGCTCTTCTTCGCACCCGGGCGCTTGGCGCCGGCCGCGATACCCAAACCCTTGACCGGTGCCTCGGGCTTGGCCGACTCGGCGGCCGGTGTCTCAGGGGCCGGTGTTTCAGGAGCCGGTGTCTCGGTTTTAGCCTCGACTTTCGCTGGCTCCGCTGCCGCCGCGGGTGCGGACTTCTTGGCACCGGGACGCTTGGCGCCGGCCGCCATGCCGAGGCCTTTAACTGGTGCTGCGGGCGCCGCGGCTTCCGGCGCTGCGGCTGTCTCGGCAGGCGCCGCAGCGGCCTTCTTGGCACCGGGACGCTTGGCGCCGGCCGCCATGCCGAGCCCCTTGGTCGGCGCCGCGGGGGCCGCGGCCTCCGGCGCTTCGGCCGTCGTTGCCGCGGGAGCGGCGGTCTTCTTGGCACCGGGGCGCTTCGCGCCGCCGGCCATACCCAGACCCTTGACGGGTGCCGCCGCGGCAGGCTTTTCCTCCGCCGCGGGCGCCGGCTTCGTTTCGGTGACTTCCTGCGGCTCGGCCTCCGCGGGCGCGGCCGGTGCGGCGGCCTTGGGCTTGGCCTTCTCCGCCTGGGCCGCGCGTTGCTCGGCTTCCTTTGCGGCAGTGCCCTTCTCCGGCAGCTTGACGCTGTCGCGGTCGAGCGAGCCGAGCAGGACCTGGGCCACGTCGAGCACCTCGACGCCACTGCGCCCGGCCTCTTCCTGCCTGTCGTTGACGCCGTCGGTGACCATCACCCGACAGAACGGGCACGCGACGGCGACGGTGGTGGCGTTGGTGGCCAGTGCCTCGTCGACGCGCTCGTGGTTGATGCGCTTGCCGATGTGTTCTTCCATCCACATCCGTGCTCCACCGGCGCCGCAGCAGAAGCTGCGCTCTGCGTGGCGGGGCATCTCGGTCAGGGTGGCCCCCGCGGCGCCAATCAGCTCACGCGGCGCCTCGTAGACCTTGTTGTGCCGGCCCAGGTAGCAGGGGTCGTGGTAGGTGATGTCTTGGGAGACGGCGTTGACCGGCACCAGCTTGTTGTCCCGCACCAGGCGGTTGAGCAGCTGGGTGTGGTGCAACACGCTGTAGTTGCTGCCCAGTTGTCGGTATTCCTTGCCCAGGGTGTTGAAGCAGTGCGGGCAGGTGACGACGACCTTGCGGTCTACGGTCTCCACGCCCTCGAACACCCCGTCAAGGGTCTCGATGGCCTGCTGGGCCAGTTGCTGGAACAGGAACTCATTGCCCGAGCGGCGAGCCGAGTCGCCGTTGCAGGTTTCGCCGGTACCCAGCACCAGATACTTGACTCCGGCAATCGACAGCAGTTCGGCGACGGCCTTGGTGGTCTTCTTCGCCTTGTCGTCATAGGCTCCGGCGCAGCCCACCCAGAACAGGTACTCGTAGCCGTCGAAGCTCTCGACATCTTCGCCGTAGACCGGAACGTCGAAGTCGACCTCATCGATCCAGCTGGTGCGGTCCGAGGCATTCTGGCCCCACGGATTGCCCTTGTTTTCAAGGTTTTTGAACAAGACGGACAGCTCGGAGGGGAACTCCGACTCCATCATCACCTGGTAGCGGCGCATATCAACAATGTGGTCGACGTGCTCGATGTCCACCGGGCACTGCTCGACGCAAGCACCACACGTCACGCAGGACCACAACACATCGGGGTCGATGACACCGCCTTGTTCGGCGGTGCCGACCAACGGGCGGGTCGCCTGCTCGGGCCCGGAACCCATTACCCGGCCGAAGCCGGACTCGGGAACGTGATGCTCCTCGGCGTGCTTCTCGCCGCGCAGTTCTTCACCCAGCCCGCCCTCGGGCGTGCTCTCCAGCGGGGTTTCCTTTTCGCCAAGGATGTAAGGCGCCTTAGCCATCCAGTGGTCGCGCAGGTCCATGATGACGAGCTTGGGCGACAACGGCTTTGCGGTGTTCCACGCCGGGCACTGCGACTGACAACGCCCACACTCGGTACAGGTGGCGAAGTCGAGCATGCCCTTCCAGGAAAAGTCCTCGATCTTGCCGCGGCCGAATTCGGCGTCGTCGGGCGGGTTTTCGAAGTCGATCGGCTTGCCGTCCGACTCGATCGGCAACAGCGGGCCCAGCCCGTCCGGCAGTCGCTTGAACACGACGTTGATCGGTGCCAGGAAGATGTGCAGGTGCTTTGAGTGCAGCACGATCAGCAGGAAGGCCAGCATGACCCCGATGTGCAGCATCAGTGCGACGGTCTCGATGATCTCGTTCGTGTTGTGGCCCAACGGCTCCAGAAGCGCGCCCATGGTGTGGGAGAAGAACGCGCCCTTGCCGTAAGGGAATTCGTCGCCAAGAGCATTGACCGAGGCGCCGCGGAAGATGGCGTAGGTCCAGATGACGTTGAAGATCATGAACAGGATCAGCCAGGCACCGCCGGTGTGGGATCCATAGAATCGGGAGTCGCGGCCGTATTCCTTGGGCTCGCTGCGCAATCGGATGATCGCGAAGGTGACGATGCCGGTTAGCACGGCCAGTGCGAAGAAGTCCTGCAGGGCGCCCAGTGCGTCCCAGCGACCGATGATCGGGATGTGGAAGTTGGGCTGGAACAGCACGCCGTAGGCCTCGATGTAGACCGTCAGCAGGATGAAGAAGCCCCACATGGTGAAGAAGTGGGCGAGGCCGGGTATCGACCACTTCAACAGCTTGCGCTGGCCGAACACCTCGGCGACCTGCGCCCAGATCCGAGAGCCGATGTCGTTGGTGCGTCCGCTCGCCGACTGACCAGAGGTGACCAGCTTGTAGAGCCACCAGACTCGCTTCAGGGCCAGCAAGATCACGACCGCGGTCATGCCCATGCCCAGTACCAGCCTGATGAGCGTCTGCGTGGTCACGGAAAGTCACCCCAATTCGTCGTCACTCCGAAGGGCAGCAACGCGTTAGAGGCGCCTTTGCTGCTTAACCTGCCCATACTGACATCTTCTCGGCATTCGCCGCGAGAAAGGCAAACCTAAGTTTGCGCAGATCGCCAGCCCAGCGGGGCTGGGATGTGATCAGGTCTACACGTCGGCCGGGCTCAGCTTTGCGGGGCAAGCATGGCCCGCAGCATCGACAGCATCTCCGAACGTGATCCGGCGCCGAGCCGACGACGAATCCGGGCGACGTGATGCTCGACGGTTTTCGCCGAAATGAACAGTTGACCGCCGATATCGCGATATGGA
>NZ_LZLS01000102.1 GCF_001673365.1 Mycobacterium asiaticum
CGTTGGCAGCTGGACGGTTGGTTGAGCCATCGCATCGCGCGCGGCCGCCCACTGGACGCACCGGTGACGCTGCTACGGCTGCAGGCCCTCGAGGTGGTCTCGGCCGAGGCGCTGCAGTTGCCCCTCTGGGGTGGTCTCGGTGAGGAGGACAGACTTCGCGCCCGACGGGCGCTGGTGCGAATTCAGGGCTTGCTGGGGCCGGAAGCTGTGCAGGTGCCGGTGCTGTCCGGCGGTCGCGGGCCAGCCGAGCGCATCACGTTGACCCCGTTGGGTGACGAGCCGGTGCCGCGGGCCGACCCGGCTTTGCCGTGGCCCGGCCGACTGCCCGGCCCGTCGCCGTCGGTGTTGCTCGACGATCCAGTGGAATTGCTTGATGCTCAAGGCAACCCGATCCGAGTGACCAGCCGGGGGATGTTCTCCGCCGATCCGGCGCGGCTGGCCGTTCCTGGAAAGGGTCGCGACGATCAGTTGCGCTGGTGGGCTGGACCGTGGCCGGTCGACGAGAGGTGGTGGGACGACCGCGGGCAACGGGTGAGTCGTGTAGCTCGGGTCCAGGTGCTGCTGGAGGAGGAGCGTGCGTTATTGCTCTGCTACCGGCAACGGAAGTGGTATGTGGAGGGGATCTACGAGTGATTTCACCTGCTGAGGTGCTCCACATGTGCGCCGCGGCCTCAGCTTGGGGCCCGACAGGGCCTGATCAGGGGCCTGATCAGGGCCCGATCAGGGGGCAAAGTGGCCCCAAAGCGAGGCCACTTTTGACGGCGATCAAGCGCTGGACCCAAAGATCTCTCTCTGACCTGCATAAATCCGAATGCTGTAACAGAAAAGTAATGATGGAGCTCCGCCTGCGAGCTATCCGGCGGAGCGGGCCTTGCGCTTGTCCAGGAAGGCCGACCACGACACGACATCGGGGTTTTCCTTGAGCAATGCCCTGCGCTGGCGTTCGGTCATGCCGCCCCAAACGCCGAACTCGACCTTGTTGTCCAGGGCGTCGGCCGCGCATTGCTGGAGCACCGGGCAGTGCCGGCAGATGGCTGCTGCCTGCCGTTGCGCCGCTCCGGTCACAAAGAGTTCGTCTGGGTCTTTAGACCTGCACAGACCCCTCGATACCCAGGCCCGTTCGCCGGCGTCTGGCGACAAAGGTGCATTGCTAACCGCGACAAGGTTCGGTCGCCGCCCGACCGTGCGTGTTCCTGACACGAAGTAGTCCCCTTAACTATCCGGCCGCGATCCGCGACCGCCTCCCTAGGTGCAGACCATGTTGTGACCGTTGCTTCGTTGCGTTGACGCGTCAAACGTGATCCGAATCTCACCGTGCTTATAAGTTAGGGGAGGAAGGGCCAATTGCGCAACAGTTCAACGCCACTTTTTTGGGACGGATGTGCCATACTGCCGGTATGGTTTCGGGCAGATGGTCTTAGTACTCGGTCTGCCGCCTATGGACACCAGGGCGGAATCGGGCAGAAATTCAGGCCCACCGGCCAAGGCGGCGGCGCCGGCGGATTCTCGCCGTCCCAGATGTTCTGCGCGACGTTGCCCTGGCCCGAATAGACGTAGTAGTAGGTGTGGCAGACATTCCAGTCCCACACCACGGGATTGACCCGAAGATTGCCGGTCTGCGGTTGGGGGTCCCCCGGACACCAGCGGCACGGACCCTCCGGATGGTCCTCCGGACAGCCCGGCCAGGCATTGAGCGGCGCCGGAACGGCGGGCTTGGCCTGGGCTGCGCCCGCGTCCACCACAGCCGCGACGTTGCCTGCCAGCAGTACGGTTGTTGCCAATCCGACGAAAAGTGTTCTCATTTCGCTGCCTTTTCAACCGCCGATCCTTCGCCTAGCCCGACGCTACGGCGGGGCGCTTGCGAAAATCTTGCGCGCGATTTCGCGCGGCACTCACCCCTGTATGGCCCCTTTCATGGGCCGAACGACGACACCCGCATGATCAGACGTTCCATGAATTCCTCGCGATTGACTTCGATCGCCAACTGCGCGTTGGGTTTTCGGGCGGGTGACGTCATCGCCCTCGTCATGCCAGGCTGGCCGGTCAGGTCGACGTCGACCGTGGCCTCCCGGGTGGTGACCAACTGTGGATCCAGCGCCACGGCCGCTGCCAACGGATCGTGTAGATAGGCCAGATAACCGAAGCCGCGGTCCCGGTGGCTCTCGAAGTAGAACCGCATCGCGTCGACGACGAACCGCAGCACCGGTTGGGGTGTCCCAGGCCCGGCCAGCCTGGCCAGGATGTCCGGGGTCATTGCGACCGTACGGGTCAGATCCAGGCCACACACGATCGGAAGTCGGGATTGTCCCGCCCACGCCGCGTACACCTCGGCCGCGGCTTGCGGATCCACGCGGGTGTTCCAGTCCGCCGGGCCGCGCCCGTCGAACACTCCGCCCATGATCACCAGTCGGCGCAATAACTCGGGCAGCGCCGGTTCGGCACGCAGCGCCAGCGCCAGGTTGGTCAACGGCGCGGTCGCCAGCCCGATCAGCTCACCGGGGTAGGCGCGCGCCGCGGCCACCCAGGCCGCCGCGGAGTCGTAGTCGGTAACTCTGCGAGAGCTGGCCGGCAGTTCGGCATAGCCTAAACCGTTGCGGCCGTGGAAATCTCCGCGGCGGGGACGCTCGCCCGCCAACGGGCGGTCTGCGCCACGCGACACCGGAATGTCGCCGGCGCCGCACAACTCGAGCAAGCCGAGATTGTTCGCGCACACCTGGTCCACTCCGACATTTCCGTCGGTCGAACCGATACCCACCACATCGGCACCGCTGGCCAACAAGTAGATCAGCGCGAGCGCGTCGTCTATGCCGGTGTCGACGTCAGCGAACACGACGCTCACCGGCCTAACGATACGCTGGCTGGATGCGCAAACGCCCGGAGCAAGATATGCAGCCGCACTTCGACGATGTGCAGGCGCACTACGACCTGTCCGACGACTTCTTCCGGCTGTTCCTGGATGCCACCCAGACCTACAGCTGCGCCTATTTCGAGCGCGAGGACATGACGCTGGAAGAGGCGCAGATCGCCAAGATCGACCTGGCGCTAGGCAAACTCGGACTGCAGCCGGGCATGACACTGCTCGACGTCGGCTGTGGGTGGGGCGCCACCATGATGCGCGCGGTGGATCGCTACGACGTCAACGTCGTCGGGCTGACCCTCAGCAAGAACCAGGCCGACCACGTCGAGCAGCTCCTCGCCAAGTCCGAGAGTCCTCGCTCCAAACGTGTTCTGCTGCAAGGCTGGGAACAGTTCGACGAGCCGATCGACCGGATCGTCAGCATCGGCGCGTTCGAACATTTCGGGCACGAGCGTTACGACGCGTTCTTCACCCTCGCGCACCGCTTGCTTCCCGCTGACGGGATCATGTTGCTGCACACCATCACCGGGCTGCATCCGCTGGAGATGAAGGAGCGGGGTATGCCGCTGACCTTCGAGTTCGCCCGATTCGTGAAATTCATTGTCACCGAGATCTTTCCGGGCGGCCGATTGCCGTCGATACCGATGGTGCAGGAACGCGCCACTGCCAACGGATTTGACATCACGCGGGTTCAGTCGCTGCAACCGCATTACGCGAAGACCCTCGACATCTGGTCGGCCGCGCTCGAGTCGAAGCGGGACCAGGCGATTGCCCTGCAGTCCGAAGAGGTCTACGAGCGCTACATGAAGTACCTGACCGGGTGCGCCGAGATGTTCCGCATCGGCTATATCGACGTCAATCAGTTCACCTGCCAGAAGTGACTTGCACCCCGGCAGGGCCCCGGCAGGGCTCTACCAGTGCACGCCGGGCACCAGTCGTACCAACCGCCGGACCGGGCGCGGGACTCCCACCACCCGGGTGACAGCCCGGGCGGGACTCTTGGGTCGACGCGAAATCGGCTGCGCGGCAACGGGTTCGGCTAACCCCCGGGCGGCAGGTGAGTCGGGATAGCCGAGATAAAGCTGGTGCAGCACACGCCGCGAAATCCGGGGAGCGAAGTAGTTGCCAGCTTCGGCGAGGGTGCCCATCGGCGTGTCGATACGCCCGGGCTTTTCGACCAGCCCGCGCACCACCATCGCGGCCGCGCGTTCGGGGCTGATCGCCGGCACCGGGTTGAGCCGCTTTGACGGTGTGATCATCGGCGTGGCCACCAGGGGCATGTGGATGTTGGTGAACGTGATGTGGTCGGACAGCGTCTCGGTGGAAACCACATCGGCGAACGCGTCCAACGCCGCCTTGGTGGGTAAATACGAGCTGTACTTGGGATTTCGCGCCTGCACCCCCGCGCTGGAGACGTTGACGACGTGGCCGAAGCGGCGTTCCCGCCAGTGCGGCAAGAGCGCCAACACCATCCGCACGGCGCCGAAGTAGTTGACCGCCATCACGCGTTCGTAGTCGTGCAAGCGGTCAGTGGAGTTGACCACCGAGCGACGGATCGACCTTCCCGCGTTGTTCACCAGGTAGTCGACGTGATCGAAGCGTCCGAGGATGTCCTTGACAGTCGCCTCCACCGATGCGGAATCGGTGACGTCGCAGGTGAAGGCGTAGGCCTGCCCGCCGCCGGCCCGAATCTCGGCAATCAGTTCATCGAGAGCGTCGCCGCTGCGGGCCAGCGCGAACACCGTCGCACCACGTTCGGCTACCGCCAGCGCCGAGGCTCGACCGATCCCGCTGGAGGCGCCGGTGATGATGACGTGCCGGCCCACCAGCGGCCCGTTCGGATCGTTGCGCCGGGCACGATCGGGATCGAGATTCTCGGCCCAGTACCGCCACAGCTTCGGCGCATACGAGGCAAAGTCGGGGACCTCAATATCAGTGCCCTGCAAGGCGTTTCGCGTGGCTTCACTAACGAAGGTGGGTGCCAGGTCGACCACGTCGAGAATCTGCGCGGGC
>NZ_LZLS01000103.1 GCF_001673365.1 Mycobacterium asiaticum
GGGCTGGCCGGCCACCTTGACGTACACGGGTTGACCGCCCTTGCCATTGACCTTGAGCACCACCATTGCCGAACAGCAAGCCGCCTCGACCACCGGCCCCACCGCTACCGCCATTGCCTCCGACGACGCCGACCGCTCCCGACGCGCCGGCCCCGCCAGCCCCGCCGATCCCGCCGTTGCCGAACAGTCCCGCGTCTCCACCGCGACCACCGGCTTGCCCAGCGGCCCCCGAGCCACCGTTGCCGCCGTTGCCCCACAGGAGGCCGCCTGCCCCGCCATTAGCGCCGGTCCCGGGGGCGCCGTTGGTGCCGTCGCCGACCAGTGGACGCCCCAGCAATAAATTCGTGGGCGCATTGATCAATCCGAGGATCGGATCCAGCGGTGAGGCGTTTGCCGCCTCCGCCAGCGCGTAGGCACCGCTAGCGCGTGCCAAGGTCTGCACAAAGTCGGCGTGAAAGGCCGTCGCGTGCGCGCTCAGCTGCTGGTATTCCCGGCCGAAACCGGAGAACAGCGAGGCGATTGCTGCTGACACCTCATCGGCGGCCGCGGATGCCACTTGTCCAGTGGCGAGCGCTGCCGCCTGGTTGGCGGTGTGTACTGCTGATCCGAGACTGTTCAAGTGTGTCGTTGCAACGGTCAAAGAGCTGGGATTTGTGATCACGTAGGACATGTACAACCTCGTCGTTGTTCAGACGCCAGTCCAGGCCGGCATGGGTTAATTAGGGCAGAAGCGAATGGGCTCGTAGCTGACGTTGGGGATAATGTCGTCCGATTCATCCGGGGACAATGCCCCGTCAAACGACTAAATATAAATTTCGATTGGGCCCTGGGCACTTCATCGGATGCTGGCGTCCCTATTTCAACGGTCTGTCTAAATGTTGCCGAGGTCGCGTTCCGCAGCGCAGCGTCTAGATCGCCCGAGTTTCCACTAGCGGCCGACACGATGTCGGGCGCGATGTTCAGTGACGACAAATTCCGTTGCCCCTTGCCAGGTTGTTAGCCACCACGCGGCCCGACCGCGGTCCGAATCTAACAGTCCGCGAGGCACTCGCATAGAGTTTTCCGGCAAACTTCAAACTAAGGCCGCTTCAGGTGGCTCCTCAGCGTCGAACAATTCACACGGATCCCAGGTCAGGGCCGACTCGGCCGCAAGTTGGCGATGCGTCGACGCGCTACCGTGGGTTCGTCGGCTTCCGCGCTGGCGAGTCGTCAACAAGCGCTGCCTATAGTGAGCGCCCGGTGCTTGCCCGAAACAACGTCTACTGCGCGGTCCCTTTCTCGGTGGCTGTCGCACGACTGTTTTCTTCCAATCGAAGCCGTCGCGCAATTTGCCGACGCACGACGTCAGGTTCATCCGGGTCATGCGACCTCCTCAGATCACTGCCTCCAACTCTCACAACAGCACTTACGACACGCGTACAGTCGGTGGACTCGTTGGGGGGACATGCCAATGTGGTCTATGTCATTGCCGAGTCATTGCCGACCCCGAATCGCCACGCGCTCTGTCTATCTTTGCGATACTCACCCGGTGCCTTCTGCCATCCAAGTGAGATCCAGCTCGCTCGTCATGAAGCTCATCGCGAAGTACGGGTACCCCATCGGCACCCGCCTGATGGGCGCGGACGAGGTGTTGTTCATCAACTGGGCCTACGAAGAAGAGCCTCCGATGGCTCTGCCGCTATCGGCGTCTGATGAGCCCGACCGGTACTACATCCAGCTGTATCACACGGTGGCAACCCAGGTTCCGCTGGAAGGCAAGGACGTATTGGAGGTCAGCTGCGGCCACGGCGGCGGTTCCTCGTATCTCGTCAGGACGCAGAAGCCGGCCTCCTACACCGGCCTGGATTTGAATCCGACCGGCATCAAATTCTGCCGCAAGCGACACAATTTGCCCGGCCTCGAATTTGTTCAGGGGGACGCCGAGAAGCTTCCCTTCCCGGATGAATCCGTCGATGTCGTGCTCAATATTGAAGCGTCGCACCACTATCCGAACATTGCGCGCTTCTTCACCGAGGTAGCCCGGGTCCTGCGTCCGGGCGGACATTTCCTTTACGCCGACCTGCGGGCAGTGCACCTGGTTCCGGAGTGGGAAGCCCAACTGGAGGCGGCCCCACTGCAACTGGTGTCCCAACGCGGTATCGACGACGAGGTCAAGCGGGGACTGGAGAAGAACTCGCCGCGACTGGAGGAATTGATCAACCGCCGCGTGCCGAAAGTTCTGCGAAAGTTCGCGCGTAGCAACGGGGGAGTGCAGGGCGGAAGGCTCTACCGCGGAGTCGAGATGGGTCTGTTCTCCTACCGGGTGTACTGCTTCACGAAAGCCTCCGCGGACGCATAGTCGCTACGTCGAGACTGCGGTGAGCGCGTGTTGTAGGGCTGCTCAGTAGCCGTCGGTGCAGTTTCGGTGCGGTGGCCGCATTTCTCGATGCCGCACACCCCGCTATCGCGCCGCTATAGCGCCCCGGTGACGGCGCGTTAGGTCAGGAGCCGCACTCGGCGGCGGCCCGGTAGCCGCGCACGGCCAGGGGAATGAACACCGCGATCAGCCCGACCGCCCACGTGAGAGTCAGCCCCAGGGGCAGCAGCAGCGGGCCCTCGTGAGCCAGGGCGCGCATGACCTCGATCGGCGGCGACATCGGCTGCAACCGAACAACCGGCTGGATCCACTGCGGAAACAGCGAGACCGGTGTGGTGCCGGAACTGATCAATACCAGTGCGCTGATCCCCGCCGCCATATACGTCACGATGGCGCGGCCATTGCTGCGTACGGCCAGCGTCATCACTAGCGCGGTGAACCCGACCACCACGAGCGGGGGAATGAGTATGTAAGCCAGCGCGGTGTGCCAGCCGTGTGCGAAGTGCAGGCCCATGGCCATTCCGACGGCGGTGATGAGGATCGTGCCCAGCAGGGCGCGCGCTGCCTCGGCGATCAATCGTCCGCCGATGGCGCTTGCTCGGTGTACGGGCAACACCCACATGCGGCTGAGTAGTCCGGACGCACGCTCCATCGGAATGCCGACAGCGCCGCCCAAAGCGCCGAACATGCCCGCCAGCACCGCGCACATCGGGACCAATCCGTAGATGCTGTCCACACCGGTGACCTTTTGGATCTGCTCACCGAGAACGGCCTTGTACACCACCAGCAGGCAGACCGGCAGAATGACCGTGGCCAGTACCGCTGCCGGTTCGCGCCGCCAGCGGATCATGATTCGGCCAGCGTGCAGCCAGCTCTGGCTGAGCAGAGAAACTAGCGCACTGTATTTCGAGTTCATTGGCTACGCCTCTGCATCCGCAAGGTGATCAGGCCGAAGAGCAACAGCATGCCGACGCACCACGCCATGGCCACCTGCGCATGGTGCGTCGGTACGTGCCCGCTGGCCAAGCCGCGCAACGTTTCGGCGGTATGGGAAACCGGTTGGTTACGCACGAAGGGCCGCACCCACTCGGGAAATGTCTTCTCCGGTGCGACACCGGTGGACAGCAAAATCAGCAACAACTGAGGGATCAGCATCAATTGGGTCGTCGTTTCGATATTGCCGCCGCGCGAGCCCAACGCATCGGCACCCAGGGAAACACCGAGGCAAAGCAGCAAGGCCAGAACCACGAACGCCACCCCGTAGGCGAGTCCACCGGCCATCCGGAACCCGAATGCGTAGCCGGCAACCATGGTCGCTACCAGAGCGATCGACGCCCGCACCAGCGTCGCCGTGATGCGAGCGCTCACCGGCGAGATAGCGGCGATCGGCATAGTCCGCAGCCTCGTACCCAGCCCGAACACGCGATCACGGCCGGCGCGATCGGCCGTCAGCGCCGCGGCCATGATCATGGATTGGACCACCACCGCGGGCAAAACGTACTGGGGGTAGGTCAAGTGACCGGTGTCGATGAGCCCGTGGGTGGCCATGGTGAGGCCGACAAGGCTCACGATCGGCACAAAAATCTCAAAAAGGATGCCGGCGTCGCGCAGCGTAGTCCGCAGCGAACGTTCGGTGAGGGCGACCAGCGCAGTCATGGCTGAGCGACGGGGTGCTTTGTCAGATGCAGGAAAGCCTCGTCAAGCGAGGGCTTGCGCAGGGAGATGTCGGCGATCTCGATGCCGATCGAGTCGAGCCGACGAAATACCTCGCCTAACGTGGTCACGCCTTCTTTGGCGAGTACGGACACCGAGTTGGTGTCGGAGTCGAGGTCAATGCCGTCCAGGCCGGCCAACGCGGCCGCGACCTGCGGCAGATCCGCCGGGTTGGCGGGTGTTACCTCGCAGTAGCTGGCGCCTACCTGGCGCTTGAGTTCCGCGGAGGTGCCGCTGGCGATCACTTGGCCGTGGTTGAAAACGACGATCGAATCGCTCAGCACGTCAGCCTCTTCGAGGTACTGGGTGGTGAGCAGCACGGTGACGTCCTGCTCGGCCAGTGAACTGACAATGCTCCACACGTCGCGTCGGCTGCGCGGGTCCAAGCCGGTGGTCGGCTCGTCGAGGAAAAGCACCTTCGGCGTTACCACCAGCGCGCTGGCCAGGTCGACGCGCCGCCACATGCCTCCGGAGTATGTCGAGACTCGCCGATCGGCCGCGGCGACGAGGTCGAACTGCCCGATCAGCTCGTCGGCACGGGCTTTGGCCTGTTTGCGGCCCAGTCCGCGCATGCGGCCGAACAGGACCAAATTCTCCCGGCCGGTGAGCATCGGGTCCACGGCGGTGAATTGTCCCGTGATCCCAATTTGGGAGCGCACTTTCGCCGATTGACGAACGACGTCGTAGCCGGCAACGGCGGCGCGACCCGAGGTGGGCCGCAGCAACGTGCACAGGATGTTCAGGGTGGTCGTCTTGCCAGCACCGTTGTGGCCGAGAATGGCGCATACCGACCCTGCCGGAACCGAGAAATCAACACCACGCAGCGCGGCGGTTCCCGCCCCGAATGTCTTTGTGAGGCCCTCGACCTCTACCGCAAATTGCCCCACGGGGGTGAGTATTTCATGTCCGGGGGCCCCCCGCTGGCGTATTGCGGAATCTCAGACATTTCACCCGATCACGCGGGATGTGGCCTGTGCAACAGCGCATTCGTCACCCGGAATCGGCCTGCGACCAGCGGCTCGGCTGATAGTCTACGACCTTCACAGCCCACCGAACGGACCGAGATGACCGCCCTGCAACGCTTTTTCACCGACGAACGCCGGCGAGCCGAACGCCGCGTCGATTGGCGACGCGCTGGGCGGCGAGCGCAGGCCACGCTCATACCGTGGTCCCCGCGGGTGCTCGGGAAGCGGCTGGAAAGCCAGGCCCGCATGCTTGGCGATCACATCAATCGCGGCGATACGGTGCTGGACGTCGGATGCGAAACCGGGCATCTGTGCAAGTATCTCGCCGATATGCATGGTGCGGTTGCGACCGGCATCGACGTCCATGACGCAGTGACCGTCCCGATCGACTTCAGTGTGTTCGACGGCAGATCAATCCCGTTCGAAGACAATGCGTTTGACCACGTGGTGTTGAGTTTTGTGCTCCACCACGCCAACGACCCGATGCAGTTGATCAAGGAATGCCGGCGGGTCGCTCGGCGCAGCATCATTGCATTCGAGGATCTGCCCGAGACGCGGGTGGAAAAGGCGCTGACCAAGTTCCACATCGGGGCGTTCAGGTTGGCGTACCGATTGGAATCGGCCGGCGATTACCGCACCGCGCTCGAATGGGCTGGTGAGCAGGCCGACAACGTGTCTCAGACGCCGCTGCCGCTGGACTGGTTCGACGTGTTGTACCGAGTTCCGCACGTCATGCTGATTTATCGATTTGGGAATGACTAGCGGGCGATGAAATTCGTCCTGGCAAGCTGCGGGACGCGCGGCGACGTCGAGCCATGCGCAGCTGTCGGTCTGGAGCTGCGGCGCCGCGGGCACGACGTGGTGATGGCGACTCCGCCCGACCAGGTCTCTTTCGTCGAGGGCATGGGGCTGACAGCGGTTCCGATGGGCCCCCCAACAGGGGAGATCCCGGACGTTTTCGTCACGCCGTGGACGATCAAGGATCCGATCAAACCGTTACGTGACGCGATGGACCACATCAACGAGCGTTGGGCCGACGTGAGCAACACGTTGAAGTCGGTGACGGCCGGTGCTGACCTGCTTTTCACCGGCGTCTCCTACCAGGAGGCCGCCGCCAATGTCGCTGAGCATTACGGCATTCCCGTGGCCGCCTGGCATCACGTCCCGATGCGGCCGAACGGCCAGGTGGTTTCCCTCGTGCCTGCGCCGTTGTTGAGAGTGGCGATGCGCCTTACCGACTGGGCGCAATGGCGCCTGGTCAAGCGGGCCGAAGACACTCAACGAGATGGACTGGGGATACCCAGGGCGCACGCACCGGCATCGCGGCGAATGGCGGAGCGCGGATCGCTGGAGATGCAAGCCTACGACGCACTGTGTTTTCCCGGCGTGCAGCGGGAATGGACCGCTCAACGCCCGTTTGTCGGCGCGCTCACCGCAGAGCTACCAACCGATTTCGACGACGAGACTTTGACGTGGATCGCCTCCGGCACTCCGCCGATTTACTTCGGATTCGGCAGCATGCCAGTCAAGTCGCCCGCCGAGATGGTGCGAATGATCATCGCTTCGTGCGATGAACTCGGGGAGCGAGCGCTAATTTGCTCCGGAGCAACGCATTTGGCGGACATACCCGATTCCCCCCGCGTCAAGGTGGTGCGCGCGGTCAGCCACGCCGCCGTCTTTCCGGCGTGCCGGGCGGTCGTCCACCATGGCGGCGCCGGGACAACCGCGGCCGGTCTGCGCGCCGGCGTGCCCACCCTGATCCTGTGGGTCGCCTCCGATCAGCCCATCTGGGCATCGGTGGTGAAGCGGCTCAAAGTTGGTAGGGCTCGGCGCTTTTCGCGTACCACCGGTAAATCGCTGACCAAGGATCTGCGCCGTATTCTGACACCGCAATACGCTCAGCGAGCCCGAGAGGTCGCCGCTCAAATGACGAAAGCCACCGAGAGCGTCGCGACCGCCGCCGATCTCTTGGAGAGCGCCGCCGGTGGAAAGCGGCGCAGCGGATGTGGTGGGTCGATGTACGGTGGCTAACGTGTCTGTTCTGATCACTGTCCCGGTCTTCGGGCAGCACGAGTACACCCATGCTCTGGTAGGTGATCTCGAGCGCGAGGGTGCCGACTACGTGATCGTCGACAACCGCGGTGACTATCCGAAAATCGCCAACGAACGGGTGATCACACCGGGTGAAAACCTGGGCTGGGCGGCGGGCAGCGAACACGGCTTCCGAATTGCGTTCTCTGAAGGCTATTCCCATGCGATGACGCTGAACAACGACACTCGGATCTCGAAGGGTTTCGTCGCCGGGCTGCTCGACCCCCGGCTACCGGCTGACGCGGGGGTCGTCGGGCCGATGTTCGATGGCGGGTACCCCTACGCGACCGACGAGCAGAAACCCGACGCCGCCGATTACATTCCCCGTCCGCGGTACCGGGTGGTGCCCGCCGTAGAAGGAACGGCCCTGGTGGTTTCCCATGCCTGTTGGCAAGAAACCGGCGGCATGAACCTGGTCGACTTCAAGCAATACGGGTGGGGCCCCGACCTCGACCTCTGTTTCCGCGCGCGCAAAGCCGGATTCGGCGCCTATACAACAGAAATGGCTTACATCAACCACTTCGGACGCAGGACCGCCAATGCGCACTTCGGGGCCTGGCGCTACGAGATGGGCGCAAACGTCGCCATGCTGCAGGGGCTGCGGCGCCTGCACGGCGCGCGAGTGGCGCTAGACATCATGCGGCAGATCGGTATAGCGCACGACCGTAGCGCGCACCGCTCGCTGCCGCTGGAGAACTCGGCCAGCTGAGATCTCGGGTCTTAGCACTGTAGACGATGATCGATGCGGTCGCACCTTGCCGTTCCCCGGAAGAAACCGCCCTGCCGCAGGTAATCTGTTGTCCGTGGTTGAGTCCTCCCTTCCTGCCGTCCTGCGCGAGCGCGCCAGCTTGCAGCCCAATGACACGGCATTCACATACCTTGATTTCGAGCAGGATTGGGACGGCGTTCCCATCACGCTGACGTGGTCACAGTTGTACCGGCGCGTCCTGAACCTGGGTGAACACCTCAAAACTCAGGGATCGATCGGCGATAGAGCGCTTATATTGGCGCCCCAAGGACTCGAATACATCATCGGTTTCTTGGGGGCGCTGCAGGCCGGACAGATCGCGATTCCGCTGTCGGTGCCCTACGGCGGTGTGCACGATGAGCGGACGATCTCGGTCCTGGCTGACACCTCGCCGACGGTGGTGCTGACGACGTCGCCCCACGCGGAGAGCGCCCGCGAGGTCGTGCAGTCCGACCAAGGACATGCCCCACCCGCAATCGTGGAAATCGATCTGCTGGACCTGGATTCCCGGAAAAGGCCATCGGGCCCGAGACCGCGGGCCGGGCAGAGCGACCAACCAGACTTTATCTACTTGCAGTACACCTCGGGATCGACCCGCACCCCCGCCGGCGTCATGGTTACTAATAGGAACGTTTTCGCCAACTATGAGCAGATCATGGGCGATTTCTTTGTGGCGAACGGAGGTGTTGCCCCGGCGGATCTCACGGTGGTGTCGTGGTTGCCGCTCTACCACGACATGGGTCTGCTGATGGGGATCATCATGCCGATCCTGGCGGGCGTGCCGACGGTGCTGACCAGCCCGGTTGGATTCCTGCAACGACCAGCCCGATGGCTCCACCTGCTCGCGCAAGGCAGTTGCACACTTTCTGCGGGACCCAATTTCGCCTTCGACCTGGCCGTGCGCAAGACGTCCGACGAGGACATGGCCGGACTCGACCTCTCCGGCGTGCACAGCATCCTCAACGGCAGCGAGCGGGTGCAGCCGGCCACCCTCAAGCGATTTGCCGACCGCTTCGCCCAATTCAATTTTCCGGCAGAGGCTTTGCGGCCCTCCTACGGGATGGCCGAAGCGACGGTGTACATCGCGACACGTGAGGTTGGTGACCCGCCGGAGATCGGTCACTTCGACAGCGAGAAGTTGCCCACCGGGGCTGCGGTGCGGTGCGAGATTGGTTCGGGCACACCACTAGTCAGCTACGGGACCGCCAAATCGATGGATGTTCGCATCGTGGACGGCGACACCGGCCGCGAATGCCCGGAGGGCACCGTCGGCGAGATCTGGGTCCACGGCGATAACGTCGCAGCCGGCTACTGGCAGAAACCCGAAGAGACGCAACGTGTTTTCGAGGCGAAGATCATCGAACCGGCGGGGGAGACCCCCGAAGGCCCGTGGTTGCGCACCGGTGACTCGGGGTTCTATTCGGACCGAGAACTTTTCATCATCGGCCGCATCAAGGACCTGTTAATTGTCTACGGCCGCAACCACTCTCCCGATGACATCGAAGCGACCATCCAGGAGGTCACCGCCGGGCGTTGCGCCGCGATCACGGTGCCCGATCGGGGCGCCGAAAAGCTCGTCGCCATCATCGAGATGAAGAAGCGCGGCGACGACGATGAGGCCGCGGATCGGCTGCGCACCGCCAAACGTGAAATCACCGCGGCAATCTCGAAGTCGCACGGGCTCAGCGTTTCGGATCTGGTGCTGGTGTCGCCGGGCTCGATTCCGATCACCACCAGCGGCAAGATCAGACGGTCGACCTGCGTCGAGCTGTACCGCCAGGGCGAGTTCAGCCGCTTGGACGCCTAAGCGCATCCGCCGGTGATTTAGGGCTATTCGCCGTTCTTGCCGCTGCCCTTCGCCGCCAAGGTGAGCGGGCGCTGCGGGATGACGGTGTAGCCGAACAGCGGCAGGGAATGGCCGAGGTACCGGCCTTCCTTCTCGCGCGTCTGCCGACACTTCTCCATCGGATCTGACGGTGACGGCGGAAGATCGCTGGTGAGCTCTGTCCGCAGCCCCTTGAGGTCGAACAGCGGCAGCGGGTGGCTCGGCGGGTGCTGAGCTGAACGTCGTTGGGCGGCCTTTCTGGTCGGCTTCGGGCGAGGACGTCGTGTCTTGTGGCCCGTTGACCGGACGCGTGCCGGGGCCTTGCGCGTCGCAGTCCGGGGTGGGGGAGGCGGCGGCAGCAACTTCAGCTTGACCAGGCGAGGCCGAATTTTCGTCCAGAACTCTTGCACCTTGCCGCCGGCAAGAACGGAATGTCCGGACTTGTCCAGTTTGGACGGCCACCAGTTCTTCTGCCCGATCATCGCGGCTAAGGCCGGCACGGTGATCGTGCGCACCAGGAAGGTGTCAATCACAATGCCGATCCCGATGATGAAGCCGGCTTCCTGCATAGTGCTGATGCTGGCGGTCAACAGGCCGAACATCGACGCCGCAAAGATCAGGCCCGCCGAGGTGATCACGCCACCGGTGGATGCGACAGTGCGGATGACGCCGAAGCGCACGCCGTGCGGTGATTCGTCACGTATTCGCGAAATGAGCAGCATGTTGTAATCAGCGCCCACGGCGACGAGCAGAATGAACGATAGTCCGGGCAGACTCCAGTGCAGTTCCTTGCCCAGCAGGAACTGGAATACCAGGACCCCGATGCCCAGCGCTGACAAGTACGAAAGCAGCACTGAGGCAATCAAATACAACGGTGCGACGATGGCACGCAACAGGATCACCAGAATCAAAAACACGATGACGATCGTCGCGATGATGATGAAGTTGATGTCGCCGTTGTAGTAGTCGCGAGTATCGCGAAGGCCACTGGGCACACCTGCCACCGCGATTTTTGCGTCCGACAATTCGGTATTGGGCAGTGCCGACCGGGCCGCCTTCTCGATCGCGGAGATCTGGTCCATCGCCTCGGTAGAGAACGGATTGAGCGCGCTCTGAATGAAGTACTGGGCGGCATGGCCGTCCGGCGCGATGAAGATCTGCGCGCCCTTTTTAAACTCGTCTCGGGTCAAGACCTGTTCGGGCAGGTTGAAGCCCGCCATATTCGGTTTGCTCGCATCGTGTTTCATGCTGAGCAGGAATGACGATGCCTCGTTGAGGCCGCTGCCCAGTCTTCTGGTCTGATCGACCAGTTCCTTCACGCCACCGGCCACCGCCCGACTACCGTCGGCGAGCAACGTTGAACCTTGCCGGGCTTGGTTCATGGTGTTCTGCAGGTTCTTGATGGTCCGCAACGCATCGGCGGCCTGGCTCAACGTTTGCTGTATCTGGGTCAGTGCTTGACCGATGGTTTGGGCTTGCTGGGTGGCCTGCAGGTTACGTGCCATCGCCTTGATCGAAAGCAGCGTCCCGTTGTCGTTGGCCGCGACCATGGCCGCCAATCCGGCGCGGGAATTCACACACCCGGGGTCGATATTGCAGTCGGGACTGTTGTTGAGCGCCCGCAGCATCGGTCCAGCCCAAGCGGCCACGTTCTCAGTGTTCGTCGTGGACGCGTTGAGGCTCTCACCGAGAGCCTTCATCTGACCGGTGTATTTTGCGCCCTGGTCGAGGGCGTTGATGGTCCGGTCGCCGCCCACCATCTGTTCCATCGCCGTCAGCGCTCCGACTACTCCGCTGAGGCTGGAAACGGCACCGGTGACTTGATCCCTGAGTTCGGCGAGCGCATCAGCCAGTTGGTTCGCCCCGTTGACCAGGCGATCAAGGTCATCCCCGTGCTGTTCGATCTGGGTGGATGCCTCGTCAAGTTTTCCCCCGACCTCCCCGGCCTGCCACGAAACCTTCATTTGTTCGAAGCGTTCACCGTTCGGCCGGGTCAATCCACGCACCATGGTGATGCCGGGAAGTTCAGCCACCCGGCCCGCTATTTGCTCGAGGTCGGCCAGGGCCCTCGGCTGCCGTAGGTCGTGCGACGACTGAATGAACAACACCATCGGGGTCATCGCGTTCATCGGGTAGTGCTTATTCATCACCTCATAACCCCGGGAGCTGTCAACGTCCGCCGGGATCGACTTGAGGTCGTCGTAGTTGTACCGGACGACGGTCATACACGCAGCTAGAGCGATGAGGATGAGAAGGCTGCCGGCCAGGTGGATGCGCGGCTTGCGCACGATGCGAATGCCCGAGCGCCGCCACATTTGCGTGGTGAGCTCTTTGCGCGGCTTGATCCAGCCGCGTCTGCCCGTGAGAACGAGGACGGCGGGCAGGAAAGTGATCGCGCCCAACAGCGACACCACGATGGAAATCGAAATTGCGGGGCCGACCGCGGAAAACACCTCGAGCTTGGTGAAGATCATCGCCATGAACGTGACGGCCACCGTCGCGGCAGATGCGGCGATCACCTTCCCGATCGACATCAACGCCTTCTTGACCGCGGTGTCCGAATCGTCGCCGTGCCGCAGATAGTCGTGGTAACGACTTATCAAGAAAACGGCGTAGTCCGTCCCGGCGCCCATCATGACCGCGGTCATGAACACGATGACCTGCAGATTGGTGTCCAGGCCAAGCTCGGCGGCGCCGGACAACAGACCCTGCGCGGTGGCCAGCGAAATACCGATGGTGGCCAGCGGTACGAACATCGTCACGATGTTGCGGTAGATGACGATCAGGATGATCAGCACGCTGACCACGGTGGCGATCTCGATGAAATGGATGTCTTCCTGGCCGATTTCGGTGATATCAGCAACGGTTGCCAGCGGTCCGCTCAGGTTGGCGGTCAGCGTTGTTCCTTGGACGGTCTGCTTGACAGTCGCGGCGATGCGCCGATAGGTCGCGAGGGTGGCCGGATCGTTTTGATCGCCGGGAACGTTGACCGGCAAGATGAGGGCTTTGCCGTCCTTGGCGGCCAAGAGGTTCCGCATATCTGGGTTATCCAGGGCGTTCTGAACCGACATCTTGGCCGTGGTGTCTTCGTTCAGCTTGGCCACAATTTTCCGATAAGTGGCCTCGTCCTCGGGCGTCAGACCCTTCTCGTTGGTCAAGACGACCATCAAAAGAGAAGTGGCTGATGCCGTCGGGGGGGCTGGGGCGTCTTTGCCGCCTTCGCCGCCTTCGGGTTTGGCGCTGAACGCCTTGGCCATTTCCCTGCTGACCACCATCGTGGGGGCGTCATCAGGAAAAGGATTCGGGGGGTGCTTGCCGGCCTGAACCTGAAGCGGCGGGAAAGCTAGTGCCAGGACAACGGCCACCGCAGCCCAGGCACCGATGGTGAGCCAGGGCCACTTGACGACGAACTGACCCAGGCGATCGTAAAGCCCCCCAGGCTTGGCCGCGTCACCGGAACCAGAACCGCTTGACACTTTTACAACCCTACAAGTCCATTCCGGTCCCGGTGGGGCAATCAAACGTTGCCCTCAATCGTGACGCTGCCGTTACATTCGCCGTGGTCATGATCGCTATCCGGTGCCGCGCGCCGGGATCGCCTGGTCCCGCTCGCGGATCTGATTCTCGATGAGGTCGACGGCTTTCTTCACGCTGACGTCCGAGGGGGTCATGCGCTGGGCCATCTCTCGGGCGCGGTTGACGTACTTGGGCTCCAGGATCTTGCGTAAATCCTTGAGCAGCGTTTTCTTGGTGGTCCCAGCGAACCGCCGCGCCTTGCCGATCTTCAGTTTGGCAACTTGGGCCGCCCAGATCGGCTGTTCTGCGCTGATCCACAGCACCAGGGTGGGGACGCCGGCCTTCATACCTGCGGCAAGGGTGCCGGGGCCACCGTGGTGCACCACGGCGCGACATTTCGGGAAGACGGCCGCGTGGTTGGCTTCCGCGACGAGCTTGACGTTCTCGGGCACCTCGATATCACCGAGATCCGTTACGCCACCACAAATCAACGCGCGCGTCCCCAACTCGGCACAAACCTCGCTGATCAAGGCGACGGTGTTCTCCGGTGTTTCCACGCGCATACTGCCGAACCCGAAGTAGATCGGCGGCGTTCCCGCGGCGATCCACGATGCGACCTCGTCGTCGGTGGACGTCGGCAGCTCCAGCGTCAGCGCGCCGACAAACGGACGTTTTTGGACAATCGCGGGGCCGCCCCACTCTTCTTTGAGCCCGGGGAAGAAGACATCTTCGTACCCCTGGATTTCCAACCAGCCGTTCTGGACGATGCGCTTGGCTGAGGAAACCCGCGTCGTGGGCATGCCCAACGCGCGGCGTTGCTCGTTCTCCCGCTCCTTCGTCACGAACCAGTACAAGCCGTAAATCAGCCTCATCGCGGTGCGGTTGAGTGGCGGTGGCACCAGGGGAACGAGGTGGCCCTGCACCCGTTGCGGAAAGTAGTGCAGTGCGACCATCGGGATGTCGAGATGCTCGGCAACGTTGGCGACAACTCCGGGGTAGGTCTGGCCCGAAACGATGACGTCGGCACCCTTGGCCAGCGGCACCAAGGTGGTGCTCATGTCAGCCCAACCCCGGGTGAGGAACTCGGAGCCCGTGCGCAGCAGGCTGACCGGACTTCGGACCTTGATGAAATCCCGGAAGATCTCATCCTCTAGTTGCTGAAGCGAATCCGGGCCGTATGCAACAGCTTTCAGGCCGGCCGACTCAACGAATTCGATGAGATTCGGCGGGACCGCCATCTGAACCTCGTGCCCCCGACGCTGGAGCTCTGCGGCAACTGCAGCGCAAGGCTCGACGTCACCGCGGGTGCCATGGACGGCCAGGACAGCTTTCATTACCGGTGATCAACTCCGTAAAAAATTTCGTCGCGACGCGAACGTAAGTAACGCGAACGCTATTGCGCGACCCGAACCGGGGCGATCGACAAGGTGCCGGCCACGACCCGCTCGAACACCGACTTGAGTTGGTCGGTAAAGCGCGTCACCGATTCCCGGGCGACCGGGTTGTTCGGATACGACACCATGATCGACACCTCGTCGAACAGGCGGAACACCGTCGAGTACTTGTAAGCCGGGCTGCGTCCATCGGTGAAAGCGGTGGCATTCACCCCGTCCAGCGCGGAAGCGATGATGCCGGACAGGGGCGGAAGCCCGGCGTCCATGTAGCTCATCATCGTGAACTGCGGTCCAGGCTTGCGCAGCCATGGTGCCAGTTCCAGCACGCGGTCGAACGGTACGTCCTTGAGGCCCATGTTGGCATCGAACGACGCCTGCGCTGCGCGGGCGGTTTCCTCGAACGACGTCGGGTCGATGGGGATGGTGAAGGGCACGATCCCGGTGAACCAGCCGACCGTCATGAACTCGGCCGGGGTCTTCCGCTTGTCGGTCGGCGTCAGGCCGTAGTACGTCAGTTCGCCGGTCATCTCGTAGTGCGCCAGCGCTGCGCAGGCGAATAACCCGCCGCTGAACCGCGCATCTGCATCCCGGCACATGGCTTCGAACTTCGCCGTCTGGTCGGCGGCCAGCAACCGCTCGACCCGGACGTCGCCGCCGCACGCGATCGACTGATCGCCCAACGGCAATGGGAAGTCAGGCAGCGTGCCGCCGTTGGCTTCGGCGAACTCGATCCAGGTGCGTACTTCTGGTGACTCCAACGTCATGGACGCGATGGTGTCGGCCTCGCGCATGCAGAACTCGTCATAGCTGGCCGCAGGCGGCATGGTCATCGGGGCCCGGCCCTCGACCAGCGCGTTGTAGTTCATCACGATCTCGACGTACAACCCGGCGATCAGCATCGGGTCGCAGTGCAGGTGGTCGACGACCGCATACAGCGCGAACTTGTCCTCGTACTGGACGATGCCGTACCTGAAGCAGTCCCACTGCAGCGGGTCCGGGGTGGCCAGCACGTGCGCTTCCCACTCGGGCTGCGTCATCGGACCGTATTCCTTTGCGACGAAATTGATGTCGCGCGGGTTCTTCAGCGTGTGCCGGATGATGTTGTCCGGGTCCTTGAAGTCGAACCAGCTGTGGTACGTGCCGTGCCGGCGAAGGTGGGTGTTGATGACGTAGGTCATGGCGCGGAGATCGCACTTGCCGGGCACCTCCCACGAGCCCATGATCGCCCGCGAGTAGTCCAGGCCCTTGTCCCGAAACTCGACAAAACCGCGGAGGTGACCCGCCTGCATGCAGCTCGCAGGAACAGCAGTCGCCGGCGCCTGTTGCGCCTTCGCAAGGCAGGCAGCTGTGGGTTCCCAGGTGATGACTGTTCCCGAACCCATGTCCCAGTCGTACGCGTTACCGACCGTCAAGCCGTCGTGCTCGGAACCTCCGCCTATGAACACGTTTCCTCCTATGTCTAAAGTCCTGCAGGACAAGTCATTTCGTGGGCGCAATCACGTCATGCCGACGCGCCTTCTTTCGGGGCCATCTTGTCGACGAGGTGATCTGCCAGTCCACGGACGGTGGTGATGTCCGCGGATGTGATGCGTACGCCGGTCTGCGCCTCGATGTGCGTGCGCAATTCGAGGTTGCCCAGCGAGTCCAGCCCGTACTCGGACAGCGGGTGATCGGGGTCGATGTTGCGACGCAGGATCAGTCCGATCTGCTCGGACAGCAAGCGCCGCAACCGGCCGGCCCACTCCTCGATCGGCAGCTCCGACAACTCAGCGCGCAACTTGCTCGAACCAGAACGCTTGTCGCCAGCGGTCTTGAACATCTCGAGGAACTTGCTTCGCGCCGCGAACGATGCGATCCACGGGGTTCCGATCAGCGGCGTGTAGCCCGAGTACGCCCTGTTGTGGCGCAGCAGCGTCTCGAACGCATACGCGCCCTCGTCCGGAGCAATCGCCGCTCCGCTGCCCTCAGCGAAGTCCGCGCCCCGACCGATCTCGCCCCATGCCCCCCAGGCGATCGCAGTGGCAGGCAGGCCCTGCGCCCGGCGCCAGTTGGTGAAGGCGTCCAGCCAGCTGTTGGCAGCGGCGTACGCGCCCTGGCCCGGCGAACCCAGCAAAGCCGCCGCCGAGGAGAACGAGCAGAACCAGTCCAGCTCCGCGGTGGCGCACGCCTCGTGCAGGTTCCACGCGCCGTACACCTTCGGAGCCCAGTCGCGGTCGATCAGGTCATCGGTGATGTTGGTCAGGACGGCATCCTCGACCACTGCGGCACCGTGCAGCACACCACGCAGCGGCAGCCCGGTGGCGGTGGCGGTCGCCACCAACTGATGCGCGGTCTCGATCTGCGCGATGTCGCCGCACGACACCACCACGTCGGATCCGATCGCCCGGATGAGTTCGATCGTCTCCAACGCCTTCAGCGTCGGCTGGGACCGCGAGCTCAGCACGATCCGGCCGGCGCCGGCGGCCGCCATCTTCTCGGCCAGGAACAATCCCAGACCGCCCAAACCGCCGGTGATGATGTACGACGCGTCGGGAAGGAAGACCGGCGCCTGCTCCGGCGGCAGGATCACGCTGCTGCGGCCGACCTGCGGGATGTCGAGGATGAGCTTGCCGGTGTGTTCGGCGGCGCTCATCACCCGGATCGCGGTTGCAGCTTCGGCCAGCGGGTAGTGGGTGGCCTCCGGCATCGGCAGCTTGCCCTCGGCGGTCAGCTGGTACACGGTGCTGAGGATCTCGCTGACCTGCTGCGGGTGGCTGACCGACATGACGCCCAGGTCCACGCCCCAGAACGCGAGGTTGCGGCGGAACGGGAACAGGCCCAGTTTGGTGTCACCGTAGATGTCGCGCTTGCCGATCTCGACGAACCGTCCACCCAGTGCCAGCAACTTCAGGCCGGCGAGTTGGGCGGCTCCGAAGACCGAGTTGAGCACGATGTCGACGCCGTAGCCGTCGGTGTCGCGCCGGATCTGCTCGGCGAACTCGATGGTGCGTGAGTCGTAGACGTGCTCGATGCCCATGTCGCGCAACAGCTGTCGACGCCGCTCACTGCCGGCCGTTGCGAAGACCTCGGCGCCTGCGGCGCGGGCGATGGCGATCGCCGCTTGTCCCACACCGCCGGTGCCCGAGTGGATCAGCACCTTGTCGCCGGCCTTGATGCGGGCCAGGTCGTTCAGCCCGTACCAGGCGGTGGCGTGCGCAGTGGTCACCGCGGCGGCCTGGGCATCGGTCATGCCCGCCGGCAGCTTGGTGGCCAGGCGCGCATCGCAGGTGACGAAGGTGGCCCAGCAGCCCAGCGGAGACATGCCGCCGACGTGGTCACCGACCTGGTGGCTGGTGACGTCGGGTCCGACCGCGCTCACCACACCGGCGAAGTCGGTGCCAAGCGCCGGCAGGATGCCGTCGAGGCTCTGGTATCGACCGAATGCGTTCAGGACATCGGCGAAGTTGATGCTCGACGCCGTCACCGCGACCTCGATCTGGCCGGGGCCCGGGGGAACCCGGTCGAACGCCGCGAACTCCATCGACTGCAGGTCACCCGGAGTGCGGATCTGCATCCGGACGCCGTCGCTGTCGTGCGCTGCGACCGTGGTCAGCCGCTCTTCGGGACGCAGCGGGGAGGGCAACAGGCGAGCGGTGTACCACTCGTCGTTACGCCACGCGGTCTCGTCTTCTTCGGTTCCGGCCAGCAGCAGCTGACGCACGACCTGCTCGGCGTCGGTCTGCTCGTCCAGGTCGATGTGGGTGGTGTGCAGGTGCGGGTGCTCGGCACCGATGACCCGCAGCAACCCGCGCAGGCCACCCTGCTCCAGGTTCGGGACATCATCGGTCAGCACCTGCTGCGCATCCCGCGTCACGACATACAGCCGCGGCGCTTCGCCCTGGACCTCTGCCAGCTCCGCGGCGATGCGGACCAGGTGGTGGACGTAGTCACCGCCACGCCGGGGGGACTCGCTCGCCGGCGCGCCGCTCGACGGTGCGGTAAGAATCACCACTCCGTTGAAACCACCGCGTTCCAGCTGGTCGCGCAGCTTGGCGGCCATCACCGGGTTGTCTCCGTCGGTACGCCAGGCCAGCGTGGCGGACTCGGCGTCGTGCAGCTTCATCGTGTCGGTCAGGCTCGTCGCCAACAAATCGGCGGCCTCGGCCGTGCTGATGAACAGCCAGGATCCGGGATCGGTGGTGGCCACCTCCGGCAACTGGCGCTGCTGCCACTCCACGGTGAGCAGCCGTTCGCCCAGCACACGAGCGCGCTCGCCGCTGGCCGAGACGCCGGTGCCCATCTGCAGTCCGCGCACCGTCAACACGACGGCGCCTTCCTTGTCCAGCAGGTCGAGGTCGGCCTCGACGGCTCCGCCGGTGGCCGAGGTCACCCGGGAGTGGCAGTACCGGGCCGTGTGCACGGGTCCGTGGACGCGCAGCTCACGAACCCCCAGCGGCAACAGCAAGCCGCCCATGCTGGCGATAGCAACGCTCGGGTGCGCCGCCACCGACTGGAAGCACGCGTCGAGCAGGGCCGGGTGCACGCCGTAGTTGGTCTGCTGGGTACGGATGACACTGGGCAGTGCGATTTCGGCCAAGACCGAGGTACCGGTTTCCTCGGCGGTGTGCGCAACCGACAGGCCGGTGAACGCAGGACCGTACTGAATACCGCACATGTCCAGTGCGTCGCGCAGGTCAGAGCCTTGCACGCGGCTCGGGTGCGCGGCTTGCAGGGACTCGATGTCCTGCGGGCCCGGGTGCGGCTCGTCGTCGGCGGCATGCAGCACCGCGGACGCGCGACGTGAAGAAACACCGTCCTCGATGGTCTCCACCACGAAGTTGAGTTCGTCGGGGACCTCAGCGGTCGCGGTCAGGGTGACTTTGGTTTCTTCGTCGAGCATCAACATCTGCTCGAAGCGGATGTCGCGTACCAGCGATCCATCACCGAAGGTGGTGCGGGCCGCCGCCAGCGCCATTTCGCAGTAAGCCGCGCCCGGCAGGGTGGCCGTGCCATGCACCTGGTGGTCGCCCAGCCACGGCAGGGCGTCGGTGCCGATCTCGGCCTGCCAGACGTGGCGCTCGGGCTCCTCCGGCAGACGCACGTGCTGACCCATCAACGGGTGCACCGCGACACTGGAACTCAGTGCCCGGGAGCTGTGCCCGTCGCGGCTCAGCATCAGCGTCCGGTGGGTCCACGCCGGCAGCGGAGCGTCGATGAGGTGCCCGTGCGGGTACACGACGGAGAAATCGACGGTGGCGCCGGTGGTGAACAGGTCACCGACGAAGCCGCGCAACCCGAACGGAAGGGGCTGCTCGCGCCGCATGGAAGCCAGTGCTGCCGCCGTCATATCGAGGCTGCGGGCGGTCTGGTCGACGGCGTGGGTCAGCAGCGGGTGCGGCGACAGTTCGCCGAACACGCGGAAGCCGTCCTCGAGCGCCGCCTGCACCGCCGCCGAGAACCGGACGGTGTGGCGCAGGTTGTCGACCCAGTAGTTGGCGTCGCAGTAGGGCTCTTCGCGCGGGTCGAACGAGGTTGCCGAGTAGTAAGGAATCCCGGGGCTTAACGGCTCGATGTCGGCCAGGACCTCGTACAGCTCATCCAGGATCGGGTCGACCTGCGGGGAGTGCGACGCGACGTCGACGGCCACTTCGCGGGCCATGACGTCGCGGTCCTCCCAGGCGGCGACCATTTCCCGGACGCTGTCGGTCGCACCACCGATCACGGTGGATTCCGGGGAGGCGACCACCGCGACCACCGCGTCGTTGATGCCGCGGGCCATCAGCTCCGAAAGCACTTGCTGCGCAGGCAATTCCACTGATGCCATGGCGCCGGAACCGGCGATCTTGGTCATCAGCTTGGACCGGCGGCAGATTACGCGGGTGCCGTCTTCCAGCGACAGGGCGCCCGCGACGACGGCCGCAGCGGACTCACCCATCGAGTGGCCGATGACTGCGGCAGGGTTGACGCCGTAGGACTTCATCGTCGCTGCCAGGGCGACCTGCATTGCGAAGATCGTCGGCTGCACACGGTCGATGCCGGTGACCTTCTCGGGTGCGGTCATCGCTTCGGTCACCGAGTAGCCGGACTCAGCGGCGATCAATGGCTCGATTGTGGCGATAGTTGCTGCGAACACCGGTTCGTTGGCCAGCAGATCGGCGCCCATGGCCGCCCACTGCGACCCCTGCCCGGAGAACACCCAGACCGGACCGCGTTCCTCCTGGCCCACGACTTCTGGGTAGAGGGCTTCGCCGTCGGCTACCTGGCGCAACTCGGTCACCAACTCCGAGGTGGACTTCCCCAGCACTGTCGTGCGCACCGAGCGGTGCCCGCGCCGGCGGGCCAGGGTGTAAGCCAAGTCCTGTGCGGCGAACTCGGTCGCGTGCGACTCGATCCAGTCGGCCAGGCGGGTGGCCGTCTGCCGCAGGCCCTCTTCTGAGGAGGACGAGAGGGGGAGAAGAAGGGTGTCGTCGTTGGCCGGGGTGGTGACCACTCCGTTGGGGGACGTCGGCTGGGGAGCCTGTTCGACGATCGCGTGCACGTTGGTGCCGGAGATCCCCCACGCCGAAACGGCGGCCCGGCGCGGTCCGTCGCCGGGTAGCGGCCACTCCGTGTTCTCCACCGGCAAGAAGAGCCCGGTCTCGATCTGCGCCAAGTCTTTGGGCAGGGTCTCGAAGTGCAGGTTCTTCGGGACGACGCCGTGCTGGACGGCCAGCACCGTCTTCATCAGGCCCAGCGCACCGGCGGCCGCCTGGGTGTGTCCGAAGTTGGTCTTCGAGGCGCCGATGGCGACTTTGTTGTCGATCGCGTAGACCTTCGACAGGCTGGTGTATTCGATCGGGTCGCCGACTGGGGTGCCGGTGCCGTGCGACTCGACCATGCCGATGGTGCTGGCGTCGACGCCGGCCGCCTCCAAGGTGGTGCGGTACAACGCGGCCTGCGCGTCGCCGGAGGGCATGGTGATGTTGGGGGTGCGGCCGTCCTGGTTGGCGGCGGTGCTGCGGATCACGGCCAGAATGCGGTCACCGTCGCGCTGGGCATCTTCGAGGCGCTTGAGGAGCAGGACCACGCAACCCTCGCCGGAGACGAACCCGTCGGCCTTGGCGTCGAATGCGTGGCAGTGTCCGGTGGCCGACAACATGCCACCCGCTGAGGCCGAAGCCGACCTGCGCGGCTCGAGCATGACGTTGACGCCGCCGGCGAAGGTCAGGTCGCTCTCGCCGTCATTCAGACTGCGGCAGGCCTGGTGGATGACGAACAGGCCGGACGAGCAGGCGGTGTCGACCGTGGATGCAGGTCCTTCCAGGCCCAGCGCGTGTGAGATTCGGCCGGAGGCCATGCTGAAAATCGTGCCGGGGTTCCCGTACGGGCCGTCGAAGGCATCCGAGGCGATCTGCACGAATTGGTAGTCGCCGTAGTTCAGTCCGACGAAGACACCGGTCTGCTTGGCGATCGTGTCCTTGGTCAGGCCGGCGTGCTCCATGGCCTCCCAGGCGGTCTCCATCAGCAACCGCTGCTGCGGGTCCATCGAGGTGGCTTCTTTTTCGCTGATGCCGAAGAAGTGCGGGTCGAAGTCGCCGACGTCTTCCAGGAACGAGCCCCACTTGCAGACCGATCGGCCAGGCACACCCGGCTCGGGGTCGTAGTAGTAGTCGGCATCCCAGCGGTCCGGCGGAATCTCGGTGACCAGGTCGTCGCCCCGCAGCAGCGCATCCCACAGCAAGTCAGGAGAGTTGATGCCCCCCGGCATCCGGCATGCCATCCCTATGACAGCGACCGGAGTGACGCCCGTCCTACCCACTAACTTCACCTCTCTGCCTATCCACAAGTTCTTATCACCGCTGCACGCTTCTATCAGCGCTTCGAGAAATTTCGCGGGGCTGAAATCGGCGCTGCAACACTGCAGCGCCGTAACCAGCTACCCGTCGACCCCCGTACCGAAGCAGTCCTCGCGAACTTGGTGCGATCAAAGCGTAGCTGGTCTGCTGCTCACGCGTGGAAAAATCGTGCGAACGTACAAAAATTTAACAACGAAACCCACGTGGACGCCCCGGGCCGCCTGCCGACCGGATTAGCTGTCCGGCGGGGACCCGGGAACTGCCTGGATTGCCCCTGAGTTCACCTGTCCCCATCACTCGCGTTGTGCGGCAGAGCAGTCCACGGTTCGCGGGCGCTGGCACGGTGGTGAGATCGGCGTATCCGGCCGGTGTCGCGGCGGTTGGCGCACGCAATCGAGCGAGGATAGACAACGGGCGATGTAACAAGGAACGCGGGAGACGCCAAGTTTGCTGGTGCCCCGACTAGCCGTGTGGTGTCATCGTCGGGGACCGCCAAACACAGCCCAATCCAAGAGCAATAATTCGGCACCTAGTGGCTCATTTTAAGTGTTTTCGGAATCGCCCGTGCGAGAATGAGCAATTTTTGCCACGCGAATCTGACCGGCCAGACTCAAGCCAGATACACATCTTCGCAGCTTGCGCTACCAGTCAATGGCGCTGCGACTTGTCGGTTGAGCTCGCGGCCCTCGGCCACCCGCAGATAGACCGACTTCATGGTGTGCAGGTATTGGGCAATGGACTCATACGCGACCGGATTGCTCGGGAAGGACGCGGTCACCGTGGTCTCTTCGTGGAACTTGTTAACCCACATGCAGACCCTTGCGGCGATCCGGCCGTCACTGAAAGCCCTGGTATTCATCTGGCCGAGCTGCGTGGAAATCACCGCAGACAGCGGCGGTACGCCGCCGTCCAGGAACGACAACATGGGAAAACCTCCCCGCGGAGGAGGCTTGCTGAGCCAGGGCGCCAGCTCCAGAACCCGCTCGAACGGCACATTGGCCAGGTGGGTGCTGGCGTCAAAGGCGGATTGGGCGTCGCGGGCGGTCTCGCCGAAGGAAAGGCCGACCGGCACGACGAACGGGGCGTGACCGATGAACCAACCGGTGGTCAGGAACTCCGTCGAGATGCTGCGGGTGCCGACGGGAGTCACGGCGTGGTAGGTCGTAGACCCGGTCAGTTCGTACTCGGTTTGGGCGGCGCAGGCGAACACGCCGCCGCTGAACCGGGCACCGGCCGCAGTGCACGCGGCTTCGAATCGAGCCGTTTGGTCTGCGTCCATAAGCCGCATGGACAACAAGTCACCGTTGGTCAGCAACGAGGTGTCGCCGAGCGGCAGCGGAAACGACGGCAGCGATCCGCCATTGCTCTGGAAAAACTCGATCCACTGCCGTATTTCCGGCGATTGGAGCGTCAGGGACGAGGTGTATGCCCGCTCGCGCAGGCAGTAGTCGGCGTAGCTGCCGGCCGGGGGGAGCGCGATGGGACCTTCGCCGTCCATCAGCGCGTTGTACATCGCCCGGATCTCCCAAAACACGCTGCCGATGAACATCGGGTCGACGTGCAGATGGTCGACGCTGATGCAGACGGTGAAGTGGTCGTCGCGCTGGATGATCGCGAACCTGAAGCAGTCCCAGTCCAGCGGGCTGGGCGTTCCCAGCAGATACTCCTGCCACTGCGTGGGCGACATTTCACCCTGTTGAATTGCGACCAGTTCGATATCAGCCGGGTCGGCGATGGTGTGCCGGACTATTCGTTCAGCTGTTGGTCCGGCGAACTCGAACCAACTTCGATATGTGTCGTGCCGGCGCAGGTGCGCGTTGAATACGTAGGTCATCGCGCGGATGTCGCACTCGCCGGGGATATCGAAGGCGATGACCAGCAGCCGCGACATGTCCAGGCCGCGGCGGCGCTGTTCGTGGAAGGCGCGCAGATGACGAGACTGGATATAGCTCGGTGGGACAGCGCTCGTCGGTGCCTGCCGTGCCTTTTCGCGCGACGTGGTAGCGGCGCTCCAGAGCCAGGCCACCCCGGGAGCCGGGACCCAGTCGCTGACTGTCCCGAGCCCCAGATGGCCCATGACCACCAAATCCGCTCCTAACGGCCAGCTGAAATGCGCAAAGCTAGGGTATTTCGTGTCGGTGGCGAACCCTCACATTGACACCGGAGCGTCGTGTGCGAGAGCGAGATTCTTGCGGAGTCGGTCGGCCAGGTCGCGCACTGTGGTGATATCGGTGGAGCTGAACCGAATTCCGGTCTCGGTCTCAATTCGGGTGCGTAACTCTAGATTTCCCAGCGAATCCAGGCCGTACTCCGACAATGGTCGATCCGGATCGACGCTGCGCCGCAGGATCAGGCCGACCTGCTCGGAGACCAATCGTCGTAGCTGGCTGGGCCATTCGTCGTCGGGAAGTTCCAGCAGTCGGGCACGGAGCCTATCGCCGTCGTGGCGCCGCCGCCCGTCGGCCGCGGCGGTGGCGAACATTTCGGCGAACTTGCCGCGTTGGGACAGTGCGGTGAGCCACGGTGACCTCGTCGTCGGCGTGTAGCCGGCGTAGCACCGGGTGTGACGCAGCAGGGATTCGAATGCGTAAGCCCCTTCATCGGGCGTGATCATCGCGGTGTCGCCGGCGTTGGCCAGGTTTGCGCCGCGGCCGATTTCGGCCCAGGCGCCCCAGGCGATAGCGATCGCGGGTCGGCCTTGTGCGCGAAGCCAGTGGGTGAAGCCGTCCAGCCAACTGTTCGCAGCGGCGTACGCGCCCTGCCCCGGCGAGCCCAACAGGGCGGCCGCAGAAGAAAACGAACAGAACCAATCCAGCGGCGCCGTTGCGGTGGCCTGATGAAGATTCCACGCGCCGTACACCTTTGGCGCCCAGTCCCGTTCCAATAACTCGTCGGTGATATTGGTCAGTGTCGCATCCTCGACGACCGCGGCCGCGTGCAGCACGCCGCGTAGCGGAAGCCCGGTGGCACTGGCAGTGGCGACAAGCCGTTGGGCAGTGCCCGGCGCCGCGATGTCGCCACATTCCACCACTACGTCGGCGCCGGTTGCACGGACGAGTTCGATTGTCTCCAAGGCTTTTCGGCTCGGCGACGAGCGGGAGTTCAGCACGATCCGGCCGGCACCGGCGGCGGCCATCTGTTCGGCGAGGAATAGTCCGAGACCGCCGAGTCCGCCGGTGATGAGATAGGAACCGTCGGGGCGGAAGACCTGAAGCTGCTCGGGCGGTACCACCACGGTGCCGGTCGCCGCACGAGGTAGTTCCAGGATGAGCTTTCCGGTGTGTTCGGCAGCACTCATTGTCCGAATAGCGTTGGCCGCCTGCGCAATTGGGTAGTGCCTTCGTTCTGGCTTGGGTAGCGTCCCGTCGGCGGCCAGGCGGTACACCTCGGCCAGTATCGTCTGCACTCGCCGTGGCTGGGTTGCCGCCATCAACGCCAGGTCGACGGCGTGCAGCGAGAGGTTGCGACGGAACGCGAACAGGCCCAACCTGGTATCGCCGTAAATATCGCGCTTGCCGATTTCGACGAATCGACCGCCAAACGCCAACAGGTCGATCCCGGCACGCTGCGCTGCTCCGGTGAGCGAATTGAGCACGATGTCAACGCCGTAGCCGTCGGTGTCGCGGCGGATCTGTTCGGCGAACTCGGTGCTGCGCGAGTCGTAGACATGCTCGATCCCCATGCCGCGCAGCAATTCTCGGCGTTGCGGACTGCCGGCCGTGGCGAAGATCTCGGCACCGAAGGCGCGGGCAATCGCGATCGCCGCCTGGCCGACCCCACCGGTGGCGGAGTGGATGAGCACCTTGTCGCCCGCCTCGATCCGGGCCAGCTGGTTGAGGCCATACCAGGCGGTGGCCGACGCGGTGGTGACGGCTGCGGCGTCGCCGTCACTCAGGTCCGTCGGAAGCGTGGTTGCCAACGCGGCATCACAAGTGACGAATGTGGACCAACAGCCGTTCGGCGAAATGCCGCCGACCCGGTCGCCGATCTCGCGCTCGGTGACGTCGGGCCCGATCGCGGTGACCACCCCGGCGAAATCCAGGCCGAGTTGTGGCTGCCGGCCGTCGAACGAGGGATAACGGCCGAAGGCGGCCAGCACGTCGGCGAAGTTGAGGCTGGATGCATGGACCGCGACTTCGATCTGCCCGGGCCCGGGAGGGTTGCGGCTGGCTTTGACGCACTCGATTGTCTGCAGGTCACCGGGGGTGCGGATGCGCAGCCGCAGGCCGCCCTCGCGATGGTCGAACGGCGTGCTTACCCGCTCGTCGGGGCGAAGCGGGGCCGGGCACAGGCGCGCAGTCCACCATTGGCCGTTGCGCCACGCCGTCTCGTCTTCGGTCGATCCGGTCAGCAGTTGGCGTGCGATTTTGGCCGGTTCGGTCCGCTCGTCGACGTCGATGTGAGTGGTGCGCAGGTATGGGTGCTCGGCGCCGACCACCCGCAACAGGCCGCGCACACCGACATGTGCGAGGTTGACCTGATCCCCGGCGAGCACGGCCTGGGCGTTTCGGGTCAGCACGTAGAGTCTGGGCGCTGCGTCACGCACCTCGGGCAATTCCCTGGCGATGTGCACCAGGTCGCGCACGTAGCCACTGCATTTTGGGTCTGGGTCGGCGGCTCCGGGGACTACGACGACACGGTTGAACCCGTTGGTCGCGAGCATGGCGCGCAGCTTCGCGTGCTCGTCCGGCCAGCGCAGGCGGGAGCAGTCCGCACCGCTGGACAGCAACGCCTCAGTCAGCGCGGTTGCCAGCGGATCTGGGTCGGAAGTTGTTATTAGCAAGCACTTTTCGGATATGTCGGCCGGTTCGGGCGGGTCGCCGCGGTGCCATTCGATGGTCAGCAGCCGCTCAGCGAGCAATCGGCTGCGGTCGGTTTCTTCGGAGAACCCGGTGCCCATGACCAGGCCGCGGACCGTCACCAGCACGGTGCCGCTTTCGTCCATGACGTCGATGTCGGCTTCGACATCGGTACCGCAGGCCGTCACCGTGGTGTAGCAGTAGTGGGTGGTACCCGGGGTGCACCGGGCAAAAGCACGCAACTGGCGCACACTCAGCGGCAACAGCAGGCCACGCCCGTTACCCACCGCGTCCACCGCCGGGTGGGCGGACACCGACTGAAAGCAGGCGTCTAGCAACGCGGGATGGATCCCATAACCCACCCGCTGCGAGCGGACAGTGCGGGGCAGGACGATCTCGGCAAGCACGGTGCTGATTGCACCCTCGGCAACGCGCGCGTTGGCCAGGCCGGTGAACGCTGGCCCGAACTGGATGCCGCGGTCAGCGAACCACCCCCGCAGTCGGGCGCCGTCGATGCGGCGAGGATGCGCGGCCAAGAGCGCCTCGATGTCATGGGTCGGCGGCTTCTGCTCGTCACTTGAATGCAGGACGGCCACAGCATGCCGCACCTTGTGGCCGCCGGATTGGGTTTCCACCACGAATTCGGTCTCGTTGGACGATCGCACGGTGGCGACGGCTCCGAGCGGCGTTTCGTGGTCGAGCAGCAGCATCTCCTCGAAGCGGATGTCGCGAACCTGAGCCCCCGCACCCAGCACAGCCTCGGCCGCGGCCAGCGCCATCTCGCAATAGGCGGCGCCGGGCAACGCGGCGACGTTGTTGATCCGGTGATCGGCAAGCCATGGCAGCGTGGCGGTGCCGACATCGCCCCGCCAGACGTGCCGCGGCGGTTCCTCCATGAGCTCTATGTGCACACCCAGGAGATGATGTGTTGCAACCAGATTGGCTGCAGCGGCGGCCGGTTGCCGGACGAGCAACAGCGGCCGGTTGGTCCACACGGGGAGCGGAGCGTCCACCAGGCGGCCGTCCGGCCAGATCGTGGCTAAATCCGTTGCGGCGCCGGCACTGTGCAGGTCGGCCAGCAACTCGCGCAAACCATGCCGGGCGTCCTGGCCGCGTCGCATCGCCGCGATCGCGGCCACCGGCATGTCCAGGCTGCCGGCGGTCTGCTCGATGGCCCGGGTCAGCAGCGGGTGCGGTGACAACTCGCAGAACACCCGGTGACCGTCCTCGAGCGCGGCCTTGACCGCCGCGGAGAACCGCACGGCGTGGCGCAGGTTGTCCACCCAATAACGGTTGTCGCACAACGCTTTTTCGCGGGGGTCGAACAGCGTCGCGGAATAGTAGGAGAGCAGGGCGCGGCGCGGTGTGAGGTCGGCCAGCACCTCAAACAGTTCGTCCAGGATCGGATTGACCTGCGGGGTGTGCGACGCCACGTCGACGGCGACTTCGCGGGCCAGCACGTCGCGCTCCTCCCACGCCGCAACGAGCTGACGCACCACGTCGCTGGTGCCGCCGATCACGGTGGATTGGGGCGAGGCGATAACGGCGATCACGACGTCCTTGACGCCGCGCCGCGAAAGTTCTTCTCGCACTTGCTGAGCGGGCAACTCCACCGCCGCCATCGCGCCGGCACCCGCGAGGCGCGCGCACAGGCGCGAGCGTCGGCAGATCACCCGCACGCCTTCTTGCAGCGACAGCGCACCGGCGACGACGGCGGCCGACACCTCGCCAAGGGAATGCCCGATCACCGCCGCCGGCCGGACGCCACGTGCGCTCAGCGCGGCGGCCAGTGCGACCTGCATCGTGAACAGCGTCGGTTGCACCCGGTCGATTCCGGTTACCGTCTCCGGCGCGGTCATAGCTTCGGTTACCGAGAACCCGGCTTCGGCTGCGATCAGCGGTTCGGCGGCGGCCACCAACCCCGCGAACGCCGGCTCGCAGGCCAACAGTTTGGCGCCCATGCCCGCCCACTGCGAGCCCTGTCCGGAGAACACCCATACCGGCCCGCGGTCGTCGAGGCCGACCGCGCTCTGTAATGGGTGATCGCCGTCGGCGAATTCGTAAAGGGCCTGCACCAATTCGGTGTTGTTGTCGGCGATCACGACCGTACGCACTGGCCGGTGGGCGCGTCGACACCCCAGCGTGTACGCCAAATCCGTAAGCGGTGGCCGGGTTTCGTCCACCCAGTCCGCCAACCGACGCGCCGACTGCCTTAATGCGGCTGCCGAAGTGGCCGACAGCGCGAACATCAGCGGATCGGTTGTGGTTGCGATCGCGGCCGGCGTCGGCGGCGCCTGTTCGAGGATGGCGTGTGCATTGGTTCCCGACATGCCGTAGGACGACACCGCCGCCCGTCGCGGGGTGTCCCGTGCCGGCCACGGCGTAAGCCGTTGCGGGACAAAGAGTCCGGTGTCGACGGCGGCGAGCTCATCGGGCAGTCGGGTGAAGTGGGCCATCGGCGGCACCACCCCGTGCTGCAGCGACAGAATCGCCTTGACGATGCCGACCGCCCCGGCGGCCGCCTCGGTATGGCCGAGATTGCTCTTCGCCGACGCGAGCGCGCAGGCATTTCCGTTGGCACCGTAAACCCTTGCCAAACTGCCGAATTCGATGGGATCACCGATTGGGGTCCCGGTGCCGTGCGCCTCGATCATGCCCACGGAGTCCGGCCCTACGCCGGCTGCGGTCAGCGCTGCGTGGTAGGCGAGTACCTGCGCGTCCAGCGAGGGTGCCGTGATGGTGTCGGTGCGGCCGTCCTGATTGGTTGCGGTGCCGCGCAGCACGGCCAGGATGCGGTCGCCGTCCCGCACCGCCTCGGGCAGGCGTTTCAACAGCAGGACCGCGCAAGCTTCGGAGCGGACGAACCCGTCGGCGTCGGCGTCAAAGGAGCGGCACCGCCCGGTAGGCGACAACATGCCCTGCCCGGAGGCGGACGCGAACAGCTGCGGTTCCAGCATCACCATGCACCCGCCGGCCAGCGCCAATTCGCTTTCCTGCTCGTGCAGGCTGCGGCACGCCATGTGCACGGCCACCAGGCTCGACGAGCACGCGGTGTCTACCGTGATCGATGGCCCGCGCAGCCCAAGCGCATATGACACCCGTCCCGAAGCCATGCTCAATGCGGTGCCGGTGAACCCGTAGGCGTCGCCCAGCGCGCCGGCAGCGTCGGTGACGTGGGTGTAGTCGTCATGACACATGCCGACGAAAACGCCTGTCAGCGAGTCCGCGAGCGACTTGGGCGCCAGGCCGGCGTGCTCCACCGCCTCCCACGCGGTCTGCATGAGGAGGCGGTGCTGCGGATCGATCGCAATTGCCTCGCGCTCGCTGATCCCGAAAAACTCTAAGTCAAATCCGGCGACATCGGTGAGAAAACCGCCCCAGCGCGACACCGACCGGCCGGGCATACCCGGTTCGGGGTCGTAGTAGTCGTCGGCATCCCAACGATCGGCCGGCACCTCGGTAACCAGGTCGTCGCCGCGCAGCAGCGCTTTCCAGAATTCGTCCGGAGAGTCGATGCCGCCCGGGAGGCGGCATGCCATGCCGATGACAGCCACCGCGGTGACCTGTCGCTGATCCACATCGGTCATCTTCCCTGCTCAGCCACCATCGACCGGGGACCAACGCGCCGACATTTCCGTTCCGACCGGCGACCTTGCGTCGCGCATCGGGGCGTAGCGTCGGCGGCATGCGAACCAGGGTTGCCGAAATGCTCGGCGTCGAGTTTCCGATCTTTGCCTTCAGCCACTGCCGCGACGTGGTCGCGGCGGTCACCAATGCGGGCGGGGTAGGCGTGTTGGGTGCCGTGGCGCACAGCCCAAAGCGGCTGGAAAGCGAGTTGAGCTGGATCGAAGAGCAGACCGGTGGCAAGCCCTACGGTGTCGATCTGTTGTTGCCGCCCAAGTACGTTGGCGCCGATACCGGCGGCATCAACTCACACCAGGCCCAGGATTTGCTCCCCGAGGAGCACCGCGCGTTCGTCGACGAGTTGCTCGCCCGCTACGACGTCACCCAGGTCGCCGACGAAGAGCCGGTACGCGGCGGGCTCAACATCTCACCCAAGGGTTACGAGCCGCTGCTGGACGTGGCGTTTTCGCACAACATCGCGCTGATCGCCAGCGCGCTCGGACCACCGCCGCACGACCTCGTCGAACGGGCGCACAGCCAAAACGTGCAGGTCGCGGCCCTGGCCGGAACGACCGAACACGCGCGCCGGCACGCGGCAGCCGGAGTGGACCTGATCGTCGCGCAGGGCACCGAAGCCGGCGGCCACACCGGTGAGGTCGCAACCATGGTCCTGGTTCCGGAGGTCGTCGACGCCGTCGCTCCGACTCCGGTGCTGGCAGCGGGCGGAATCGCCCGGGGCCGCCAGATCGCCGCGGCGCTGGCCCTGGGCGCCGAGGGAGTGTGGTGCGGCTCGGTGTGGCTGACCACTGAGGAAGCCGAGACCGCGCCGGTGGTCAAAGACAAGTTTCTGGCCGCGAGTTCGTCGGATACCGTGCGGTCGCGGTCCATGACCGGCAAGCCGGCGCGAATGCTACGCACGGCCTGGACCGACGAATGGGAGCGGGCCGACACACCGAACCCGCTGGGCATGCCGTTGCAGACGGCGCTGATCACCGACTCGCAGGTGCGGATCAACCAGGCGGCCGCCCATCCCGGTGCGAAGGCTCGCGAGCTGGCGACGTACTTCGTCGGTCAGGTGGTCGGTTCGCTGGATCGGGTGCGGCCGACCCGTGCCGTGGTGCTCGAGATGGTCGAGGAGTACATCGACACGATCGGACGACTCGACGGCTTGACATAGGGAACGCATAGGAAAATGTAACGTTGCGCACGTTCGCCGTTGCGGCGTTGTTTGCCCTGCTCAACGGCTATAAAGCTGGGCGATAGCTGTGGGCGTGCGTAGCGAAAGCATAAAGATGGCGAAACTATCGGGTGCCGCGTTGACCGAACCGGACCTGTGGTGCATTATCGGTCAGGCAAGCACCTCGTTAGGTGAGGCGGCTACACGAACACAGGCCACTGACCCCGAACGTCGAAAGACGCCCCGGGTCAGGACAGCTCCTCCCGGCTTAAGGGTTGAGCCCAGGTGGCTTCCGGTTAACGGATACGTCGGGTAGTGCCGAAGCTCTGACGAGAGGGGTGCGGATTTCCGGCAATTGCCGGATTCTGTTCTCCTTTGTGTGCACACTGACAAGACGTATTTGTCGTGACCGAGAGGAGGTGAGGGACGCATGAGTTCCAGTGGCAGTCCGGGTCGATATCCGGGCGCTGTTTCGTCCCTGACCGGTCTTCGGCGCGACCTTTTCGACTGAGTCGCTCCGACCGGGACCGTTACGGGACGGGACTTCCCAAGATTTCTTTGAGGTCCACCTGTCAACGTTTTCCCCGTTAGGAGGCAATAATGACCGCTGCACTGTACGACGAAGTAGTTACCGTCACCGCCGCACCCACCCTGCACGTGGTTCGCGACGTTCCGGCACCTAAGAAGGCGCCCACCGCCGCGCACCGCATCGGCGAGGCGCTCGGTGCTGGCTCCGACCCGTTGGTCGACGGGGCCGCCCGGCTGCTCAGCATTCCGCTGCGGCACATGTACGCCGCGCTGTGGCGCATCGGCGTGCTCGAAATCCAGGCGTGACCACAATGGACAGCGACCGATCTAGGGCTCCAAGGGGCTAACCGACCGCAGGATGTGACCTGCGGCGGGTTAGCTCCTTGGAGCCGCTCACCTCAATGGTTGTGACCCGCCGCACCCGGCTACGCCGGGTTTGCGATCACACTCGACCTAATCGTTGTGATCCGCCGCACCCGGCTACGCCGGGTTTGCGATCACAACTAGACTCACCACATCGGCGTCGATCCGGCAATCACCGGGGAGCCTTCGGAAGAACAGCCAGTCCGGCCCAGTAGAACCGAACGGGTAGGCCCGTCACAGCCTTTCGAGCGGTCACGCGTCAGCGTGGCAAGCGGGGTGGTACCGCGGCGTCGCGCACCAGCGCAGGCGTCGTCCCCGGCCTGAATTTGGGCACGAGGAGACGACGCACTGTGACCGACAACGCCGGAGCGTATCCAAAGCTGGCCAGTGGAGCGCCCGATTTCCCGGCGCTCGAACTCGAGGTGCTCGATTACTGGTTCCGCGACGACACTTTTCGCGCCAGCATCGCTCGGCGCGACGGTGCCAAGGAATACGTGTTCTACGACGGGCCCCCGTTTGCCAACGGCCTGCCGCACTATGGGCACCTGCTGACCGGCTACGTCAAAGACATCGTGCCGCGCTTTCGCACCATGCGCGGCGACAAAGTGGAGCGCCGATTTGGTTGGGACACACACGGTTTGCCTGCCGAGCTCGAGGTCGAACGCCAGCTGGGCATCACCGACAAGTCCCAGATCGACTCGATGGGGATTGCCGCGTTCAACGACGCGTGCCGCGCCTCGGTGCTGCGCTACACCGACGAATGGCAGCAGTACGTTACCCGCCAGGCTCGCTGGGTCGACTTCGACAACGACTATAAGACGCTCGATCTGTCCTACATGGAGTCGGTGATCTGGGCGTTCAAGCAGTTGTGGGACAAGGGTTTGGCCTACGAGGGCTACCGGGTGTTGCCGTACTGCTGGCGCGACGAGACCCCGTTGTCCAATCACGAATTGCGGATGGACGACGACGTCTACCAGAGCCGCCAGGACCCCGCGCTCACCGTCGGTTTCAGAGTCAGCGGCGGGGAGCTTGACGGCGCTTACCTTTTGGTGTGGACGACGACCCCGTGGACGCTGCCGTCCAACCTTGCTGTCGCGGTGAATCCGAACGTGAGCTACGTGCAAGTCCAAGCCGACGACCGGCGTTTCGTGCTGGCCGAAGCACGTTTGGGCGCCTATGTGCGAGAGCTCGGCGAAGAGCCCGAGGTGTTGGGCGCCTACCGTGGCGCGGATCTGTTGGGCACCCGGTATCTGCCGCCGTTCGCATACTTTCTCGACTCGCCCAACGCTTTTCAGGTGCTGCCGGCCGAGTTCGTCACCACCGAGGACGGCACCGGCCTGGTGCACATGGCGTCGGCCTACGGCGAGGACGACATGGCGACCACCGAGCCGGCCGGCATCGTGCCGGTCACCCCGGTCGACGCCAAAGGCCGCTTCGACGCGACCGTGCCGGATTACCAGGGCCAGCACGTCTTTGATGCCAACCCGCACATCATCCGCGATCTGAAGAATCAGAGCGGTCCGGCCGCTCCCAATGGCGCGGTGCTGCTGCGCCACGAAACCTACGAGCACCCCTACCCGCACTGCTGGCGCTGCCGAAACCCGTTGATCTACCGGGCAGTGTCGTCCTGGTTCGTCCAGGTGACCCGGTTCCGGGATCGCATGGTAGAGCTGAATCAGCAGATCACCTGGTATCCCGAACACGTCAAGGACGGTCAGTTCGGTAAGTGGTTGCAGGGAGCGCGGGACTGGTCGATCTCGCGAAACCGCTACTGGGGCACCCCGATTCCGGTGTGGAAATCCGATGATCCCGCCTACCCGCGCATCGACGTCTACGGCAGCCTGGACGAGTTGGAACGCGACTTCGGGGTGCGGCCGGACAACCTGCACCGTCCGTACATCGACGAGCTGACCCGGCCCAATCCCGACGACCCGACCGGCGCCAGCACCATGCGCCGCATTCCCGATGTGCTCGACGTCTGGTTCGATTCGGGCTCGATGCCGTACGCGCAAGTGCATTACCCGTTTGAGAATGCGGACTGGTTCGACGGCGTCCATAGCGCCGACCCTGACAAGCAGGTCGACGCGCATTACCCCGGTGACTTCATCGTGGAATACATCGGGCAAACCCGCGGCTGGTTTTATACGCTGCACGTGCTGGCCACCGCTCTGTTCGACCGCCCGTCGTTCAAAACCTGTGTGGCGCATGGCATCGTGCTGGGGTCTGACGGCCAAAAGATGAGCAAGTCGCTGCGCAACTACCCCGATGTCACCGAGGTGTTCGACCGCGACGGGTCCGACGCCATGCGGTGGTTCCTAATGGCCTCGCCGATCCTGCGCGGCGGCAACTTGATCGTCACCGAGCAGGGCATTCGCGACGGTGTGCGGCAGGTGTTGCTGCCGTTCTGGAACGCGTACAGTTTTCTGGCCCTGTATGCGCCGAAAGTTGGTGTCTGGCGTACAGATTCGACCCACGTGCTGGACCGCTACATTCTGGCCAAGCTGGCGGTACTGCGCCACGATCTCACCGACGCGCTGGAGGTCTGTGATATCTCCGGGGCGTGCGAACAACTGCGTCAGTTCACCGAGGCGTTGACGAACTGGTATGTGCGACGGTCGCGTTCGCGGTTCTGGGTGGAGGACGTCGACGCCATCGACACGCTGCATACGGTGCTCGAAGTCACCGCACGGCTGGCCGCGCCGTTGCTGCCGTTGATCACCGAGCTGATCTGGCGCGGCCTGACCGGTGGGCGCTCGGTGCACTTGACCGACTGGCCGCAGGCATCCGAACTGCCCGCCGATGCCGCCCTGGTCGCGGCGATGGATCAGGTTCGCGAGGTGTGCTCGGCGGCGTCGTCGCTGCGCAAGGCCAAGAAGCTACGGGTCCGCTTGCCGCTGCGGAAATTGATTGTGGCAGTAGATAATCCGGAACTTTTGGAGCCCTTCGCCGATCTTATTGGTGACGAGTTGAATGTTAAGCAGGTCGAACTGACCGACGCGATCGACACCTACGGCCGGTTCGAGCTAACCGTGAACGCTCGGGTTGCCGGACCGCGGCTGGGCAAGGATGTGCAGGCGGCCATCAAGGCCGTCAAGGCGGGGGAGGGGGTCGTCAACCCGGACGGCACCTTGACCGCCGGTCCGGCGGTGCTGCAGCCCGAGGAGTACAGCTCGCGGTTGGTGGCCGCCGATCCGGAGTTCACCGCGGCCCTTCCCGGCGGTGCGGGGCTCGTGGTGTTGGACGGCACGGTGACCCCAGAACTGGAGGCCGAGGGCTGGGCCAAGGACCGCATCCGTGAGTTGCAGGAGTTGCGTAAGTCGACCGGTCTGGATGTGTCCGACCGCATCAGCGTGGTGATGTCGGTGCCGGACGAGCGAGCCGGGTGGGCCTCGACGCATCGTGACCTTATTGCCGGTGAAATACTAGCCACCACTTTTGAATTCGGTGACCCCGCTGAGGCGGCGGAGATCGGCGACGGTGTGCGAGTGTCTATCGCCAAGGTGTGATGCGTCTGCTCGCGCCAGAGACGAGCGGGAGAAGGGAGTGGACCATGCGGGTGCTCGGGTTGTTCCGGGTGCACAACGGCGCAGACATTCTGCCCCGGGTGCTCGATTCGTTGTCCGGCTGGTGTGACGACATCTACGTCATCGACGACCGCAGCACCGATGACACCGCCGAGATCCTGTCTCACCACCCCGCGGTGACGAACCTCGTTCGCGCCCGCTCGGATCTGCCGCCCACCCCGTGGCTGATCGGCGAACCGCCGGGGCTCGAGCTGCTCTACCGCATGGCCGATTTCTGCCTTCCGGACTGGATCGTGATGATCGACTCCGACCAGGTCGTCGAAGCCGACGTCGAAATTCGCCAGATGTTGGCCGACACCCCGGCCGACGTAGCGGCGCTGATGTGCCCGATGATCCCGGCTTGGGACGATCCGAAGTATCCGGAGATGATCCCAGTGATGGGACCGGCGGAGTCAGTGCGCGGGCCATTCTGGCGCTGGAGTCCAGGCCTGCGCGCCGGGACTCGGCTGATCCACAATCCGCACTGGCCAGCCAACATCACCGAACGCGGACGCATCGCAATGACGTATGACGTCCGGCTGGTTCACAACGGATGGTCCACCCTCGCCGAACGAGTCGCCAAGGTCGACCACTACGGGAGGATCGACCCCGATTGCCAACTCAACCACGGCGTCCCCTACGACCGGGCCCTGCTCTTCGGCTATGCCCGAGACGAGGTCGATCTGCTCGAGTCCGACTACCTGCGTCGCGTCCGCGGCGAGTTTTATCCCACCGAGCCGGGGACCCGGTTGCCGATCGACCGGGATTGTCTCGCGATCGGCGCCGGCTACGGCCCCCGTGCCGAAACCTTTCATCCGGGTGTCGACTTCGCCGCCGAGCCCGGCACCGCGATACACGCCGTGTCGTCTGGAACCGTCAGTCGCACAGTCGAGCTCGACGAAGACGGACTTTGGTCGCTTACGGTTCAAGACGCTAACGTCGACCTGGTCTATGTGTTCCGCAACACCGGGGCGCCGCTGATCACCGTAGGCGAGCGGATCGCTGCCGGCGCGCGCATCGGCACCGTCGGGCCGGAAGCCGAATCATCGGACGGTTACCTACATTTCGAAGTTCATGCCGACGGCGGACATACCAGCCCGCTGCGGTATCTGGCCAATCTTGGTCTGCAACCGTGGCCGCCGCAGGGACGGCCCCGGCCGGTGTCGGGAATCTATCCGGCGGTAACGCCGTGCACCATCACCGGATAAGCGTCAGCTGGTCCACCACGGCGCGGGCCGACCGGATGGCCGAGCGGACTTCCTGCAAGATCTTGGCCGGATGTTGCTCGTCGGATTCGCCGAGCCGGTTGTAGCGCTCGACACCGAAGGCCACCGACTCCAGGCGGATTTCGAAGGCCAGCACCAAAATCCGTAACGCTTCGAAGTGCAGGTAGGGCAGTACCGGCTGACCGGCCACCAATAGACAACGAGATCGGTGCATCCGCAGGGTCTGCGCGGCGAAGGTATACGTGTCGGCCGAGTTGGCCCGTCGGTTGTCCGGGTCCGGTGACGGCGTTTCGAGGAGCGTGATTGGCACGCCCACCGAGTTGCTTTCCGGCGGAAAACTCCAGACCTCACGACCTTGGTGTGGTTGGCCAACCCGCTGACGGGCATGATCCTGTACCGCACCGATGTCGAGCCCGAGTGCTTCACCGGCCGCGTCCACCAGTAGGTCGAACTCGGTGCGTGCCCACGGCGCGCGGCTGGCCACGGCGTCCTGTTCGGAGTCCATCAGCTCGCGGGACGCCGCAGCTAACACGATATGGCCAACTTTACGGCCCGCGGTCACCTCCCGCGCGTACCCAACTCGCAGGTGATTGGTGTAGCGGCCGCCGCCGATGATTAGCAGGTAGTCGAATTCGGTTCCCCGGGGCGCTGATTCGCGGGTCAGGCCGAGTTCGCCAGCCAGCGTCTCGATCCGCTCCAACCGGACGGCCGGCAGGTCCAGGCGCGGAATCAGCCAGCGGACCGCGCCGGCGGCGTCTTGGCTGTGCACACGCCCCGTCCCGGTCCGCGCGCGGCCACGGTAGTCCCACACCGCGCTGAACTCGTCGAGTAGCGCTAATCGCGCGCCGAGCCCCACCCCCGCCGGAACCTTGCCGCCGAACATTTCGACCAACTCCGCCAGGGCGGGATGCGTGCTCCACGCTTCGATTTCGTTGCGGACGTCGTCTTCGGATTCGAGATCCGACGGACACATGCAGTCTTACCCCCTCGGGTCACCGTGCCGAATCGCCACCATACCTGCGGTACTCGGCTAACCGGACGCGGCGGGGCGAGACAGTAAGCTGTGAGCCGAAATTCGGCGAAGACGACACGACGCGCGGGAGCAGCTTGCGGTGAGAGTACTTGTGACAGGCGGAGCAGGGTTCCAGGGCAGCCACCTTGCCGAGGCGCTGCTCGCCATGGGATATCAAGTGACCGTTCTCAATACGCTGTCGGCGGCGGCCAAGCGCAACACCCGCCGGTTCGAGGCCGACGAGCACGCCGATCTGGTGTTCGGTTCGGTCACCGACGCAGAGCTGACGAGCAAGACGGTGCCCGAACACGATGTCGTTTTCCATCTCGCGGCAAACGTGAACGTCGACAAGTCGCTCAACGATCCGAAGAGCTTCCTGCAAACCAATGTCATGGGTACCTACAACATTCTCGAGGCCGCACGCCAGTGCGGGTCGCGGGTCATCTACGCCTCGACATGTGAGGTGTACGGCGACGGCCAGGATCTCGGGGCAGACGAACTGCTCGACGAAACCGCCGAGCTGATGCCGAACAGCCCGTATGGCGCGTCGAAAGCGGCCGCGGACCGGCTCTGCTACTCGTACTACCGCTCCTACGGGATGCCGATCAGCATCGTGCGCCCGTTCAACATCTTCGGCGAGCGGCAGAAGAACGGTGCGTTCGGCGCGCTGATCCCGATCTTGGTGCGTCAAGCGATGGCCGGTCAGGACCTCACCGTTTTCGGTGACGGCACGGCCACCCGCGACTACCTGCACGTCAGCGACGTCGTGCGCGCCTACCAGCTGGTATTGGACGCACCCGACCTGGACGGCAAGGCGATCAACTTCGCAAGCGGTGTCAACACGAGCGTCGGGGATATCGCAGCGTACATTGCGGACAAATTCGGCGTGCGGGTCGTCAGAGGTCCCGCCCGGCCCGGGGAAGTCGCGCGCTACCCGGCCAATATCGACTTGGCCAAGAGCATCGGATTCGCGCCGCAGGTCGGAATCTGGTCTGGTATCGACCGCTACGTCGACTGGGCAAAAGGTCAGTCGGGCAACGATATTGAGGCCAGGTAACGGCGTCTGCCGCGCTCTCAGATGGGCAGCGGCAGCAGGTTCATCGGTAGCGCCGACATGATCGGTGCGGGTCCGCCGATGGCGTGAGCGAGTGCGGCAGGCAGGAAGAGCAGCAGACCCGGCAGAATGCCGCCGGTCGGCGTGCCACCGAGCGGAACCGACGTGATTGGCAGGCCGGCCACGGGGCCGATGTTGGCGGTCGGCGTTGACAATGGCGTGAGAATTCCGCCCACCGGCAGGCTCAGCGACAGCGGCGCGGTCACGGACAGGCCGCCCTCCAAAGGCACGTTAATCGGCGGCAAGGTCAGGCCGAAGTTCACCTGCCCATTGAGGAAGCCGTTGGTGACGACGGCGGGTGCGGTGAGAATGGCGACGGCGGCACCGAATCCGTCTCCGGTTTGCACCGCATTGGTGAATGCGGCCCCGAGGGATGCGAGTGCATCGAATGTGGTGATCGGCGAACCCACCGCGTCAATAAGCAGCGCGGTCGGTAAGCCGAAGAATGCGGTGCCGACGGCGACCGGGTCGAGGTTTACCCCCACCGAGTAGGAGAAATCGGTGACAGTCCGCAATAGGTTGACGGCGTTGTTCCCGATTTGTCCGGGAATGGTCAAGATCGGCGATAAATCCGCGGCGATCTGCGATGCACCGAGGCCGGCGTTGACGCTGTTGGCCGCATTGGTGAGCGAGGTCGAGATTATCGATCCGTAGTGCGCCTGGTTGTCCAGGAACTGGTGCAGGAATGGCAGCGGGTTCGCGGCTATCCCGTTGCCGAGGCTTTGCAGGTTGGCGATGGTGTTAGCGAAGAGTCTCTCGTAGGGGCCGGTGATCGCGGCCAGACTTGGTGCGGTGGAACCGGTTCCGAACAGGCCTCCGGGCAACCCAGGTAGGCCAGGTAGGCCAGGTAGGCCAGGTAGGCCGGGTAGCCCGTCTAAAATCGACGCAGCCGGCATGGCCTGCTCGGCACTGGCGATCTCGGTGGCGAGATAGGCGCCGACGCTGGAATTCAGCGTGCTGACGAATTTTGCATGGAACGCCTGCGCCTGCGCGTTGACTGACTGAAACTCCTGCCCGAGCCCGCCGAACATCGCGGCAATGGCGGCTGAAATCTCGTCGGCACCGGCCGGCGCAATAGCGGTAGTCGATCGTGCAATGGATTCCGACGCCTCAAGGATCGCCGATCTTATGCTCGACAAATCCTGAGCTGCAGACTGTACCCATTCCGGCGCAATGACAAGCGACATTGGTCATCTCCTCGACCCCGTGGCTACCAGCCCAAAAAGGATCGACAGAAAAAAAGCTATTAAACATGCGTATAACGCTATATATCGCGTGTAATTCGGGCGCACGCCGTTAGATCCGCCCCGCGTGCCAAACCGCGCACGCCATAGCATCAGCAATCGTGGAGTCCCGATGGGTGCTGCACCTGGATATGGACGCGTTCTTCGCGTCCGTCGAGCAACTCACCCGGCCTACCCTGCGGGGGCGTCCGGTGTTGGTCGGCGGACTGGGCGGTCGCGGTGTGGTGGCGGGGGCCAGCTACGAAGCACGGGTGTTCGGCGCTCGTTCGGCGATGCCCATGCACCAGGCCCGCCGACTGGTCGGCGTGCCGGCGGTGGTGCTGCCGCCGCGCGGCGTGGTGTACGGCGTGGCCAGCCGACGCGTCTTCGCCACCGTGCGCAGGCTGATTCCCGTCGTCGAGCAACTGTCGTTCGATGAAGCATTCGGAGAGCCGGCCGAACTCGCCGGGTCATCGGCCGAGGACGTCGTGGCGTTTTGTGAACACCTACGGCGACGGGTGCGCGAGGAGACCGGTCTGGTCGCCTCGGTGGGAGCGGGTTCGGGTAAGCAGATCGCCAAGATCGCCTCCGGTCTGGCCAAACCCGACGGGATCCGGGTGGTAGACCGGGCCGAGGAGCAACTGCTGCTCGACGGGTTGCCGGTGCGGCGGCTGTGGGGGATCGGGCCGGTCGCCGAGGAGAAACTACACCGACTCGGCATCGAGACGATCGGCCAATTTGCCGCCCTGACCGACGCTGAGGTGGCCAACATCCTGGGCGCAACCGTCGGGCCGGCACTGCACCGGTTGGCCCGCGGCATCGACGACCGCCCCGTCGCCGAGCGCGCCGAGGCCAAGCAGATCAGCGCCGAGTCCACCTTCGCCGCCGACCTGACCACGCTGGACCAGCTGCGCGACGCGATCGAACCGATCGCCGAACACGCGCATCGGCGCTTGCTCAAAGACGGCCGCGGCGCGCGGACCGTCACCGTGAAGCTGAAGAAATCCGACATGAGCACGCTGACCCGCTCGGCAACATTGCCCTATGCGACGGTCGAAGCGGGCGCGCTGGCGGCGCTGGCCCGCAGGCTGCTGCTCGACCCGGTCCAGATTGGGCCGATTCGTCTTCTGGGCGTTGGGTTTTCGGGTCTCAGCGAGGTCCGCCAAGAGTCGCTGTTTCCCGATCTGGAGCTGTCCGCCGAGACTGCCCTGGAGGAGCTGGCCCCCGCGGCTCATCAGGATTTCGAGACGATGCGTGCCGCGTTGCTGACCGGACAGGACGGCGCGTCGTGGCGCATCGGCGACGACGTGGTGCACCGTGACTTCGGGCACGGCTGGGTGCAGGGCGCGGGCCACGGCGTGGTCACCGTCCGGTTCGAGACCCGCAGTTCGGGTCCGGGGCCGGCCCGCACGTTTCCCAGCGATACCGACGAGATGAGCGCCGCGAACCCGGTCGACAGCCTGGACTGGCCCGAGTATGTGGGGCGACTGCGCGACCAGGAATCAGCCCCAGCGGTCGACGACGTCGGCGACCGGTAGTTCCGCACTGAGCGCGGCCATCAGCAACACCCGCGCCTGCGATGGGGCGAGCCGTGGCACCATCAGCGCCCCGGCTTCCACCAAATCGTGCCCCGGACCGTAGCCAGCGCTGACGCGACCGCTCGGGACCCGGGTGGAAACCCCGACCACCACACCGTTGCCGCAGTGCCGGCGCACGCCGTCGACCACCGCGGCACCGACGTTGCCGGATCCCAACGCTTCGAGCACCACCGCACGGGCGCCAGCGGCCACAAAGGCGTCCAGCGCCACCGCGTCGCTGCCCAGGTAGGCCGCGACGATGTCCACTCGCGCAGCGTCGGCAGCGCGCAGCTCCCCGACAAACGGCCTCACCTTGGCTTCCGTCAAGCCACCGTCGACCGTGCCCAACAGCTGACCGCCGAAACCGCTGAGGTCCTGAGTCGCTATTTTGCGTAAACCCAAGGGCTGCAACACCCGTCCGGCGAAACACACCAGCACGCCGAGGTTTCGAGCCGCCGGGCTGGCCGCTACGGCCAGCGCGTCACGCAGGTTGGCGGGGCCGTCGGCGTCGGGCGCGTCAGCACTGCGCATCGCGCCGGTGAGCACGATCGGGACATCGCCGTCGTACCCGAGCTCCAACCACAACGCGCTTTCTTCCATCGTGTCGGTGCCGTGGGCGAGGACAACCCCTTCCGCGCCGGCGCGGATCGCGTCGTGAATCGCGTCGACGATGCGATCCCAGTCCGTGGTGACCAGTTCGGAGCTGTCGACCGCCATCAGATCGACCACGTCGACGTCGAGGCCCGCGGTCAGTTCGGCGCCGCTGTGGGCGGGCCGGCGTACCCCGTCGGGGCCGGTGCTGGTCGAGATCGTCCCTCCGGTGGTGATGACAGTGACGCGGCCCATCCGGAAATCATCCCGCACGTCCACTGCCTCTGCTCGGCACCACTAGTGGATGATGGTGGGGTGTCCGACGAACCAACAGGATCGGCTGAACCGCTGACCTCAACCGGTGACGCCGCACCCGCCTGCGCGGACGAGGCTGCCGAGACGAAGCAGCCGCCCAAGCGGCGGCTGCGCTTGCTGCTTTCGGTCGCGGCGGTTGTGCTGGCGCTCGACGTCATATCCAAGATCTTGGCGGTCAAGCTGCTACCCCCTGGCCAACCGGTGTCGATCATCGGGGACACCGTGACATGGACACTGGTGCGCAACTCCGGCGCCGCGTTCTCGATGGCGACCGGATACACCTGGGTGCTGACGCTGATCGCCACCGGCGTGGTGGTCGGCATCTTCTGGATGGGCCGGCGGCTGGTCTCACCGTGGTGGGCGCTCGGCCTGGGGATGATCCTGGGCGGCGCCATGGGCAACCTCGTCGACCGGTTCTTCCGGGCACCGGGACCGCTGCGCGGGCACGTCGTGGACTTCCTGTCCGTCGGTTGGTGGCCGGTATTCAACGTCGCCGATCCGTCCGTGGTGGGCGGGGCGATTCTGCTGGTCGTGCTGTCCATCTTCGGCTTCGACTTCGACACGGTGGGTCGGCGAAACCCCGACGGCGACAACGACGGTCGGAATCAAGCCGACCACAGCGAGTGACCGACCGCTCCATGCCGGTCCCCGAGGGACTGGCGGGGATGCGCGTCGACGCCGGACTGGCGCGGATGCTCGGTTTGTCCCGCAGCGCCGCGGCCGCCATCGCCGAGGACGGCGGTGTCGAACTCGACGGGGCCAAGGCGGGTAAGTCCGACCGGCTCAACGCCGGTGCCTGGCTACAAGTGCGGTTGCCGGAGCCGGCAAAGCCGCCGGAGAACACGCCCGTCGAAATCGAGGGCATGACGATCCTGTACTCCGACGACGACATCGTCGCCGTCGACAAGCCGGCCGCGGTTGCCGCGCACGCGTCGGTCGGCTGGACCGGACCCACCGTGCTCGGCGGACTGGCCGCCGCCGGTTACCGGATCACGACCTCGGGCGTGCACGAACGCCAGGGCATCGTGCATCGGCTGGATGTCGGCACGTCCGGCGTGATGGTCGTGGCGATCTCCGAACGCGCCTATACCGTGCTCAAGCGCGCCTTCAAGCAACGCACCGTCGAAAAGCGTTATCACGCACTGGTGCAAGGACATCCGGATCCGTCCAGCGGAACGATCGACGCGCCGATCGGCCGCCACCCCGGCCCGGAGTGGAAGTTTGCGGTCAAACGGGACGGCAGGCACAGCATCACCCACTACGACACCGTCGAAGCGTTCGTCGCCGCCAGCCTGCTCGACGTGCACCTGGAAACCGGTCGCACGCACCAGATCCGGGTGCATTTCTCCGCGCTGCACCACCCGTGCTGCGGCGACCTCGTCTACGGCGCCGACCCAAAACTTGCGAAAAGGCTTGGCCTGGAACGTCAATGGCTACACGCGCGCTCGCTGGCATTCGCTCACCCGGCCGACGGCCGGCGGATCGAGATCGTCAGCCCCTATCCTGACGACCTGCGGCACGCGCTAGAGGTGTTACGCGCCGAAGGTTAGGGCTTGCGAGCCTCGACAAGGACCCTCGTGGGATGGGTCACGAAGCTTCCGTTGGCCTCGATCTGTTCGTGCAGTTCACGCAACCGCACGTAGTAGGGCTTCGCGGTGAAGTCCGGAACGGTCCAAATCAGCTTGCGCAGGAAGTAGATCACCGCGCCGATGTCATAGAACTCGGCTCGCAACCGTTCCATGCGCATATCCACGATCTGCATTCCGGCGGACTCAGCTTGAGCGCGCTGCGCGGCCGGTTCATACAGCGCCCACAGCTGCGGCTGCGGGCCGACGATTTGGGTGATCAACTCGGACACCGTCGCGGGTCCCGGATGCTGCGCGAAATAGGTGCCGCCCGAGCGCAGCAACCGGGCGATCTCGGTCCACCACACGGCAATTGGGTGGCGGCTGATCACCAGGTCGAAAGCCTCGTCAGCGAATGGCAGCGGAGGCTCGTCGCGGGTCTCGATCACCACCACGCCGCGCGGATGCAACCGTCGGCTGGCCAGCGCCGCGTTGGGTGGCCACGATTCGGTGGCGGCCATCGTGGGCGGGAACTTCTCGACACCGGCCAGCACCTCGCCGCCACCGGTATGAATGTCCAGCGCTGCAGAGACATTCGCCAACCGCCGACTCATCAGCCGCTGATAACCCCACGACGGCCGCTCCTCGGTGGCACGGCCGTCCAGCCAGGAAAAATCCCAGCCTTCGACCGGTGCCGCCATGGCTTCGGCAACCAGATCTTCAAACGAGCGCTTAGGGGTCATACGACTCATCCAAGCTTGCGTGCATCGACGAGCACCCGCGCGGCATGCGCGACGAACCGCCCCTCGGCTTGGATGCGCTCGTGCAATTCGCGCAGCCGGTCCCGGTAACGTTCGACGGTGAAATCGGGCACGGTCCAGATCACTTTGCGCAAAAAGTAGACGACAGCACCGATGTCGAAGAACTCCTGGCGCAACCGCTCGTGGCGCATATCCACAATATGCAATCCCGCGGCTTCGGCCTGGGCCCGCTCGTGATCGGGGTGACGTCGCGCCCACGCTTGCCGCTGCGAGTCGGTAGCCGGACCGACGAAGAATTCGACGAGCTCGGACGCGGTGGCCGGGCCGATGTGCTGGGCGAGGTAAGTGCCACCGGGCCGCAGTACCCGCGCAATCTCGTTCCACCACACGGTGTTTGGGTGCCGACTGGTCACCAGGTCGAATGCTTCGTTTGAGAATGGCAGCTCGGACTCGGTCGGAGTTGCCACCACCACAACGCCGCGAGGATGCAGCCGGTGAGTTGCCAAGGCCGCATTCGGCGGCCACGACTCCACGGCGGCCATGGTCGGCGGAAACTTCGGCGCTCCGGCCAGGACCTCACCACCGCCGGTCTGCAGATCCACCGCCGCCGCGACGCTCGCCAACCGGTTGCTCATCAGTTGCTGGTAGCCCCAGGATGGGCGCTGTTCGGTCGCGCGACCGTCGAGCCAGGAGAAGTCCCAACCATCCACCGATGCCGAATCGGCTTGTGCCACCAGCTCTTCGAATGTCGCGGTCATGGCTGGGTGTGGCAGACGAACTTGGTGCCGCTCATATCCAGGCTCACCTCGCCCTGGTGTTCCCAGTATTCCGAGCCCTGGCGGCCGTACCGGGCGCCGCTGCCGGACGGCTGCAGGAACAGAATCACCCGCACGCCCTTCCAGTCCAATACCGCGGTCTTCGGGTCGAAGTCGTTGTAGAACTGCGCGGTCAGGGTTCCGGCGTCGGCCGGGCAGTTGTAGGTGACCACCGGCGGGGCAGCGTTGTTGGGAACTTCGAGGGCCAGCTCGACCTGACGCGTCTGGTAGGCCTCCAGGACGCAGGTCCGCAGGTCCGAGAAACCCGCGCAACCGTCCCTTACCGTCGCAAACGCGCCTTGCGCGGTGGTCAGTGTGGCCGCATCGGCGCCCGGTCGCGCCAACGCCTGCTGGTAAGCGGCTTGAACGCGGCGGTCCAGCGCGCTCAATTGTGGGTCGTCGCACACCAGTTGCTGCGCTTTGTTGGCCGGCTTGGCGCAGTCGAACGTCATCGGCGCGGGCGGCGGTGGCTGCGTAGACGAGGACTGCGCGCCGCTACCGCCGGAGGTTCCCGAGGCCCCCGTGGTCCCGGCGGTTCTGGATTCCCCGGTGCCGCAGGCACTGACGAAACTGACGATCAGGACGGCCACGATGGCGGCGGTCGGTCTCATACCTGCTGACTACCGGTTGGGTAGGCCGCGGGCCAGTAGGACACGCCGTCGAAAGGCTCCGACATCCACCGTCTTGCGGGGCAGCGGAACCGGTACCGATTCGCCGGTCGATGTCCTAGGTTGGCTCTATGACCCCCTGTCACACCATCCACACGGCTATCAGGAGCAACTGCCAATGAACCTCGGCGACCTCACGAACCTGGTCGAGAAACCGTTTGCGGCAGTGTCGAACCTCATCAACACGCCGAACTCCGCGGGCCGGTACCGGCCGTTCTACTGGCGCAACTTGCGCGATGCGGTGCAGGGTCGCAAGCTCAGCGACGCCGTCGACGGCAAGATCGCCCTTATCACCGGTGGGTCGTCTGGCATCGGTGAAGCCGCCGCGCACAAGATCGCCGAGGCCGGCGGCACGGTGGTGCTGGTCGCGCGGACGCTAGAGAACCTGGAGAAGGTGGCCGACGACATACGCGCCAACGGCGGCACCGCCCACGTGTACCCGTGCGATCTGTCTGACATGGATGCCATCGCCACCATGGCAGACAAAGTGCTCGAAGATCTCGGCGGCGTCGACATCCTGATCAACAACGCCGGGCGTTCCATTCGGCGCTCGCTGGCGCTTTCCTACGACCGAATCCACGATTACCAGCGGACCATCCAGCTGAACTACCTGGGCGCGGTACAGCTGATCCTCAAATTCATCCCCGGCATGCGGGAACGCGGCTTCGGCCACATCATCAACGTCTCCTCGGTCGGGGTCCAGACCCGGGCGCCGCGGTTCGGTGCCTACATCGCCAGCAAAGCCGCACTGGACAGTCTTTGCGACGCGCTACAGGCCGAGACCGTCAGCGACAACGTTCGGTTCACCACCGTGCACATGGCATTGGTGCGGACGCCGATGATCAGCCCCACCACCATGTACGACAAATTCCCGACGCTGACCCCCGACCAAGCCGCCGGGGTGATCACCGATGCGCTGATCCACCAACCGCGTCGGGCCAGCTCGCCATTCGGACAGTTCGCCGCCGTCGCCGACGCCGTCAATCCGGCGGTGATGGACCGGGTGCGCAACCGCGCGTTCGGCATGTTCGAGGACTCCTCAGCCGCCAAGGGAGCCGAAAACACAACGGAGGCAACATCAATCGACAAGCGAAGCGAGACGTTCCTGCAGGCGACCCGAGGGATACATTGGTGACACCATGAGTCTTCCCAAACCGAACAAGAACGCCACCGTCGTCATCACCGGCGCCTCTTCGGGCATCGGTACCGAACTGGCCAAGGGCCTGGCCCGCCGCGGCTTCCCGCTGATGCTGGTGGCGCGGCGCCGCGAACGTCTCGACGAGCTGGCCGCCAAGTTGCGTGAGTCGCACAACGTCGATGTCGAGGTTCTGCCGCTGGACCTGTCGGACGCCGAAGCGCGCGCGCAGCTGGCCGAGCGGCTGAGCACCGACCCGATCGCCGGCCTGTGCAACAGCGCCGGGTTCGGAACCAGCGGGCGCTTCTACGAGCTGGCGCCCGAGCGGGAAAGTGAGCAAGTCACCCTCAATGCACTTGCGCTGATGGAACTCACCCGGGCGGTGTTGCCCGGCATGGTCGAGCGCGGCGCCGGCGCCGTGCTCAACATCGCCTCGATCGCGGGTTTCCAGCCGCTTCCGTTTATGGCGGTGTATTCGGCGACCAAGGCGTTCGTGGTGACCTTCTCCGAGGCCGTCCAGGAAGAACTGCACGGGACCGGCGTATCGGTCACGGCGCTGTGCCCCGGACCGGTGCCCACTGAGTGGGCCGAGATCGCCAGCGCTGAGCGGTTCAGCATCCCGCTGGCGCAGGTGTCGCCGCAGGAGGTCGCCGAGCAGGCCATTGCCGGGATGCTGGCCGGCAAGCGTGGCGTGGTGCCTGGATTAGTGCCCAAAGTCGCCAGCACCGGCGGTCGGCTGCTCCCGCGCAGCGTGCTGTTGCCGGCCATCCGCATCGGCAACAAGCTGCGCGGGGGACCCAGTCGCTGACGCAGGCTATTTGTCGGGTGCGAGTTTCAGCACCTGGGCGTTCTTGATGACATGATCGGACTGATCGCGGCTGACCGGCACGGTGATGAAGAGGGTGCCGGTGGAGTCGACGGCCACGCCGGACGTTCGCCTGCCAAGCGGGATCAGCGTGGCGGTGCTGGCCCCGGCGCGCAGCTCGAACAGGCCCTTACCGAACCCGTCGGCGACGAAGACGTTCCCGAGCGCGTCGACCGCCATGTGTTGCGGCTCGATCACGTCGGGCAGCGGCAGTTCGGTGGTCGTGGTGGCGCCGGCGGCGAGTTTGAGGACGTGCCCTTTGCCCCGCCCCTTGACGCCGGCACTCACATAGACGTTGCCGTCTTTGTCCACCGTAATACCATGCGGCAGATACAGATCGGTGAAGGACAGGTCGGTCGGTCGGTTGTCGCCTGGGATCAGCTTCTTCGCCCCGTACCGCACCTCGTGGATATTTCCGGTTGCGACATTTCCGACGGCGTAAGCGTTGCCGGCGGCGTCAATGGCAATCGCGGCGATCGACACGAATCCTTGGAACGGCAGCCGGATCGGATCGGGGGCGCCGGGCGATAGTTCCCACACTTGTTTGCCGTCGCAGAGATAGACGTTGCCGGCGGCGTCGACCGTCACGTCGTTGGCCATGCGGAAATCGACGCCCCGAAAGTCGACCGTGGTCACGCTGTTTGTTCCCGGCGCCAGCTTGAACAGCTTGGGCCGTCCGGATTCGAATGGGTCCGGATCGGGCGTCTCCAGCACGCTGGACAGCACGTAGATGTTGCCGCTGCCGTCGACGGCCACATTGCGGGGACGATCCAAGCCGGGAAACGGCAGCTCGACCGGCGCCGAGGTGTAGGTGCGCGGCGGCGAAGACGGCCCCGTCGCGGCGCTGGGCGCCGAGTGATGGACCAGTCGCGGGATCGTGATAGCGCCGGCCACCACCGCTGCGACGACCACGATCGCCGCGATAATCGGGCCGAGCAGGCCGCCCTTTCGGCCCCGTCGCGGGCGGAGTGGCGGGGCCGGCAGTTGCCTCGGATGTGAGTGCGGATACGACACCGTTGGGCTGCGGTGCTGGACGGCCGGTTGGTCGGGCGTGGTTGGGGCCGAAGGGATTTGGATCGTCTGAGTGACTTCGTTGGGCGCTTCAGCGCGGGTGGGCAGCGGGGCGCCGACGACCGTGGGCTGGCTGCTGGGGGTGGTGCGCGGGGCCATCGGTAGGGCATGTTGGGCGGCTGCTGCCAACTCGGCCGCACTGCCGAAGCGCACGTCTGGATGAGTGGCCAGGCCGCGGATGATGACGTCGTCAAAAGCGCTCGGCAGACCGGGACGCTGTTGGCTCGGGCGTGCTGCCGGGTCGGGCGGATGACCGGTCAGGCACTCGTTCAGCACCGCCGCCAGCGCCGCAATGGCCGCTCGATGCGTCGCCTCGCTGTCGGTGACCAGGATGCGGGTGCGGTCCTGCGACGGTGTTGCCCCACTGGCGGTGCCCGCCGTCAGAAACGCGGTGCCGTCGTGGGCCAGCGCAATGGTGCTCGTCGTGACCTCACGCGCACTGGTGCCCGGCGAACCGTCAATGGCCGCGGCGATCTGGCGAACCACGTCGACCGCACGAGCCGGGTCGAGCGGACCGTGCTGCACCAGAACGGTTTTGAGGTCGCTGTGTTGTCCGGGGTTCATCGCGTCAGCCGGCCGTGACCTTGAGCAGTCGGGTGCTCTGGGTCAAATAAATGTTGCCCGCGGCGTCGACGGCGACGTCACCGAACGGCTTGTTCTCCGGTGCGGCCAGCAAGGTCGCCGCGTCGGCGCCGACGGCGAGTTTGAGCAATCGGCCCATGCCTTCGGCGTTGTCGACGACGTAGATGTTGCCCTTGCCGTCCACTGCCGCTGCCTCGGCGGTGCCGAGCGGGCCGAACGGCAACTGGGCGGGGCTTGCCGAGCCGCGAGCCAACTTCAGCAGCCGGCCCCGCTGCAGGCCGTAGACGGCACCCGCGCTGTCGACGGCGACGTCTTCAAAACTGCCGCCCCCGAACGGAAGTACGGTTGGTGTGGCGGCATTCGGCGCGAGCTGAAGTACCTCCTCGCGGTCGGCGACATACACATTGCCGTCGGCGTCGACCGCAATGCCCCGGGCGTTGACGCGCCCGAACGGCAACTCCGCCGGGGCGGCGGCGCCCGGGGGGAGTTTCCAGATACGACTCGGACCGCCCTGCGGCCAGTCGGCGATGTACACGGCGCCGGCCGCATCCACAGCGAGGCGCTTGGGCGCGGTGAGGCCGGGGAACGGCACCTCGACTGGCGCGGCGGAATTCAGGGGGAGCTTGTAGATCACCGCGGTGGCGGTATCGACGACATAGACGTCACCGTTCGCGCCGACCGCCACGCCGCCGAGTTCGCTGCGCCCGATGACCGGCAGTCGGTCGGCGTTCAGCGGCGGGACGCTTGCGGACGACGGGGCCGTGGGGGTCGATTGCGCGCTGCTAGTGGCGCCGGGGTGGCGGGTTGATTTCGGCGTGACGACGAACGCGAGGACCACGGCGAGCACGGCGAGAAGCGAGATGCCCGCGACGGTGAGCGCCGCGCGGCGTCGGGACCTGCGCCGCACCGGCGGAACCGGATGGCGGATCGGCGCCGGCTGCGGGTGTTTCCAGGGCTGTGTGACGGGCGCAGGCGGTGCCCAGACACGTTCTGGCACCGGCGTTTCCAGCGCACGCTGGGCGGCCGCACCCAGCTCGCCGGCGGTGCGGTACCGCTGTTCGGGGTCCTTGGCCATGCCCAGCGCGATGACCTCGTCGAAGCCGACCGGAATCCCCGGCCGCTGCTGGCTGGGGCGCGGCGGCGGGGCGGCTAGGTGGGCGGCGACAAGGGCCGGTATCTCGCCTCGGTTGCCGTACGGCGATTCCCCGGTGAGACATTCGTGCAGCACACAAGCCAGCGCATAGATGTCGGCGCCGACCGTGATCTGGCCGGAGGCCAGTCGTTCGGGAGCCAGGTAAGCGAACGAACCGACGGTGGTGCCTTCGCTGGTCAGCTTGGTGTCCGTGGCGGCATTGGCCAGCCCGAAGTCGACCAGGCAGGCGAAGTCGTCCCTGCCGAGCAGGATATTGGCCGGCTTGACGTCGCGGTGGATCACCGTTTCCGCGTGGGCGGCATCCAGCGCGGCGGCAATCTGGCGAACGATCGCTACCGCGCGCGCGGCCGGCATCGCGCCATTGCGGTCGAGGACGCTCTGCAGGTCGGTGCCGTCGATGAGCCGCATGTCGATGTAGAGCTGACCATCGATCTCGCCGCAGCCGTGAATGGGCACCACATGGGGGTCGTGCAACCGGCCGGCGGTCCGCGCCTCGCGGAACAACCGTTCCCGAAACGCCGGGTTGTGAGAGTAGCTGCTGGACAACAATTTCAGCGCCACGACGCGATGCATGACGGTGTCTTCGGCCTCGTAAACCTCACCGAAACCACCGCTGCCCAACAACTTTCGGAGCAGATACGGACCGAACCGGGATCCCACCCGCGAGTTCGAGGAATGACTGACCGTCGGATCACCGGTCATAACCACCCCCTGCCCGTCTGGTCGTATCGCTGGGTATCACTGTGCGACACCGAGTTCCAGGACCTTGCCGGTCGCGCAGTTGTCACTGCGGTGGCAGTCGACGACGAAGATGTCCCCGTCCTTGTTGAGCGCCACGCCGAGTGGATAGTTCAGTCCGGGGAACGCCACTTCGGTGGCGCTGGTTGCCCCGGCGGTCAACCTGAACACCCGTCGCTTGTCGATGTCAGACACGTAGAGAGTGCCGTTGTCGTCCACCGCCACACCGTAGGGCTGCTCGAGTCCGGCGAACGGCAGTTCGGTCGCGGTCGTCGCGCCCGGTGCCAGCTTGAGCACATGGCGGTCGCCACGGTCGGCGACGTAGACATTGCCGTCCTTGTCCACGGCCACACCCGCCGGCGCGTTGAGCGCGGTGGTGGGCATCAGCTGAGTGGTGCTGGACGAATTGGGCGGCAGCTTGAGCACCTGATTCAGGAATTCGTCCACTACGTAGATGCTGCCGTCTTTGCCCAGCGCCACGGCAATGGGCCGGCTCAGGTGCCCGAACGGCATCAGCGCCGGGCCGCGCGCCCCCGGCGTCCACTTCCACAGCGCGGGTGCATGAGCATCGGCCACATACACATTGCCCGCCGCATCCACCGCCACCCCCTCGGCCCCCAATTCACCGAACGGGAGCTCGATGGGGGTCGTCGCGCCGGGAGGCAACTTCAGGACCCG
>NZ_LZLS01000104.1 GCF_001673365.1 Mycobacterium asiaticum
CCGCCACCTCATCGCCGACGAAAAGGCCCGCCAATCACCACCCCAAACCGCCGCGGCTTGACATAGGAGCTATTGCTCGCGCAACCTAGTCGAACAGCGTCAAAGCCACGCGGCGCTTCTCCAACGCCAATAGCGTTTGTTTGCGGTCAAGTCCGCCGCCATAACCGGTCAATTTTCCGCTCGCTCCGATAACCCGATGGCACGGTACGACAATGGCGATGGGATTGTGCCCGTTAGCCAATCCCACCGCGCGTGCCGCGCCGGGAGCGCCGATCTGAAGTGCAATTTCTCCGTATGACCGCGTTTCGCCGTAAGGAATGGTGAGCAGTGCTGACCAGACGCGGCGTTGAAATGCGGTGCCGCGCATGTCCATATCGATGTCGAAGTCGGCCAGATCGCCGGCGAAATAGGCGTCGAGTTGTTTGGCGGCATCGTCGAACGCGCTGGTATCCAGTGTCCAGTCGGCGCGACTCGGCTCATAGGTCTGATCGACCATCCGGAGATTTGTCAGGACCCCGTCCTGTCCGGCCAGGGTCAACGGACCGATTGGGCTGTCGATCGTGCGGTAACAAATCATGCGACATCCTCCTGGGGCGGCCATTGATTGACTGGATGTTTGAGCGTGGTCCACAGATGCTGGGTGGCGTAGGAGCGCCACGGCCGCCACCGGGTGCTGTGCCCGGCCAGCAGGCGTTCCTGCGCCGGCAGGCCCAGCTGCTTGGCGGCCAGCTTAAGGCCGAGGTCGCTGGCCGGAAACGCGTCGGGGTCGCCCAGAGCGCGCATGGCGATTACCTCGGCGGTCCACGGGCCGATGCCGGGCAATTCCAGCAATTGCCGTCGAGCCTGGGCCCAGTCACATCCCGCGTCGAGAGACACGCTGCCGTCGGCGAGCCCACCGATCAACACGCTCAAAGTCCGCTGGCGCGCCTTGGGGACGGCCAGATGAACCGGATCGATCTCGGCCAGTTGCGCCACCGAGGGGAACGCATGCGTCAATGCCCCCGCGGTGTCGGACACCGGTTCGCCGTAGGCGGCGACCAGCCGACCAGCATGGGTACGTGCGGCCTTGGTCGAAACCTGTTGCCCCAGTACCGCTCGCACGGCCAGCTCCGCTTCATCGACGGTGCGGGGGATCCGCTGCCCGGGGGCTTTGGCGACCACCGGCCCTAGGTCCGGGTCGGCGCCCAACGCCTCGACCACCGCTTCGGGGTCGGCATCGAGATCCAGCAGACGGCGGCAGCGAGCCGTCGCGGCCGCAAGGTCGCGAAGGTCGTCGAGCACCAGCACACAACGCACGTGATCGGGAGCCGGCGTCAGGCTGACTAGACCGTTGCCCGATGCGAGCCGCAGCGTGCGCCGAAAAGCCCCGTCACGGATTTCCTCACAGCCCGGCACCGCACTGGCAGCCAGATGACCGAACACACCCTCGTATGCGAACGGCGTCCGCACCGGCAATCGCAAGGTGAGCGTTCCCGGGGATGCAGTGCTGGATCCGAATCGTGTCATCGCTCGAGCGCGCAATGCCGTCGGCGTGCTGTCACACACCACCCGGACCGTGTCGTTGAACTGCCGGATGCTGGAAAAACCGGCAGCGAAGGCGACGTCCCCGAACGGCAAGTCGGTGGTCTCGATCAGGATGCGCGCGGTCTGCATCCGCTGAGCGCGGGCCAGCGCCAGCGGCCCGGCGCCGACCTCGGCCTGCAGCAGGCGCTCGACCTGCCGGGTTGTGTAGCCGAGGTGGCCGGCCAGACCGGTAACCCCTTCACGGTCCACGGTGCCGTCGGCGATCAGTCGCATCGCCCGCGCGACGGCATCGCCACGCACATTCCATTCGGGCGATCCCGGAGATGCATCCGGCCGGCACCGCTTGCACGCCCGAAAGCCCTCACGCTGCGCGGCCGCGGCCGTTGGCAGAAATCGCACGTTGCGCGCGAGCGGTGGCCGGACGGGACAACTGGGCCGACAGTAGATCCGCGTGGTTTTCACCGCGATCACGAACCAGCCGTCGAACCGGGCGTCCTTGGCTTGCACCGCCCGGTAGCAGCGTTCGAAATCTTCATGCACGTTTCAACAGTTACACCTGGGGGCCGACATGACTGGCGGAAAAGCGACATCAATGTTGGGACGGCCGACTAATCGCGTCCGTCCGGATCGCTGTCGTCCAACCGGGATCGATCGGCCCGAGTCGCCTTCACGCTGTAGGCGATGATCCCGAAAAAGACGACGATGACGGCGCCGTAGACGATGAAAGCCCACCCGCCGGAACCCATGGGCTAAGGGTACGCGCGCCGGCGCACGGAGTTACTTGCCGGACTTTGCGGGTTCGGCCGGTTCGGCCGGCGAGGCAAGCCGGGTGCGCTGGTCATGCCCGCGGAGTTTCACGTGTCGACCCAGGGTCCATCGGTCGCGTTCGTCCTCGCTGGCGCCCTCTAGGGTCTCCGCCGACGTCACCAATCTGCCGGGCCGGGATTTCGCCAGCTCGCACAGCCGCGCCGCCTCGTTCACCGGCTCGCCGATGACGGTGTATTCGAACCGTTCTTTGGCACCCACGTTTCCGGCGACAACGGTTCCCGCAGCCACGCCGATACCGGCCTGCAGCTCAGGCATTTCACTGGCAAGTCGGTCGGCGATCGCGCGGGCCGCGCCCAGCGCCTGGTCTTCCGGGCTCTCCAGATGGTTGGGTGCTCCGAAAATCGCCAGCGAGGCGTCGCCTTCGAATTTGTTCACCAGTCCGCAGTGGTTGTCGACTTCCTCGACGACGATCGTGAAGAACTGGTTGAGCAGGTGAACGACTTCCGAAGGGGGGCAGCTGGTCACCAACTTCGTGGATCCCACGATGTCGAGGAACACGACGGCGACGTGGCGTTCCTCGCCCCCGAGTTTGGGGCGTTCGCGTTCGGCGGCCAATGCGACCTCGCGCCCGACATGACGCCCGAACAGATCGCGGACGCGTTCGCGCTCGCGCAGCCCGTCGACCATCTTGTTGAAACCCCGCTGCAGTTCACCGAGTTCGGTGCCGTCGAACACGACGAGGTCGCCGCGCAGATCACCTTTCTCGACGCGCTTGAGCGCCGCGCGCACCACCCGCACCGGTGTGGCCGTCAGCCAGGCCAGGATCCACATCAGCATGAAGCCGAAGATCAGCGTGGCAATCGAGATGATCAGCACCCCGACCGCAAATTGGGTCATGGTCAGGTTCTGCAAGGCCATCTCGAAAATCGCCAGCAGACCGATGCCCACGACCGGAACGCCTGAGCCGAGCAGCCACACCATCATGGTTCGGCCCATGATCCCCGGTGCCATCCGCCGTGGCGGCGGTCCGGCTTCGAGCGCCTGAGCAGCCACCGGACGCAGGGCGAACTCGGTGAGCAGATAGCTGCCGGTGGAAACCAGCAGGCCGCAGAAGCTCACCGCCACCGCAAACCGGGGGACGAACATGATGTTGGCCATGCCGTAGAGGACGGTCAGCAGCACCGCACCGATGCCCCACAAAATGAGATGACCGATGGCCACCCGCCAGGGCGCCATGAAGGTGTTGCGCGCGTCTCTGGGGGTAGGTGCACGCTCCTCGATCGCCCAGCGCAGCGCCTCGACAGTGCCGCGGGTGATCGTGTAGGCCCCGACAATCAGCGCCAGGACGATGTAGGCCGGTCCCGCGATGAACGACACCCACAGCGGGGCGTCGCTGAACACGCTGGGCACCGGAACGGCGACCGTCACCAACAACACGGCTACGGCGATGCCGATCAGATTCGCCCCCACGATAAAGACGGTCATGATGACCTGGATGCGGACCCGGCGGCGGTGTTGATCTTCGGCCACCCGGCCGAGGAGCCAGGATCCGTACGCGGGAGTATCGGGTCGCCCGCTTTGACGGGTGACCCTTTCTAGGACCCGGCCCAGGCGCTGCGCGATGCTTGGCTTGGCGGCCGTATTGGGCGACATGGTGGCGTCAGCCTAATTCGTCGTAGCCGGTCCGGACTTAGTCGGGTGCATCATTGGCCGCCAGTCCGTTCAGCACGGATGCGCGAGCTGGGAGGGTTCCTCGTGTCCGCGCAGTGTCACAAAATCACCCAAACACCAACGGGCGCTTTCGCTTTCGCTGGCGTGCCGGACGGTAATCGCGTTCGCCAACAAGTTGCCGGGATGCGACTTCGCGAGTTCGCACAGCCGTGCTGCTTCGTTGACGGGCTCGCCGATCACGGTGTACTCGAACCGCTGTTTGGCGCCAACGTTGCCGGCCACCACCTGCCCTGCTGCCACTCCAATTCCGGCCCTGCACTCGGGCATTTCGTTGTCCAGGCGTTCGGCCATGGCGCGCGCGGCGGCCAGCGCCGCGTCCTCGGGGCAGTCGAGGCGAATCGGGGCGCCGAAGATGGCCAGCGACGCGTCCCCTTCGAATTTGTTGACCAGCCCGTGATACCGGTCCACCTCCTCGACGACGATGGTGAAGAACCGGTTAAGCAGGTCAACGACCTCGACCGGGGGGCGGCTGCGGACCAGCGTGGTGGAGCCGATGATGTCGACGAAGACGACGCCGACGTAGCGTTCCTCACCGCCCAGCTTGGGTCGCTCGCGTTCGGCGGCCGCGGCGACCTCCCGGCCGACGTGCCGGCCGAATAGGTCACGAATCCGCTCACGCTCGCGCAGCCCTTTCACCATTCTGTTGAATCCGCGTTGCAGTTCGCCGAGTTCGGTGCCGTCGAACACCACCAAGTCGCCACGCAAATCTCCCTGCTCCACCCGCTCGAGCGCCGCGCGCACCACCCGAACCGGCGTGGCAGTCAGCCACGACATGATCCACATCACCAGGGACCCGAAGATGATTGCCGTCACGGAGATGATCAGCACCGCGACGCCGAGCTGGGTTTCGGTCAGATCCTTTACCAGCAGCGCGAACAGCGCCGTCAGGGCAAGCCCGGCGAGCGGCGCGCCCGAACCCATCGTCCACACCGTCATCGTTCGGCCCATCACGCCCGGAGCGAACCGTCGGGTCGTCAAACCAGCCTCCAGCACCTGGGCGGCTGCCGGTCGCAGCGCGAACTCGGTGAACAGATAGCTGTTGGTGGCCACGGTGAGGCCGCAGATCAAGATGGTGAACAAGACGATCGGGATGAACAGGTCATTGGAGATGCCGTAGAGCACCGCGAGCAATATCGCCCCGACGTCCCAAAGCGCGACGTGGACGAGGGCCACCCGGAACGGGGCCAGCACGGTGTTGCGTCCGTCAATTCGGTTGGGAGCGCGGCCTTCGATCATCCAGCGGGTCGCCACCGTGACGATTCGCGTGGTGATCCAGAAGGTACCCACTGCCAGTGCGACGATCGCGTAGGCCGGGGCGACGCCGTAGGTTACCCAGCGCGGCGCTTCCCGGTAGATGTTGGGCTCTGGGAAAGCAAAGCTCAGCAGCACCAGCACGACACCGATGCTGGTTAGATTCGCCAGCACGATGTAGAGGCTGGCGATGAGCTTGACGCGCCGCAGCCGCCGCTGCGGACTTTCCGAGTCCCGACCGAGCAGCCAGGAGCCGTACTCCGGAGTCCCGGACAGCCGGCCGCTCTGACGGGTCAACGTCTCGAGCACCCGGCCCATTCGGTGCGCCATCGTGTTGTTCGACGACATGGTGGCGCAAGCCTAATTCGTCCTGCCTGCCCCGGGGCTGAATTTTTCGACGCCTGAAGGTGCGCCGGTCAACCAACTCCGGCGGACTCGCGAGGCGAAACCAGCCGCGTTGCCCGACTGCTGGACCGTCGTCTTCTCGCCGACATGGCGGCGGGGCACGGCCTTCTTGCAGGCTCTAAGGTAGTGCGGGTGCGTCTCGTCATTGCCCAATGCACCGTCGATTACGTGGGTCGGCTGACCGCACATCTACCCTCCGCGCGCCGGCTGCTGTTGTTCAAGGCAGACGGTTCGGTCAGCGTGCACGCCGACGACCGCGCCTACAAGCCGCTCAATTGGATGAGCCCGCCGTGCCGGCTGACCGAAGAACCGGGTGCGGTCTGGGTGGTGGAGAACAAGGCCGGTGAACAACTGCGGATCACGGTCGAGGCCATCGAGCACGACTCCACCCACGATCTCGGCATCGACCCGGGGCTGGTCAAGGATGGCGTGGAGGCGCATCTGCAGGCGTTGCTTGCCGAGCACGTTCAGCTGCTGGGCGAGGGATATACGTTGGTGCGTCGCGAGTACATGACCGCGATCGGACCCGTCGATCTGCTGTGCCGGGATGAACGGGGTGGTTCGGTCGCGGTGGAAATCAAGCGGCGCGGCGAGATCGACGGCGTGGAGCAACTCACTCGCTACCTCGAATTGCTCAACCGCGACACCCTTCTCGCGCCCGTAAAGGGAGTGTTCGCCGCCCAGCAGATCAAACCGCAAGCCCGAACGTTGGCGGTTGATCGTGGCATCCGTTGTCTGACACTGGATTACGACAAGATGCGTGGCATGGACAGCGACGAGTACCGGCTGTTTTGAGATGACCCGGCGGCGCAGACCAGCACCCCGGCTCCCGTTGCCGCAGCGCGTGGAAACCGGGCCCGACGGCTACGAGTACGAAGTGCGCCCGGTGGCCGCGGCGCGCGCCGTCAAGACCTACCGCTGTCCTGGGTGTGATCACGAAATCCGTTCGGGCACCGCGCATGTGGTGGTCTTACCGATCGGAACAGCGGATGCCGTGGCCGATCGGCGGCACTGGCACACGCCGTGCTGGGCCAACCGCGGCAACCGCGGTCCCACCCGAAAGTGGTCTTAGCTGGCGGGTTGGACCAATTCGATCAGGACACCGCCGGCGTCCTTGGGGTGAATGAAGTTGATCCGCGAGTTCGCGGTGCCGCGCCGAGGAGAGTCATAGACCAAGCGCACACCCTGTGCCCGCAACTTCTCGCACATGGCGTCCAGGTCGCTGATCCGGCACGCCAGCTGCTGGATACCCGGCCCGCGCTTGTCGATGAACTTGGCGATCACCGACGTTTCGTCCAGGGCGGCCATCAGCTGAATCTGGGCGCTGGTGCCTGGCACCGCCAGCATCGCCTCGCGGATGCCCTGGTCGTCGTTGATTTCTTCGTGCACCAGGATCATGCCCAGGTGGTCGTTGTACCACTCGATCGCGGCGTCCAAGTCGGCGACCGCAATGCCGACATGATCGAGCCCGGTAACTAGCGATGTGGCGAGAACCTGACGGGCGTCAACTTGATCAGTCGTCATTACATAACGGTAACCTCATAAGAAAGAATTCGCTTCTCCGGGTTGGTCCGATCGACCGTTCCCGAGCGTTCTAGGAGGTTTGATGACGACGTCGGTGATCGTTGCTGGAGCACGGACACCCATTGGCAAATTGATGGGTTCGCTGAAGGATTTCAGCGCCAGTGATCTGGGCGCCATCGCGATCGAAGCCGCGCTGGAAAAGGCCAATCTGCCGGCCTCGGCGGTCGAGTACGTGATCATGGGCCAGGTGCTCACGGCGGGTGCCGGCCAGATGCCCGCGCGGCAGTCCGCGGTCGCGGCCGGCATCGGCTGGGATGTCCCCGCACTGACCATCAACAAGATGTGCCTGTCCGGGATCGACGCCATCGCCCTTGCTGACCAGCTCATTCGCGCCGGCGAGTTCGACGTGGTGGTCGCAGGCGGGCAGGAATCGATGACCAAGGCGCCCCACCTGCTGATGGATAGCCGAGCCGGCTACAAGTACGGCGATGTCACGGTGCGTGACCACATGGCCTACGACGGGTTGCACGACGTTTTCACCGATCAGCCGATGGGCGCGCTTACCGAGCAGCGCAACGACGTCGACAAGTTCACCCGCCAGCAGCAGGACGAATACGCTGCCCAGTCGCACCAGAAGGCGGCCGCGGCCTGGAAGGACGGTGTCTTTGCCGACGAGGTCGTTCCGGTGAGCATCCCGCAGCGCAAAGGTGATCCGCTGCAGTTCAGCGAGGACGAGGGCATCCGCGCCAACACCACCGCCGACTCGCTGGCCGGCCTCAAACCGGCATTCCGCAAGGACGGCACCATCACCGCCGGCTCGGCCTCGCAGATCTCTGACGGCGCCGCCGCGGTAGTGGTCATGAACAAGGAAAAAGCCCAGGAAATGGGACTGACGTGGCTGGTCGAGATCGGTGCGCACGGCGTCGTGGCGGGCCCGGATTCCACGCTGCAGTCGCAGCCCGCCAACGCCATCAAGAAGGCGCTCGACCGGGAGGGCATCTCGGCTGAGCAGCTCGACGTGGTGGAGATCAACGAAGCGTTCGCGGCGGTTGCTCTGGCCTCCACCAAAGAACTCGGGGTGGACCCCGAGATCGTCAACGTCAACGGCGGCGCCATTGCCGTCGGGCACCCCATCGGCATGTCTGGTGCCCGCATCACGCTGCACGTCGCGCTGGAATTGGCGCGCCGCGGCAGCGGTTATGGCGTTGCGGCCCTGTGCGGTGCCGGCGGCCAGGGCGATGCGCTGATCCTGCGGGCCGGGTGACCGGTCGTCGAATTTGCTGGCGCGACCATTTTCGAGACCATTGGCGTCACTTGTGAGATTAGTCATATCCACCGGTCGAAGGCCGTCCCGGCGAATTCCGGCGCCTTTATTCGCTCCTAGGAGGTCGCCGCGAGCGAACCGGCGCGGCGTGACAGACTTGGTTGCGTGACACGTCCTCGGCCTTCCGTCGGGCCCGCGTTGGCCGGTGCGGTCGACCTGTCGGGCCTCAAACAGCGCGCTCAGCAGACCTCGGCCGGCCCCGCCCCCCGCGGGCCGTCGACCGAGCCCGGTGCCCCGGGCGGGCCGGAGATCATTCAGGTCACCGAGGACAACTTCGAAGAGGCGGTCATCAACCGCTCCGACGAGGTGTTGGTCGTGGTCTTGTTGTGGTCGCCGCGCAGTGAGCTCTGCGTCGAGCTCCTCGAGACGCTGTCCACCCTGGCCGCCGAGGATGGCGGCAAGTGGGCGCTGGCCGCCGCCAACGTCGACGCCGCGCCCGGTATAGCCCGGGCTTTCGGCGTGCAGGCCGTCCCCACCGTGGTGGCTTTGGCTGCCGCACGGCCACTTTCGAGCTTCGAGGGTCCACAACCCGCGGACCAGTTGCGGGTTTGGTTGGACAAGCTGCTCGCGGCAACGGAAGGAAAACTGCGGGGCCCGTCGGGATCGGGACAGCCAGAGGAAGTCGACCCGGTGCTCGCCGGCGCCCGTGAGGCGCTCGAGGCGGGCGACTTCGCGGCGGCGAGGGAGTCGTACCAGGCGATCCTGGAGGCCGACCCGGGCAGCGCGGAAGCCAAGGGGGCCATCCGCCAGATCGAATTTCTCACCCGCGCAACCGCGCAGCGCCCAGATGCGGTCGAGGTTGCCGACGCGGCACCCCACGACGTCGAGGCCGCTTTCGCGGCCGCCGACCTACAGATCCTGAACCAGGATGTCACCGCCGCATTCGAACGCCTGACCGCTTTGGTGCGCCGCACCGCCGGTGACGAGCGCACCAAGGTGCGCACCCGCCTGATCGAGCTGTTCGAGCTGTTCGACCCTGCCGATCCCGAAGTGGTCGCCGCCCGTCGCAACCTCGCCAACGCGCTGTACTGACGCCCCTGGCGCGCGAGGACCGAGGAACCAGCCTCTACTCAGGTTCCAGCCAGATCGCTGAGTTCGGCGGCAGCACCAACACCGCAGACGCCCGGCGGCCGTGCCACGGGTCGTCGGTGGCGTCGACGCCGCCCAGATTGCCCTTTCCGGAGCCGTTGTAGATCGAAGCGTCGGTGTTGAGCACTTCCCGCCAGCGGCCGGCCTGCGGCAGGCCCAATCGGTAGTTGCTGTGTTCGGCTCCGGCGAAGTTGAACACGCACGCCAGCATCGACCCATCGCTGCCGTAACGCAGGAAGCTCAACACGTTGTTGGCCGAGTCGTTGGCGTCGATCCACGAATAGCCGTCGGGGGTGGTGTCTTGGCTCCACAGCGCCGGATGGCTGGCGTAGATCCCGTTGATGTCGCGCACCAGACGCAGGACACCGTTGGAGAAGCCATGCTCGTCGAGCTGCCACCAATCCAAGCCGCGTTCTTCTGACCATTCGGCGCGTTGGCCGAATTCCTGGCCCATGAACATCAGTTGCTTGCCTGGGTGCGCCCACTGGTAGGCCAGCAGACTGCGCAACCCGGCGGCCTTGGCGTGATTGTCGCCTGGCATGCGCCCCCACAGGGTGCCTTTGCCGTGCACCACCTCGTCGTGGCTGAGCGGCAGCACGAAATTTTCGCTGAACGCATACAGCAACGAGAACGTCATCTCGTGGTGGTGATAGTTGCGGTAGATCGGGTCGCGACTGAAGTAGTCGAGGGTGTCGTGCATCCAGCCCATGTTCCACTTCATCGAAAACCCAAGTCCGCCAAGGTTGGTCGGTCGGGTAACGCCCGGCCAGGAGGTCGACTCCTCGGCGATGGTGACGATGCCCGGAGCCGCCTTGTGCGCCGTGGCATTCATCTCCTGCAGGAACTGCACGGCCTCCAGGTTTTCCCGGCCGCCATAGATGTTCGGCGTCCAGCCGCCTTCCGGGCGCGAGTAGTCCAGGTAGAGCATCGAGGCGACCGCGTCCACCCGCAGCCCGTCCATGTGGAACTCCTGCAGCCAGAACAACGCGTTGGCCACCAGGAAGTTCCGCACCTCGGCCCGGCCGAAGTCGAAAACGTAAGTGCCCCAATCTAATTGTTCGCCACGTTTGGGGTCGGAATGCTCGTATAGCGGCGTGCCGTCGAACCGGCCCAACGCCCAGGCGTCCTTCGGGAAATGGGCAGGTACCCAGTCCACGATCACGCCGATGTCGGCCTGGTGCAGGGCGTCGACCAGCTCACGGAACTCGTCGGGCGTACCGAAGCGAGACGACGGCGCGTAATACGACGTGACCTGGTACCCCCACGATCCGCCGAACGGGTGCTCGGCCACCGGCAGCAGCTCGACGTGGGTAAAGCCTTGCTCCACAACATATTCCGTCAGCTCCTTGGCGAGCTGACGGTAGTTGAGTCCAGGACGCCACGAGCCGAGGTGTACCTCGTAGGTGCTCATCGGCTCGAACACCGGGTTGCGCTGGGCGCGCTGCGTCATCCAGGCGTCGTCCGCCCAGGTGTAATCGCTCACCGTCACTCGCGAAGCCGTGTGCGGCGGCACCTCGGTGGCGAAGGCGAACGGATCGGCGCGTTCGGACACGACGCCGTCTGCGCCGTGCACCCGGAACTTGTACAGGCCGTCGAGCGGAAAGTCCGGCCAGAACAGTTCCCACACTCCCGAAGAGCCCAGCACCCGCATTGGAGCGTCATTGCCCGTCCACCCGTTGAACTCGCCGATCAGGCTGACGCCCTTGGCGTTCGGCGCCCAGACGGCGAAGGACACGCCGTTCACCTCACCATCGGGCGTGCTGAACGAGCGGGGATGGGCGCCGAGGACTTCCCAGAGCCGTTCATGGCGGCCCTCAGCGAATAGGTGCAGATCGACCTCGCCCAGTGTGGGCAGGAATCGGTATGCGTCGGCGACGGTGTACGGGTCTGAGCCGTCATAGGTCACCTCGAGCCGGTAGTCGACGAGATCGACGAACGGCAGCGCGACCGCGAAAACACCGGAATCGACGTGTTGTAGCGGCAGCCGCTCCGAACCCACCACCGCGACGACGCTGGACGCATGCGGACGAAATGCCCGAATGACGGTGTGGTCGCCGTATTCGTGGGCCCCGAGGATGCCGTGCGGATTGTGGTGGGTGCCCGATGTCAGGCGTGCCACCTCGGCGGCGTCGGGTGCCAGATCCGTCTTAGCGATTTGGTCGGCGCGATTCACTTGCCCTCACCTCCTGCGCAGCAGCTTGGTTCGAGATTCGGCGGGTATGGACGGCATGTTGATGATGTGAGCGACTGCTCGACCCGGGTCGATGCGGATGTAATTGGCCTGCCCCCATTGGTATTCCTCACCGGTGATCTCGTCGCGCACCCAGAAGCGTTCGTAAGGCTCCATACCCAACGCCTCCATGTCCAACCACAGCGTTGCTTCTTCGGGCCCGAACGCGTTGATGGTGACCACCACCAGCACGCAGTCGCCGGTGGCCGCGTCGAACTTGCTGTACGCCAGCAGCGCGTCGTTGTCCACGTTGTGGAAGTGCATGGTGCGCAGCTGTTGCAGAGCAGGATGCAGCCGGCGAATTTCGTTGAGCCGTTTGATGAACGGCTCCAGTGACTTGCCTTCGGCGAGCGCGCCGGCGAAATCGCGGGGACGCAATTCGTACTTCTCCGAATCCAGGTACTCCTCGCTGCCCTCACGCACCGCCTTGTGCTCGAACAGCTCGTAACCGGAATACACCCCCCAGGCCGGACTCATCGTCGCCGCCAGCACCGCGCGGATCGCGAACATGCCCGGGCCATGGTGCTGTAGGACCTCGTGCAGGATGTCGGGAGTGTTGACGAACAAGTTCGGCGTGCGGAAGTCGGCGAGGGCGGCGATGTCGTTGCCGAACTCGGTGAGCTCCCATTTGGCGGTTCGCCAGGTGAAATAGCTGTAGGACTGGGTGAAGCCCAGTTTGGCCAAGCCGTACTGCCGCGCCGGCGGAGTGAACGCCTCGGAGAGGAACAACACCTCAGGGTCGAGGGCCTTCACCCGACCGATCAGCCAAGCCCAGAAGTCCGGTGGCTTGGTGTGTGGGTTGTCGACCCGAAAGACCTTGACGCCGTGATCGATCCAGTGCCGGACCACGCGCAGCACCTCGTCGTAGAGACCGGCGGGGTCGTTGTCGAAGTTGAGCGGATAGATGTCCTGGTACTTTTTCGGCGGGTTCTCCGCGTAGGCGATGGTGCCGTCGGGCAGTTCGGTGAACCAGTTGCGGTGCTCGCGCGCCCACGGATGGTCCGGCGCGCACTGCAGTGCCAGGTCCAGCGCCACCTCCATGCCGAATTCTTTTGTGGCGGAGACGAAGTCATCGAAGTCATCAATGGTGCCCAGGTCGGGATGGACGGCGTCGTGGCCGCCCTCGGCGCTGCCAATCGCCCAGGGTGAACCGACGTCTCCGGGTGCGGCGGTGGGATTATTGTTGCGGCCCTTGCGATGCACTTTCCCGATCGGGTGGATGGGCGGCAGGTAGACCACGTCGAAGCCCATCTCGGCGATCCGGGGAAGTTCAGCCGTCGCAGTGGCGAAGGTGCCGTGCACGGGGTTCCCATCGGAGTCCCAGCCGCCGGTAGACCGGGGAAAGAGTTCGTACCACGAACCGAAGCGAGCCAGCGGCCGATCCACCCAGACGTCGTACTGCTCGCCGTTTGTGACCAGCTCCCGCAGCGGATACCGACTGAGAAGTTTCTCGACCTCGGGAGCCAGCGCCAACGCGGTTCGGGTCAACGGGTCACCCGGTGTCTTCAGCGCGGTGGCGGCATCTAGTAGTGCGCTGCGCTCTTGCCGCGGCACTTCAGCCGCGGCTCGTTCGAACAAGCCGGCGCCGACCAGAAGATCATTGGATAGCTCCTTTTCGCCTTGACCCGCATCAAGTTTCGCGATCACCCCGTGCCGCCAGGAGTGAATCGGATCGCCCCAACCCTCGACTCGGTAGCTCCACAAGCCCACCCGGTCTGGGACGAACTGCCCGTGGAATACGAACGGTTCCAGGCCCACAAACATGGGAGACATGGAAGATGAATGCCCTGGCCCGGCCTGCTGGGAGGCTTGCGCGGCGTCTGGCTCCCGGGTCCTGCGGCCGCCGCAGACCTGCGGGTAGCGGGTTCCGAGGTAGCGCACCACCAATGTGGCGGCGACGGCTTCGTGTCCCTCGCGCCACACCGCGGCGCGGACTGGAACTACCTCGCCGACCACCGCTTTGGCCGGATACGTGCCACAAGAGACGACGGGCTGAACGTCATCGATCTCGATACGACCGGGCACCAATCACTCCGTTTCGATCGCCCGGCTGCGCCACGGCCTCGAGTCCAGGTCGCGTCGTCGCCGGGAGCGTTTCGGTTGCCGGCTCCTGCAACCCAGACCTGCGGGCCGCACCGTCGCCGGGAACATTCCTAGGCTTGCACCCCGGGCGGCCGCGTTGTCGTCATCGGGGTGTAGATCTCCCTCTGTTCGCCTCTTGCGCCCATACCCACCCTAGTGTCCGGCTACACCGCAGGGTGCTGAAGCGCACTCCCTATGCGGTCGCTGTGGAACGCTGCGCGCAGCGAAATTCGCAGTAAGGTTGAGTTGCGTGAAGGCCCTTCGCCGCTTTAACGTCCGCGCTCACCTTCCCGATCGTCTCGCCGCGCTCGACCAGCTGTCGACGAACCTGCGCTGGTCATGGGAGAAACCCACCCAGGATCTGTTCGCCACTATCGACCCCGACCTGTGGTCGAAGTGCGGCAAAGATCCAGTGGCAGTGCTCGGTGCGGTCAAACCCAGCCGCCTCGACGAACTGGCGCTCGACGAGGAATTTCTGCGTCGCCTCGACGAACTCGCCGCCGATTTGGACGACTATCTGCGTCGTCCGCTCTGGTATCAGCAGCAGGAGGCGGACGGTGTTGCCATGCCGACCGGGATCGCCTACTTCTCGATGGAGTTCGGCGTGGCCGAGGTGCTGCCGAATTACTCTGGCGGCCTCGGGATTTTGGCCGGCGACCATCTGAAGGCGGCGTCTGACCTGGGGCTACCGCTGATCGCGGTCGGCCTGTACTACCGCTCGGGCTACTTCCGGCAGTCCCTGACCGCCGACGGCTGGCAGCAGGAGACCTACCCGTCGCTGGACCCCCAGGGTCTGCCGTTGCGGTTGCTCACCGACGCTACCGGCGATCCGGTGCTGGTGGAGCTGGCGCTACCGGATGCTGCGCAGCTGCGGGCACGGATCTGGGTGGCACAGGTGGGCCGCGTGCCGCTGCTGCTGCTCGACTCCGATGTGCCGGAGAACGAACATGACCTGCGCAGCGTCACCGACCGTCTATACGGCGGCGATCAGGAACATCGCATCAGGCAGGAAATCTTGGCCGGCGTCGGCGGCGTGCGGGCGATCCGGGCGTTCACCTCCATCGAGGGACGCCCGGCCCCCGAGGTGTTCCATATGAACGAGGGGCACGCCGGCTTCCTGGGCGTGGAGCGGATCCGGGAACTCGTCCGAGACGGATTGGACTTTGACACTGCGTTGACCGTGGTGCGTTCCAGCACCGTGTTCACCACCCACACGCCGGTGCCTGCCGGAATCGACCGCTTTCCAGTGGAAATGGTGCAGCGATACTTCGACGACGAAGATGACGCCGGTGTGTCCGCGCTGTTGCCGGGGGTGCCGGCCCAGCGTGTCCTTGCGCTGGGTGTCGAGGACGACCCGGAAAAGTTCAACATGGCCCACATGGGACTGCGATTGGCGCAGCGGGCCAACGGTGTCTCGCTGCTACACGGCCGAGTGAGTCGGGCCATGTTCAACGAACTGTGGCCGGGATTCGACCGCGCCGAAGTGCCGATCGGGTCGATCACCAACGGCGTGCACGCACGCACCTGGGCCGCTCCGCAGTGGCTGGAACTGGGTCGTGAGTTGGCAGGATCGGATTCGTTCAGCGAGCCTGCCGTGTGGCTACGGCTGCAGCAGGTCGACTCCAACTATCTGTGGTCGATCCGCTCTCAGCTGCGCGCGCTGCTGGTCGAGGACGTGCGTGCGCGGCTGCGCCAGTCATGGCTGGAACGCGGCGCGTCGGATGCTGAATTGGGTTGGATAACAACGGCATTCGATCCGAATGTACTTACCGTCGGGTTTGCCCGGCGAGTTCCGACCTACAAGCGGCTGACCCTGATGCTGCGCGACCCGCAGCGGCTGCAGCGGTTGCTGCTCGATGCGGACCGGCCGATTCAGCTGATCGTCGCGGGCAAGTCACATCCCGCCGACGACGGCGGCAAGGCGCTGATCCAGCAGGTGGTGCGGTTCGCCGACCGCCCGGAGGTCCGGCACCGCATCGCGTTTTTGCCCAACTACGACATGTCGATGGCCAGGTTGCTCTACTGGGGCTGTGACGTCTGGTTGAACAACCCGCTGCGGCCGTTGGAAGCTTGTGGCACGTCGGGCATGAAGAGCGCGCTCAACGGCGGGCTAAATCTGTCGATTCGCGACGGCTGGTGGGATGAGTGGTACGACGGCGAAAACGGTTGGGAGATACCGTCTGCCGATGGGGTCGCGAGTGAGGAGCGGCGCGACGACCTGGAGGCCAGCGCGCTCTACAACCTGCTCGAGCAGGCGGTGACGCCGAAGTTCTACGAACGCGACGAGCGTGGGGTGCCGCCGCGTTGGATCGAGATGGTGCGCCACACTTTGCAGACGCTGGGCCCGAAGGTACTGGCATCCCGGATGGTCACCGACTACGTCGAGCAGTATTACTTGCCGGCGGCGCGCTCGCTGCGCAACACCGTCGCCGCGCCGGATGGCGGCAGCGAGTTCGACGCGGCCCGGGAGTTGACCGCCTACCGGCGACGCGCGGAGGCGGCGTGGCCCCAGATCGACATCACCGACGTCGACAGCACAGGCCTGCCAGACACTCCGTTGCTGGGGTCGAAGCTGACGCTGACCGCCACCGTGCAGCTCGCCGGGCTGTCCCCCGACGAGGTGACGGTGCAGGCGGTGCTGGGCAGAGTCGATGCCGGCGACGAGTTGCTGGATCCGCTCACCGTCCAGATGACCTACACCGGCAGTGCCGAGGGGGGTAACCAAGTCTTTTCGGCGACGACGCCGCTGCCGCTGGCCGGGGCGCTGGGGTACACGGTCCGGGTGTTGCCGCGCCATCCGATGCTGGCTGACAGCGCCGAACTCGGCCTGGTGACCCTGGCCTAGTTACTCCCGGCGCTACCGCGACTCCACCCCAGTTCGCGCGAAACACGCACAGTAGCAACAACATTCAAGAAACCATCGGGAAGTGGAACCCGATAACCGCTGGCTGGGCACGTTGTCAGATCCAGCAGGCGCAATCACCACTAACAGGCGAATCCGAACTTCAAAACACCCCGCAAAGACGGCCGATCAAATTTTAAGTGAGACTAGTTCAGGCTTCGTCCTGCAGAGCGAGCCTGCGGCGATGAGCGGCCCATTGTTGTTTCTGTCGGCCGCAGTCATCCTCGATGCGTTGTCTTGCCCCCGCCGGGATGTTCTTGCCGTGCTCGGGGTGCTCGTCGATGGGTCGCTCACACCTTGGGTAACCAGCCCGACCCTGCGGGTGACAACACAAAACCCCGTCCCTGAGCGTCCTTACACGCTGTCATCTTTGCATCGTCCACTCCGCAAATTACCCCGCTGAGCGTGATGGAATGAAACGGAGGAAGCGTCTTCACCTGCTGGCCGTGCACAACGCCTGATATCGGTCCTTCAGTGGTTTTCTTCAATCCTGTGTCGGTACCGATCCAATTCACCTCATTCAACCCACTGGCAGGAGGAATCGCCGGCAGATTATTTCCGCTGCATTGGGCCGCCCCAATGGGAAAATTGCACGTGATGCCGTCGGGAGTAAGGAAATATATCTCTGAACTGGGGTGTCCTGGTGTGGTCGTGTTGATCCGGTAGTCGGCGATATTGACTGGTGTGTAACGGCTGATGTCGGGGAATTTTGAGGGTTCAGCGTGTGCGGTGCACGCGCTGAGCGCAGCGGCGAGGACCGCGCCAACGGCGAGGGCGAGAGCCTTATCGGTCATGTCAGCCGCTGCCCACACGCACTTCCGTGTTTCCTGAGGTGCCCGTTGAACCCGGCGCGTACTGGCTTTCCCTGAACCTCGCGGAAGCTGAGTTCTCCGAAGCTGTCGCGGCTGAGTCCGACAGCTGCCTTACAGTCGCTCTAGCTCACAACCGTAGGCACCGGTTCGCTAGTGTGCGGCGTCTTCTTGCGCCAACCGGGTCAGGGCCGCACGCACCTGTTCGGCGTTGGTGGTCTGCCAGAACGGCGGCAGCGAGGCGCGCAGATAGTCGCCGTAGCGGGCGGTGACCATCCGCGAGTCCAGCACCGCGACCACACCGCGGTCGGTGACCCGACGCAGCAGCCGGCCCGACCCCTGCGCCAGCAACAGCGCCGCGTGGCTCGCCGCTACTGCCATGAAACCGTTGCCGCCGGCCGCGGCCACCGCACGTTGGCGGGCACTCAACAGCGGGTCGTCGGGGCGGGGAAACGGGATGCGGTCGATCAGCACCAACGACAGCGACGGCCCCGGCACGTCGACGCCCTGCCACAGCGACAGCGTGCCGAACAGCGAGGTCGCGGGGTCCTCGGCGAACTGTTCGACCAACGCCGAGGTGCTGTCGTCGCCCTGGCACAGCACCGGAGTGGCCAGCCGGTCGCGCATGGCATCGGCCGCCGCGCGAGCTGCGCGCATCGACGAGAACAGCCCCAGCGTGCGGCCGCCGGCCGCGGTGACGAGTTCGGCGATCTCGGCCAACTGCTCAGCCGATCCGCTGCTATCGCGACCGGGTGGCGGCAGGTGCGCGGCGATGTAGAGGATCCCCGATTTGGCGTGCTGGAACGGTGATCCCACGTCGAGGCCGCGCCAGGGCACCTCGAGGCCGCTCAGCCCCCAGGCCGCGGCCATCGAGTCGAAGGTCCCGCCCACCGTCAGCGTCGCCGACGTCAGCACCGTCGTAGAACGGGAAAACACTTGGCTGGCCAGCAACCCGGCCACCGACAACGGAGCCACCCGTAGCACGGCGCGCGGTGAACCGCGGTTGTCCTCCTGATCCAGCCAGACGATGTCGCTGCGCTCGGGGATGGCCGGTCCGAATGAGTCCAGGACGCGGGCGGCGGTGTCGGCGATCTCGATCAACGCCGCGGCCGCTTCCGCGCGCGCGGCGGCGGCGCGCGCATCACTCGTGCCTTCGATGGCCGACCGAGCGGCGTTGGCTGCATCGCGCAGCGCAGTCAGATACGTCGCCAACTCGTCGTCGAGATAGTCGATGCGGCCGGGCTGCGCGTCGTGGATCGCCGAGGAGAAGGTCGCCGTCGCGGCCTCGAGCCGCTGCACCAACTCCGGATTCACCAGACGCGTGATGCGGCGCACGGCAACACCCAACGTTGCCGAGGTCAACTCCGCGGTGGCTACCGAGGTGACGCGGTCGGCCAACTCGTGCGCTTCGTCGACCACCAGCAGCGTGTGTTCCGGCAATATCGCCGAGTCCGAAACCGCGTCGATTGCCAGCAGTGCGTGATTGGTGACGACGACGTCGACGTTGCCGGCGCGTGCCCGAGCCCGCTCCGAGAAGCACTCGGTACCGAACGAGCAACGGGCGACCCCGATGCATTCCCGCGCGGACACGCTGACTTGCGACCAGGATCGGTCCGGTACGCCGGGTTTGAGGTCGTCCCGGTCACCGGAATCGGTTGAGGCGGACCATTCGGTGAGGCGTTGCACATCGCGGCCCAGCGCGGTGACAGCCATCGGATTGAACAGCTCTTCCTGAGGCCGGCCATCGGCGTCGTCGTCGCCGCCACCGTTATGAATCTTGTTCAAGCACAGGTAATTTCGGCGTCCTTTGAGTAACGCGAACTTCGGCTGGCGGGGCAGCGAGTCGGCCAGCGAGTCGGCCAGGCGGGGCAGATCACGATCGACGAGTTGGCGTTGCAGCGCGATAGTCGCGGTGGACACCACTACGGGCGCGTCGTCTCGGACCGCGCGCACGATCGCCGGAACCAGATACGCCAACGACTTGCCGGTGCCGGTACCGGCTTGCACGACAAGGTGTTCGCCGGTGTCGAAAGACTGCGCGACCGCGGTGGCCATCTCTACCTGTCCGTGTCGTTCGCTGCCGCCCAGCGCCGCTACCGCGGTGGCCAGCAGCGCCGGGACGGACTCAGAGGCGGACAACGTGCGATTTCTCGTCAGGCGGAGATGATCTGCGTCGGGATCGCCGGATCGCCGGGAGACAAACTCAACCCTTCCCACGGCAGGCTGCGCAGCCCGGACACCACCAACGCACGCGCCGCGTCCAGGTCGCTGTCGCAAACCACCTCGCCGTCGCGGACCAGCGAAGTGGTCAGCACCCGATGCGGCGCGCTGAGGGCCGGCGATTTGCCGAATGGATGCACGATCTCCTCGGTGATGGTGCCGGTCGGCCGCGACAGTCGCAGCGCCGCCTTGCGACCACCGTGCGACTGCTTTTGACTGCTGCGTTTTTGTACCGGGATGCCGTCCACCTCAACCAGTTTGTAGACCATGCTGGCCGTCGGTGCACCCGACCCGGTCACCAACGATGTGCCGACCCCGTAACTGTCCACCGGCGCGGCGGCCAGTCCGGCGATGGAGAACTCGTCCAGGTCGCCGGTCAACACGATCCGTGTCTCTGGTGCGCCCAGTTCGTTGAGTTGGGTGCGCACCTGGTGAGCCAGCACCGCCAGATCGCCGGAGTCGATCCGGACCGCGCCGAGTTCCGGGCCCGCGGCGGCCACGGCGTTGGCCACGCCCGCCGTCACGTCGTAGGTGTCCACCAGCAAAGTAGTGTCCGGACCCAGCGCGTCGACTTGGGCCCGAAAGGCGGCCAATTCGTCCGGGCCACCTTCCCAGGTGTGCACCATGGTGAACGCGTGCGCGGCCGTCCCCACCGTCGGCACGCCGTAACGCAGCTGGGCTGCCATGTTGGAGGTGCCGGCGAAGCCAGCGACGTAGGCGGAGCGGGCCGCTGCGACTGCGGCCTGTTCGTGGGTGCGCCGCGACCCCATCTCGACCACCGGACGCCCGCTTGCCGCACTGACCATGCGTGCCGCCGCCGAGGCGATCGCGGTGTCGTGATTGAAAATCGACAGCGCCAGGGTTTCGAGCAACACGCACTCTGCGAAGCTGCCATGCACGGATAACACCGGCGAATTGGGGAAATACAGCTCGCCCTCGGCGTAGCCGTCGATATCGCCACCGAACCGGAAATCCCTCAGAAATTCCACCGTGTCCGGGTCGAGGAACTGCGCCAGCAACTCGCACGCCGCGCCGTCGAACCTGAACTGCGGCAAGAGTTCCAGCAGCCTGCCGGTTCCGGCAACCACACCGTAGCGGCGGCCGGCCGGGAGGCGCCGCGCGAACACTTCCCAGCTGGTCTGACGATGAGCGGTGCCGTCGCGCAGCGCCGCCGCCAACATGGTCAACTCGTATTTGTCTGTCAGCAGCCCAGCTAATGCCACTTCATTCACGCCGCATTCACGGTTCAACGGTATCGGCTCGCTGCAATGAGGCTCTGGCTCGGTATCCTTGACGCCATGGTTGTAGCGATAGCGCCGGCCAAGCCGGGCAGCACCGGACAACGCGAATCCGCACCGGTCGAAGCTACGACGAGTCCGTGGGTCACGATCGTGTGGGACGACCCCGTCAATCTGATGACCTACGTGACGTACGTATTCCAGAAGTTGTTCGGTTACAGCGAGCCGCACGCCACCAAGCTGATGCTGCAGGTGCACAACGAGGGGAAGGCCGTGGTGTCGGCGGGCAGTCGCGAATCCATGGAAGTCGACGTGTCCAAACTGCATGCCGCCGGATTGTGGGCGACGATGCAGCAGGACCGGTGAGAGCCGCGGGGATCCGGGTTCCATAGTGCGCAAGTGGAAGCGCGTCGAGACGCGTAGTGGTCCTCGGTTTCGCTCGTCGCTGGCACCGCACGAGGCGGCGCTGCTCAAGAATCTGGTCGGCGCGATGATCGGCCTGCTCGACGAGCGCCAGTCCACGTCGCCAAGCGACGAACTCGAAGAAATCACCGGCATCAAGACCGGACACTCGGAGCGCCCGGGGGACCCCACACTCGGGCGGCTGCTGCCGGACTTCTACCGGTACGACGAGGCCGACCCGCTGACCCTGGATGCCTCAGAAACCCTCAACTCGGCGCTGCGCAGTCTGCATGAGCCCGACATCATCGAGGCCAAACGTGTTGCCGCACAACAATTGTTGGACACGGTTCCGGGCAACGGCGGCAGGTTCGAGCTGACTGAAGAAAGCGCCAATTCCTGGATCACGGCGGTCAACGACCTCCGGCTGACGCTGGGCGTGATGCTCGACATCGGTCCGCAGGGCCCGGAACGCTTGCCCTCCGACCACCCGCTGGCTGCGCACTTCGACGTCTACCAGTGGCTGACGGTGTTGCAGGAGTACCTGGTCCTGGTGGTGATGGGCAAGCCGGCCGGATGAGCGGAATTACCGACATCGCAGGCATCCGCGTCGGCCACCACCACCGGTTGGACGACGACGCGTCCCTCGGCGGCGGGTGGGCCTGCGGGGTCACTGTCGTGCTGCCGCCGCCGGGCACCGTCGGCGCCGTCGATTGTCGCGGCGGTGCACCCGGAACCCGGGAGACCGATCTGCTCGACCCGGTCAACAGCGTGCGATATGTCGACGCCGTGCTGTTAGCCGGCGGCAGTGCGTACGGGTTAGCGGCTGCCGACGGCGTAATGCGCTGGCTTGAGGAGCAGCAAAAGGGCGTGGCGATGGGCGCCGGGGTGGTGCCGATCGTGCCCGGCGCGGTGATTTTCGACCTGCCGGTGGGTGCGTGGGATTGCCGTCCGACGGCGGAGTTCGGTTATGCGGCCTGTGCGGCGGCCGACGAGTCCGGTGACGCAGCGCCGGTGGCGGTCGGGACCGTCGGTGCCGGGGTGGGGGCGCGCGCCGGTGTGCTCAAGGGCGGCGTCGGGACCGCGTCGATAACGCTGCCGTCCGGGGTGACCGTCGGGGCGCTGGTGGTGGTGAATGCCGCGGGCGAGGCAGTCGACCCGGCCACCGGTCTGCCTTGGATGGCAGAGCTGATCGCCCGGTACGGGCTGGCCGCGCCACCGGCTGAGCAGGTCGAAGCGCTTGCACAGCTGCCGTCGCCGCTGAGCGCGCTGAATACGACGATCGCCGTGGTGGCGACCGACGCCGCGTTGAGCCCGGCGGCGTGCCGGCGGGTTGCTATCGCCGCGCATGACGGGCTGGCCCGCACGTTGCGTCCCGCGCATACCCCGTTGGATGGCGACACCGTGTTCGCGTTGGCAACCGGCGCCATTGAGGTGCCGCCGGCCGCTGACACGCCTGCTGCGTTGTCGCCGGAGACCGGCCTGCTTACCGCGGTGGGTGCGGCCGCGGCCGATTGCCTGGCCGCTGCGGTGCTCGACGGCGTGATCGCGGCGACGTCGGTTGCCGGAATACCTACCTACCGCGACCTGCTGCCGGGAGCGTTCAAGTCATGACTGTTGCCTGCTTGCACGCCGGTAGCCTGGATGATGCCGAGGACGCTCTGGAAGGGCAGGTATGGGGATGAAGTCACGCGTACCGGCCACGCAACAGAACAAGAAACCCGGCTGGGTGATCGGTGGGACGACCATCGTCACCTTCGTCGCACTGCTGTATGTGGTCGAGCTGATCGATCAGCTCAGCGGTGGGCGTCTGGATCGCAACGGCATCCGTCCGCAAACGACCGACGGCTTGTGGGGGATCGTCTTCGCGCCGCTGTTGCACGCCAATTGGCAGCACCTGATCGCCAACACCGTTCCGCTGCTGGTGCTGGGGTTCCTGATGACGCTGTCCGGGCTGTCCCGGTTCGTCTGGGCCACCGCGATCGTGTGGATCCTGGGCGGCTTCGGGACCTGGCTGATCGGCAATGTGGGTAGTAGCTGCGGCCCGACCGATCACATCGGAGCCTCCGGCCTGATCTTCGGCTGGCTGGCCTTCCTGTTGGTGTTCGGGATTTTCGTTCGCCGCGTGTGGGACATCATCATCGGATTGGTGGTGCTGTTCGTCTACGGGGGCGTGCTGTTCGGCGCGCTGCCGGTCCTGGGCGTATGCGGTGGAGTGTCCTGGCAGGGGCATTTGTGCGGTGCGCTGGCCGGCGTGGTGGCGGCGTACCTGTTGTCGGCTCCCGAGCGCAAAGCCCGCGAACGGAAACGGGCGCTGCGAGCGCCGCATCTGAAGACATGAGTTCCCCCCTGGCACCCGTCGGAGTCTTCGACTCCGGCGTCGGAGGACTGACGGTCGCCCGCGCGATCATCGACCAGCTACCCGACGAGGACATCATCTACGTCGGCGATACCGGCAACGGCCCATACGGGCCACTGGCCATCCCGGAGATCCGCGCCCACGCACTGGCCATCGGCGACGATCTCGTCAACCGGGGGGTCAAGGCTTTGGTGATCGCCTGCAACTCGGCGTCGGCGGCCTGTCTTCGGGATGCGCGCGAGCGCTACGACGTGCCCGTCGTCGAAGTGATCCTGCCGGCGGTGCGCCGCGCAGTTGCCGCGACCCGCAACGGACGCATCGGGGTGATCGGCACGCGGGCAACCGTTACCTCACACGCCTACCAGGACGCGTTCGCCGCCGCCCGTGATACCGAGATCACGGCGGTGGCCTGCCCCCGTTTCGTCGACTTCGTCGAACGCGGCGTCACCAGTGGCCGCCAGGTGCTTGGTTTGGCGGAGGGTTATCTCGAGCCATTGCAACGTGCCGAGGTCGACACCCTGGTGCTCGGTTGTACGCACTACCCGTTGCTTTCCGGGTTGATTCAATTGGTGATGGGAGACAACGTCACGCTGGTCTCCAGCGCCGAAGAAACCGCCAAGCAAGTGGTGCGGGTGCTTACCGAATCCGACCTGCTGCGCCCGCATCCGGAAGGTCCGAACTCGGCGGGCCCGTCGCGCAAATTTGAGGCCACTGGCGACCCCGAGGCGTTCACCAAGTTGGCCGCCCGATTTCTCGGTCCGGTGATCACCGGCGTTGAACCGGTGCTTCACACTCACGTCCACTAGATATGCGCGCAACTCCGACGACCAAATGCGGCGATGTTTTCCCCATCGCGGTATCGGGCATGGCACAGTGGTGTCCGTGCGCATAACCGTGCTCGGATGCTCCGGTAGCGTCGTGGGCCCGGATTCGCCCGCATCGGGTTATCTACTTCGGGCTCCGGACTCTCCGCCGCTCGTTATCGACTTCGGCGGGGGCGTGCTGGGTGCGCTGCAAAAGTATGCGGACCCCTCATCGGTGCACGTGCTGTTGTCACATCTGCACGCCGATCACTGCCTGGATCTGCCGGGGTTGTTTGTCTGGCGCCGGTATCACCCGACTTCGCGTCCCACCGGCAAGGCGTTGCTGTACGGCCCGAGCGACACCTGGTCGCGGTTGGGCGCGGCATCGTCTCCGTACGGAGGCGAGATCGACGATTGCTCAGACATCTTCGACGTCCGCCACTGGGTCGACGGTGAGCCGGTGACGTTCGGAGCGATCACGGTGGTGCCACGGGTTGTGGCGCACCCGACCGAATCGTTCGGCATGCGGTTCACCGATCCCAGCGGAGCGACGCTGGTGTACAGCGGCGACACCGGCGAGTGTGACGAACTGGTCGAACTTGCCCGTGGCGCAGACGTTTTCCTGTGCGAATCATCGTGGACACACTCGCCGAAGCACCCCCCGGCTCTGCATCTGTCCGGGACTGAGGCGGGCCGGGCCGCCAAGCGCGCCGGCGTGCGCGAGTTGCTTCTGACCCATATTCCGCCGTGGACCAACCGCGAGGACGTGATCAGTGAGGCCAAGGCCGAGTTCGACGGACCGGTGCACGCGGTGGTGCCCGGCGAAACCGTAGAAGTCCGCCGGGCCTGAACGTTTCTTTTTCCCGCTTTCTGCCGCCTTCTGCCGCGAACCAAACCCCACCGCGAATTTTCGCGGCGAGTTTCGCAGTGACGTTCGGATCGCAAGCGGTCAGAGTCAGCGGGCTAGGGTGGGCGTCGTGTCCAAACGAGAAGACGGCCGTCTTGACGACGAGCTTCGCCCGGTAACCATCACCAGGGGCTTCACCGATCACCCGGCCGGTTCGGTGCTGATCGAATTCGGCCACACCAAGGTGATGTGCACCGCCAGTGTCACCGAAGGAGTGCCGCGCTGGCGCAAGGGATCTGGCCTGGGCTGGCTCACCGCCGAGTACGCGATGCTGCCGTCAGCCACCCATACGCGCTCCGACCGCGAATCGGTGAAAGGACGTGTCGGTGGCCGCACCCAGGAGATCAGCCGCCTGGTCGGCCGATCGCTGCGGGCGTGCATCGATCTACGGGCGCTGGGTGAGAACACGATCGCCGTCGACTGCGACGTGCTGCAGGCCGATGGCGGCACTCGCACGGCTGCCATCACTGGCGCCTACGTGGCCTTGGCCGACGCGGTCACTTACCTTTCGGCGGCCGGCAAGCTGTCCGATCCCAGACCGTTGTCATGCGCAATCGCGGCCGTGAGCGTCGGGGTGGTCGACGGCAGGGTCCGCATCGACCTGCCGTATGAGGAGGACTCGCGCGCCGAAGTCGACATGAACGTTGTCGCCACCGACACCGGGACGTTGGTCGAGATCCAAGGCACCGGCGAGGGAGCGACGTTCCCGCGGTCAACTTTGGACAAGCTCCTGGACATGGCGCTGGCAGGGTGTGAGAAGTTGTTCGCTGCCCAAAGTGACGCGCTGGCGCTGCCGTACCCGGGTGTGCTCCCCGAAGGTGGGCCCACCCCGAAGGCGTTCGGAAGCTGACCGTGCCGGATGGCGACCAGTGCCGCCCCGCGTCGCCATCACGACTGCTGGTGGCCAGCCGCAACCGCAAGAAGCTGGCCGAGCTGCAGCGCGTGTTGGACAGTGCCGGCCTGTCGGGCGTGACGCTGGTTTCGCTGGATGACGTAGCGCCGTTCGACGAGGCGCCGGAAACGGGTGCCACGTTTGAGGACAACGCTTTGGCCAAGGCACGCGACGCTTTTGCTGCGACCGGACTGCCCAGCGTCGCCGACGACTCCGGGTTGGAAGTCGCCGCGTTGAACGGAATGCCCGGAGTGCTGTCGGCGCGGTGGTCGGGACGGCACGGCGACGATGTCGCCAACACCACGTTGTTGTTGGCGCAGTTACAGGACGTGCCCGACGAGCGGCGCGATGCGGCTTTCGTCTCGGCCTGCGCGCTGGTGTCGTCGGCCGGCGAGACGGTGGTGCGCGGCGAGTGGACTGGCGCGATTGCTCGTCAGCCGCGCGGTGACGGCGGCTTCGGCTACGACCCGGTGTTCGTCCCGAACGATGCCGACGGCAGGACCGCCGCGCAACTCAGCCCGGCCGAGAAAGACGCGGTGTCGCACCGCGGTCGGGCGCTGGCGCTGTTGCTGCCAACGCTGAGGACGCTGGCCGCCGGCTGATCGCTCAGACCGAGAAGTTCGCCTTGACTTCTTTCGTCTGGCGGTGCTCGACGATGATGCCCAGCAGCGGAATGGTGCCCGCCAACAACACCCCGATCGTTTTACCGATCGGCCAACGGACTTTGATGGCGAGGTTGAATGCGGCGAGCATGTAAACGAAATACACCCAGCCATGCACGACTTCAATCCACCGAATCTCGTGGTTGTAGACCAGATGTGAGACGACTTCACCGCACAACACAATGAGCCAGATACCCGTCAACCACGCCATGACCCGGTAGGCCACCAACGCGGTCCGGATCTTCTCGACGGGGAACACCGAAGCGCCGCGCTGTGCCTCGGGTGTTTCGGGTGTACTCATGCGGTGGTCCTGTTCTGCTTTTCGGCATCGTTGCGGGCGAGCTCGGCCAGGTAGGCGTTGTACTCGCTCAGGGCGGGATCGTCGGGCTGCTGTGCTGCCGGTTTCGGGCGTTCCGGCAATAGGCCGGCGGGTATCTCGGTCTCGGCGGTGTCAGGTGGTACCGGTGCAACTTCTTCGTAGCGGACGAATTTGCGGTACGCGTAGACGCAGAATGCGGCGAACATCGGCCATTGCAATGCATAGCCCAGGTTCTGGTAACTGCCCGAAACCGACTGGAAGCGCGTCCATTGCCACCAGCCCAGGGCCAGGCAACCGCAGGCCGCGAAGATCACCAGGGCGATCGCTGCGGGCCGGCGGCGTCTCGTGGGGGCCGGGGGCGACACCCCACGACCGTACCGCGCACGGCTTACCCGCTTGTCCGTCGCGCTTCGATCAGACTCCGGGTCCCGTTCGTGGCTGAGCGGAGCGGTACGATCGGCAGCGCCGCGGGCGTGATGAAATTGGCAAACATGCCGGCTTTAGGTGCCGGTGCTCGGAAGAGCTTGAGGGTTCGAGTCCCTCCGCCCGCACCGAGGGTTATTGCCTTCTGCCCACGGCTAACTCGCGCCGCGCCCGGTTTGCTGCTGTAGCTCGTCGATGAGTGCGGAAGCCTGCGCTTTGGTTTGATCGTCCGGGACGCTTCGGCCGGCCTCCTGGGCCAGCGTCTGTACATAACTGCGCTGCGGTCCGGTCATTGGTTCGTCACCGGTCACCCAGTCGGCGGGGTCCTTCTCGGGATTTTCTTGCGGCGCTTGCCGCACGTCGTTGCTCATGTCCATTACCTCCGCACCCCGGGTAGCCATCGCACAAACTTTCGAAACATGCCCGCTGACGCAAGCTCGCTACGATCCCAGAAGGCTGCGGTTTTCATGCCCGGCTCGATAGCGCAGGGAAGGGAGACGAAGTGTCCGTTGCACGCCGCGAGCGCGCCGCTCTGGTGGAAACGATCCTCGAGACGGGGCCCGAGGCGCCGACGCTGTGCGAAGGCTGGAATACCCGCGACCTCGCGGCTCACCTGGTGGTGAGAGAGCATCGTATAGATGCCGGACCGGGCATTCTGATCCCGTTCTTCGCCGGCCACACCGAGAAGGTGCAGAACGAGGTCGCGGCCAACACCGAGTGGAATGACTTGGTGGGCAAGATCGCAGCGGGCCCGCCGAAATACTCTCCGTTCAAGTTGATCGACTCGGTCGCCAACGTTGGCGAGATGTTCATCCACCACGAGGACGTCCGCCGCGCCGCCGGGGACTGGGAGCCGCGCGAACTTGAACCCGACCTGGTGGCCCGGCTTCGCCGGATGCTGCCGCTGATGGGACGGCTGACGCTGGCAAAGGTGCCCGCGCGGCTTGCGTTGCGCACCACGGACGGCAAGACGCTGCTGACCGCTGGCCGCGGACCGGCCGTGACCGTCACGGGTCCACCCGAGGAACTATTGCTGTTTGCGGTCGGACGCAAGGCCCGGGTGCATTTAGCCGGCGACGAGGCCGCGGTGCAGGCCGTCCGAGACGCCCCCAAGGGTTTCTAGCGAACCGCCGGACAGCCCGGCCTTGCACTCAGGTAAGGTGACCCTTAGTTTGAGGGGGTAACTTACTTGGTCGGGGGTGCAGTCGGGTGAAAGCCATAACGCGCACAGGCGGGCGTCCCGCGCTGATCGGGCTGGACGACGTGCTGCGCGTGGGTCGTGAGCTCGGTATGCGGCGCCTGAGCATCAACGCGGTGGCCGCACAGCTCGGCGTCTCGGCGACCGCGCTGTACCGCCATGTCGAAAATCGTTGGGCCCTCGAGCGTTTGGTCGGAGAGAGTCAGCTCGCCGAACTCGAGCTGCGCGATGACCCGAGTGACGATATCGAGCAGCACCTGCTGTCCTTCGGGCTTCAGTTGTGGCACTTCACAATTGAGCATCCAGGTCTGGCGTCCTATATGCAGGTGCTGTTTCCGCGCGGTGACACCGGCGTGCGGTTGCTGGTCACCGAAGTCGAGGCGCTGGCTCGGCGCGGTTACGCCAAGGACGCTGCCATCGTGTTGAGCAGTGCCGTGGCCACGCTGGCCATCAGCCTCTCGGCTCGCGAGGAGAGCAACGTCAGCACGACCGGCGGCGACCAGGCCGACCGTTTCGCGTTGGAACGCGATGCGGCCGCACAACGCTTGGCCGCTGACGACCGGTTGGAGGCGGCGCACGTCGGCCTTCCCGAATTGTCGAGTTCGCAGTACGTGCGGCTGCTGCTGGCCGCGTCGATCCGGGGTCTGGTGGAGGAAATTCCGCCAGGACGCCCGATTATGGAAGTCGTGGCGGCCCATGCCGTCGCGGGAGAGGATCGTTGATGGCACGCGGATTTTCGGGCGCCATGCTCAAAGGCTTCGGTGCACGCGACCATACGGCGACGGTGCTTGAAACCGTAATGATTGCACCGCATTTCGTGCGAATTCGAATGGAGTCCCCGACACTGTTCGAAGACGCCGAGGACGAGCCGGCCGCGTGGTTGAGGTTCTGGTTTCCCGATCCGAAAGGGTCCAAGACCGAATTCCAGCGCGGCTACACGCTTTCCGAGGCCGACGCGGCCAGCGGCCGTTTCGCGGTCGACGTCGTGCTGCACGAACCGGCGGGCCCGGCTTCGACCTGGGCGCGCAACGTCCGTCCCGGCGCGAGAATCGCGGTCACCTCGCTGATGGGGTCCTCCCGCTTCGACCCGCCCGACGAGCAGCCCACGGGGTACCTACTAATCGGTGACTCGGCGTCGATTCCGGGCATGAACGGAATCATCGCAACCGTCCCAACCGACGTCCCGATCGAGATGTACCTCGAGCAACACGACGACAACGACACGTTGATCCCGATCGCGCAACACCCGCGGCTGCGGGTGCGCTGGGTGACTCGAAGCGACGAGAAATCGCTGGCCGAGGCCATCGAAATCCGCGACTGGTCGAACTGGTATGCCTGGGCCACCCCGGAAGCAAACACGCTCAAGCATGTTCGCAAGCGGCTGCGCGATGTGTTCGGATTCCCCAAGTCCGAAGTGCATGCCCAGGCCTATTGGAGCGCCGGCAAGGAGATGGGCACCCGCCGGGGCGAAGAACCCGAAACCGAGCCGACGTTAGATAAGCAGCCGGAAGTTGTTGTTGCGCAAGGTGAACCAGATACCGCTCGAGGTAGCTGGCGTGCCCAGGCCGCCGGTCAGCTGCTGGCCCCGCTGCGCTCGGCGCTGATCGTCTCCGGGGTGCTGCAGGCCATCATCACGCTGGTGCAATTGGCGCCGTTCGTGTTGCTGGTGGAGTTGTCCCGGCTGCTGGTGATCGGCGCCGACGAGTCCCGGTTGTGGAACCTGGCCATCGCGGCGGTGTCGCTGCTTGGATTGGGCACCCTGCTTGGCGCCTTGCTGACGCTTTGGCTGCACATCGTCGACGCGCGGTTCGCCCGCGGCTTGCGGTCGCGACTGCTGGGCAAGCTGTCCCGGTTGCCGCTGGGCTGGTTCACCGCGCGCGGTTCGGGCTCGATCAAGCAGTTGGTACAGGACGACACGCTGGCGCTGCACTACCTGGTCACCCATGCCATCCCCGATGCGGTGAACGCGGTGGTGGCGCCGGTCGCGGTGCTGCTGTATCTGTTCGTCGTCGACTGGCGGGTAGCACTCGTTTTGTTCGGTCCAGTCCTGGTGTATTTGCTGACCTCGTCGGCTCTGATGATCCAGTCCGGTCCGCGCATCGCGCAATCGCAGCGGTGGGCCGAGAAGATGAGCACCGAGGCGGGTGCGTATTTGGAGGGCCAACCGGTGATTCGCGTCTTCGGCGGTGCGGCCGCCTCGACGTTCCGGCGTCGCCTGGACGAATACATCGGTTTCCTGGTCGCTTGGCAGCGCCCGCTAGCGGGCAAGAAGACCATGATGGACCTGGCCACCCGTCCGTCGACGTTCCTGTGGCTCATCGCGGTTACGGGCACTGCGCTGGTCGTCACGCACCACATGAATCCGGTCGACCTGTTGCCGTTCCTGTTGTTGGGCACCACATTCGGCGCGCGGTTGCTCGGGATCGGCTATGGGGTGGCCGGAATCCGCGGCGGGACGCTGGCCGCCCGACGCCTGCAGATCGCGCTGGCCGAGCCCGAACTCGAGGTCGAAGAGCACGCTGCCCAAACCTCCGATGCGGCCACGGTGTCCTTCGAGAACGTCAGTTTCGGTTACCGCCCTGATGTCCCGGTGATTCGCGATGTCTCGCTGGAGCTGCGTCCGGGCACGGTCACCGCGCTGGTCGGTCCATCGGGTTCGGGTAAGTCCACCCTCGCTGCGCTGTTGGCCCGATTCCACGACATCCAGCAGGGATCGATACGTGTTGGGGGACAGGATATTCGGTCCCTGACGGCTGACCAGCTCTACACTCGGGTCGGTTTTGTCCTGCAGGAGACTCAACTCGTGCACGGCACCGTCGCCGAGAACATCGCTTTGGCGGTACCCGACGCCAGCGCCGAGCAGATTCAGGCCGCAGCCCGCGAAGCGCAGATCCACGACCGGATTCTGCGGTTGCCCAACGGCTACGACACCGTGTTGGGGGCGAGCGCCGCGCTCTCCGGCGGTGAACGCCAACGGTTGACCATCGCCCGGGCGATCCTGGCCGATACACCGGTACTCATCCTCGACGAGGCCACCGCCTATGCCGACCCGGAATCGGAATACCTCGTGCAGCAGGCGCTTAACCGCCTGACGAGGGACCGTACCGTGTTGGTGATCGCGCACAGGCTGCACACCGTGACCGGCGCCGACCAGATTGTCGTGCTCGATCACGGCCGAATCGCCGAACGTGGCACGCATGAGGAGTTGTTGGCCGCCGATGGCCGTTACCGCCGGCTGTGGGAGACCGGCCAGCCCACCCGGGTATCCGTCGGCGCCGGACGGGAGGTCGCCCGATGATCCGCACCTGGATAGGTCTGGTGCCCGCGGAGCGCCGCGGCAAAGTGGTCAGCTACGCCGTGCTGACGTTCGTCTCCGTCGTGGTGCGAGCGGTGGCTACCGTGTTGCTGGTCCCCCTGGTGGGTGCTCTTTTCAGCGACTCCCCGCAAGGCGCGCTCAAGTGGCTGGGCTGGCTGACCGCGGCGACGGTGCTGGGCTGGATCGTCGACACCACCACCGCGCGAATCGGTTTCGATTTAGGCTTCGCGGTTCTTGACCACACGCAGCACGACATAGCCGATCGGCTGCCCAGTGTCCGGCTGGATTGGTTCACCGCCGACAACACCTCCACGGCGCGGCAGGCGATCGCATCGACTGGGCCGGATCTGGTGGGTCTGGTGGTCAACCTACTGACGCCGTTGATCAGTGGAATCCTGTTGCCGGCGGTCATCGCGGTGGTCCTGCTGCCGATCTCCTGGCAGCTCGGCGTGGCCGCGCTGGCCGGGGTGCCGCTGCTGCTCGGGGCGCTCTGGGCTTCGGTGCGGCTGTCACGCAAGGCCGACGCCGCGGCGGGTGAAGCCAACAGCGCGCTGACCGAACGCATCATCGAGTTCGCCCGAACGCAGCAGGCGTTGCGCGCGGCGCGGCGTGTCGAGCCGGCTCGGAGTCTGGTGGGCAACGCGCTGAGCGCTCAGCACAGTGCGACGATGCGGCTGCTGGGTTGGCAGATTCCCGGCCAATTGCTGTTCAGCATCGCCAGCCAGCTGGCGTTGATCCTGCTCGCCGGTGTCACCACCGCGCTGACGGTGGGCGGGACGCTCACCGTACCCGAAGCGGTCGCGCTGATCGTGGTGATGGCCCGGTACCTGGAACCTTTCACCACCGTCAGCGAGTTGGCTCCCGCGCTGGAGACCATCCGCGCCACCCTCGACCGCATCCGGTCGGTGCTGACCGCACCAGTCCTGGGTGCAGGCACCGGCGCGCTGCGCGACGCGGGCGCGGCCCCGCGCATCGAGTTCGATGACGTCACCTTCAGCTACGACGGCTCGGGCCCACCGGTGCTTGACGGGGTCAGTTTTGCGTTGGAGCCGGGGACGGCTACAGCGATCGTCGGACCGTCGGGCTCCGGCAAGAGCACCATCCTGGCGCTGATCGCCGGTCTGCACCAACCAACGCGTGGCCGCGTGCTCATCGACGGCGTCGACGCAGCCAGCCTCGATGCTGAGGCGCGTCGCAGTGCAAGCAGTGTGGTATTCCAACACCCTTACCTCTTCCACGGGACGATCCGGGAGAACGTGTTCGCCGGCGACCCGGGAGCCGACGGCCAACGGTTCGACCGGGCGGTGCGGCTGGCGCGGGTGGACGAGCTCACCGGGAGACTTCCCGATGGCGTGGAATCGGTTGTCGGCGAAGCGGGTTCGACGTTATCCGGTGGTGAACGGCAGCGGGTCAGCATTGCGCGGGCTTTGCTCAAAGGCGCACCCGTCCTGCTGGTCGACGAGGCGACCAGCGCGCTGGACAACGAGAACGAGGTCGCGGTGGTCGAGGCGCTCACCGCCGACCCGCATGCGCACACCCGGGTCATCGTGGCTCACCGGTTGGCCAGCATTCGTCATGCCGACCGCGTGCTGTTCTTGGAGAGCGGCCGGGTGGTTGAAGACGGTGGGGTGGACGAGTTGCTGGTGGCGGGCGGAAGGTTCAGCGAGTTCTGGCGTCAGCAGCACGAGGCCGCGGACTGGCGGATCCTCGCCGAGTAGGAGACAGCCGCCGAAGCCGATGCGGTATGACTTACAGTTCCTGTCATGAGTGCCTTGTTGTCGATTCCGCGGTATCCCACCGATGTGACGCCTGAGTGGTTGTCGAAGGTGCTGAGCGATCAAGGCGCACCGGTCGAGGTGTCACAGACCGAGGTGGTGGCGATCGGTACCGGACAGACCGGGGCCACCTACCGGATCTCCGCAAGCTACGGTTCGGACCCCGGCGACCTGCCGCGGACCTTCGTGATCAAGCTGCCGGCCCAGGACGATGCGGTGCGAGACCGGGTGGTCATCGGCTATCGCAGCGAGTGCGCGTTCTACAGGTCCGCCGCCGACCGGGTGCGAGTGCCCACCCCAAAGTGCTTCTACAGCGAGATCTCAGACGATGCAATGGAATTCGCACTGTTGATGGCCGATCAGGCACCAGCGGTTCAGGGCGATCAGATCGAGGGTTGCGGGGCGCAGGAGGCCCGACTGGCGGTCACCGCGCTGGCCGGCCTGCACGCACCAACCTGGTGTGACCCGGTGTGGCTGGACTTTCCCGGCATTGCCTTCGGGCGCCCGGACGAAGCCGGTGCCGAAGGTATGGGCGAAGTGGCAAAGATGAGCGCCGACATCACGCTGCAGAAACTGGGCGAGCGAATGAGCGCTCAAGACCGCGATACCTTAACTGCGACAATGGGTTTAATCACACCGTGGTTGCTCGCCGAGTATGACCGCTTTGCGCTGCTGCACGGGGACTACCGGCTCGACAACATGCTGTTCGATCCCGACCGAACGCGAATCAGCATCGTCGACTGGCAGACGCTCGGCGTGGGCTTGCCGGCACGCGATCTCGCGTACTTCACTGCCACCAGCCTTGATTCCCAGCTACGCGTGTCGATCGAAGATGACCTGGTCGGCGACTACCACGCGGCTCTGGTGGGTTACGGCGTCACCGACTACGACCGTGAAACCTGTTGGCGTGACTATCGACTCGGGGTGGTGCAGGCGCCCTTGATCTCCGCGCTGGGGTTCGCGTTCGCCAGCTCGACCGAACGCGGCGACGACATGGTGCTGGCCATGCTCACCCGGGGTTGTCAGGCTATTCGCGATCTCGGCACGCTGGACCTGATCGGTTGAGCTCAGGTCCGACGGGCCGTTTCCTGCATCAGCTGCAAGCGCGAAGTCAGTCCGAGTTTGTGGTAGACGTGGGTGAGGTGGGTCTGCACGGTCCCGGGGAGAAATGAACAGCCGCGCCCCAATATCCTTGTTGCCCAAGCCTTCGTTCACCAGACGCACGACGACGAGTTCGGCCGGAGTCAGCTCTGTTTGCGCTTCGCCGAGAGATAAACCACGCACACGCTCATCGGCGTGTCGTGTGCGTAGGTTATCTGTCGCGGTCCGTGTTTGACCGCCGGCGACGCTTAAGCTCCGCGCTGTGCGGCCTTGACGAGGTTGGAACCGATGATCAACTGCTGAATCTCGCTGGTCCCCTCATACAGTCTCAGCAGCCGGACATCCCGGTAGATCCGCTCAACGGGGACGCCGCGCATGTAGCCGCTGCCGCCGTGGATCTGCACCGCGAGATCGGCTACCTTGCCGGCCATTTCGGTGCAGAACAGCTTGGCCGCCGATGGCGCGATACGCCGGTCGGAGTTGGTGACCCATTGCCGTGCGGTATCCCGAACCAAGGCGCGCCCGGCAAGCACTCCCGTCTGCTGATCGGCGAGCATCGCCTGCACCAACTGGAAATTTCCGATCGGCGTGCCGCCCTGGGTCGCCGTCGCCGCGTACGCCACGGATTCGTCGAGCGCACGCTGGGCGGCGCCGACAGCGATCGCGGCGATGTGCACTCGTCCGCGCGCCAACGATGTCATGGCGGCCCGGTACCCGATGTCTTCGCTGCCGCCGATCAGGGCGCTGTCATCCACCCGCACGTCGTCGAAGCTGACATCGGCAGTCCAGGCGCCTTCCTGGCCCATCTTGGCGTCCTTGGTGCCGATCTCGACGCCGGGGGAGTCCGCGGGATTAAGGAATACGGCGATGCCTGGGCCCTGATCGTCGGCCGGTCGGGTACGGGCGAAAACCACGAACAAGTTGGCCGTCGGCGCGTTGGTGATGAACCGCTTCTGACCGGTAATCACCCAAAGCCCATCTTGGCGAACGGCTTTGGTTTTCAGGCCGGCCGGGTTGGATCCCGCACCGGGCTCGGTCAGCGCAAAGGAGGCCACGACGTCGCCGGATGCGATGCCTTCCAGCCAGCGGGCTTTCTGCTCGTCGGTGCCGAACCCGACGAGAACCTGTCCGGCGATGCCGTTGTTGGTGCCGAACATCGACCGCACCGCCAGTGACGTGTAGCCCAACTCCATCGCCAATTCGACGTCCTGCATCAGGTTCAAGCCGAGGCCGCCCCACTCCTGGGGGATCGCGTAGCCGAACAGGCCCATTTGCTTGGCCTGATCGCGCAGGTCGTCGGGCACCCGGTCTTCGTCGAGAATCTCCTGCTCACGCGGGACAACCGCGGTACGGACGAACTGACGTGTCTGCTGGTGGATCTCCTGGAAATCCTCGTCGCTGACTTCGGCAGTCATCGGTCAGGGGGCCCCTTCCGGCAGGCGCGGCAACAATGGCAATATCGTATACGAAATACGATATTGGATTGATGGTGGCTGCCGTGGTTTCTCGGGGGCCGGACAACTAGGGATGCGTGATACATGTCGTTGCTGAACGGTCAGACTGCGGTAATCACAGGTGCTGCACAAGGTCTCGGCTTCGCGATCGCGGAGCGCTTCGTTGCCGAGGGTGCGCGGGTGGTGCTTGGTGATGTGAATTTGGAAGCTACCGAGGCGGCGGCGCAGCAACTGGGCGGACAGGATGTAGCGATTGCCGCGCGTTGCGATGTGACGCAGGCTGCTGATGTCGAGGCTTTGATCCAGACCGCGATCGATCGGTTCGGTGCGCTGGACATCATGGTCAACAATGCCGGCATCACTCGCGACGCGACCATGCGCAAGATGACCGAGGAACAGTTCGATCAGGTTATCGACGTTCATTTGAAGGGAACCTGGAACGGCACCCGGTTGGCGGCCGCAGTCATGCGGGAAAACAAACGCGGCGCCATCATCAACATGTCCTCGGTGTCGGGCAAGGTCGGGATGATCGGCCAGACCAACTACTCGGCTGCCAAGGCCGGCATCGTCGGAATGACGAAAGCAGCCGCCAAAGAACTTGCCTACCTCGGGGTGCGGGTCAACGCGATCGCGCCGGGACTAATTCGTTCGGCCATGACAGAAGCCATGCCACAACGGATTTGGGACTCCAAGGTCGCCGAGGTTCCGATGGGTCGGGCCGGTGAGCCCAGCGAAGTGGCCAGCGTCGCGTTATTCCTGGCGTCAGATCTGTCGTCGTACATGACCGGCACGGTCATGGAAATCACCGGCGGTCGGCACCTATGACCGGCGGGGCTCGGCAAGAAGCCGTCATCTGCGAACCGCTCCGCACACCTATTGGCCGCTACGGCGGAATGTTCAAGTCGCAGAGCGCAGTTGATCTCGGCGTCGCGGCACTGCAGGGCTTGCTCGAGCGCACCGGCATCGCGCCGGATGCCGTGCAGGACGTCATCCTCGGCCACTGCTACCCCAGCAGTGAGGCGCCCGCAATCGGTCGCGTGGTCGCACTGGATGCCGGGCTGCCCGTGTCCGTCCCCGGCATGCAGGTCGACCGACGTTGCGGATCCGGCCTGCAGGCGGTAATCCAAGCGTGCCTGCAGGTGAGCACCGGCGACAACGACCTCGTGATCGCCGGCGGCTGCGAAAGCATGAGCAACGTCTCCTTCTATTCCACCGACATGCGTTGGGGCGGAGCGCGTTCGGGCATACGCGTCCACGACGGGTTGGCCCGTGGCCGTACCACCGCCGGCGGTCGCCACTATCCGGTACCGGGGGGAATGCTGGAAACCGCCGAAAACCTGCGCCGTCAGTACGACATTTCCCGCCAAGAGCAAGACGAACTCGCGGTGCGCTCACACCAGCGCGCGGTCGCCGCGCAAAAGGACGGCATCCTCGCCGCGGAGATAGTTCCGGTGACGGTGACCAGCCGCCACGGCGACGAAGTCCTCGACACCGACGAACACCCCCGCGCCGACACCACGGTGGAATCGCTGGGCAAGCTCAAACCCGTTCTGGCCAAGGATGACCCGGAGGCGACCGTGACCGCCGGCAATGCCAGTGGGCAGAACGACGCGGCATCCTTGTGCGTGGTCACTACACACGACAAGGCCGCCGAATACGGTCTGACCCCGTTGGTGCGCCTGGTGTCGTGGGGCCAAGCGGGGGTCGCGCCGGACATCATGGGCATCGGTCCGGTCCCGGCCACCGAGGTCGCGCTGGCCAAAGCCGGTCTGCGCCTAGCCGATATCGACCTCATCGAACTCAACGAGGCATTCGCCGCCCAAGCGCTCGCGGTGATGCGGGAATGGAATTTCGGTGCGGCCGACCACGACCGGACCAATGTGCACGGTTCGGGCATCTCCCTGGGTCATCCGGTCGGAGCGACCGGCGGCCGGATGCTGGCCACCCTCGCGCGCGAACTCAACCGTCGACAGGCGCGCTACGGATTGGAGACCATGTGCATCGGCGGAGGCCAAGGGTTGGCGGCGGTCTTCGAGCGGGTCACGTGACGAGCCCAGGGTTGCCGCTTGCCGGCATCACCGTCGTCGAGGTCTCCAGCTTCGTCGCCGCGCCGTTGTGCGGAATGACACTGAGTCAGCTTGGCGCGCAAGTGATCCGCGTTGACCCAATCGGTGGGGGTGCCGACACGCAGCGCTGGCCATTGGCCGCCGACGGGACCTCGATCTATTGGACCGGACTGAACAAGGGGAAGCGTTCGGCCACCATCGATTTGCGTTCACCGGAAGGCCAGGAGCTGGTACAGCGGCTGATCGTGGCAGGTGACGGCATCGTGGTCACCAACGCCGCCGGGATGAATTGGCTTGGGCACCAGGCTTTGGCGGCCAAGCGCCCCGATGTCATCCACGTCCAACTGCTCGGACGTGGCGACGGATCCACCGGGGTGGACTACACGGTGAACGCGGCGATCGGATACCCCCTCGTGACCGGTCCGGCCGAGCACGCGGGCCCGATCAACCACGTGCTGCCGGCCTGGGACGTCAGCTGTGGTCTGTATGCCGCGCTGTCCGTCGTCGCCGCCCTCCACCGTCGCGAACAGTCCGGGGCCGGGGCGCGCATCAGCATCGCGCTAGAAGACGTCGCGTTGGCCACGGCGGGCAATCTTGGATTGCTCACCGAGCCTCAGGTGATCGGGACGCAACGCGAACGGTTGGGCAACTCCGTCTACGGCCAGTACGGACAGGACTTCGTCGGCCGAGACGGGTCCAGGTTCATGGTCGTGCTGCTGACCAGACGCCATCTTCGTGACCTGGTCGACATCACCGGCACCGGGGCCGCCGTGACGGCACTGGCCGAGGCGCTTGGGGTCGATTTCGGGTCCGAGGGCGATCGCTACCGGTACCGCGACGTGCTGTCCGGGCTATTCGGCACTTGGTTCGCCGATCACAACGGCGACGAAATCACCGCCGCGTTGTCGGGCACCTCGGTGCTGTGGGAGCGGTACCGCACCTTCGCCGAAGTCGCCGCTGGCCCCAAAGTGACTGAGAATCCATTGTTTTCCCGGCTGCACCAGCCGGGTGTCGGCGACTACCTGGCCCCGGCCATGCCGGCCGCGTTCGACGGCGTCCACCCAGCCGCGACCGCCGCGCCCGGATTGGGAGCTGACACTGCCGATCTGCTGGCCGAGTACCTGGGTTTGACCGAAGACGACATCGCGCGTTTAACGACCGCGAGGACGATAGGAACCAGCTGATGACCAGACTCGCCCAGACGCTCGGCCTTTCCGAGATTCAGACCGAGATCGTCACCACCGTAAGGCAATTCGTCGACAAAGAGATCATTCCAACCGCGCCGGAACTCGAACGCACCGACACCTACCCGCAGGCCATCGTCGACGGCTTGCGCGACATGGGCCTGTTCGGCCTGATGATCCCCGAGGAGTACGGCGGGCTCGGCGAGTCGCTGCTGACCTACGCGCTGTGCGTCGAGGAACTCGCGCGCGGCTGGATGAGCGTGTCCGGCGTGCTCAACACCCACTTCATCGTGGCCTACATGCTGCGCCAGCACGGTACCGACGAGCAGAAGCAACGGTTCCTGCCGCGGATGGCTGTCGGCGAGACACGAGGCGCATTCTCGATGTCCGAACCGGAATTGGGCTCTGACGTTGCGGCAATTCGTACTCGGGCGACCCGCAACGACGACGGCACCTACACCATTGACGGACAGAAGATGTGGCTCACCAACGGTGGCAGCTCCACGCTGGTGGCCGTGCTGGTGCGCACCGACGAGGGCGCCGACAAACCCCACCGCAATCTGACCGCGTTCTTGGTCGAGAAGCCAACCGGATTTGGTGAAGTGCTTCCCGGTCTGATCATTCCGGGCAAGATCGACAAGCTCGGCTACAAGGGCATCGACACCACCGAACTCATCTTCGACGGCTACGGCGCCAGCGCCGATGACATCCTGGGCGGCCGGCCCGGTCAAGGCTTCTTTCAAATGATGGACGGCATCGAGGTTGGTCGGGTCAACGTATCGGCGCGAGCATGCGGGATCGGGATTCGGGCTTTCGAGCTCGCGGTGCGCTACGCCCAGCAACGTCAGACCTTCGGCAAGCCGATCGCCGAGCACCAGGCCGTCGCGTTCCAGTTGGCTGAAATGGCCACCAAAGTCGAAGCGGCACATCTGATGATGGTCAATGCTGCGCGATTGAAGGATTCCGGCGAGCGCAATGATGTGGCCGCGGGCATGGCGAAATACCTTGCCAGTGAGTTCTGTTCGGAGGTGACCCAGCAGAGCTTCCGGATCCACGGCGGTTATGGCTACTCCAAGGAGTACGAGATCGAACGGCTCATGCGGGACGCGCCGTTCCTGCTCATCGGTGAGGGCACCAGCGAGATTCAAAAGCAGATCATCAGCAAACGGCTGCTCGACGAGTACCGGGCGTGACGCAATGGGAGTCCCGGATTTCGGTGCGCGGCCGCAGCTTTCGGAAGATGTCGCCGGCGTGATCCGTCAGCGGATCTTCGAGGGCACGTATGCATCCGGACAGTATGTCCGGCTCGATCAGCTGGCCGTGGAGTTGGGGATAAGCGTCACGCCGGTGCGGGAGGCGTTGTTTGCGCTACGTGCCGAAGGTCTGGTCGCGCAGCAGCCGCGGAGGGGATTCGTGGTGTTGCCGTTGACCCAGCGTGATCTTGCCGATGTGGCTAACGTGCAGGCGCACGTCGGCGGCAAGCTCGCGGGGCGGGCCGCCCTGCACATCACCGACGAGCAGTTGCGCGATCTCAACGAAATCCAGGTGCGGCTCGAGGCGGCCTACGATGCCGGTGACGACGAAGAGAAAGTGCGACTCAATCACGAGTTCCACCGAGCCATCAATATCGCTGCGGACTCGCCGAAGTTGGCTCAGCTGATGTCGCAGATCACCCGCTATGCACCCCAATCGGTGTTCCCGATGATCGAGCACTGGCCGGACCAGGCCGTCAAGGACCATCGGCGGGTGCTGTCCGCACTCGGGGATCACGACGAGGCCGCGGCGCGCGCGGCGATGTCCGAACACCTTGCCGCCAGCGCAATTCCGTTGATCGACCACCTCATCGAACGTGGCGTGGTGGTGCAAGCGCAGGGGTAGTCCTGCCCGGCTTAGCGAGTATGCACAGCGGTACGGTGACGCGCCGCTCAGGCTCAAGTGGTCGCTGGCAATGTCTGCACGCTCGTGCCCCGGACGGCTGAGGCGGCCCGGCGGCGGGCGAACAGTCGCTGCTCGATCATGCGGTCCACTTCTCGCCGCACGTCGCGACGCACGGTTCGCCACAGCTCAGTGCGCGACACCTTCGGGTCGCGCACTGCCGCCGCCACCCACCGGACCAGTCGGCCCGCCGTGAAGACATCGGTCGGTAAGCGGTTGCGGGAGAAGACATCCAGTAGCTCGGTAGCCCCGTCGGGTCGCCGCGCGAACCAGCGGTAGGCCGCATCCTCGATCGGGGATAGCGTGTCGCTGCGGCCGAGCAGGTTGGCCCACTGGTACATCGGCAGGCATTGCTCGTCGCGGTCGTGCTCCCAGGCAACCAGTGCCGCATCGAGCCCGCGCGGATTGTCGAGATGGGCTGCCGTCGCCTCGCCCAGCAACCTTCCGAAGCGCAGGGCGTCCCGAATACCCTGGGCCGTCACCGGATCTTTGAAGTGGCCCGCGTCGCCGGCCAGCGCCCACCCGGGTCCCTGTGAGTGTCGGAAGTACGACGGGTGGGAATGCGACACCCGGATCTTGCCGACTCGATTACACTCGCTCAGTCGGTCTGAGAAGGGGGGAACCCGTCGAATCGCATCGGTGAATGCGGCTTCGGAATCGTGCCGGAACTCATCACCGCGGTACACCGGTGGCATCAGCAGCGCCACCAATTGCCCACCGTCGCAAGGGAACACAGTGGCCAGGTCGTCGCCGTAGCGCCATTGCATGGCCAGCTCGCGCAGATCGTCGCGGGTGTCCTCGTAATAGGCGTAGGCCATCATGCGTTGGTTGTCCCAACGGTGGTGTTCGCCGGCAGCGACCAAGCGCGCCACGGTGGAGCGCCTACCGTCCGCTCCCACCACCAACTTGGCGCTGATCGTGCCTTCAGAACCCTCAGAGGCTCCCCTTCGTCCCCGGTAACCTACCCCGGTGACCCGACCGTTCGAGTCACGCAGCAGATCAGTCACCCGAATGCGTTCTCGCACTTGCGCTCCGGCCGCGCGCGCGGTCTGAACCAGCGCGAGATCCAACCCGGGCCGCCGCACACAGCTACCGGCGGCGTTGCGTTGCCGGGGATCGAATCTGCCGACCACTTCGACGCCAGGTGCGGCCAGTCCGGCGCGAGTATGCATCGGTGCTCCGAGTTGCAGCACCCGGTCGCGGGCGCCCAGCAGTTCCAACTCGGCCCAGTGGTGCGGGAAGAACAGGTGGGTGGACAGGGTGTCCGAGGGAAAACTCGTGCCGTCGAGCGCGATGACGCTGCGGCCGCGCTGTGCGAAGGCGATTGCGGCGGCGCTACCCGCGCAACGACTTCCGACAATGACGACGTCCGCACATTCGCCCATAGCAGAGAGGATGCCAGTTGAAGGGCTGTTTTGGAAGGGCATTCAGTTTATGAATTGACTTCTAATTGGCCTCCAGGCTTATCCTGTGCCCGTGTCAGTTGGCCACGCTCGAGCCGAACGCAGACGCGCGCGGACCCGGACGATGATCCTGGATGCCGCCGAGGTGGTCTTCAGTCGCGAAGGCTACGACGCAGCGCGTATCGAGGAGATCGCCGCAGCGGCCGACGTGTCGGTCGGCTCGATCTACACCCATTTCGACGGCAAGCGGGGTGTGTATCTACACCTCGTCGATCGGTCCCTTGAGTTGTTCGCCGACTACATGACGCGGAGCGAGGATCCGGCGTTGACGGCTTTGCAGCGGGTCCTCGCCGGCGGCGACGCCTACCTACGGTTCCATCTCGAGCGCCCGGGCGCGTTCCACTTCTTGGCTTACCGAAACCCCGGTACCACACCACTTTCCGGTGACGAGGGACCCGAGGCGAAGATCCGCGACCGGGTCGGTGAATTGCTGGCGCGGTTCGCCGCGCAGATCGACGACGCGATTACCGCGGGGGAGGCACGTGCCGTCGATTCGATGCGCCTGACCCGGTATCTGTGGGGTGCGTGGAACGGAGTGATCGCGCTTCGCCTGCAGCCCGAGGGGCTGGCGTTGACGGAGGCTGAGATCGCCGAGACGCTGGAACTGGCCCGCTGGTTGCTTCGGGAGGGACTGGCCAGCCCGGCATTGCGCGATGACAACGGTGAAGTCGGCGACCGCGTTCCGCTACCGCGAATCACATGAGGTGAAGGTGATCTGTTGGTAGTCCGGCGCCGCTGGGCATACGCTGCAAAAATGCAGTCCACCCGTACGATCGCCGTGATGGTTGCGTGCGTGTCCACGATCGCTCTGGCGCCGCCTGCCGCGGCCGACCCGCTGGACCCGATCCCAGGCAACGGTGTGTTCGTGGTGGGGCCTGATGTTGCACCCGGCCTCTACCGCACCGCCGGGTCGGCGTCGACCTTCGGAGTGTGGATCAACAACGTGCCGACCCAGGACTCGATGTGCGCATGGTTCACCTACAGCACTCCGGACGCGAACAAAGAGCATGTGCTGCAGACCAATATCTCCGTCGGCCCGATGTTCGCGAACATCAACACGTCGGTGAAAGCTTTCGAGTCGCAGAACTGTCAACCGTGGACGCGCGTCCCCTAGGGGTCGGCTCGGCTCAACAGCATCTCGCGCAATCGCGCGATGTCCACCTTTCCGGTGCCGCCGCGTGGGACGTCGTCATCGGAGGCCAACAAAACCCACGCGGTCGGCACCTTGAACGAGCTGAGTAATTGCCTTGCCGCCGAACGTAACTGACTCACGGTCAGGCCGCGGCACACCACAGCCGCACCCACCCGCCCGCCGGTAGCGGCGGACAGGTTGGTGACGAAGGCGTTGTCCACACCGTCGATGCTGCGCAGTGCCTTTTCGACCTCACTCGGATAGACGGTGGCGCCACTGACTTTGAACATGTCGTCGCAGCGGCCGTGGTAGAACAGGAAGCCGTCGGCGTCGAGGCGCCCGAGGTCGCCGGTGGGATAGAACCCGTCGGCAGTGAACAACTCGTCGCGACTGCGGCGGCAGATTCCGCGTAGTGTGTGCGGGCCCCGAAGCTGGATCATGCCGATCGTTTCGGCGGGGACGGGCTCGCCGCTATCCGGATCGACGATGCGAACTTCCATGCCGGGAAAGGGTTTTCCGCAGCTGCCCCAGGCCGACCGGGGGAGGTCGGTGTCGGCGGTGTAGCCGCTGTAGGGGCCGAAAGCCTCGGTCATGCCGAATAGTGTTGCCCGTGCGCCCTTGGCCGCACGCTGCTCGACGGGCAGTAGCGCTTCCAGGCTGCCCGGGCGTAACGCGGACAGGTCGGTCCGTATCCGGTCGGGATGCCGCGCCAACGCTTCTGCCTGGTCCGGCCAGCCTCGGAACAGCGTCACGCGCTCCCGTTGCAGTAAGCGCAGGGTCGTATCGGGTTGCGGCCGTTCCTCGGTCACCAGGGTGGCCCCCGCGAGAAGGGCCGACAGGATGCCGCTGCCGAATCCACCGACCCAGAAGAACGGCATGGGCAGATACAACCGAGTGTCGGAGGTGATGCACCGGGCTGCCAGGCCCGATTCCACTGCTCCCAGCGCGCTTCCGTGCGAGTGCATGACGCCCTTGGGTGGGCCACTGCTTCCCGAGGTGAACATGATGACGAGCGGGTCCGCGGCGGTGACCGTCGTGGTTAGGGCATCGGCGACGCGTCGCGCCGGTTCGAGAGCAGTGGGCTGCGCGAATCGGTCTATCGGCCAGATATGTTGCAGGGCAGGAAGTTCAATCGGAGACGCCGACCGGGCTGCGTCGAGGTAGCGATTGCCACGGAACTCTTCGACACCGACCAGGAACTGCACCGACGCCATGCGCAGTTGCGCGACGAGTTCGCCGGGCCGTAGCAGGGTGCTCAGCGGAACCAGTACGGCGCCGATGCGGGTCAGCGCGATCGCGATCTGCACCCAGCGCGAGCAGTTGGGCATGACCAGTGCAACCCGGGTGCCCTTGCGCACCCCTTGGGCAAGGAATGCCGCGGCCAAAGCGGCGGTGCTCGCATCGAGTTCGGCATAGCTGACCCGCGCACCCGGGTCGATCACCATGGGCTTGGCACCATGCCGGGCGGCTTGCGATCGCACCAGTGAATCGACGGTGTCGGTCACGAGAACAACTTCTTCAGTCGTGCGGTGTCGACTTTCCCGCTGGACAGCAGCGGAATGTCGGAGCGAGGCACGGCGACGAAACGCCTGGGGACCTTATACGCCGACAGATCGGCTTTGAGGCGCTCGCGCAGCGTCGCTTCGTCGAACTCGACAGAGCCCTCCGCCGAAACGATGACCGCAGCCACGAGTTGGCCGCGATCCGCGTCGGGCAACCCGAACACGTGCGCGGTGAAACCGAGGGCACCTATTGCCTTTTCGACTTCGGCGGCAGAGACATTCGCCCCTGCGGTCTTGATCATGCCGGACCGCCGGCCCACGAAATAGAAGAACCCGTCATCGTCGGCGCGCACCAGATCTTCTGTGTGGAACCAGCCATCGGCGTCGAAGCACGTCTCCGGGCTGCGCTTGTAGTACCCCTGCATCACATACGGCCCGCGGATGCACAGTTCGCCTACCGTGCCGCCTTGGACGGGTGCGCCGGTAGCGGGGTCGACGATCATCGTCTCGAAGCCCGGCGCCGGCTTGCCGTACGAGCCGCGCCGGTGCTCGGGTTGGTCGGATTCGTCGCCGCTGATCAACAACACGCTGCCGGCCTCGGTCATCCCCAGCATGTTGTGCCGCAGTTCCGGGTCGGCCGGCCGGGTATCGGGCGCCATGATCGGGTAGAGGTTGCCGCGCCGCAGGGAGGACAGGTCGCGACGCGGGTAGCTCGGGTGTTCAGCCAAGTGCGCGATGCCTGCCACGAATCCGTTGGTAATGGTGGGCTTTTCGGCTTCGATCAGATCGAGGACCGCGCCTGCATCCGTGGCGTTGGAGCAGACCAGTGTCGACCCCGCAACCAAGGTGGCCAGCAGCCCGAATGCCAACCCGCCGATCCAGAAGAACGGCGAGTTGCAGAACAATCTGTCCTGGGCGCTCAGGCCGCGAATCGCATTGAGATTGCGTTGGTGCTCGAGCAGTGCGGAGTGGGTGTGCACCACCCCCTTGGGGGCGCTGGTCGAGCCTGACGTGTACACAATCGTCATCACGTCAGATCCGTCGACATCGTCTTCCATCGCCCGCAGCAACTCGAACGCGGCGCCGGGTCCGGGCCGCGGGTCGATCCGGACGTGCCGAAGTTGCGGAACGGTAGGACAGAACAATTGGCCCGATAAGTCGATGTCGCCGAGCAGTTCGGTCAATTGCCGCGCATAGTCGTGCGAGCGAAAGGAACTCGCGCTCAACAGGACCGACACGTCACTGTGTACCAGCTGCTGATGCAGTTCGCGCGTGGTTGCGAAGGTGGAGAACGGCACCACCACAGCGCCGATGCGCACGGCCGCCAGCATGGCGACGACGAAGTCGGAACCGTTGGGGTGCAGCACCCCCACGTGTGTGCCCTTGCCGACGCCGAGCGTGATCAGCTCGCGCGCCAGTTCCGCCGACCGCCGGTCGGTGTCGGAGTAGCTGAGCCGCTCCCCGTCGCAGACGAGCAGCGGGTGATCGGCACGCGAGTCGGCCTGATGCCGAAGCAACCGGGCGATTGTTGCGAACTCACCGGGCATGGTCGGCCGCGAAATAGCCTTTGACGGCACCCAGATCAGCCTTGCCGGACGGGGTACGGGGGATGGCGGCTACGATGGCGATCTCGGTAGGAATCTCGTAGCGGGCCAGCCGGTTTCGCAAGTACTCGACCAGTTCGTCGACTGATGCGGACCCCCGCAGCTCCACCATCGCCACCGGTGTCTCGCCGAGCCGCTCGTCGCGGCGTCCGATCACGGCCGCACCGGCGACGGCAGGGTGGCTCTCCAGCGCGTCGCGAACATCGTCGGGCATCACCTTGAACCCGCCGCGGATGATCGCCTGATCGGCCCGACCGACTATCCAGACAAACCCGTCGGAGTCGATGCGCGCCATGTCGGTGGTACGCATCCATGGGGCCGACGGTCCTAGCTGTCCCGGCTTGACTTCCAACTGTCCCACCTGGTCTGCCGGCACGGGCGCACCGCCGTCGTCGACCACCCGCAGTTGTGCGCCGGCGTTGGCGCGGCCCACGCTGCCCCGCTTGACGCTCCAGTGGCGCTCGTGGTCGGCGAGCGTCCAGCCGGCAACCCCGCCCCCGAATTCGGTTGCCGCGTAGGAAGTGAGGACGGGAATTCCGTACTTGTCGGTAAACGCATCGGCATCGTCGGCGGACAACGGGGCGGTCCCGCAGGTGACGGCCCGGATGCCGGACAGGTCGTCGCGGGTCAGGTCCGAGTGCAACACCGTGCGTAGTGCGGCCGGAACCAGCGACACCGTGCGTGGCCGGTGCCTGCGCACCGCCGCAGCCCAGGCTTGGAGCTCGAATCGCTCCAGCAGGACGAAAGGCCTTGCCTCCGCGATGCATTGCAGCACTCGGAATACACCGCCGATATGCACCAGAGGTGAGTTAACGATGGCCACCCCGCGACGCACCTCGGCAGGCGTGGCGGCGGTGCGGTAGTCGCGGCCCATCACGCTGTAGGCCAGCATGTCGTAATGCAGGTCGATGCGCTTCGGCGGGCCGGTGGTGCCACTGGTGAGCATTCGGACTGCCACATCCGAACAGCCACTCGAAACAGTCGGTGCTTGGGCAGGCCGATCGAAGAGCCCGGATATCGAAACCGTCTCCGCCCCAGCCGTATTGGCGGCCAGAATCGCCAGGTCCTCGGATTCCCCGATGATCAACGGCAACCGCAGCGCCTCGATATCGGCGCGGGTGCGTTCGTCGCCGCGAGAGGGATTGACGGTGACCACCGTCCCGCCACTCAGCAGCACACCGAGAAAGGCTGCCACATGCGCGGGCTTGTTACGCAACAGCATCCCGACGTCGCCGCACTGCGCCAGTGCCGCTATCTGCCAGGCCGCAGCGCCGAGCTGTCCCCACGACAACCACCGGCCCCCGTATACGTCGTATTCGGGGTATTCGAGGGCCGGCGAATCCGGTTGCAGATCCAATACATCGGCAATGCGCCGGGTGAGCGGGTGAACGGGCACTAGCGGATCTGCGGCTTCCGCTTGTCGGGGGGCTGGGCGTCTAGTTCGGCTCGCCCGATCGGGTTGCCCAGCCGCGTGTAGATGAGACCCTGCTCCATAGCCACGCGGTAGGGCTTGTCCAGCGACTCCCAGATTGCCTTGACGGTGCCCTGGGTTGCCGACGGCGGCTTGGCCGCAATCGTCGCGGCCAGCTCGTGCGCACGTGTCCACAATCGGTCCGTATCAACCACCTCTGAGACCAACCCGATGCGCAGGGCGGTGTCAGCGCTGATCCTCTCGTCGTTGCCCATCAGTGCCATCCGCAACGTCTCGCCCAGCCCTACCCGCCGCATCAACCCGATCGGCTCCAGCGCGCATACCAGACCCGCCGAAACATGCGAGTCGAAAAACGTTGCGTCCGTTGAGCAGATGACCACATCGGCTTCGTTCACGAAATAGAATGCGCCCCCAGTGCACATGCCCTGAACCGCGCACACCACGGGCTTCCACATTTTCTGCCACTTGGGGCTGAGGAATTCACCGGGATCCTCATGGTTCCAGATGTTTTCGGGTTGACCGTATGGCGTCTTGACGTCGAGGCCGGCACTGAACGCGCGCGTGCCGGCGGCCCGCAGTACCACCGCGTGCACAGCATCGTCGAGTTTGACGGTGCGCCACGCTTCGGCCATCTCCATGCACATGGTGCGATTGAACGCGTTGAGCTGTGCGGGCCGATTCAGCGTGATGGTTGCGACATGGTCGGCGGCATCGATGTCAAGCAGGATGGTTTCGAACATCACCGGCACTGCCAATTCGGCTTGCGCTTCTCGACGAAAGCTCGTGGGCCTTCCTGGGCATCCTCGGTGCGTAACACCCGCTCCCGAAAGGTTTCGGCGAGGATCTCGGCCTCGTGCAGCGGCACATTGAAGCCTTTGAGTATTGCCAGTCTGGTTCCCCGGACCGCCAGCGGCGCATTGGAGTTGACGATATCGGCGATCTCGCGAGCGCGGTCCAGCAGCCGCTCGTGGGCGACGACTTCGCTGACCAAACCGAGCTCGTAGGCGCGCTGGGCATCCATCCGTTCGTGCTTGCCCATCAACGCCATCCGTAGCGCAATCGAGCGGGGTAGCACCCGCGACACCCGCACCAGCTCCCGCCCGGCCACCAGTCCGATGCTGACATGCGGATCGAAAAACGTTGCCTGCTCGGAGGCGATGACGATATCGGATGTCGTGACCCAGTCCATGCCCGCACCGCAGCACAAACCGTTCACCGCGGTAATGACGGGCTTGGCCATGGTGCGAAACGGCGGTGTGCCTTCCTGCGGCGCCTCCCACTGGTCGTAAGTCGACAGGTAGGGCCGTTCGTAAATCACCTTGCCGTCTTCGGGAATGGCCTTGACGTCGGCCCCGGTGCAAAACGCACGACCCGTTCCGGTGACGACGGTCAACCACACCTGGTCATCGTCCTCGGCCTCGGTGTAGGCCGCTCGGAGCTCGGTGACCATGTGTGGGCTGAGTGCGTTCAGCGCTTCCGGACGGTTCAGGGTGATCGTGGCGGTGTGCCCGTCGACCTCATAACTGATGGTGTCAAACGTCGGCATCGATGCGTCCCTTCTCGGCCGTTCAGCGACCTTTGTAGTCTGGTGCACGTCGTTGTCGGAAAGCCGCCAGACCCTCTTTGAAATCGCTTGTTCGGCAGGACAATTCCAGGTTGAACAGCTCTTGGGTCATTGACTCGCTCAACGTCGCCCGTTGTCCGAAGTCCAAGGCCTGCTTGGCAAGTCCGATCGCAACCGTCGGTCCATTTGCCAGCCGCGCCAACAGTTCCTCGACGGTGTTTCGAAACGTTGCCGCCTGCTCGGCGCAGTGGATCATGCCCCAGTCGGCGGCATCGACGCCGTTGACCTGCTCGCCGAGCAGCAGCATCCGCCTGGCACGGGCCACGCCCACCAACCGCGGAAGCAACCAGGTGGAGCCCGAGTCCGGGCTGAAGCCGCGCTCGGTGAAGGGCTCCCAGAAGACGGCATCTGTGGTGGCGACGGTGAAGTCGGCGGCCAGGGCGAGGTTGCAGCCCATGCCGGCGGCCCAGCCCTGCACGCTGCACACCACCGGCAGCTGGATGGTGTGGATGAGTTCGATGACGCGATTGGCGGCGTGCGGGACGCGCCGCACCAGATCGCCGGTGCGAGGACGTTCACCATCGGGGGAGTTGGTGGCGATCCAGTCGGCGCCGGCGCAGAAGTCGGTGCCGGCGCCCGTGAGGTGAATCGCACGCAGCGAGTAGTCGGTCGCCGCGTCGGACAGGACGTCGACGAGAGTCTGAATCATCGTATGAGTCAACGAATTACGCCGTGACTGTCGATCCAACGTGATGCGCAGCACCGCGCCGTCGTGCGATGTCGTCACGGACCCGTCGGCGCCGGCCTCGTCGACCTGCTGGCTCACCCTGGCCCCGGCCTTTCCACACCTGTCCCCATCCATACGGTTACCCATACAGTAGGCGATACGATTGCTACGGTGTATAAGTTAGCAAGGAAACCCTACCGCCGGAAACACCGCCGGTGGGAGCCCGGAAACCGGGCAACCGCGAAGAGCTGAGGATGCATGGCCGACGGCACGGACTCGATAGCTCCCGGTGACGCCAGATTCGGTGAAGCGCCGCTAGCCCAGACCGTCGCCGCCGCGGCCGCCATCCGGCGCCTCACCTCTCTGCTGCTGTCGCTGGAACACCCGCACCCGACGGTAGAGGGGATGCTGGCGCAGTTCGCCGTCTGGGAGCAGGAACTGGGGGCTGCCGCCCCGACTGATCTGGCCCCGCGAATCGGGGAGCGCGCCGACGATACCCGCCGCATTTACCTCGATCACGCGACCGACATCGGGGCCTACAACCCGTGTTTCCCGGAATACCGGTTCGACCACATCGGCGCCGAGCTGGCCCTCGGACGTGTCACCTTCCCCCTGGCGTACGAGGGTCCGCCGGGCCTGGTTCACGGTGGTTTCCTAGGCGTCTTCTTCGACTGCGTGATGCAGCACCAAAATTGCGTCACCGGCCTGTCCGGTAAGACTCGGTCGCTGACCGTGACCTTCCGCCGGCCGACACCGGTATTGACCGAGTTGCACTTCGATGTCACCCGCTCTCAGGTCGAGCGCGGGATCACCTCGACGACCCGGCTGCTGCTCGGCGACGAGGTGCTCTGCATCGGCGAGGTCGATACCCTGGCCTCCCGGCCCGAACAGCTCGCCACCACCCAATTCGGCAGGCGCCGAAAGGAGTTCGACTCATGACGGCCTCGGACACCGCTGACGACCGGGTGCTTTTCGATGTGGACCACGAGCGGCGCATCGCCACGATCACACTTAACAACCCAAAGCACCGCAACACCTACGACCCGGCGATGCGCGACGCCATCGCCCGGGCCCTGGACGTCGTCGCCGAGGACGACGATCTCACAGTGGTGCTATTGCGCGGCGAGGGCGGAACCTTCAGCACCGGCGCGGACATGAACAACGCATACGGCTGGTACGGGGAGGCGGCCCGCGGCGCCGATCGCGGCGAACGAACCCGGCCCAGCCAACGTCGTCGACTTGCGGTGGACCGCAAGTCATTCAGCTTCTATCACAACCTGATGGGCTTTCCGAAGGTCACGGTCGCCGAGATCGCCGGCTACGCGCTGGGTGGCGGCTTCGAGATAGCGCTGATGGCCGACATCGCGGTGATCGCCCGAGACGCCAAAATCGGCATGCCGGCAACGAGATTCCTCGGACCTGCGTTGGGCAGTCTGCATATGTTCTTCCACCGGCTGGGCCCGGTGCTGGCCCGGCGGCTGCTGCTCACCGGCGACATCATCGAAGCCGCTGAGATCGCTCATCTCGGGATCTTCACTGAGACATGCGATCCCGGATCGGTGACCGCACGTGCCCGGTACTGGGCGCAGAAGGCAGCCAAAATGCCCGCCGACGGGGTAGTTATCGCCAAGGAGGCCTTCCGGCTCGTCGAGCAGAGCCAGGCATATCAGGGCGAGGAAGTCGCCAGCTATCTGTTCCACGCGTACGGCACCAACCTGCAGTTCGCGGCCGGAGAATTCAATTTCGTCAAGACGCGGGCCGAGCACGGCACCAAAGAAGCCTTCCGGCTACGCGACGAACACTTCCACGTACCTGAACCCGAACCCGAGGCGTGAGAACGTAATTCGTGCTACCGGCCGGACCGCGACCTCGTGGCGGACTTGCGCGGTGTCGACTTGTTGGCTTTCCGCGCGGGCGCGGCAGCCTTTTCGATCAACTGAGCAGCATGGTCGAGAATGCACTCGAGGCCGTACTCGAAGTTCGTTTCGTCGGGCGCCCCGATGCGGTGGCCTTTGCCGGTCACTTGCGCAATCAGTGGGGTGGTCTCTGGATCGAGACCGACGGCATCCTCGATCGTGCGTCGTCCCTCGTCTGAGGTCTGGTTCTTTTCGAAGAGTCGGTGTAGCACCACGGATCCGCGGACGTGCAGCGATATCGCGGAGTAGGTGTCGAACGCGTCCTCGGGTGAAAGACCCGCCTCCACCAGGTTGGCGATCGCCTTCTCCATCTCCTGCGCCCCGACTCGGGCGGCCTTGGGGCTCAATGCGGCCCGGATCAGGATGAGGTCGCACAGTATTGGGTTGCCCATGAACGTTTTCCGCATTAGACGGGCATGGTTGCGCAATGTTTCGCGCCAGTCTTTGGCCTCCACGTAAGGCGTGGCGAACACGTACTTGCTCAGGGCGCGGTCGGTCATCGCGTTGAGCAGATCGTCCTTCTTGCGGAAATACCAGTAGATACTGGTGACGCCGACGCCGAGGTGCTTGCCGAGCAGTGGCATGCTCAGGTTGTCGATCGAGACCTGCTCGGCGAGTTCGAAAGCGCCACTGATGATGTCGTCGGGATTGATGGACCCGCGTTCGCGGCGCTGACGCTTCTCCGCAGTTGCCTGCTTTGCCACTCCCGGGCACCTCCATCACGATCTGTCCTGAGCACGCCGTCGAGCCCTGTTGGCCGACCGTCAACCATACGGTATGTGGTCGTTTTGATGCACTTTCATCTGCTACTGTAATACCTATCGTAGGCTTTTTGGTATACATCGCGGGGTGGCGAGAATGACCGGTCGCCGGGCCCGGCGAACTGTCGGCTGGTGCGATTCCCATCCCCCGACGCACACCAGCGCAGCGCATCCCAGTCTGGCCATATCTGCCGAAATCAGGCCAATGGCAGCGCTTTTGGCATCGCTTTTGGCACCGCACCGTACCTCGTTAATGACCGCGGCGAACGTCGACGTCGGCGGTGGTTCCGACTTCAGCTGAGAGGAGCTGGGATGGCCAAGGCCAAGGAGGCGCGGGCTTGGGCGCGCGGCGCGCTGCGGGGCATCGGCGACTCCCTGTACACGCCGTTCGCCGGTCCCGACGGCGACGACATCGATTGGGAGGCCTACCGAACTCTGGTGCGATACTGCGTCGGCGATCTCGGACATCCGATGTTGTGGTGCACCAGCGGACTGGCCGAGTTCTGGGCGCTGACGATCGAGGAACGTAAACGATTGCTGGAGGTGGCGATCGAAGAGGGCCGGCGCACGAACCCCGACGTCGTCATTCAAGCCTGCACCGCCGCGATGGCAGCCAAGGATTGCTTGGAGCTGACACTGCACGCGCAGCAGGCCGGCGCTGACATCGCCTACATCCAGACCCCGATGATGGAGACCCACGGCGGTGCGGGCGTGCTGAGGTTTTTCGAGTACATCGCGGCTCGCACGGATATCGCTCTGGGCATGTTCAACTCACCGTCGTCTGGCTATGTGCTGACCGCGGCCGAGGCGGCGCGCATTTACGACGAAGTGCCCGCGGTGTGTGCCACCAAGGAAGGCGCATTTCGGCCGGAAAACAGCCGGCAACTGCACGAACTGGCACCTGGACTGGTGCTCTGGGAGTGCGACCGAACCGTATACCGCGCCGGATGGCTGCGCGCCGGAATCGTCTGCCCGGCACAACTGGGTACCGCGGCTTATCTGTTCGAGACGCCGGAGCGCCGATTGTTCTCCGAGTACTGGGATTTGGTGCTGGCCGACAAGTTGCTCGAGGCGATGGACTATGGGCGCGAGTCGGGCCTGGATCAGTTCGACCTGGATATCGGCGGGTGGTTTACCCGCTATCCGGGACGGGCGGACTACTTCACCCACTGGGGTGGAGCGTTCAAATACGCCGCTTCCGTGCTGGGTTTGCCTATCGGTTCGTATCCGCATTCCCGCCCGCCGCAAGCGCACCTACCCCAAGAAGCCAAGACGCAGATCGAGGCCGCGTACCGACGGCTGGGACTGGTTGACTAAATCCTTGCAACACAACTGAATACATGCAGAGAGCCCGGCCGTATCCGACCGGGCCCTCCGCGCGTGTTTTGCTATTGGTGGGCTTCCTAGCGTGCCTCCTGCACCTTGGCCTCGCCGCGAGCCTTCTCCGTCTCTGTTTCCTGTCGGGTCGCGTGGCGTTGCGCCTCGGCCTTGTCCTGCAACTCTTTTCCCATCCCGGCTATCCGGACAAACCTGCCGCCGACGTGTCGCTCGTCACGGTTTGTGCCGGGGTCGGCGAAGCAGGCGCCGATGCAGTACCGGAATCGGGGCCGGACTTGAAGCGGTGCCAGGCCCACACAGCGGCCCCGACCACCGCGCCGATCAGCAACACCCACAGCAACAGCTGGGCGAGCATCCAGGCCAGTTGAGCACGCAGTGCCAGCCCGCGCGCCTGCCGCGCACGATGAGCCACCGCTTTCGTCGTGTTCACCTGCTATCGGTACCCCTACTTCGCTATCCGTCAAACCCTGGATTACCGGACGCAGAACCGGGCATACCGGGGTTAGTTCGGCGCCGCGCGGCGCCGCGTTGCACTGGAAGGAATCGGACATGCTCACGCTGGGAGTCATCGGCTGGATCATCATCGGCGGTCTGGCCGGGTGGATCGGCAGCAAAATCATGAAGACCGACGCGCAGATGGGCGTCGTTCTCAACATCGTGGTCGGCATCGTCGGTGGTTTGATCGGTGGCTTCTTGTTGCGCGGGTTCGGCGTCGACGTGGCCGGCGGCGGACTGATGTTTTCGTTCCTGACGTGCCTGCTCGGAGCGGTGATCCTGCTGGCGATCGTCAAACTCGTGACGGGACGGCGGGTGTCCCGGTAACGGCGTCTCCGACAGCGACGAAAAGGACGCGGTACCGAGAGGTATACGGTAAGGGCGAATCGCCTACCGTATCCGCACGTCGCGAGGAGTCACCGATGAGCTCGGACGCCGAACCCGCGGTACTTTACGAGGCCACGCCCAGCGGCGTTGCCATAGTCACGCTCAATCGTCCCGAGCGTCTCAACGCGTGGGGACCCGACATGGCGCCGGCGTTCTACGACGCGGTCGATCGTGCCGAAGAAGATCCCGCGATCAAGGTGATCGTGCTGACTGGCCGCGGGCGGGCGTTTTGCGCCGGTGCCCATCTGGGGTCGTCGAGTTCGTCAGGCGGCGTCGGGGAGTCCCTGGAAAGTGCCGGCGGCAAGAGCGTCGCCGACCTGGTGGGTGAGCGCCCACCGCATTTCGTGACGGAGTTGCGCAAACCCGTCGTCGCGGCGATTAACGGCCCGTGCGTGGGAATCGGTCTGACCCAGGCACTGATGTGCGATGTTCGCTTCGCCGCCGCGGGCGCAAAATTCGGCGCGGTGTTCGCCCGTCGCGGGCTGATCGCCGAATTCGGCATCTCCTGGATCCTGCCTCGACTGGTGGGCTGGGGCGTCGCGCTCGACCTGTTGTTAAGTGGCCGTACCTTTTTGGCTGAGGAGGCGGCCGCGCTCGGCCTCGTCAAGGAAGTCGTGGCGCCCGAAGAACTGATGCCCCGCGCCCTGAAATACGCCGAGGACATCGCCCAGTACTGTTCGCCTACCGCGATGGCGGTGATCAAGCGGCAGGCCTACGGTGACGCCTCACACGACGTCGCAACCGCAACGGCCGAGGCCGAGGCGCTGATGTGGGAGGCGCTGCCGCGACCCGACGTCATCGAAGGCATCGTGAGTTTCCTGCAGAAGCGGCCTCCGCAATTCCCGGAGCTCACGTTCAAGCGATAGCACCGGAGTCTTTGAGTTCGGCGATGCGGTCCCAATCCAGGCCGAGTTCCATCAGAACGAGCTCGGTGTGCTCCGAGGCCTGGGGCGCTCTGGTGGTTTGAAGCGGTTCGTGGTTGAACTGAACTGGTCCGCGCACCACCTTGAACGGTGCGCCGCCGCTGGCGACTTCGACTTCGGTGACCATGTCGTTGGCCAGAGCCTGTTCGTCACTGGCCAGGTCGATGAGACTCTGGAAGGGCGCCCACTGGCCGCGCATCGTCTTCAAATGCTGACGCCAGTACTCAAATGACTTGGCGGCGAACGCCTTCGAGATCAACTCCGCCGCTGCGTCGGCGTTCTGGATCAACGGAAGCACGTCGCAAAAGCGAGGATCGTCGGCCGCGTCCGGGATGCCGAGGTGTTCGAAAGTGTCGCGGATCAACCCGGTCGGGCTGATGATGCACAAGTTGATGGTGGAGCCGTCCGACGTGGCGTAATTGCCCATGAAGGGATTCACCGACGGTGCCAGCGAACCCGGCATGTGCGAGCGCATCACCTCGCCGGTCTCCATGCCCTGCGTTACGCTCGCACCCGCTGCCCACCAGGCGGTGCTCAACAACGACACGTCCAGCTCCACGGCTTCTCCGCTGCGTTCCCGGTGCAGTAACGCGGCCGAGATGCCGCCGGCGATGAACATGCCGCCGATGGAGTCGCCGAACGCGGGAATGCCTTGTCCCAGTGCACCACCCAGTTCTTCGGGAGTCAGTGCGTAGCCCACCCCGCTGCGGGTCCAGAACGCGGTCCCGTCATAGCCGCCGACGTCGCGTTCGGGGCCTTTGTCGCCGTAGGCGGATCCGCGGGCGTAGATGATGTCGGGGTTGGCGGCACGGATGTGCTCGACGTCGAACTTGTTCTTCTGCCGCTGTGCGGGCATGTAATTGGTGAGGAACACATCGGAGGTCTTAGCCAGTTCGTAGAGCACTTCCTGGCCGCCGGGCGTGGAGACGTCGATGCCGACGCTGCGTTTGCCCCGGTTCGGATGTTCCATCAGCGGATGCCGGTCGGGATCGACCTGAATGCCGCCCATGTTGAGGAAGCCACGTTGGGTGTCGCCGCGCACCGGGTGCTCGACCTTGATGACGTCGGCTCCCCAGTCCGCGAGGATCGCGCCCGCGGCCGGGACGAACGTGAACTGCGCAACCTCCAGGATTCGAAAGCCCTGCATTACCTTCACCATCACAGCCTCCCGTCAGAGGTTTCCGGCCGCGCAAACCCCGACGGGCGTGCTCGCCGGCGGCAAAAGAAAGAGCCTACGGTAATTACTACAGTAGGCAAGGAAGCGTGTGGGGCCGTGATGTCGGAAGCCCCGTAAAGCCAGCGGTCCAGGCAACCGGGACGGGTCGCTGATATCAGCTCTGATCAGGCTTTTGACACGGCCGGGGGCGGGTCGTAGCCGCATTGCAGAAAGCGCTACCGATAGGTATACAGTATGTACTGCGCGGTTGCGTTGGGCGGGCGCCGCGCCAGGATTCGACAGCACTAGGGGACCGGTCTTGATGAGCACCGACGGCAGCGTGGTTGCGGAGCTGCCGGCCGCACCGAACGAGCCGGTGCTCTACCAGGTTTCGGCTGCCGGCGTGGCACTGATCACTCTCAACCGGCCGCGGCGAAGAAACGCCTGGGGCGGGGCGCTGACGTCAACGTTCTTCCGGTACCTGGAAAGCGCGGAGGCCGACAGTGCCGTGCGGGTCATCGTAATTACCGGCAGCGGCGGGGCGTTCTGCGTGGGCGCGGACATGGGTGATCTGGGTTCGATCTCCTCGACCACCGTGGAGTCGTCGCGCGAAACCGACGTCACCGCTCTGGTCGCGGAAAAGCATCCGTACTACCTGACTCAGTTGCGCAAGCCGGTCATCGCCGCGATCAACGGGTCGGTAGCGGGTATCGGGTTGTCGCTGGCGTTGATGGCTGATGTCCGGTTCGCCGCTGCCGGAGCGAAGTTCACCACATCGTTTGCGCGGCGGGGTCTGGTCGCGGAGTACGGCATTTCCTGGATCCTGCCGCGGCTGTGCGGCTGGGGCACGGCCACCGATCTGCTGCTGTCCGGACGCACTTTCCTGGCCGAGGAGGCGGCCGAGCTCGGGTTGGTCAAGCAGGTCCTGCCGGGCGATCAGTTGATGGACCGGACGTTGGCCTATGCGGAGGACATTGCCCGAAACTGCGCACCCAGTTCGCTGGCTGTGATGAAGCGGCAACTTTATGCCGACGCCGGGCTACCAATCGTGGAGACGAGCAACCGGGCCGAGCAGCTGATGCACGAATCCATGACGCGGTCGGACTTCATCGAGGGCATCACCGCATTCTTCGAAAAGCGCCCACCAAAATTTCCGCCGCTATTGACTCATGGCGACGACACTAGAGGAACCGAACAGATTCGAGAGGACGTCGGAGATGACAACGCTGGGCTACCAAGCGATTGACGTCGACAATCACTACTACGAACCCATCGATTCATTCACTCGGCATCTACCGAAGGAGTTCAAGCGCCGCGGCGTGCAGATGCTGCGCGACGGCAAACGCACCTGGGCGGTGATCGGCGAGCGGATCAACCAGTTCATTCCGAACCCCACCTTCGACCCGATCATCGAACCGGGCTGTCTGGATCTGCTGTTCCGTGGCGAGATTCCAGAAGGGGTCGATCCGGCGTCGTTGATGAAGGTCGACCGGCTGGAAAATCATCCCGAATATCAGGATCGCGAGGCCCGGGTGAAGGTGATGGACACCCAGAATCTCGAGACGGTGTTCATGTTGCCGACCTTCGCCTGCGGAGTCGAGGAGGCCCTGAAGGCAGACATCGACGCCACGATGGCTTCGCTGCACGCCTTCAATCTCTGGCTCGACGAAGACTGGGGCTTCAACCGGCCCGACCGCCGAATCATTGCGGCGCCGATCATTTCGTTGGCCGACCCGGATAAGGCGGTCGAGGAGGTCGAGTTCGTGCTCGGCAAGGGCGCCAGGATGGTGCTGGTGCGGCCCGCTCCGGTGCCTGGCCGGGTCAAGCCTCGCTCGCTGGGGGATCCGCTGCACGATCCGGTGTGGGCGCGGCTCGCCGAAGCGGGCATTCCGGTCGGTTTCCACCTCAGCGACAGCGGATACCTGGCGATCAACGCGCTGTGGGGCGGGAAGGCCACCTTCGAAGGATTCGGCAAGAAGGATCCGCTCGACCAAGTGTTGCTGGACGATCGTGCGATACACGACACAATGGCATCGATGATCGTGCATCAGGTGTTCACCCGGCATCCCAAGTTGAAGGTCGCGAGCATCGAGAACGGCTCGTACTTCGTATTCCGGTTGATCAAGCGACTGAAGAAGGCGGCCAACACCGCGCCCTATCACTTCAAGGAAGATCCGGTGGAGCAGTTGCGGAACAACGTCTGGATCGCGCCCTATTACGAAGACGACGTCAAACTGCTGGCCGAAACCATCGGCGTCGACAAGGTCCTGTTCGGCTCGGACTGGCCACACGGTGAGGGACTTGCCGATCCGATGGCGTTCACCGCCGACATCCCGCAGTTCCCCGAGTTCAGCGCTGAAGACACCCGTAAAGTCATGCGCGACAATGCACTTGAGCTTCTGGGCGCGAATGTTGCCGCGCCGGTATGAGTGAATGGACGATCGGGGCGGTCCTGGACGCTGTTGCGCAAGCCGTGCCCGATCGGGTGATGACGATCTGCGGTGGCCGCCAAAGTACCTTCGCCGAAGCGGCCGGCCGTACCAGTAGGCTGGCCAACTACCTGGCGGACAAAGGTTTCGGCGCACACCACGAGCGCGCTGCGCTCGGTAACTGGGAGTGCGGCCAGGATCGCGTGGCGCTCATCATGCACAACGACCTGTATCCGGACATGGTCATCGCATGCCTGAAGGCGCGGGTGGTGCCGGTCAACGTCAACCACTACTACACCCCGCGTGAAGTGTCGGACCTGCTGGCTTATGTCAAGCCCAGGGGAGTCATCTACCACCGCAGCCTGGGCGCCAAGTTCGCCGACGTGCTACCTGGTGACGACGTCGAGTTGCTGATCTCGATTGACGATGGCAGCGACTGTGCCGAGCTCACCGGTGCGGTCACCCTCGAAGATGCACTGGCACAAGGTCATTCCGATCGAGTCCACGACGGGTCACCGGACGACCTGCTGATGATCTGCACGGGCGGTACCACGGGTCGGCCCAAAGGCGTGTTGTGGCGACAATCCGACATGTACGTGGCGTCGATGAACGGTGCCGACCACGCTGGGGTCGACGAGATCCACGCCAAGGTGCGCAACGGCGGTCAGCCATGGTTCGCGGTGTCCCCGCTCATGCACGCCGCTGGCATGTGGACGGCGTTCTCGGCCATCCTGTCGGGGCTGACCGTCGTGCTCTATGACACTCGCCAGAAGTTCGACCCCGCAGCGGTTTTGGAAATTGCCGAGCGCGAAAAGGTCGGTTTGATGACCATGGTCGGCGACGCTTATGCCTCCCCGCTGGTCGAGCAACTCGGCCGGCGCAGCTACAACTTGTCGAGCCTGTTCGCGATCGGCACCGGCGGCGCGGCCACCAACCTCAAATACCAGCAGGCCCTGCTGAAGCATCTGCCGCACATCGTCTTGATCAACGGCTACGGCTCTTCGGAGACCGGCAACATGGGATTCGGGCACAGCCGGGCGGGCACTCACGCCGACACTTTCACGATCCGCGACGGCGGACTGGTGCTGTCGGAGGACTACAGTCGGTTCCTCGACGCGGGCGATCCGCAGATCGGCTGGGTGGCGCGTAAAGGCCGTATTCCATTGGGCTACTTCGACGACGAGGCCGCGACGACCAAGACGTTCCCGGTGGTGGACGGGCAGCGGGTGGTGATATCGGGTGACCGCGCCTCGGTGGATGCCGATGGCACGCTGCGGTTGTTCGGGCGTGATTCGTTGGTGATCAACACGGGCGGGGAAAAGGTTTTTGTCGAGGAGGTCGAGGAGGTGCTGCGCGCGCATCCCGCTGTCGCCGATGCGTTGGTGGTCGGCCGCGACAGCGAGCGCTGGGGTCAGGAAGTGGTGGCCCTGGTCGAGTTGCGCGACGGCGCCGACTCGGACTCCGAAGCATGGCATTCGCACTGCGCGGCCACCTTGGCTCGGTTCAAGGTGCCCAAGGCGTTTATAGTCGTCGACCAAGTGCGCCGCCTGGGTAACGGGAAAGCCGATTATCGTTGGGCCAAACAGCAAGCCAGCCAAACCGCGAGGACAAAATAGCAATGACCCACGGTGCCCAGCGGCCGGTTATCGACTGCCTCGTCAACGTTCATTTCGGCGAGACGCAAACGCAACCCGAGTTCATGAACAAGGTTCGCGACGACTACTTCAAGGGACCCAAGTCGATGTTCGACCCGGTAGACCTTTCGGAGTTGCTCGACGAGATGGACGAACACGGTGTGCAAAAGGCGATCCTGATGGACAACCTCGCCAAGCCGTCGGTGACCGCGCGCAAGTTCGTCGATGCCAAGCCGGATCGATTCGCGTTGGCCATGGGCGGGATGAACCTGTTACGACCGGTAAAGTCGTTGCGCGAGTTGACCGCAACCGCGGCCGATCTGCCCGTCGCCTACGCGGCGGTTGGACCGAGCTTCTGGGCCGACGGACAATATCCGCCCAGTGATGCCGTGTACTACCCGCTGTACGCCAAGTGCGCCGAGCTCGAGCTGCCGCTGTGCGTGAACACCGGGCTGCCGGGCCCGCCCATCCCCGGGGAGGTGCAGAACCCCATCCATCTGGACAGGGTCTGCGTGCGCTTCCCCGAGTTGAAGCTGTGCATGATCCACGGCGCCGACCCGTGGTGGGAGATCGCGATCCGGATGCTGATCAAGTACCGCAACCTGCGATTGATGACCTCAGCATGGTCGCCAAAACGCTTGCCGGACAGCCTTATTCACTACATGCGAACCCGGGGTCCAAACAAGGTCATCTTTGCCTCCGACTGGCCCGTGTTGCGCCAGCACCGCGTGGTTCCCGAGGCCAACGCACTCGATTTGCCTGCTGAAGTCCTCGACAATTACCTCTACCAGAACGCCGCTGAGTTCTTCTTCGGTGAGCCAGAACAGAATCAGGAGCGCTGAGGAGAATGGATCGCTACGAGCTGCGCCGTCAAGACTACAGTCTCAGCGACGACCACAAGGCGTTACAGGCCGCTTACCGCCAACTGTTGGAAACCCACTGCCCGATCGAAACCGTTTGGGCCGCACAGGAAACCGGGTTCGACAAGAGCCTCTGGGAGCGACTGTGCGCCACCGGCGCGTCATCGATGGCAATAGGTGAGGATGCCGGCGGTGACGGAGCCACCCTGGTGGATCTCACCCTGGTTGCCGAGGAACTGGGCCGAGTGCTGGCCCCGGTGCCGTGGGTCGACCACGTCTGCGCCGCACGTCTGACGGAACGGTTGGGTGCGGTATCTGCTGACGTGGTCGAGGGAAGCCGAATTCTCGGGATCGACGTCGCGCCGGAGCCCCTGAGCGGTTCGCGGCTGGTTGCCTCAGCAGCGATCGCCGACGGTCTGATCGTTCGGGAAGGCGACGACGTGGTTCTGCTGACGTTCGGCAGCAGGCCCGTCCGCGTGCCCAACCTCGGTCAACTGCCGATGGCATGGGTCGATCCGGGCGCGGCGGACACACGCACGGTGCTGGGGTCGGGGCCGGCGGCAATCGCGGCCTACCGGCGGGCAATTGATGAGTGGCGACTGCTGACCGCCGCCGCGTTGGCCGGGCTGGTGGAGCAGACGATGTCGATCGCGGCGGAATTCGCCAAGTCGCGCTATACCCTCGGTGTCCCGATTTCGACGCTGCAGGCGATCTCGCATCCGCTGGCCAACATGGCGATCGTCGTCCAGGGCGGTCGCAACCTATCCCGCCGCGCCGCCTGGTATCTGGACAACGAGCCCGACGAGCGTCCCGAACTGCCGGGGTGCGCGTTCGTGTTCATGGCCGAGGAAGCGGCCAAGGCGGCGACCATGGCGGTGCATATCCAGGGCGGCCTCGGAGTGTCGACGGAAGCAGCTGCTTCGGCGTATCTGGTGCGCGCCCGCGGCTGGGCGCTGGCCGGAGGCGATCCGGGCATTACCGCTCGCCAAGTCGGAAAGCTTGTCGCCGAACGGGAAAGCGCGTAATTCAATGGATTTCACACGGGTAGCACTCGATGACGAAGACCAGGCCTTTCTGGCTGAAGTCCGCGCTTTTCTTGCCGAACACGTCACCGACGAGGTGCGGCGCCGCGACCGCGAGACCGGCGACAACTTCGATGAAGGCGTACATCTGGCTGCCGGTGCGGCCGGCTACCTGGAGAAAGAGTGGAAACCGTTGGCCGACGGCGGGTTTACCCGTCTGCGGCGTCGCATCTGGGAGCTGGAGAAAAGACGTGTGCATACCCCGTGGGTGACGTGGGGTACCACGGCAATGGTGGCACGGGCCGTCGCCGCCTTCGGCAAACCCGAACTCGTCGAGGAAGTGCTGCCCAAGGTGTTCAGCGGCGAGGTCCGGATGTGCCTGGGCTACACCGAACCCGAAGGCGGCTCCGACATCGCCACCTGTAAGACCCGCGCGGTACGCGATGGCGATCAGTGGATCGTTAACGGGTCCAAGATGTTCACCACCGGCGCCCACAATTGCCAATACGTATTCCTCATCACCAATACCGATCCCAGCGCCCGGAAACACAAGAGCCTGACCATGTTTCTGGTGCCGCTCGATCTGCCCGGTATTGAAATCCAAGGTATTCGCACCGTCGACGGCGACCGAACCAACATCGTCTACTACAGCGATGTCCGGGTCGACGACAAGTACCTGCTGGGCGAACCCAACGGCGGTTGGACCGTGCTACGCGGACCGTTGGACGCCGAACACGGTGCGGTTGCGGTGGCGCCGGATGGGCTACAGGACATCGCGATCATGCAGCATCAGACCGGGTTCATGTCGGCGGCACTTGACGCGGTGGCAGCCAAGGTCGCACAGGCCAGCTCGGACGGACGGCGTCTGATCGATGACGGGTCGGTGGCTTACCGGTTGGGTCGCAGTGCGGCGCGGTTGGAGGCGGCACTGTCGACTCCAAGCATCTTCGGCCGGGTGGCGCAGGCGCAGACCATGCGCGATATCGGACCCGATCTGATGGACATCGCCGGACCAGCATCGGTGCTACCCATCGGGACCGAGGGTGCCGCCGACAACGGGGCCTCGGAGTATCTCTACCGGTTCGCGCCGCTGGCCGGCATTTACGGAGGCACCCTGGAGGTGTTCCGCAACATGATCGCTCAGCATGTCCTGGGCCTGGGCAAGCCGAACTATTCGCCGCCGGCTCGCAAGGTCTCCTGACGTCAGGTCTGCGTGGTGGGGCTTTGCGCAGACTCCCACTTCGATCCCAGCGCGCGTTCCACGGTGGTGCCGGCCGTCAGGTTGACCTGGAAGGTTTCGCCGTCGTTGCCTTCGAGCGTGACCACGTACCCCGCTTCGGTGGCGTCTTTGAACACCACTTTGTAGGACTTTCGTCCCGGCCCGCGGTCGATGGCGCGGTCAAAGGCAATGAGATCGCCGGGGGCGACGTCGTCAATTCGATCGTTTTCGGAGATTCCAGCCATGCCCTCGACGGTAGCGCAGGCGCCTTTTGATCGTTTTCTGAGCGCCTTCTGGGCGGTCCCAAGAATCCGTCAAGATTCCTCCAAGTCGGTGGCGCCAGCATTGAGTTCGGTTCGCTGGCAGCGCCGATGAGACAACCATTCGGCGAATCAGATGGGGAGGAACCCAAATGCCCACTGACGTCGTCCGAGAAGGTCAGACGCACGGAAAGCACGTACGCCTGCTCGGCTACTGCGCCGCACTGGCATTCAACGCGGGGTTGGTCAACGCGGTCGCGCTGATGATCCTGGCGGTTCCGGTCGGCAATCTCACCGGTGTAACCACCCAGCTCGGCATGGACACAGCCCACCCGTGGATGTACCAAAGTCACGTGCTGATCGCCATCCTGGTGGGGTTCTTGATCGGAGCGACCGTAAGCGGCAGGCTGATCGCCTCAACCGGGACCGCCACCGGCACCCGCCACGCCGTCGTGTTGACGATCCAGGCGATATTGCTGCTGCTGGCCGCCGTGGGTGTGGAAGGCGCGGTGGAGGCGCAGATTGCGGGCCTGGGAATCGAGCAAACCGCGGTGCAAGCGCTGTTGGCTGCGGCAGCCCTCGGTCTGCAAAATGGGCTCACTTCAAGCTTCCGCGGGATGGCTGTTCGCACAACTCATTTCACCGGCACCATCACCGACCTCGGGTTGATGATCGGACGCAGCCGCAAGCACGGGTTCGACAAGTGGAAGGCCGCCATCCTGACGGTGACGCTCGTGCTGTTTCTGACCGGCGGAATAGCGGGGATACTGGCCGGCGCTCAGTTCGGGGGATACGCGCTGCTCATCCCCGCCGCGGTCTGCATGTTTCTCGGCAGCGCCTACCTGCTGCACCATCGGCACGGCCGGCGCGACCTGACTGTGGTGGTGCAGGCTTCAGCCGCTACGGCGTGAGCCTGTCAAGGCTAGTGCTGGACAGACAAATTCGCGTACTTGCCGGCTCGGACGATGGCATACGATCGCCACAGCTGGCGCTCCATCGAGTCGAACACGTGGTCGGCGATGTTTTTCGCGAGCTGCAATTGGTTGTCAGCAAGCGGTGCGGGTGCGCTCATCTCGGTGCTGCTCGCATCTGCCGGCGGGTCGTGCCGGCCGGCGAGATAGTCCAGCCTGCCGCCGGTCTCGGCTTCTGCGGCTAGTGCAAGCGGTTGCGTTTGGGCGAAGAACTCCTCACCCGTCGATTCCAGGGCCACCAGCATCCACCACCGAAGTGCCGGATCATTGTGTTGCAGTGCGATTTTGGCGAACTCGATCATGTTCTGTCGATGTAAGTCCAGATCGGGATCAAAGAACAGCCACTCCAGTGCGTCACTGGCTGCGTGGCCGAGCATCTGATCGAGACCGAGTGCGTCCCAATCCGACAGGAACAGGCCGCTGTGTTCGGACAACCGCGATGCCCACGCGTTCACCGCGTGCTCCGCGGTGCTCGCGGGATCGGCAAACATCAAGGCGTACTTGGTGAGATCGCGGTAGCCGAGGATGTCCATCACCCACATGGGAATGAACTGACGGAGTTTGTCGGCGGGACCGCGTTCGTCGTCGCGTAGCCACTCGTAGAACGGGTGCGCGCGCAGCCGGGCTTTGCGCTCCTCGATGTGCGAAAGCATCGCGGCGTCGTTGTCGTCTCCCGCCTTGATCTCAAGCGGGGGGGCGGTCCAGTCGGCCCGCACCGAATCGGGCAGTTGCGGGCGACGCGGGACCGTACCTCTATCGAGATACGTGGTTGCGTAGTCCAGGAATCCGTCGAAAATGCCATTAAAGATGCCGAACATGCGTTGGCATGCCTCGGCCGAACGTTCCCGACGGGCGGGGTCGAGGACCACGGTCTCGAAAACGCCTTCGGTATTGCCGACGTGTCCGGATTCCAAATCCAAGTGGTACGGACCGAAGTAGCGGTACTCCATGTCGGTTCGGCGCGACAGCTTGGCGGCGACTCGAGCGGTGTTGCTGAGCATGACGTGCCCGGTAGCCTCGCCGGCTTCGGAGTGGCCGAACCGGATCAGCGCATCGTCGCCGTCGTCAACTACCAACCGGATGAACTCAATTCCGCTGCGCCGGAACGTCTCCTGGTCAGGCGACAGAAACAGCCACCACAGCGTGTCGCTGGTACGCCAGCCCAGGCGCGCATCCAGGTCGAGCTTGCGCCAATCCTCCAAAAACATCTTCGAGTGCTTTTCGTCCTCGAGGGTGCCGAGATTGATCACCCACTCGTACTCGTCATGCGGTTCCGGGAACCGGAGCACCCACCGGTTCATGTCGCGGAACTGCATGATGAACAGCGCGCCGGCCGGTCCGATTGCCAGCTGGTCCTGCGGCGGGATCGAGTCGCTGGATAACCAGCGGAAAAAGCCGTGCTCGCGCACCGCCTCTTGGCCTGCATCCCGCAGTTGCATCACATATTTCAACGCAATGTCTTTCTTCGATGGACTAAATCGCCGTTGCTGAGCCGACTTTCGTCAACAGGCCTTTTGAGGGTGGGCTAATTATACGCCCGCCTACTAGAATCAGGCGACTCGCCACCTACCTGCGGCGAGCCGCAACGAACGGCGGTATACGCAGTGGGTTGCACACACTTCATAGGTGCTGTGCAGGAAAACTGTATGTTGCTGCCAGGAGGGTAAGCCGGTATGCGAAGGGTCGTCCCGGAAAGGGAGGGTCTCGACGAGATGGACGCTGAAGACGACGTGGGGGCCGTGCTCGCGGCAGCCAGGCGATTGGCGGCGGCCGACACCGCCGCAGAGAAGGGCGCGATCGACTCGATGCTCGCCGGCGGCGCGAGCGGCCGTGACGCGGCCTTGTTGCGCGCGGTCTTCGCTCAGGCCGGGGTCGGAGTCGGCATTTCCGATATGAACGGCAAGATCCTGATGGTCAACGACGCGTTCGCTCGCATGTTCGGCTATGAGACCGAAGAGTTCATCAGGATGTTCCACATCACCGATCTCACCCATCCCGACGACACCTCTGAAGTGTGGGATCAGTACGGGGCGCTGATGAGCGGCAAGGTGGAAATGGTCAGCCTGGAGAAACCTCACCTGCACCGCGACGGGCACACAATCTGGAACACCGTCAACGTGTCGCTGATCCGAGACGCTAATGGCGTACCCATATACACCCTGGCCGTATTCGGAGATGTCACCGATCGCCGTCAACTCGAACAACAGTTGCGCCACCAGGCTCTACACGATCCGCTCACCGGGTTGCCGAATCGCAGTCAGTTTTTCGATCGCCTCACCGCCGCATTCGAAGATCCGCAGTCCAAGGTCGGTATCTGCTACGTCGACCTCGACGGTTTCAAAGACGTCAACGACACGCTCGGCCACGACGTGGGTGACAAACTCCTGGTCAAGGTCGCCGAACGGCTGTCGTTGTGCCTCCAGCGACCCGAACACTTCGTGGCTCGTCTGGGCGGCGACGAGTTCGTCTTCTTGTTGCACGAACCGGCCAGCACCGACGAGGTCACCGAGCTTGCTGACTCGGTGCTGCGCGTCCTCGAGTCGCCGTTCGACATTGACGGGAACCCGATCACCGTGTCGGCCAGCGTTGGGGTCATGGAGCAAGAGGTCGCGATTATTTCCGAGGTCGACCTGATGAAGGGAGCGGACGTAACGCTCGCCCGCGCGAAGCAAGCCGGCGGCAATAGGTGGGTGATCCACGATCGCCACCATGAAAACACCCCGATGCACAAAGCGCTCGATCGCGGCGAATTCCGTCTGGTCTATCAGCCGATCGTGCGGCTCGCCGACAACGCCATCGTCGGTGTCGAGGCCCTGCTGCGGTGGGAGCACCCGACGCTGGGGACCTTACTTCCAGACCGGTTCATCAGCCTCGCCGAGCGAAACGGCATGATCGTGCCGCTGACGACGTTCGTGGTCGAGCAGGCGTGTCAGCACATGCAGGCATGGCGTGCCGAACAAGCCGCCGACTCGCAACTGTTCGTCAGCGTGAACGTCGCCGTCCGCAACGTCTGTGACCCCACTTTCATCACGGTGGTCAAAAATGCGCTGCACAACGCCGACCTTCCTCCGCATGCGCTGCAGCTGGAACTCACCGAGAACGCGGTCCTCGGCAAGGATGAGACATCGGTGCGGCGGTTGCAGCAGCTGTCCGCGATGGGGGTGTCGATCGCCATCGACGATTTCGGCACCGGCTTCTCCAGCCTGGCCTACCTGCGCGAGTTGCCCGTCGATGTGGTCAAACTCGCCGGCGAGTTCATCAGAAACATCGGCGGCAACATCCACGGCCGGTTGGCCGACGAACAGATCACCCGGGCAATGATCGACTTAGCCCATACGCTGGGCCTCACTGTGACCGCAGAGCAGGTCGAGACCGCTAGCCAGGCCGCGCGGTTGCGGGCCCTCGGTTGCGACTCCGCGCAAGGTTGGCATTTCGCCAGACCCATGCCGTCCGAACTGTTCCTGCGGTAGCGCGAAAAGTCAGGTGGTCAGTATCGTCGCGGCTGCCGTGCCTGGGGCGCCGTAAAGCTGGGTGAAGCCGACGCGGGGTTGGCCCGGTACCTGACGGTCGCCGGCCTGTCCGCGCAATTGCCGGACTATTTCATGGATTTGGCGCAGGCCCGATGCGCCGATCGGCTCACCGTTGGCGATCAGGCCGCCGTCGGTGTTGATCGGCATGGCACCGCCGATTTCCGTAGCGCCGTCGGCCAGCAGCTTTTCCTGGTCTCCGTGGGCGCAGAAACCGCATTCGGCCATGTGGATGACTTCCGCGCCGGCGTCGGTGTCCTGCAACTGGATCACGTCGACGTCCTCGGGTCCGACCCCGGCTTTTTCGAAGGCGGCGCGCGCGGCGTACACGGTGGGCGCGACGTCCTCGTCGACCGGTGCGCAAGTGGTGTTCACTTCGTAGGCACCGTATCTGCGGGTGCGCACCTCGACGGCCTTGAGGTAGACCGGCTTGTCGGTGTAGCGGCGGGCGATGTCGGCGCGGCACATCACCACCGCGGCGGCCCCCTCGTCGGGGGCGCAGAACATGTACTGGGTGAGCGGATAGTTGAGCATGGCTGAGTTGAGGATGTCGTCCTCGGAAATCGCCTTGCGCCGGAACGCATTCGGGTTCAACACGCCATTGCGGAAATTCTTTGCGGCGACTCGCGCCAGGGTTCGCTGCGAGATGGCGTGCTCATGCAGGTAACGGTTGGCCTTCATCCCGAAGAATTGGGTGGTTAGGTACTGCCCGTTCTCGGCATACCAGCGCGGCATGCCCACCAGTGCCGGATCCTCGGTGAACGCGCCGCGCGGATGTTTGTCCAAACCTACGGCGATGCCAATGGCGTAGTCGCCCAGTCGAATTCCGTCGGCGCATACCTTTGCGGCGCTTGCCGCGGTGGCGCAGGCGTTGAAGACGTTGGTGAACGGAATCCCCGACAGGCCAACCATCCCGACGATCGCATCTGGATTGGCAACTGTCCAACTACCCCCAGTCGCGGCCTGGATATCGTTCCACCCAACGCCCGCGTCCCGCACCGCGGCGAAGATGGCGTCGACTCCCATCTGCATCGCGGACTTTCCCTCGAAGCGGCCGAACGGATGCAGACCGACGCCGATGATGGCGACCTCGTTCAGTGTCATTAACGCCCTTCCGCGGTGCCGAGGACACTTGTCTATAATACTGTAACCATTACCGTTGATCGTTCCAGGCCAGGACCGGGGAAAGGTTGGACGCCGTGGGCAAATCGAGCGAGGTGCCTGTTCACAAACGTCCGCTCGGGCCACAGCCGCGGGTTGACGGGGGGACAAATCCATGACCACCGCGACAGTGCTGTTCGACCCGTTTTCCGAAGACTTCTTCAACAGTCCCTATGAGACCTACCGGCGGATGCGGGACGAGGCACCCGTTTACTACAGCGAAGAGTACGACTTCTACGCACTGACCCGACACCAGGACGTGGCCGCCGCGTTCAAGGACTACGAGACCTTCTCCTCGGCCTACGGCGTTGATCTGGCCCAGGTGCGCAAAGACCATGTGACCGAGCACGGGTCGATCATCGCGATGGATCCACCGGCGCACCGGCGCATGCGCGGCTTGCTGAACAAAGTGTTCACCCCGCGCGCGATCCTGTCCTTCAAGGGTCTGGTAGCAGAACTGGTCGACAAGCACCTGTCGGCGCTGGATCCGGATGGCTTTGACTTCGTCCAGGACTTCTCGGCGCTGTTTCCCGTCGACGTGATGGCGACGTTGCAGGGGGTGCCGGACGAAGATCATCAGCAAATCCGGCTGTGGATCGATGACCTGCTGCACCGAGGCCCCGGCGAGGTCGAGATGAGCGAGGCCGGGCAGAAGTCTGCCGTCGACATGGCAATCTACTATTACCGGCTCATCAAGCGGCGGCGCGAGGCCCTGGGCGATGACCTGCTCAGCAGGCTGATCGCCGCCGAAATCGAACGTGACGACGGCGCGATGACACCGCTGGATAACGTCGAAATCACGGAATTCGCAACGCTATTGGGTGGTGCCGGCGCCGAGACGGTGACCAAGCTGCTGGGCAACGCCGCGGTGGTGTTCGCCAGAAACCCCGACCAGTGGCAGAAATTGCTCGACGATCGAGGCAAGGTTCCCCTGGCGGTCGAGGAATTGTTGCGTTACGAGGCGCCTGCGCAGTACAACGTGCGCCGCTCGATGCGTGCGGTGACATTGCACGGTGTGACGATCCCGGCGGGCAAACCAGTGTTCTTGGTCGGTGCTTCGGCGAACCGGGATCCATTGGCGTGGAACGATCCCGACACGTTCGACATCGATCGTGACCGCACTCAGTCGCAGAATCTCGGCTTCGGTTACGGCATCCACAGCTGTCTCGGTGCCGCGTTGGCACGCATGGAAAGCGTGATCGCACTCGAGCGGATGCTGGACTTCATGCCCCGTTACGAGGTCGGTTTGCCGGGTTGCAAACGGGTCAACATGCAAAACGTCGCCGGCTGGAGCAACGTGCCCGTCCGGGTGATGCGCTAAATGCCCGCGGAGGCGGTTGCGGCGATCAAGCTCGACGGTGGCATCCCCCTGGAGTTGGCGCGGGTGCCCCGCGTCGCGCGGGAACTCGAGCGGCAACGCTACGACGGGTGCTGGACCGGCGAGATCAACCACGACCCCTTCCTGCCCATGTTGCTGGCCGCCGAGCACACCTCGACGATCGAACTGGGCACCAGCATCGCGGTCGCGTTCGCTCGCAACCCGATGACCGTTGCCAACGTGGCATGGGACCTGCAGGCCTACTCCGGAGGCCGATTCATTCTCGGTTTGGGCACACAGGTCAAGGCCCACATCGAAAAGCGGTTCAGCATGCCATGGGGTCGGCCCGTGCCGCGGATGCGTGAGTTCGTCTCTGCGCTGCGCGCGATCTGGGACTGCTGGCGCGACGGTACCCGGCTGAGCTTCGAAGGTGACTTCTACACCCACCGGCTGATGACGCCGATGTTCACTCCAGAACCCTTAACATGCGCATTACCAAAGGTTTTCGTGGCAGCTGTCGGTGAGGCGATGACCGAGATGTGCGGTGAGGTGGCTGACGGCGTGATCGCCCACGCCTTCACGACCCAGCGGTACCTGGACCAGGTGACCCTGCCAGCCCTACACCGTGGGCTTCGACGAGCGGGTCGCCGCCGCGCCGACGTCGCGGTGACGTGCCCGGTCTTCATCGTCACAGGGCGCAACGAAGCCGAGATGGCCACATCGGCAGCGGCCATCCGCAAGCAAATCGCCTTCTACGGGTCCACGCCGTCCTACCTGAAAGTGCTCGACCTGCATGGCTGGGGCGACCTGCACACCGAACTGCACCGGTTGTCGCGGCAGGGTGAATGGGACGCAATGGGCGCACTGATCGATGACGAGGTGCTGGAGGCCTTCGCCGTCGTCGCTCCCGTCGACGAAGTGGCGGCGGCGCTGAGGGCACGGTGCGCCGGCTCGGTCGACCGCGTGCTGCCGGGATTCCCGACGGACCTTCCGCCGGACCTGGTGGCGGGGATCCTGGAAGGCTTCCGGCATGGATAGGGTCAGGGGCAGGACAGTACTCGTCACCGGCGGCGCCCGCGGCATCGGATTCGCCACCGCGGCAGCATTGTTGGCGCGCGGCGCGCGGGTGGTCATCGGTGACCGCGACCAAGGCGCGTTGGAAACGGCGGTCAGCGAATTATCGGATGCCGGAACAATTTTCGGCCACCCGTTGGATGTCTCCGATCGGGAGTCCTTCGCCGGATTCCTGGATGCGGCCAGGTCGGACGGCGGTGGCGGGATCGACGTGTTGGTCAACAATGCCGGGGTGATGCCGGTGGGCTCGTTCGTCGATCAAACACCGCAGGCCATTCGGTCCTGCATCGAGGTGAACCTCTACGGGGTGCTCAACGGTTGCCAGTTGGTGCTGCCCGAAATGGTGGGTCGGCGCACCGGGCACATCGTCAACATTGCGTCGATGGCCGGGGTGATGGCGATCCCGGGACAGGTCACCTACGCCGCCACCAAGCATGCTGTCGTCGGACTCAGCATCGCCATGGCCGACGAATTCGCTTCTTACGGTGTGCAAGTCAGCGTCGTGATGCCGCCGTTTACCCAAACCGACCTGATCGCCGGGACGAAGGGTACGGGGGCGGCCAGACCGGTGGGGCCACCGGTAGTTGCCGCGGCCATCGTCGGCGCACTGGACAAGCCACGCACGCAGGTAGCCGTGCCGCGGACAGCGAAGTTCGTCGGGCCGGCGGTGGCGATGCTCGGTCCGCGCGGGCGGCGCTGGTTCAACAAGAGGATCGGCGCGGACAAGCTCTTTCTCGACGACATCGACCACACCGCCCGCGCGTACTACGAGACGCGGGCGCAATCGTCGCTGGGTCTGGCGGACTAGACACGGCGCACCTACCGCTTGCTTAACCGGCCTCGGCTTGTGCTCGGGCCCAACGGTAGTCGGCCTTGCCCGACGGACTGCGCTCGATGACCGCGCGGAACACAATCGCCTTGGGCAGTTTGTAGCGGGCCAGCGACTGCGCTGCGTGCGCCACCAACTCTTCGGCCTGGGCGTGCGCTCCCTCGGCGAGCGAAACAACCGCGACCACTTCCTGACCCCAGCGCTCGCTGGGTCGACCGGCGACGACCACGTCGGTGACGGCGGGATGAGACGCGATCGCGGTCTCGACCTCTTCGGCGAAGATCTTCTCGCCGCCGGAATTGATTGTCACCGAATCCCGGCCCAGCAATTCGATGTGGCCTGCCTCGTGGTGGCGCGCCCGGTCACCTGGGACCGCGTAGCGCACGCCGTCGATCACCGGGAAGGTCGCCGCCGTCTTGGCGGCGTCGCCCTTGTAACCCAGCGGAACGTAGCCGCGTTGTGCCAGCCAACCAATGCCGTCGTGACCCGGCGGCAGGATCGACGAAAGATCCTCGGCGGCAACAAAAGTGTCCGGCCCGGCGTTGAAGTTGCCGGTCGACACCGAGCCGGAGGTCGACATGTGGCTCATCTGAGCGCCGGTTTCCGAGGATCCGACGCCGTCGATCACCATGCCATTGGGCAGGGCGTCAATCAGGCGCTGTTTGACATACGGTGTCAGCAGGGCGCCGCCGTTGGCCACGACAAACAGCGACGACACATCGGCGATCTTGCTTTCGATCGCGGCAACCAATGGCCGTGCGATGGCGTCACCGACCACCGTCACCACCGAAACCTTCTCGCGCTCGATGGTGCGCACCACGTCCTCGGCATCCAGGTGGTCGACGATCGTAGGGAAGACGATGGTCTGGCCGGTGGTCAGCGCCGTCATCACGGTCCACTGCGCGGCACCGTGAATCAGCGGTGGCAACACCATCAGCTTGGTGCCCGGCCCGGCCGTCACCCGCGCCACGATCTCGTCGACCGAATCCACATACTGGCCGCTGACCAGGTCGCGGCCGCCGAAGGACGTCATGAAGATGTCGGCCTGGCGCCACAACACACCCTTGGGCATGCCAGTCGTGCCGCCGGTGTAGAGCACATAGAGGTCGTCGGGGGAATGCCGTACTGGCGGCGGCTGCACAGGGTTCGACACGATGCTCTCGTAATCGACTGCGCCAGGCAGCAATTCGTTGCCCGAATCGTCGGCGATCTGAATCAGCACGCGCAGGTTCGGTAGCTCCGGCAGCACTTCGGCGACGCGCGGCGCGAACACCGAGTGGTACAGCAGGGCGCTCGCCCCCGAATCGGCCAGCAGGTACTGCAGTTCCTGTTTGACGTAGCGGAAGTTGACGTTGAACGGCGCCACCCGGGCCGCGAAGCTGCCGAACAGCGCCTCGACGAATTCGTTGCCGTTGTAGGCGTACAGACCCAGCAAATCCTGGCCTACTTCGTGGCCGGAAAGCTCGGAGCGCTCGGTGTGACAGCCCAGACCCTGGGAGTGCAGGTAGGCGGCGAGCCGATTGGAGCGTTCGATCACCTGCGCGTAGGTGAATCGCTTGTCGCCCTGGACTACCAGTTCGCGATCGGGTACCGCGGCGGCAACGGCACTGGCGACTGCGGGCACGGTAAATTCAGGCACTGCACTCCTTCCCGTCTGCTCGCGGCATCACGGTTGGTTTGGTGAGTAACGCACCGTCTGAGCTTGTCATGGTCGCCAAAATGAACACCTTCCGGCCCTGCGCCCCCGGCCCAACCGACTGGACGAGGCACGGTTTCATGTCGACGCGGTGATGCTGTCGCCAGCCGGCACGTCGTAGAACTGTTGCGCCCACTTGCGTAGCGCCATATAGCCTTTCGCATCTACCTTGGAAAGCGCCGGATGTTCGACGTACTTCTGGTAGCGCCAGATCTGAAGATCGTCGAACACGGTAGACAGAAACTGCTTCTCGATCACCTCGCGCAGTTTGCCCTCGGGCACATCGGAGTCATCGCCGGGCGTTCGCGGCCACCAGATCGAATAGAACAGGTCTGAACATTCGTCATCCACCGGGGTGCAGGTGAAGATCAGCCGATGATTTTGGGCACCCTCGAAAACGCTGATCGCTCCGCCCAGGCCGAACAGGTGGCTGTGGAAACGTAGGGCAAGATCGTCGGGGTTGTCGCTGCGGGCCTCGGGCCACCCCGCGACGAACTGCCATTCGTGCGCGACGATCTTCCAGTCCAGCACCCGTGGCGTCACGGTGGCGTGGTGCACGTACTCGAAATGGGCGCTGTCGGGGGCGTTCTCCGAGACGATCTGCGGATGTACCGGTTCGCGCTCGGCTCGCCGGGAGAACTCCGGATACGCCCGGTAGTAGGCGGCCGGATCGGTCTCGAACTGCGGGAATTTCCTGAAGATATCCGGCATTTCCCACTGCGGCTGCTCACCGTGCGGGTGATGCCAGAGGAACACGCAGTCGTACTGCTCCTGAACGGGAAACACGCGCAGCCTCAGCGCGCGGTTGGGTCGCTCGGGTTGGTAGGGGATGTAGCGGTTGGTGCCGTCGGGGCCCCATCGCCAACCGTGGAAGGGGCACTGCACGCAGTCGCCGACCACCTTGCCGCCATGCCCGATGTGTGCGCCCAAGTGCTTGCAGTGGGCTTCCAGGACGTGCAGTTCGCCCGACTCGTCGCGGTAGGCGACCAGGTCCTGGCCGAAGTAGTGCAGCGGCCGGACCTCACCGATCGGAAACTCAGGCGACCAGCCGATCATGAACCACCCAGTGACCTTCCAGGTGAATGGGACCTTCACTTGCCCATGCCTCCGTTCGGCTGATACTAAATCCGTTACAGTATAGATTTCAGCAGTTCGGTTCGCCGCGCGGCAAGGAGCTTCATGTCACCAGGGTCGTCGAGAAGGTGAGCGGCAATGGAGTCTGAGTTCGACGCCATCGTTATCGGCGCGGGCTTTTCCGGTCTATACATGCTGTATCGGCTGCGTCAGCTCGGGGTGCGCACCCAAGTACTCGAACTGGCCGAAAACGTCGGCGGCACCTGGTTATTTAACCGGTACCCGGGCGCTCGATGCGACATCGAGAGTATCGAGTACTCCTACAGCTTTTCCGAAGATATTGAGCAGGAGTGGGTTTGGACGGAGTCCATGCCGGCTCAGCCCGAGATCGAGTCTTACCTCAACTTCGTCGCCGACCGGCTTGATCTGCGGCGAGACATCGCGTTCAACACCAAGGTCGTGGGGATGGTCTTCGACGAGGACAGCGCGACCTGGCAGGTACGCACCGAGGCCGGAGAGTTGTTCACCGCACCCTTCGTCGTTGCCGCCTCGGGAATCTTGTCCGTCCCGCTGGAACCAGACCTTGTCGGTATGGCGTCGTTCGCCGGGACGTCGCTGTTCACCAGCCGCTGGCCGCGGGAGGGTTTCGATCTGCGCGACAAGCGAATCGGCGTCATCGGCACCGGCTCGACCGGCGTCCAGCTTATTCCTGTCGTCGCACCAGAGGCCGAGCGGCTGTGCGTGTTTCAGCGTTCGGCGCCGTACACGCTGCCGTGGCAAGTACACCGCTTCGAACCCGGCGAACTCGACGAGATGAAATCCCGGTACGCCGAAATCCGCGCGGCGCAACGAGCCCACCCGATCGGCGCGGCGCGGCTCAGCGCCTTCTCGGTGCTGCTCGAGATGTTGGGCAGCCCGCCGCTGAAGACGGCGACCCGCGCGGAACGGCTGCGCGCAATCGAGGAAAACGGCGTGCTGGGCGCGTTGAACTGGGGTGATGTCTTCTTCGACATCGAAGCCAACCGCATGGCCGCAGAGCTTTACGGCGAAGCAGTGGCCCGCATCGTGACCGACCCGCAAACGGCCGCCGCGCTGGTGCCGCGGCATCCGTTTGCCTGCAAGCGACCCATCATCGACCAGGGCTACTACGAGACCTTCAACCGGGACAACGTCACCCTCGTCGACCTGCGCAGCGAGCCAATCGAAACGGTGACGCCAACCGGGATCCGCACCACCCGAACCGAGTACGAACTCGATGTTCTGATCTACGCCACCGGTTTCGACGCGATGACCGGAGCGTTGAGCCGCATCGATATTCGTGGACGTGACGGCATGTCACTGGCCGAGTTCTGGGCCCAGCAAGGGCCACTGTCCTACCTGGGATTGGCGGTGGCCGGGTTCCCCAACCTGTTCACGGTCCAGGGGCCCGGCAGCCCCAGCGCGGCAACCAACTTCGTAGCGGCGCTGGAGCAACACGTCGAATGGATCGCCGATTGCATCGTTTACCTGCGTGCCAACGGGATTCGCACCATCGAGGCGCTGGACAGCGCGCAAAACGAGTGGGTCGAGCATGCCACCGCGCTGGTGGCGCCGACGGTGCTGGTCCACCCGAGCTGTAACTCCTGGTACAACGGTGGCAATGTGCCCGGCAAGAAACGGATGTACATGGGCTATACCGGCGGGATCTGTGAATACCGGCGGCGTTGCGACGAGATCGCGGCCACCGGCTATACGGGCTTCAAGCTGAGGTAGGTGATTCTCGTGTCGTGGGCAACTCGTGGGTTGGGCATCACCCGTGAACTGGGCATGGTGGTGCCGCGTGCGGTGGCCGGTCTGCGGGCCGATATCGGTACAAGCGGATTGGTGCCGGTGGCGCCTCGCGGCGTGCGC
>NZ_LZLS01000105.1 GCF_001673365.1 Mycobacterium asiaticum
GTCTGACCCTCGAGCACCGGAACCGTCTCCGGTAGGTGATAGGTGGCGATGCCGTTTTTGAACATCACCGCTTCCCGGGCCGCTTTGGGCAGATGCTTGACCAGCCAGCGCGGGTCGTCGAATGTCCAGTGCGGGTAGTCCGACGAATACAGCAGAATCTTCTCGCACTCCATCCACTCCAGCGCGCGAGTCAACTCCGTTTTGTCTTCCGGGTAGTCCAGCGGTTGGGTGGTGAACTTGATGTGGTCCTTGACGTATTCGGAGGGCTTGCGCTTGATGTCGACCCAGGATTTGCGGGCTTCGTAAATCGCGTCCATCCGCCACATCAACGGCAGAATCCACGTGAATGCGTGCTCGACGAACACGATCCGCAGCGTCGGGAAGCGGTCGAAGACACCGTCGAAGATCAGGCTCATGACCTGGTTGGCGGCCAGCAGCGAGTAGGTGACCATGAAGTCGTGGTTGTAGCTGGGGAAGCCAACCGGGGGAGTCGGTAGCTCGTCGTACTGACTGCGAGACAGATGGCAGCTCACGGTGATGTCGTGCTTGGTGGCCGCCGCCCAGATCGGGTCGTATTTCGGGTTGCCCCACGACGGGCGTGGCTCGGCCTTGATCAGGATCTGCGCCATGTACGGATGCCCGGCCCAGCGCTCGATTTCGCGCACGGTCGCCTCGGGTTCCTCGATAGCAGCGCAGATCGAACCGCGCCAGCGCTGATGCCAGTTGTTGTGACTGTCCAGCCAATGGTTGGCCTGCCAGTCGTTCAATGCCATCGACATCGCGTGCTGCGCTTCGGGAATGCGGGCCGGGTAGGCGCCCGGCTCCAGGATCGCGATGTCCGAACCGGCTTCCATGATCAATTGCTTGAAAGCCATGTCGGGATCGCTGCCGGGGAACTCGCCGTCGGCGGGGAACGTGTCCACGCGCATCGCGTAGCTGTGCGCGTAATCGGGTGCGTCGTAATAGATTTGCTCACCGACGCTGCGAGTCAGGAAGTACTTGCTACGCCACGGCTCGGGAATGTACTGGACGATCTCGCCGCGTTTGGGCACCGGGTGGACATCGGAATCGACGCACCGCACCGCGATGCGTTCGACAGGCGGAACACGCTCGTGCATATGGGTCAGCGTCATCTCGATCTCCCTGCCATTTTCGAGGCCTCACTTCTACTGTGCGCCCGAGCCGACGGCGATGTCTATGCCGTACAGCTCGGCCGCGTTCCGCCAGCACAGTTTCTGGCGCTGTTCGTCGGAGAGCGCGGTGGGCAACTTTCGGATATCGCCGCATTGCCAGTGCGGGTAGCTGGAGCCGAACATCACCATGTCGTCCTTGCCGGTGAAGCCGAACCATTCGCCGGCGAACTCGGTGTCGCCCGGCCCGTCCAGGCTGCCCTGGATGAAATACACATGGCCGGGTAGGTAGTCACTGGGTATCCGCGGCGCCCAGGGTGTCTGTTCCAAATGTGGACGGCCGAACGTGTCCATCCGCCAGATGAAGGGTGTCACGAAGTCCGCCGCGCCGTCGGCCCAGACGAACTTCAGCGTCGGGAAGCGTTCGAAAACACCCTCGGCGATCATGTTCATCAGGTGATACAGGTAGTTCAGCGCCATGAAGCTGACGTATTGCTCGTAGGTGCGGGTGTTTCCGGACGGCGTCGGCGGAAAGGCGATTCCGGACCCGACCTCGATGTGCACCGCAACGGGAAGGTTCGCCTCGGCGGCGGCCTCCCACAACGGCCAGAACTGAGGCTTGCCGTAGAGCTCGCGTGATTGCAGCGGCACCCCGATCTGAACGATGCGCGGGTGGTGGCGCCACTTCTCGATCTCACGCAGGGCCCCGGTGACGTCGTCGGGATTGATTCGGATGGTGCCGCGGAACCGATCACCGAACTCGTCGTGATCCAGCCAACGCGACACCATCATGTCGTTGTGGGCGGCATGCAGTGCGGTGCCGAGGTGCCGGTCCGGCAGGATGCCGCGCCCGGCCGGGTGCAGGACCGCCACGTCGACTCCGCGTTTGGAAAACAGTTCAGCGGCAACGAGTTCGGGGTCTGAGCCCGGGTATTGGCGGTCGGGCCCCCGGGTGTTCGGCGCGTATTCGCCGCCCGGCGCGCCGTACCAGTCCATCTCGTAGTCGGGAAAGCCCCGGCTCTTGAACGGTTCGCGCAGAAAGTTGCGCAGGTCCTTGTTGCTCGAAGAGAAGATGTGCACGCTGGCGTCGATGACTGGCGTACGCGTCCCGTCGGCATGTTCGATCACGAAAGCCACCCTCCGGCTACGGCAGCATGGGCGAGCCCCGCCGGGCCATATGATAGATAACCTAACATTTTCGGTGACCGTCCATCAACGGATTTGCGGTAAGCATTTCAGTTAGCCATCTGTCCTGGTAAAGCCGCTATTACCGGCTTTGGTGCAAGTGTTGTTCTTAAATCTGAATAATAACATTCTCCACGTTTGTTGTAACTCACTGAGGCGGATTCGTCGGTCCGACGATCACGTCTGCTGCCTGTTCGAACGGCTTGATCACCGCGGTGAAGTCGGAATCGGATCCCTGGTGCTGCGCGGTGGCTTCCCAAAGCCGGGCGACTGTGGCGGCGAGGTCGACAGGCACCCCTAACGCTTCGGCTTCCTCGAGGTAGAGACGCACGTCCTTGACCATCAGTCCGGTGGAGAACCCGTAGTCGAACGTGCGCGGCAAAATCGCCCGCGGAAACTTGTCGCGGCTGGCGCTGGTCGCGCCCGAACCCGCATTGAGCACGTCGATCATCACGGCCGGATCCAGGCCGGCCTTGACGCCCATCACGACGACCTCAGCCGTCGCCGCCAGCACATTGGCCGCCAAAATATTGTTGGCCAGCTTCATCGTCTGAGCGCAGCCAGGCTTGTTCCCCACGTAATGCGGGCGTCCCAGCACCTCGAGCACCGGCTCGATGCGGTCGAATTCGGCGCGCGGACCGGAGACCATGAGGGCCAGCGTGCCGCGTTCGGCGCCCCCGACCCCGCCGCTGACCGGGCTGTCCAACGTCGCGATGCCGCGTTGGGAAAGACGCTGATGAATCCGGACCGCGATCTGGCTACCCACGGTGGACATGTCGACGTAGCGCTGGACGCACGAGCCGTGCACCACCCCGGTGTCGCTCGTTGCCACGTCAAGCGACGCGGTAGGTGTCGGCAGGCTCGCCAAGACCGTCTCCGCGAGATCCGCAACCTCCTTGGCGGACGAGGCGGCACTTGCGCCCAAGGCGACGATGCGTTGCAGGGCCGACGGGTTGGTATCGAAGGCGACGAGGTCATGGTCCCGTTCGACGAGGCGGCGTGCCATGGGAAAGCCCATGTTGCCCAGACCGATGAAGCCGATCCGCATGCGCTAGCCTCCGTCGAGTTCGGCGAAGATTTCGGCTGCGGTGCGAAAACTGTCGACCGCGGCGGGGACACCGGCGTATATGGCGACCTGCAGGAAGACTTCACGGATCTCGTCGCGGGTGACGCCGTTGGTAATGGCCGCCCGTAGGTGCGTGCGCAGTTCGTGTGGCCGGTTCAGCACCGACGTCATGGCCAGATTCAGCATGCTGCGCGTCTTGCGCGTCAAACCGTCGCGCCCCCACACCGCACCCCAGCAGTACTCGGTGACGAGATCCTGCAGGGGCCCGGAGAAGTCGTCGGCTTCGGCAATCGCTTTGTCGACATAGTCCCGGCCCAGCACCTCTGAGCGGATTTGTCGGCCTCGCCGGTATGTTTCGGTGTATTTGTCGGTGTCCAACGCGTACTCCTTTGCGACTAGTGCGAGTAGTCAGGAGTTTAAGCGGTCAACGAATTGACCTGCCGGCAAACGAAATTGAGCGACGTTCCGATCAGTGGCAGGCCCAGATGACGGGCCAGCCACCACCCAGATTGGCGACGGCGTGTTGCTCGGCGGCTTGGCGGGTCGGCCCGTAGCCGCCGTGGTAGGTAGCGCCGTCGTGGGCGACCGCGCCGCACTGGGTGTAGCTGCTCACGATGCGGCAGCTGTCGACGCCGCAGCGTTCCAGTGCTAGACGCTCGGCCAACGACCGGTTCTTCTGGCGCCGCGCCGTGCCGGACGCGCCATCGTTGCTGTAGGCGAAGGCGCCGTAGTAGGTGAGAAGCGGTGGCAGATTATGGGGATGGGTACGGGCGGCGGCCGGATGGATCAGCGTGAACGCCATTGCAGCGGCAGCCAACACGCTCGCGAGCAACAGCGGGACGCGACGTCGTTGTCGTGTCGTCATTCGTGAACCCTTCCAGTTCGTTCGCTGTGTGAGCACATGTTTACAACGACGAAACATGTGTTGTCTAGCATACCCAGGCTCGGCGTTCGGCTAACTAGCAAAGCCCGCTTGGTGTGCCCCTGGTGGGCGTGGCTTCTTGGGTGGGCATCGCTTGCGGGTAGGGCACCCGATACGGGGGATTCAGCCGAAATATTCCCGCCACCGCCAGCGTTCCGAGTCCGCATTGCGCCAGTTGCGGCAGCAACTGTTTCGACTGGTTGAGGTTGGGTGGCGACGGGTTTGGCGGGACGGCGAAGTTGAACGTCGACGTCATGTCCTTGGTCACGCTTCGTCGCCAGGCGGTGAGGTTGGGCACGGGCGCGCCGAAACGGGTTTCGATCAGCCGCAGCTGCGAAGTGTGGTCGAGCTGGTCGTGGGCCACCAGGCCGCCCCGGCTGTAGGGAGAAATGACGAAGCAGGGCACGCGATAGCCCAGGCCGATCGGGCCGCGGACTCCGCCGGCGCCGTCCACCTTGTTCAGGTCGGACACGGTCAGGTACTCGCCAGGCGTCCCCTCCGGCGGAGTGGGCGGCGTGACGTGATCGAAATAGCCACCGTTTTCGTCGTAACTGACGATCAGCGCGGTCTTCTCCCACACCGCCGGATTGGACAGCAGGATGCGCAACACGTCCACCAACGCGACAGCGCCGCCGGCGTTCGGCATGGCGGAGTGCTCTGAGACCAGGAAGTTGGGAACCAGCCACGAAACCTTGGGCAGCTTATTGGCTTTCACGTCGGCGGCGAAGTCACGCGGGTAGCGTGGCTCGGACCCGTAGCGGGCCAGATCCGACCTCGGGTCCCGAGCCTGACTGAACCATTGCACGATTTGGTTGTAGCCCACGTAATTATTGAGAGCCGGGCCTAATGACTTGTCGCTGTACACTTTCCAACTGACGCCGGCCTCGTTGAGGTTCTCCGGCATGATGCGCCAGCTGAAGCGTCCGATCGGCGCGCTGTTGAAGGTGTCCACCACTGGCCCGCCGTTGGTGCCGGCGGGGTCGATCGTGGCACTGAGCCAGTACAGCCGATTGGGAAAGGTAGGCCCTAGCACCGAGCAGTGATAGCGGTCGCAGAGGGTGAACGAATCGGCCAGCAGGTAGTGGATCGGCAGGTCTTGGCGCGTGTGATAACCCATTGCCGCCGGGACATTTGGTGCCGAACGTGTGGTTGCCTGCGCTGGTAGCCAATTGTCGTTAGCGCCACCGTTCCAGGACGAGTGCAGGGTGACCCAACCATGGTCGGGATCGTTGATGCATGCCCCATTGAGCAGGGGTGGGCGCGTGGTGTCGAAACGGAACGGGATCGTGACCCCGGCGGGGTCCAGCGTCTGGCTTTGTGGGTTCCATCCCTTTTGCTGAAAAGCCGGTGAGGCGGTGTTGAATCCGTCGACACCGGACAGCGTGCCGAAGTAGTGATCGAAGGACCTGTTCTCCTGCATCAACAGCACGATGTGCTCGATGTCGCTCAAGTGACCCGCGCATGGCCCTGCGCCATAGGCCTTCTCGATTACGGGCTCGCACAACGACATTAGAGCCCCGGTGCCGGCGGCAGCGGTGATGGCAGCCAGAAACTCCCGGCGTGACATCCGGTCAATCGCGGATTTGCCCATCAAACCTCGCCCTTCGCGACAGTGCGCTCACTGTAACGTCGCGAGTGCGGTTAGCTGAGGCGCGTCGAGGGGCGTGTCTCTCGAAAGGCTATGGCGCGTTTGACCTCCCACGGCCGGGAGGGCGCGCCGATGTGGAATGGCCTAATGGGGTTTGCAGCGCGGCAACGGTTTCCAGATCCTGCAGGGCGGCAACGCCGCGTCGCAGCCCTTCCATAGCGATGTCTTCGACCTGCATCCCGCCCATCCCCGCCGTGATCAGCGCCGCCACGTATGCGTACAGCGCACCCTGTCGATAACGCAGCCAAAGGTCCTCGGCGTCCAATTCCGGTCCGCCGGCAGCCCTAAGCGCTTGTCGATAATGATTCAGTAGATCGCGCTGGGCGCCGCGACGGACCTCCGGGGTGAGGCTGGTGACCATGGTGTAAGCCAATTCTCGGGACGGGTGGCCGCGGCGCACCGCCTGCCAGTCCAGCAACCCGGCCCTGCCGTCGCGGAAGTAGACATTGCCCGGATGGGCGTCACCATGCATCACGGTGTGTGGGGGAGTGTCGATCAGCGCGGCGACGGCGCGATAATTGTCGACGATGTAGCGACCCTCTTCGAGCGGGAGGGTGGTCCGTCCCGCCAGCCGCTTGATCGAGGTGTTCATCAGCGATCCGGTCAGCAGACTGGTGACGTCACCCGAAGGCGTGTAGAGCCAACCGAGATCATCGGGCAGCTCACCCCAGAAGGTGGCGTGCAGCTTGGCCAGCAATTCGACGATCAGGCTGGCCTGGTCGACGGACAACGGATGCAAGGTATCCGGGAATTCACACGACGCGGTGGGCAGGTCTTCCAGAACCAGAACGTATCGTCCGGTCCAGCGATCAAAAGCCGTCCCGTAGGCGTTCGGCAGTCCGGTGAGTTGCGGTGCGAGCTGGCTGTAGAAACGCACCTCGGTGTGCCCGAGTCGGCCGAGTTCGCCCATCAGCCGGGTCGCCGCGGTTTGGGCGGCAAGTTTGACGAACACCGTTGGGGGAACACCGTCGCCGGTCAGGGCCAGGCGCGCGCGCGACGACGTTCCGGCGTCGGCATTGAGCACGTGGACCGAGTTCACGGTGGTGCCCATGACGCTGGAGAGCGTATCGGCGTCGAGCTCGTCGATGGTGCGCGGCAGGCCCGTCCGGCCGCCCACGATGGAGTCGGTGGCGACCCGGCCGAGGCCGTGGCCCAGATGGGCGGCCAGGCCGGCGATTGAGAGGGCCTGTGTTAGAAGGCGTTTCATTTGCGTCTGCTCGCGCAAGCCAGGGTGCCTCACTGTGCGGCGAACCATCGCGCGGACTTGGCAATCGATTCCTCGACGGGCTCGGGCTTCCAGCCCAATTCACGTTCGGCCTTGCTGTGGTCCAACGGCGACATCAGGTCCGCCATCCGGGCGCCGACGTAGGCTATCGGCAGGTCGCGGTTGAGTAGCCGGGCGGCGAGATCGTTGGCCCGTGAAGCCGCATACATGACCGGCATCGGGACCGGGATGCGCGGTGGGCGCCGGCCGACAGCTCGCGCCGCGATCTCGTGCAACTCCTTGGAACTCATGTACCGGTCAGAGATGATGTAGCGATGGCCGTCGCGTCCCTGGTCCGCAGCGAGAAGCATCGCCCGGGCGGCGTCTTCGATGCCGACCACCTCTGACGAGAAGCCCATGTAGAACGGAAAGCGGCCGGCGGCGATTTGGCCGATGAGTCCGTTGTGCGGGGTCGGCGCCCAGTCCCGCGGGCCGTAGGTGGTGGAGATGCACAGCGCTACCGCAGGCAGATCCTTTTCGCGGGCGTATTGCATCACCAGATCCTCGGCGGCAATCCGGGATTCGATGTACGGACCGCCATCGGTCCAGTTGTGTGGGTCGTCTTCGGTGACCGGGCGATCATCGTTGATCGCCAGAGTGACGGTGCTGCTGGTGAATACGAACTTGCGCAGCTTCGCGGCGACCGCCGCGTCCAGTACGTGCCGCAGGCCTTCGACGTTGGTACGGAACAGTGGCGCCGGGTCGCGCAGCCACATCCGGGCGTCCACCACGCAGTAGTACACGACATCGCAGCCGGCCATGGCCTCGCGCAATACCGCGTCGTCGAAGATGTCTCCGTAGCACCGCTCGACGTCCAGGTCGTCGAATCCCTTGGTGCAACTTGTCTTCCGGACCATGACCCGTACATCTTCGCCGGCTGCCGCGAGCTGGCGGGTCACATGGGAGCCCAAAAAGCCGCTGGCTCCGATGACTAGTTTCTTCACGTTGCCTCAGAAGTTGGTGGGTGCGAGCATGTCGGGCCCGTACTTGGCGGCCAGAAATGTCCACGGGTCGGCGTAGGTGCCGCGATGTTCGAGGCGTCGTTGGATGGCTAACAGGGCGCGCATCAGCGGGCGGGCCACCGGTCCCAGCGCTCGCAGCAGGACACGACGCCGCCCCATCGACTCGCCGATCCATGCGACGGTATCGGTCCATGGGTGTTGCTGATAGTCAAGCAGCACTTGGGATTCCGTGGTGTCGAACCAGCCGGTAAAGCTCCAGCCGCGGTCGTCGTCGGGATCACCGGGCAGCCCGACTGACGGACCGAGTCGGCCGATCCCGACCGCGGCCATCATGTCATCCTGCAGGTCGATCATCAGGTGAACGTGGCTGTCGTCGCCGGCAATCACGAGCACTTTTCCATCGACAGCATCGCGACGGTCCACCGCGTTGGCGAAAGCCAGTGCGACGTCACGGGCGTCGATCGCGTGCATGCGGTTGTCGACGGGGGTGGCGCGTACCAGCATGAGGTAGTCACCGTCGAAGTTGGCCGCGCCGTCGGGTGAGACGATCGCGGCCAGTCGGAGCAGGGTGTGGGGCAGGCCGCTTTCGGTGATGATCCGCTCGGCCAGGACCTTGTCTTCCCCGTACTGATCGATCGGGTTCACCGGTGTGTCGCCGGTGATGAGCTCGCCATGGCGGTGGGGATTGCGCGAACCGTAAACCGCGGCGCTGGAAGCGAATACGAAGAGGGGTAGCTCTTGCAGACCTTGCGCTGCGGTGACCAGGTTGCGGGTCCCTCCCACGTTGACCTTGCGGGCCATCCGAGGATTGCGATACGACGGCGGGGAGACGATGGCCGCCAGGTGCACGATAGCCGAGGGTTGATGTCGGTTGATGACGGCCGCGATTGCGTCGGCATCGGTGAGGTCGGCGAATTCCGCAACCAGTTTGCCCGGGTGGCCTGCTTGCGCGAGTGTTGCCGCCACGGCCGCCGAATTGGCGCTGGGAAGGTCCATGGCGATCACGGTGTGACCGCGTCCCAACAGGATTTCCGCGCAGCGCTTCCCGACTTGTCCGCAAGCGCCGGTGATCACAGTGGTGCCGCTCATTTGCCGAACCTGCGCGCTATCGCCGCCCCGGTGTCACGCAGCCGAGGCGAGATGCGTACGGAGAAAACCGGATTGAAGATGTCCTCGCGCACCCGAGTCAGCGTCGAGGACTTGATCAGCCACCGCCCGTCTACCTTTATGTACGTTTCGTGGTAATGCCCGCGCCCGATCAGGTTGAGGCCCGGACCGAGTCGAACCACGTCCTCGAGTGCCCATACTCCCGTGGCGGTCGTGTCGGATGTCAACTCGATCTCCGGCGCGTGCACCTGGTGCGCCGTAGGTTGTGAGGGCTTGCCCAACGTGCCGCGGACAAACGCCACGAATTCGTCGGCTCCGGTCACTAGTTTTCCGCCGGACGCCGAGGTGTCGCTGACGAAGTCGTCGGTGAAGAGTTGGCGCCAGTCATCCCAGCTTTTGGTGTCCAGGAAGCGGCAGTACCGGGCCTTGAGTTGCTTGATCGCCTCGATCTCCCACAGCATCGCTGCGGTGTCCAGCATGGCGGCCCCTTCGCATATCGGTATAGCCCGTTTTCGAGATTACTACTTGCGATATAGAGAATGTTATTCTCGCCAGGTAAACACCAGTTTGTTCCCCTGGGAGGCGGCCGCGCGATGATCCTGGAGTTTGATGCTGATCAGCGGCTGTGGCAGGACACGGTGCGCGATGTCGTCACCAAGCAATGCCCGCCTTCGCTGGTCCGCAGCGTTGCCGAGGACGGCGCGGACACCGAACCGCTGTGGAAGCTCTACCGGGAACTCGGCTGGACCGAACTCAACGACCCGGCCAGCGCGGTCGAACTGGCAATCGTCCTCGAGGAACTCGGGTACGCTACCGATCCCACCCCATTCCTGGCCACCCTGAGTCAGTTCGCTCCCTTGGCCGGCGACCGGTTTGACCCGAGCCAATCCGGCACGGCCGTATACAGCGGCGTCACCGCGCGCCGGGACGCAGAAGGATGGGTGCTCGACGGCACCGCCCGGCACGTGTTGGACGGAGACCGGGTCGAGCAGGTGGCGGTGGTGACCGAGGCCGGCGTGTTCCTCACCGACGCCAGCCAGCTCTCGGCCCGTCGTGAATCGGTGTTCGACCCGGTGCTGCACGTGGCCGACCTGTCGTTCAATAACGTCCGAGTGCCCGACGACGACCGACTGTCCGTGGACCGCGAGCGCGCACGTCATATCGCCCTGATGGGCATGGCGATCACGATGGTCGGAGCATGTCAGCGCATCCTGGACCTGGTGCTCGAACACGCGACCAGCCGGCACCAATTCGGCGTTCCCATCGGTTCTTTCCAGGCTGTCCAGCACAAGGCCGCCGACATGCACGTCGCCGTTCAGCGCGCCCGGGCGTTGTCGTACTTTGCCGCGCTGACCGTCTCCGCCGACGATCCCCGTCGCCGACTGGCCGCCGCGATGGCCAAGGCATCGGCGGGCGAATGCCAATCGTTGGTGTTCCGGCACGGCCTCCAGTTGCACGGCGCAATGGGATTCACCTGGGAGAACGACCTGCAGTTTGCGCTCAAACGGGCCAAGGCGGGTGAGCTGATGCTCGGTGGTGCCGCAGAGCACCGCGCGCAGATCGCCGAGGAGTACCGTGCAGCTGACTTTTGATTCCGACGTCGAGGATTTCCGCGCGGAGTTCTCGGCCTTTCTCGACGAAAACCTGCCTGACGCAAGCGAAACGCGGGAGCGACCCCGATCGGTATCGCACATGCCCGACTGGGCGCGGCGTTGGCAGCGACTGTTGTTCGACAACGGCTGGCTGCTGCCAACCCAGCCGCCGGAGTTCGGCGGACGCAATGCCACGGTGTTGCAACAGTACGTGTACCTCGAGGAGCTGTGCCGGCGCAGGATCTACCACAGCTTCAATCCGCAGGGTGTGAATATCGTTGCGGCATCGCTGATTTCGTTCGGAAGCCCGGAGCAGAAGCAGCGCTGGGCGGTACCCATCCTGCGTGCCGAGATCACCGCGTCGCTGGGTATGAGCGAGCCCAGCGCGGGTTCGGACTTGGCTTCGTTGCGTACCCGGGCAGTAGCCGAAGGCGATCACTTTGTGGTCAACGGCCAGAAGGTGTGGACGTCGGGTGCCCACGACGCCGATGTGCTGTTGACCTTCGTGCGGACCGATCCTGATGCCCCAAAACACAAGGGCATCAGCGTGTTAGTGATCCCCACCGATACCGAAGGCGTGCTGCGGCGGCCCTTCCCGTCCATCTGTGCCGACGACGACCTGGATTTCAACGAGGTGTTCTTCACTGACGTGAAGGTGCCCGCGGAGAATCTGGTCGGAGAACTCAACCAGGGTTGGCGGGTGGCCAACGGATCACTGGGACATGAGCGCACGATGATGTGGTTGGGGTTCGCCGACCGGATGGACAACATGCTGGCCGATTACCGGCCGGCGTCGGCGCTGGATCGGGACCGGTATGCCACCACGATCATGGACAAGCAAGCTTTGCGCCTGCTGGGTTCGGTAGCGCTGTCTCGCGCGTCGCGCGGCGAAGACGACACCTCGGCGATCTCGGTGCTCAAATTGCTTGGCTCCGAAGCGGAATTGCGGATCAGCGAACACGCACTGGAAGCCGGTGGTTCGGACAACCTGGTGCACCCCGCGCTCAGTGGTCCGTATGCGTCGATGAACCTGGACCATTACTTTGCGAGTTGGTTCGAGCGCTATGCCCGCAGTTTCTCCGGCACCATCGCCGGCGGCACCTCGGAAATTCAGCGCAACATCATCGCCCAGCGCGTGCTGGGACTCCCGCGGGGGTAGCTCCCCTTTTCCGGCGAGCAGACGCAGAATCGCACGAAATCGCCCGCGATAGTGCGATTCTGCGTCTGCTCGCGCTAGGAAATGACCGCGGCTTCCTTGCGTTCGGTGACCGGGCGAGCGAGTTCCTGCTCCTCGCAAATGCGCTGCAACTTGTCGAGCGTCTCGTCCAGGCCCGCTCCCACCCGTGGTCCGGGAGTGAACGTGGCGGGCAGCTTGCGCATGCCCTGGATGACCCCGATGGTTTCGTAATGCACGGCGCCGTCCGGGTCGCAGCGATAGTCGGGCATCCGGTCGAGCACGGCGTTGAGCATCGACTTATACACCGTGCGCGCCACGTTGGAACCGATGCAGCGGTGCACCCCGATGCCGAAGCTGAAGTGCCGGTTGCCTTTACGGTCCATGACGACCTGGTCGGGGTTTTCGAAGACGGCGGGGTCGCGGTTGGCCATGGCCCATGAGATCCACAGTCGCTCGCCCTCTTTGAACTGGGTGCCGTCGAGTTCGGTGTCGTCGGAGAAGGTCCTGCCGTCACCGGGTGCCGGGGTGAAGTAGCGCAGAAACTCTTCGGTTGCCGGATCGAGCAGAGTATCGCGGTTGTGCCGCAACCGCTCCCGCTCATCCGGATTTTCCGAAAGCCATTCCAGCGAGTGGGCGGTGAGCGCTGTGGTGGTGTCGAAGCCACCGCCGATGACCAGACCGAGGTTGCCCAGAATCTCCAGATCGGGAGCGGGCTCACCGTCAATGCGCATCTGCAGCAACCCGTTAACCACACCGGGTCGCGGGTTCTCGCGAATCTCGATCATGTTGTTGACCATGTCCAGACCCATATTCCGGTGCATCTCGGTGACCCGCTCGATGTCCGGGGAGTGTTCGGGTGTGTACACCGCGGCGTGGACCGGTTCGCTGTACAGG
>NZ_LZLS01000106.1 GCF_001673365.1 Mycobacterium asiaticum
GGTGGCTTCGAGGGCCGCACCAAGAAGGAAATCCTGGGGCTGACCCGGGAGAAGAACAAGCTCGAGCGCAGCCTCGGTGGTATCCGCGACATGGCCAAGGTGCCCTCGGCCGTCTGGGTTGTCGATACCAACAAGGAGCACATCGCCGTCGGCGAGGCCCGCAAGCTGGGCATCCCGGTCATCGCGATCCTGGACACCAACTGCGACCCTGACGAGGTCGATTACCCGATTCCGGGTAACGACGACGCGATCCGTTCGGCGGCTCTGCTGACCAAGGTGATCGCCTCCGCGGTTGCCGAAGGGCTGCAGGCTCGCGCGGGCGTCGGCCGCGGCGACGGCAAGCCGGAAGCACAAGCTGCCGAGCCGCTGCCTGAGTGGGAGCAGGAACTGCTGGCGGGTGCGGCCGCCACCACCACCCAAGCGGACACCGCCGTCGCAACCGAACCAACCACAGAATCCTAGGAAGGCTGAGCATTGGCGAACTACACCGCTGCCGACGTCAAACGACTTCGGGAGCTCACCGGTGCTGGCATGCTGGACTGCAAGAACGCGCTGGTAGAGACCGACGGTGACTTCGACAAGGCCGTCGAGGCGCTGCGCATCAAGGGCGCCAAGGACGTCGGCAAGCGTGCCGAGCGGGCCACGGCCGAGGGTCTGGTGGCCGCCAAGGACGGCGCGCTGATCGAGCTGAACTCCGAGACCGACTTCGTCGCCAAGAACGCAGAGTTCCAGGAGTTGGCTGACAAGGTGGTCGAAGCCGCGGTGACCTCCAAGGCCACCGACGTCGACGCGCTCAAGGCGGCCAGCACCGACGGCGGGACGGTCGAAGAGGCCATCGCCGCGCTGTCGGCCAAGATCGGCGAGAAGCTGGAACTGCGCCGGGTTGCCAACTTCGATGGCACCGTGGAGACCTACCTGCACAAGCGGGCCGCGGACCTGCCGCCGGCTGTGGGTGTGCTGGTCGAATACACCGGTGACGGCGGAGCCGAGGCGGCGCACGCCGTGGCGCTGCAGATCGCCGCGCTCAAGGCGCGCTTCCTGTCGCGTGACGACGTCCCGGAGGACGTGGTGGCCAGTGAGCGCCGCATCGCCGAGGAGACCGCCAAGGCCGAGGGCAAGCCGGAGCAGGCACTGCCCAAGATCGTCGAGGGCCGCCTCAACGGCTTCTTCAAGGACGCCGTGCTGCTCGAGCAGCCGTCGGTGTCCGACAACAAGAAGACCGTAAAGGCGCTGCTCGACGAGGCCGGCGTAACGGTGACACGGTTCGTGCGCTTCGAGGTCGGCCAGGCCTAGTCGCCCGGTGGCGCGCGTACACGCATTCGGAGACGATGCCCTCGGTGATCTCGACGCAGTCGCGCTGGTCGAGGCCATCCGATCTGGCCGACTGGGCCGGGCCGAGGTCGTCGACGCTGCCGTCGCCCGCGCGGAAACCGTCAATCCGCAGCTCAACGCGGTGGCGTATCCGGCCTACGATAAGGCTCGCGACAAGGCTCGGGCCGCGGCAAACGGTGACGGCTTAAAACGGGGCTTCTTCGCGGGCGTGCCGACCTTCATCAAGGACAACATCGACGTCGCCGGTCAACCGACCATGCAGGGCACCGACGCGTGGACGCCGTACCCGGCGCCGTTCGACAGCGAGGTGACCCGGGTGGTGCTGGGCACCGGACTGGTCTCGCTGGGCAAGACGCAACTGTCGGAGTTCGGCTTCAGCGCCGCGGCCGAACATCCGCGGCTGGGACCGGTCCGCAATCCGTGGAACACCGACCACACCGCGGGTGCTTCCTCGTCGGGGTCGGGCGCGTTCGTCGCCGCCGGCGTCGTGCCGATTGCGCACGCCAACGACGGCGGCGGCTCGATCCGCATTCCGGCCGCCTGCAACGGCCTGGTCGGACTTAAGCCGTCGCGTGGGCGATTGCCGTTGGACGCGGCATATCGGCGACTGCCGGTCGGCATCGTCGCCAACGGGGTGCTGACCCGCTCGGTGCGGGACACGGCCGCGTTCTACCGGGAGGCCGAGCGTCTCTGGCGCAACCCCAAATTGCCGCCGGTCGGCGACGTCACGCGACCCGGCAAGCAGCGGCTCAGGGTCGCGGTGATCACCCGTTCGGTGCAGCGCGATTCCAGCCCCGAAGTGCGCGAACACGTCCTGGACACGGCCGCGTTGCTCGAGGAGTTGGGCCATCGTGTCGAACACATCGAGAACAATTGGGTGCCGGCCAGCTTCCTCGGCGACTTCGTGCTGTATTGGGGCTTACTCTCCCTGGGCCAGGTGAGCGTGGGCAGGCGCGCATTCGGCGATAGCTTCGACCGCGCTCGCCTGGACAACCTGACGCTGGGTCTGTATCGCCACGCCAAGAGCAATCTGCACCGGCTTCCGCTGGCGATTGCGCGGTTACGCCGGCTACGACGGCGCAGTGCACAGTTCTTCGGTAGCTACGACGTCCTGCTCACGCCGACGCTGGCCGACCCGACGCCCGAGGTCGGGTACCTGGCACCCACCCACTACCAACAGGTCATCGATCGGCTATCGGATTGGGTCGCCTACACGCCACTGCAGAACGTGACCGGGGACCCGGCGATCTCGCTGCCGGTGGCGCAATCCGCCGACGGCCTCCCGTTGGGCATCATGCTGTCGGCCGACATCGGCCAGGAGCGGCGGCTACTGGAGTTGGCCTATGAACTCGAAGCGGCGCGCCCGTGGGCGCGCATCCAGGACGAACGCTGATCAATCAGTGCCGAGCTTTTCCAGCATCTGCTTGAACTCGCGCCGCTGAGATTCGCTCAACTTGGCCAAGATGCGGTCATCGGCGCTGCGCACCACGGCCTCGGCGCGCTTCAGCAGGGCGCGGCCCTTGGCGGTCAGCGAGGCCGGTAGTGCGCGACCTGAGGACACCGACGCCGGCCGGGCCACCACGCCGAGCCCTTCCAACTTGTGCAGCACGGTGTTCATCGCCTGTGGGGTCACACTTGCGCGCCGGGCCAACTCGGCACTCGAGGAACCCGGGAACAGCGACAGGCTGCGCAGGCAGACGAACTCGGGCAACGTCAGTCCGAGCGGACTCAATGCGGCGGACGCCTCAGGCCGCAACACGGCAGCGACCCGGTAAAGCAGGTAGCCCAGTGGCGCATCGTCGGCTTGGCCCATATCAGGCATATTGACATATCCGGGCTGCTGACGAGTGTTTGACGCGAAAGATGTTTGGCACCAACCCGGGGTTCTGCAGTGGTAGTCGCAGGATTTGGAGCATTCGGCCGCTGAAATCGTTGCGGCCGAGCGCTATTGGATTTGAGTCCGATAGTGGTAACTGATGCCGCTGTTAAGAATGTGGCCCGAATTGCAATGTGGCCCAGATCAATTAGTTGTTGTTTGCGCAGGTTATGACCCTGCAGAAGCGGTTTGGCGCGGTGGTGGGTGTTTGAGCTTGTGCGCCTTTGGTAATGAGCCCTGGAGCGCGGTTCAAGCGCCATATTGCGTGCAACCGCCTCGAACGACACCAACGGAAGGGATTCAGCGTGAAGTTCACCAAGACCACTGCAAAGACCACCCTCGCCGCTGCGGGCATCGCCGCGGTCAGCATGTTCGGTGCCGCGACCGCCTCGGCCGCGCCCGACGTAATCGAGGGGCTCGGCACTCCGCAGACCCTGGTCGACGGGCCACTGGTCACTGACTACACCGTCAGCAACCTGCAGCCCAGCAATGTCGTCATCCCCGGCTACACGCCGACCGGCAAGCTCTGGCAGGCCGACGTCACCGCTCATGCCAACAGCGGTGTGGTGACGCCCGTCGTCTCCAACTTCAATGCGCGCGCTGAGGGCCAGAATTACCGGGTGATCAGTATTCCGGCTGCCCCGCAGGGCCTCAGCCCGGCTCCGATCACCCAGGGTGGCAGCGAAAACGGCAAGATCTACTTCGATGTCACCGGACCGGCCCCCACCGGCGTGGCCTACAACGACGGCGTCCAGGACGTCTTGGTCTGGGAGAGTAACCCGGCCAGCTTGCCGGCACCCAACGCAATCCCGGGGCAGTCGCCGAACACCCTGCCCGGTCAGGTAAACCCCGCCCCCGGTCAGGTGAACCCGGCTCCCGGCCAGGTTCCCAACACGGTGCCAGGACAGCCGAACACCGTGCCCGGCCAGGTGAATCCGGCCCCCGGTCAGATGACCCCTGAGTCGCCGGCCCACACCTAAAGCGAGGTCGGCTTAGCCAACAACCTCCCCGCGCCACGGCCATGGCGCGGGGAGGTTTTCCTCGTTTTCGATGGGTGCGGTCAACGAATCTAAATATCGGAGTTGGCTGTGGGTGATGTGGGTATGCGACAAGCTATGACTCACACCGACGACAGGCCGCGCGAAGTGCGCGAGCAGGCCCAGCAGCACGCGGAAAAAGCCCGGGAAACCATGGCGGACAAACGCGAAAGCAACGACGGTGGTGTGAGCGGCTGGGTGGCCCGACGGGCTGGGGATTGGGACCTCGAAGGCCAGAGCGAGACGACGATGCACCGCCAGAAATTTTTCTGGAATGCGTTGGTGGACTACTGGTTCCGCATGGAGATCGACGGCTGGGAGAACGTGGGGCAGTCGCCGGTGCTGCTGATCGGCATCCATTCCGGCGCGCCGTTCGTCTGGGACGCCTGGACCGTAGGCCTGCAATGGTGGCGCCGGTTCGGCCCCGAACGTCCATTGCACGGCACCGCACATGATGCGCTGATGGCCATTCCTGGTATCGGGCGGTACTTCAGATCGATGGGTGTGCTGCCCGCAGCGCCCGACGCGATCGCGACGGCGTTGGCTGAGGGCCGGGACGTGGCGCTGTGGCCGGGCGGTGAAGTGGACTCGCTGCGGCCATGGATGGAGCGAGACCGAGCCAATCTTGCAGGCCGCACGGGCTTTGTGAAGATGGCGATCCGCGCCGGGGTGCCGATCGTGCCCATCGCCACCGTGGGAGGCGCCGATGCCATGCCGGTGCTGATCCGAGGCGATCGCCTGTCCCGGGCGTTGCGACTGGATAAACTGTTGCGGCTCAAGGTGTTTCCGGTAGCAATCTCGCTGCCCTGGGGCATTGCGCCGGCGGCCCTTCCGCAGTTGCCGTTACCGGCCAAGATCAGAACCAGATTCATGCCGCCGGTCGAACTCGATCGCGATGCCGACCGCGCCGAAGACGACGACTACGTCAACGCCAAGTACCAAGAAGTTCAGGACAGCATCCAACGAGGCATGGATGCGCTGGCCCGCAAGCGTGCCCTGCCGGTCTTCGGCTAAGGCGTCAGCGTGCGATCGAGTCGCGATTCCTCGGTCGACCACACCGGGTTGAGTATTGGCTCGCCAACGATCCAGCGCGGCTGTGGCGGCGAAACGGCCATGTATCCGACGCCGCGGACGGTGTCGACCATCGATTCGTGCGCGGCGCCGAGCTTGGCGCGCAACCGCCGCACGTGCACGTCGACGGTACGGACCCGTCCGTTGCTTTCATACCCCCAGACCTCGTGCATCAGCCGGGTGCGGCTGAACGCGCGGCCGGCGTGCTGCACCAGGAAATTCAGCAGCTTGAACTCTGTGAGGGTCAGGCCCAGATCTTCACCGTCCAGCGAGACGGTGTAACTCGCGGGGTGCAGCAACAGATCACCGAACTGCAACGTGCCGCCCAGCGCGTTACGTCGACGCGTGATCGCCCACCGCAACCGGGTCTGCAACTCCGCCGCCCCGGCCGCCGCCAACAGCACGTCGTCGAAATTCCAATCGACCTCGACCTCGACAAAATCGGCCGGTCGCACTACGGCAACCACGGCCAGCGCCGGTGCATGGGCCGCCAACCGCAGGCAAGCTTTGCGGGCCGCCACCAAATCGCCGCGGGCATCGATCAACGCGACGTCGGCGTCACCGACCAAGACATCGCCACCGCCGTGTAGTGGCGCCGTGCGCACGGTGAGGGCGAACGAATCCAGGGTGGG
>NZ_LZLS01000107.1 GCF_001673365.1 Mycobacterium asiaticum
TAACTACCCCGGCGTGTCGAGCAAGTGGGGCCACATCAAGCCGTCCCCCTGGGGCCAAATCAGGCTGTCATAGCCAGACCACACCTGAACAGACGATCTTGGACCTTGCCCACCGCCCCCAACTGGGCGACGCCGAAGTCGATGTACCGACCGCCGTCGCGGCGCTGTACGAGCGCAGCGATGAAAGCCGCTTACAGACCTTGGCGACCGACCAACGACGCGGCGCATCGCTGACGCGAGCGAGAGCCTGGGCGCACCCGTGAACAGCGACGAAAATGCCGCCGTCGCCGAACAATTCGGTGTCGCAACCGAACAGGTCGAGGCCAGACGTTGTGATTGCAAGCGCATCCCGCAGCGAGACAGGTATGCACTGACTCGGTTCTCGACGCTGGTCGGACTGCATCGCCGAAGCACTGGCGAGTGTGCCTGGCGAAGACTAAATTGGCGTCGACCTCTTGTGGAGAACGACAGGGAGGTGGGTAGGGCCACGCAGTGAGCTGTTGGTAGACCACGTTGTGGGTCCGGTTATCGAGATCTGTGACACCCGGTCGACCAGTTCACGAAGAACGGCTTGTGCCTCCATGCGTGCAAGGGGCGCTCCGAGGCATAAGTGTGGACCGTAGCCAAAGCCGACGTGGGAACGCGGGTTTCGGTTCGCGCGAAAGGTATTTGGGTCGTCGAAGGCAAGTGGATCGCGGTTGGCCGCGCCGAACGATATCAGTACCCGTGAACCCGATGGGATGGTGACATCGCCTACTTGATAATCGGCGCGGGTATAACGGTAAAGGTTTTGAATGGGACTGGTGTAGCGGACATGTTCTTCGATGGCCTGCGGGATCAGGTCGGGGTTGGCCCGGATCATGTCGTATTGATCGGGACAGTGGGCGTAGGTGTGGAGCATCCCGCCGAGCAGGTTGGTAGTGGTCTCATTTCCCGCGATCAGTAGCAGGATGGCGATATAGAACAACTGGTTGTCGGTTAGCGCACCGTCGCTGCTGTGCGCTAATAAGCGGCCAAGGACGGTGTCCGATCCCTTGAGGTGTCCATCTGCGAGGTGCTTCAAGAAGTAGCGGCGTAGCGCTGCTGAGGCGCGCATGGATCGCGCCGTGTTCGCAATCCCGTTCACCGTAGGGGTGAAGTTGATGACGAGCAATGATCAATACCTGTGGATGAGCCTCGGCGAGGCGGCCTGAAAGTGGGCGCACCTTCCCGAGGATGATCTTC
>NZ_LZLS01000108.1 GCF_001673365.1 Mycobacterium asiaticum
CTGCCGGTGAACACCCCGAAGAAACCGGCCGGATACTTCACCGGCGCGGCAGTGCCGTTGAACGCGCCATGATCGGCGAGCACATTGGACCGGATCGCCAGAATCTTGCCGTCATTGGTGGCAGCGATCTCGCCGACCATGATGTAGTCGCGCGCGAAACCGGTGGAGGTCAGGTTCTCGCTGCGGTCCTCCATCCACTTCACCGGCTTGCCCAGCAGCAGCGAACCGACGATCGCACACACATACCCGGGATAGATGGGCACCTTATTGCCGAATCCGCCGCCGATGTCGGGCGAGATCACCTGAATCTTGTGTTCGGGCAGGCCCGCGACCAACGCGTATAGCGTGCGGTGTGCGTGCGGCGCCTGGGTGGTGGACCACAGCGTCAGCTTCCCGGTGACCGGGTCCAAATCGGCTACGGCGCCGCAGGTTTCCATCGGCGCCGGGTGCACCCGCGGGTAGACGATCTCCTGTTTCACCACCACGTCGGCCCTGGTGAACACGGCGTCGGTGGCGGCGGCGTCGCCGGTCTCCCAGTCGAAACAGTGATTGTCGGTCTTGCCGTCCAAGTCGGTGCGGATCACCGGCGCCGACGGGTCCAGCGCCTTGCGGGCATCGACGACGGGGTCCAGCGGGTCGTACTCGACGTCGATCAACTCCAGCGCGTCGCGCGCCGAGTAGCGGTCCTCGGCAACGACGAACGCCACTTCCTGCCCCTGGAAGCGGACCTTGTCGGTGGCCAACACGGCTTGCACGTCGTTGGATAGCGTCGGCATCCAGGCCAGGCCCTTGGCTGCCAGGTCGGCTCCGGTGACGACCGCCTTGACCTTCGGATGCGCCTGGGCCGCAGTCACATCGATGCTGGCAATGCGGGCGTGGGCATACGGCGAGCGCAGAATCGCCAGGTGCAGCATGCCCGGCAGCGCGACGTCGTCGACATAGCGGCCACGGCCGCGAATGAACCGCGGGTCTTCCTTGCGCAACATCCGGCCGTAGCCACAAGGCTTTTGGTCGTTGTCCGCGGTGTCTTCTTCAGACGGGGGACGGGATTCGATCGTGGTCATGACGTCGCCGCCTCGGAAGTGGAGTTCTTTGCGGCCCACTGAATGGATCGCACGATCGTGGTGTAACCCGTACAGCGGCAGATCTGCCCGGAAATCGCTTCCCGGATGGTCTCCTCGTCGGGATCGGGGTCGCGGTCCAGCAAAGCGCGGGCGGTGATCATCATTCCCGGTGTGCAGAAACCACATTGCAAGCCGTGGCAGCGCATGAAGCCCTCCTGCACCGGGTCGAGTTGACCGTCGACAGCAAGGCCCTCTACGGTTCGCACGCTGTGACCGGACGCCATGACCGCGAGCATGGTGCACGACTTGACCGGCACACCGTCAACGTCGACCACGCACGTTCCGCAATTGCTCGTGTCGCAACCCCAGTGGGTTCCGGTGAGCCGCAACTGATCTCGCAGGAAGTGCACCAGCAGCATCCGGGGCTCGACCTCGGCGCTGACCTGCTCGCCGTTGACGGTCATATTGACCTGCATCGCTTCTCCTTTCTGTCGGCGACCCGCTTCGCCCGGCTTCGCCGCGCTCGCGATCGCCTAGTTCCCTTCCGGCTCAGGAATATTGCGCACTCGCTCGGTTGCTGTCCGCATGGTTCGTGTGGTCAGTTCTGCGGCCAGGTGCCGCTTGTAGTCGGCGGTGCCGCGAATGTCGGACACCGGTTCGCAGGCCTGAGCGGCCAGCCGGCCCGCCTCGGCGAAAGACTCTTCGGTGGCCGGCCGGCCGACCATCGCCCTGGACAACTCCGCCAACCCGGCCCGGTCCGGGTTCACCGCCGTCAACCCCACCCGGACGGCCACGATCGAATCCCCGTCCAGCGTCACCGCCGACCCGGCCGCCGCAACCGCCCAGTCCCCGACGCGCCGTTCCACTTTCGCGTACGCACTGGAAGTACTGTGCCGCACCGGGATCCGTGTCTCGATAAGGATTTCGTTGGGCGCGACCGCCGTCTCGTACGGTCCGATCAGGAAGTCGTCGATCGCGATCTCCCGCTCGCCCGACGGCCCGCGCACCAGGCAGACGGCGTCGAGCACCTCACACACGGTGGACAGATCCTCGGCCGGATCGGCCTGGCACAGCGAACCGCCGAGGGTGCCGCGGTTGCGCACCACCGGATCGGCGATCACCCGTTCGGCATCGCGGAAGATGGGACACACCGCGGCCAGCGTGTTGGACTCGAGGATCTCCCGGTGCCGGGTCATCGCGCCGATCCGCACCAGCGTCGGATCGGTGATGACATACCCCAACTCCGGCGCCAGGTCGTTGATGTCGATCAGGTATTCGGGGTTGGCGATGCGCAGCTTCATCATCGGCAGCAGGCTGTGTCCGCCGGCGACCACGCGCGCCTCCTCCCCCAACCGATCCAGTAGTCCGATGGCGTGGTCCACACTCGTCGCGCGTTCGTATTCGAAGGGCCCAGGTACTTGCATGCCGAAAGTGTCGGCCCGTAACCGAAGGGCGTCAATGACGAGTTAAGTGATCCTTTAACTCGCCTTCGACCTGCACGTCGTGGTGGATCCGACCGATGATCTCGCCCAGTGGCCGGCCCCCGCCGCCCCACCGTCGCGCGATGATGTCGGCAGCTATCGACACCGCCGTCTCCTCCGGGGTGCGCGCGCCAAGGTCCAGGCCGATGGGACTGGACAACCGGGCCAGTTCGGCCTCGGTCAGGCCTGCTGCCCGCAACCGTTGCATCCGGTCGTCGTGCGTGCGGCGCGATCCCATCGCCCCCACGTACCCGACCTGCAGACGCAGCGCGACCTCCAGTACCGGAACGTCGAATTTCGCGTCGTGGGTCAGCACGCAGATCACCGTGCGCCGGTCCAGGGCGCCCGCCTCCGCTTGGGCCGCCAGGTAGCGGTGCGGCCAGTCCACGACGACTTCGTCGGCGGTCGGGAACCGAGCTGGCGTGGCGAAAACCCCGCGGGCGTCGCACACGGTGACGCGGTAGCCCAGGAACGATCCTTGACGTGCCACTGCGGCGGCGAAGTCGATCGCGCCGAACACCAGCATCCGAGGGCGCGGCGCGAAGCTGGACACGAAAATTTCCATGCCCTCGCCACGCCGCTGTCCATCGGGCCCGTATTCGAGGATTCCGCTGCGCCCCAGAGCGAGCAGTCCCCGCGCGTCGTCAATGACCGCGGCGTCCGCGCGCGCCGAACCCAGCGATCCCGCGGTCGAGTCCGTCCACACCACCATCCGTCGACCGACCCAGCTCACCTCTTGATGGGCGACGACGGTCGCGATGGCCACGGACCGGTGCGCACCGATATCGTCGGCCACCGCCTCGAGTTCGGGAAACGTTGTCTGCGAGACGGCCTCGACGAAGATGTCGATAATGCCGCCACAGGTAAGGCCAACCGCGAACGCGTCGTCGTCGCTGATGCCGTAGCGCTGCAGCCGCGGCGACCCGTCCTGGGCGGTCTCGGTGGCGAGTTCGTAGACGGCTCCTTCCACGCAGCCGCCCGACACCGATCCGCTCACCGAACCGTCCGGAGCCACCAACATCGCGGCACCCGGTTGACGAGGTGCCGACCGGAAAGTGCGCACGACCGTTGCCAGCCCGGCGGTACCGTCAGCACGCCAGATCGACATCAGATCGGCCAGCACTTCGCGCACGACTATCAAAGTAGGCTCATTCGCATGACTCCGGCTCAACTTCGGGCCTATTCGGCAGTGGTGCGGTTGGGCTCGGTGCGGGCGGCCGCCGCGGAGCTGGGCATGTCCGACGCCGGAATTTCGATGCACGTGGCCGCGCTGCGCAAAGAACTCGACGACCCGTTGTTCACCCGGACCGGAGCCGGGCTGGCATTCACCCCGGGCGGACTGCGGCTGGCCAGCCGGTCGGTGGAAATCCTGGGGCTGCAACAGCAAACGGCCATCGAGGTCACCGAGGCCGCACACGGCCGGCGGCTGTTGCGCATCGCCGCGTCGAGCACATTCGCCGAACACGCGGCGCCGGGACTGATCGAGCTGTTCTCGTCCCGGGCCGCTGACCTGTCGGTGGAGTTGAGCGTGCATTCTACGAGCCAGTTCCGCGATCTTATCTGTTCGCGGGCGGTCGACATCGCCATCGGCCCGGCCAGCGAGAGCTTTACCGGCTCGGACAGTTCCCTGTTCGTCAGGCCGTTCTTGAAGTATCAGATAATTACCGTGGTAGCACCGAATAGTCCACTGGCTGCAGGCAATCCGACGCCCGCGCTGCTGCGCCACCAGCAGTGGATGCTCGGGCCGTCGGCCGGCAGCGTGGACGGTGAGATAGCAATGATGTTGCGCGGCTTGGGAATTCCGGAGTCACAGCAGCGCATCTTCCAGAGCGACGCGGCTGCATTGGAGGAGGTGCTGCGGGTCGGCGGCGCGACGTTGACGATCGGCTTCGCCGTCGCCAAAGACCTTGCCGCCGGGCGGCTTACACACGTGACCGGGCCTGGCCTGGACAAGTCCGGCGAGTGGTGCGTCATGACGCTGGAGCCCTCAGCCCGCCAACCCGCGGTGTCCGAACTGGTCCGCTTCATCACCACGCCGAGGTGCATACAGGCAATGATCCGCGGCAGTGGTGTGGGGGTAACGCGCTTTCGGCCCAAGGTGCACGTCACGCTTTGGAGCTAACACGAGATCGGGTCGCGCCGAACGTGAAGCTAGTCGCAAAGAAGCGAAGGCGGACCCAATCACCAAGCCCGGCTCAGGTCGGCGTGCTGCCGTATCCAGGCATGCATCGCAATGCCCGCGGCCACACCGGCGTTCACGCTGCGCGTCGAGCCGAATTGGGCGATCGACACCGTGATCTCGGCACCCACGCGCGCCCCTTCGGTGATGCCGGGCCCTTCCTGACCGAACACCAACAGGCACTCCCGCGGCAGCGCGGTCTCCTCGAGCCGGGCGGCTCCGGGGACGTTGTCCACCGCGACCACAGTCAGACCGGCACCGGCCGCGAACTCCATCAACGCCGCGGTGTCGTCGTGATGGCATAGCCGTTGGTAGCGGTCGGTCACCATGGCGCCGCGGCGATTCCACCGGCGCCGTCCGACGATGTGCACGGTGTGCACGGCGAACGCGTTCGCGGTGCGCACCACCGATCCGATGTTGGCGTCGTGACCGAAGTTCTCGATCGCGATGTGCAGCGGGTGGCGTCGCTGGTCGATGTCCGCGACGATCGCCTCCCGGGTCCAGTACCGATAAGCATCGACGACATTGCGGGTATCGCCCTCGCGCAACAGATCTGGGTCATAGCGGGGATCGTCGGGCAACGCGCCCGGCCAGGGCCCGACGCCAGCGACCGGGGCGCCCCATTCGGTGGGCCCGGGCTCGCTCACTTCGTCGTCCACACCGCGGCGTGCGTACCCACGATCGCCACCGTCGCATACAGCAACGCCTCGTTGATTTCGCCCTGCGTGCACAGCGACCCGTTGACTTGGACCGCGTCCCGCGACGCGTCGGGCAGGATCAGCATCGATGCTCCGTAGGCCGCACACGCCGGGTTCAAACCGCGGCCGGGCAACGTCGGTGCGGCCAGCAGCATCATCGGGCCGCCACGGCGCGCCGAATCGTCGCGGTACTGGGCGCCGATCGCGCTGGTTTCCAGGTTGAGCAGCATGTACCCGTTGCCGGTGAACGCCGCCGGGTCACCCAACTGGGCTTTGCCGATCTGCAGGCCGTCGGCCCGCCAGGCCGTAACACCGGTGGATTTGACCACCAGCCCGGTGTCGTTGACGTTGGTGGGGAGCAGGCCGACGGGGAACGCCACAGGGTATGCGGCCGAGGTGCCGGCGATGCGTTCATGCGGCGAGTAGGTGTAGACGCCGCGCACGGCGCTTCGGTCCTTCAACGGGCCCAGGCAGACCGTGCCGGTGAGCCGCTCAGGTGCCGCCACGGCCTTCACCGGCGACGTGATGTCACGCACCTTCGTCACCGCGTCGTCGCAGCTGCCCAGCGCGTTGGTTTCCATCGGGTGCGACAGCGCGCCGTAGAGACCGAAGCGGATGTCCTCGGTCTTGGCGTGCGGCGCCTTGGCGTCGGCCGGGGATGCGTCGACATCGACCAGCACATAGTCCTGCGACCACCGCAGATTCGACACCGAGAAGTTCCAGCCCAACACCGCCAGCGATTCGCCGAACCGCGCCTGCTGGGCGCCGTAGATCCGTCCGTCCCCGTCCGAGCCCGAGCAACCCACCAGGCACGACAGCCCTAGCAGCAATACGACGAATAAGCGCACCGTCGACGGCCTAGCTCAACCCCAGGTCGGCAAGGCCCAACACGCTGCGGTACGGCACGCCCTCGGCTTCGATCGCCTCGGCTGCACCGGTGGCGCGGTCGACCACGGTGGCCACGCCGATCACGTCACCACCGGCTTCTCGGACCGCGTGGACCGCCGTCAGCGCGGAGCCTCCGGTGGTACTGGTGTCCTCGACCACCAGCACGCGTTGACTGGAGACCTCGGTACCTTCGATAAGTCGTTGCAGGCCATGTGTTTTCACGGACTTGCGGACCACGAACGCGTCGATCGGGCGCCCGGGCGCATGCATGATGGCGGTCGCCACCGGATCGGCGCCCAGGGTCAGGCCACCGACAACTGCGTAGTCCCAATCAGAGGTGATCTCCCGCATCAGTCGACCGATCAGCGCGGACGCCCGGTGGTGCAGGGTGGCGCGGCGCAGGTCGACGTAGTAATCGGCCTCCTTGCCCGACGACAACGTGACGCGCCCGTGCACCACCGAAAGCCGGCGCACGAGATCTGCGAGTTCGATCCGCTCAGGCTCGGACACGGCCACCGATCCGTCTCGAGATCGCTCCGATCACCCGGCGCGGTGCCAGCCTTCCACCGGCGGCCCGAATTACCTTGCGCGGCAACAGACGTCCCGTGGCCGTCAGGGCCTTGTACCGAACGCTGGGGACGCTGACCGTCTTGCCATTGGCGATATCGGCGAGGCTTTCCGAAACGACGTCGTCCACCTCGAGCCACAAATACGACGGCACCGTGGACACGTCCACCCCGGCCCGGCTGTGGAACTCGGTGTGCACGTAACCCGGGCACACGGCATGCACCCCGACGCCGGTACCGCGTAAGGAGTCGGATAGGCCCTCGGAGAACGAGATCACCCATGCTTTGGATGCCGCGTAGGTCGATCCGCGTCCGGGCAGCAGCCCGGCGACGCTGGCGATGTTGATGACGGTTCCCGACCCCGCGCCGAGCATGGCCGGCAGCGCCGCGCGGGTCAGCTGCATGACGGCAGTGACGTTCACGTCGAGTTGCGCCTGCAACACCGAGGGCTCGCAGGCCCAGAATTCGTCGGTGGTGCTGAACCCGGCGTTGTTCACCAACACCTGGACGCCGTCCGCGAGACGTCCGGCAACGCTCTCGCGGTCGGCCGCATTCGCCAGATCGGCGGGCAGTATCTCGATGTGGCCCGCTTCGGATTCCAGCTCGCCGGCCAACTGCTTGAGCCGTTCGACGTCGCGGGCAACCAGAACCAGGTCATAGCCATCACGGGCGTAACGGCGTGCGTAACCGGCACCAATGCCGGACGTGGGCCCAGTAATCAGCGCAACGGGTCGGGGCATGTGCTCTCAGTGCTGGTAGTTGCTGGCCTGCTGGCCGTTGCGTCCCGCTCGCGGCGGACGCTGACCACCCTCGGAACGGCTTTCCTCACGACGGATCGGTTCAGCCGCGCGGCGGGCCGGATCTGGCATCACCCCGGCGGCCGCATCGGCTTGGGTACGGCGCTGCGGCAGCTCTGCGCGGGCAGCCTGGGCCAGCGGGCGACCGGGGGCCGCGGCACGGCGCGGTTCGGACTCGCCTTCTTCCTGCGGAGTCTCGGGAGGCAGCGGCGGCAACACCCGCAACAGGTCGTTGAACTGGCGCACGGTGCGCAGACCCTCGTCCCATTGGGCGCGGGTGCTGGCGATCGGCATGGCAACCAGCGTCCAGTTCTGTTCGTTCCACATGATCTCGGCGGAATCGGGGGCGGTGTGCGCGAACGTGACCATCCGCCGGTCGCAGGCCCGACGGGCGGCGTCGAGATTGGTGGAGTACACCATCCGGGGCCCGATGGCGCCCAACAGCCAGATGTCGCTTTCCCGGGGCTCCTTGAGGCCCTTCAGGCGCAGGTCGACGACGACGTTAGTGCCGACCTTGCGGTGCAGCGCGATGACGGTGGCGACTTCCTCGAGGTCGAAGATGTAGACGGCCTCACCGCGGATCTGGCCCAACACCACATTGTGGGCCGGGACGTTGCCCACCGTCGACATCACGCCGCGCTTCCAGCGGTCGAGGATGTCGGTTGACTCGCGCTCGTAATCGAAGCCGTGTGATCGCGCCCAGGACCTGCGCCGTCTGCTGCGGCCGCGCCGTCGATCGATGTCCACGTACAGCAATACCGCCGCACCGACGAAGCACAGTGCGGACAGCGTGAACCAGAGCGGGACCATCCCCAACAGAGTATCGGTAGTCGGTACTGAACAAAGAATCCGAGCAGGTCACAACCAAATCACAGGACTGAATACTTGCCCCCGGCGAGCGCCCCGGGATATCAACTCTTGATATCCACCGGGAGGGGCGGGATGTACGAGAACTATCAGCTGATCAGAGTCGCCGTCGCCGACGGGATTTGCCGGGCGACAATCGACAATCCGCCGATCAACCTGCTCGACATGCCGTTGGCCAACGAGATCGCCCGGCTCACGCGAGAGGTCGCGACCGACGACGAGGTTCGGGTGCTGATTGTGGACTCGGCCGACCCGGACTTTTTCATCGCGCACGCCGATGTCGGCATGATCATGGACCTACCCACCGACGACACCGCACTGCACGACGAGCTGAGCCTGTTTCACACCGTGATGGAGAATTTCCGGAGTCTGCCGAAAGCCACCATCGCCGTCATCGAAGGCATCTGCCGCGGCGGCGGCAGCGAGTGGGCCATGGCGTTCGACATGCGCTATGCCGCGCTGGGCAAAGCAGTCTTCGGCCAACCGGAGGTGGCGATGGGAATCATCCCCGGTGGTGGTGGCACCCAGCGGCTGCCCAGGCTGATCGGCCGCGGCAGATCCCTCGAAGTCATTCTCGGCGGACGGGACGTCGACGCCGCAACGGCCGAAGCATGGGGCTACGTCGACCGGGCTTTGCCTGCGGAGCAACTGCGCCGGTTCGTCGACAAGCTGGCGCGGCGTATCGCGTCCTCTCCGCAGGCCGCCATCGCCAACGCCAAACGCGCGGTCGACGCCGCATTCAGCAGCGACTTGTCGACCGGGTTGCGCATCGAGGATCAGTTGTTTCGTGAAACGCTCGCCAGGCCAGAGGCCCGCCAACGGCTGCAGGCCGTCATCGACGCCGGCGCACAGACCCGCGAGTTCGAATTGGGCAGCTCCTAAACGTCCCGACCAGCACATTCAATGAGTTCTCAAGTTCTGTCCAACGTCTGCGCGCCACTGTGCAGGCATGTCCTTCGTGGTGACGGCGCCGGACCTGCTCGCGGCGGCTGCAACGGATCTGACCAACATCGATTCGGCCGTCAGGTCGGCCAACGCGGCGATCGCAACCGCGACCACCCGCCTGGCCGCCGCCGGTGGCGACGAGATATTGGCGGCGGTGGCTGCGCTGTTCGGTAGTCACGGTCTCGACTACCAGGCCGCGGCGACGCAGGTGACCGCGTTTCACGACCGGTTCACCCAGCTGTTGGGTTCCGGCGCCGACGCTTATGCCGCGGCCGAGTCGATCAACACCTCAACCGTGAGCTGGCTGGGACGACCGCTGATGGGCAACGGCGCTGATGCGACGACACCGGGCGGCGCGGGTGGGGACGGCGGCCTGCTGTTCGGCAACGGCGGTAACGGTGCGGCGGGCGTTGCCGGTCAAGCCGGCGGATCCGGCGGAGCGGCCGGCATGTTCGGCAACGGCGGCCGGGGTGGCAACGGCGGAATCGGCGCCAACGGAGGCAACGGCGGGGCGGCCGGGATGTTCGGCAACGGTGGGGCCGGCGGAGCCGGCGGGATCGGCAGCAACGGGGTGACCGGCAGCATCGGACAGGCCGGCCAAGCCGCCGGCGCCGGCACCGATGGCGGCAACGGTGGCAACGGCGGAGCCGGCGGACGTGCGGGGCTGTTGAGCGGCCAGGGCGGTGCCGGTGGTGCCGGCGGCAGCGGCGGTGTGGGTGGTACCGGGGGCACCGGCGCGACGGGCAACGGCGACGGGGTGGACGGCAACAGCGGAGGCCAGGGCGGCCAGGGTGGACGGGGCGGCAACGCCGGTTCCGGCGGGGCCGGTGGCGCCGGCTCGATGGCGGGAAGTAGCGGCGAGGCCGGTGCAGCCGGTGTCGGCGGTGCGGGCGGCGCCGGCGGGGACGGCGGCGACGGCAGCACCGGCACGAGCACCGTCGCGGGTGGCAGCGGCGGGGCCGGCGGGCAGGGTGGAGCGGGTGGCGCAGCCAGCCCCGACGGAAACGGCGTGCTTGGCGCCGCGGGCAACGGCGGCGTCGGAGGTCACGGCGGCAACGGCGCAGCCGGCGGAAACGGTGGCGACAACCTCAACGCCGACGGCGGCCCCGGTAGCAGCGGCACGGCCGGTGGCCGGGGTGGCGACGGCGGGCTGGGCGGAGCGCCCGGCGGCGCTGGCGCGCTCGGCGGTGACGGCGGCCACGGCGGTAACGGAGCCAAGGGTGGCACCGGCGGAAGCGGCGCCACCGGCGTGGTCGGCCGTGGCGCGGACGCCAATGGCCAGAACGGCATGACCGGGGGAACCGGCGGCAACGGCGGTGACGGCGGTAACGGCGGGGCGGCCGGACTCGGTGGACAGGCCGGCGGCACCGGAGCCTCGGCTGGCGCCCACGGGGAAGGTGGAACCGCGGGCGACGGCGGCGACGGAGGCAAAGGCGGCACCGGTGGCAAAGGCGGCAGCGGCAGGTTCAACACGAGCGGTGGCTGGGGTGGCGCCGGCGGCCACGGCGGTAGTGCCGGGGGCGAGGGCGCCGCGGCTGGCCAGGATGGCCGCACAGGCGACCGAGGCGAGACCGGCACCCGCATCGGCGGTGGCGGCGGCGGTGGCAACCCCAAGAAATAGGGTGGCGGCCCTGGGGGATTAGCCCAGGACCAACCCGTCACCGTCCGCGCTGACGTTGACCGGCACCACGTCGCCGTCATGCACCTCACCAGCCAGCAGCATCTTGGCCAACTGGTCACCGATCGCCTGCTGCACGAGCCGGCGCAATGGCCGCGCGCCGTACACCGGGTCGAACCCGCGGTGCGCCAGCCATTGCTTGGCCGGTAGCGACACCTCGAGCTGCAGCCGGCGCTGCGCGAGCCTGCGAGCCAGCTGAGCCAGCTGGATGTCGACGATTTGCACCAGCTCTTCGGGGTTGAGTCCGTCGAAGACCAGCACGTCGTCGAGGCGGTTGATGAACTCCGGCTTGAACGCCGCGCGCACCGCCGCCATCACCTGTTCCTCGGTTCCGCCGGACCCCAGGTTCGAGGTCAGGATGAGGATGGTGTTGCGGAAGTCGACGGTGCGGCCCTGCCCGTCGGTCAGCCGGCCTTCGTCGAGCACCTGCAGCAGCACGTCGAACACGTCGGGGTGGGCCTTTTCCACCTCGTCGAACAGCACCACGGTGTAGGGCCGGCGGCGGACGGCCTCGGTCAGCTGACCGCCCTGGTCGTAGCCGATGTAGCCCGGAGGCGCCCCGACTAGCCGGGCCACCGAGTGCTTCTCGCCGTATTCGCTCATGTCGATGCGGACCATGGCGCGTTCGTCGTCAAATAGGAAGTCCGCCAACGCTTTTGCCAGCTCGGTCTTGCCCACGCCGGTGGGGCCGAGGAACAGGAACGAGCCCGTCGGGCGGTTCGGGTCGGCGACGCCGGCCCGGCTGCGACGCACCGCGTCAGAGACAGCCTGCACCGGCTTTTTCTGTCCGACCACGCGGCGGCCCAGCTCGTCCTCCATGCGCAGCAACTTGGCGGTTTCACCTTCGAGTAGCCGCCCGGCCGGGATGCCGGTCCAGGCCGAAACCACGTCGGCGATGTCGTCGGGACCGACCTCTTCCTTGAGCATGACGCCCTCGCGGGCTTCGGCATGAGGCAGCGCCGCGTCGAGCTTCTTCTCGACCTCTGGGATGCGCCCGTACCGCAGCTCGGCGGCCTTGGCCAGGTCACCGTCGCGCTCTGCGCGCTCGGACTCCCCGCGCAACACCTCCAACTGCTCCTTGAGCTCACGCACGATGTCGATGGCGTTCTTCTCGTTCTGCCACTTGGCAGTGAGTTCGGCGAGGCTTTCCTTGCGGTCGGCCAGCTCGGCGCGCAGCTTCTCCAGCCGTTCCTTGGACGCCTCGTCCTCTTCCTTGGCGAGCGCCATTTCTTCGATTTCCAGCCGACGCACGATGCGCTCGACCTCGTCGATCTCGACCGGGCGCGAGTCGATCTCCATCCGCAACCGGCTGGCGGACTCGTCGACCAGGTCGATCGCCTTGTCCGGCAGGAAGCGGGCGGTGATGTAGCGGTCGGACAGCGTGGCCGCGGCCACCAGCGCGGAGTCGGTGATGCGCACCCCGTGGTGCACCTCGTAACGCTCCTTGAGGCCGCGCAGGATGCCGACGGTGTCCTCCACCGACGGCTCGCCGACGAACACCTGCTGGAAGCGCCGCTCCAGCGCCGCGTCCTTCTCGATGTACTTGCGGTACTCGTCGAGCGTCGTGGCACCCACCAGTCGTAGTTCGCCGCGGGCCAGCATCGGCTTGATCATGTTGCCGGCGTCCATCGCCGATTCGCCGGTCGCGCCGGCGCCGACGATGGTGTGCAACTCGTCGATGAAGGTGATGATCTGCCCGGCGGAGTTCTTGATGTCGTCGAGCACGGCCTTGAGCCGCTCCTCGAATTCACCGCGGTACTTCGCACCGGCCACCATGGATCCCAGGTCCAGCGAGACCACGGTCTTGTCGCGCAGGCTCTCCGGCACGTCACCGGCCACGATGCGCTGGGCCAGGCCCTCGACGATGGCGGTCTTGCCGACGCCGGGTTCGCCGATCAGCACCGGGTTGTTCTTGGTGCGGCGCGACAGCACCTGCACGACGCGCCGAATCTCGTTGTCGCGCCCGATGACCGGGTCGAGTTCGCCGTCGCGGGCACGAGCAGTCAGGTCGGTGGAGTACTTCTCCAGCGCCTGGTAGGTGGATTCGGGGTCGGCGCTGGTGACCCGCGCGCTGCCACGCACCTTGACGAATGCCTCCCGCAGCGCCTGCGGGGAGGCGCCGTGGCCGGTCAGCAGCTTGGCGACGTCGGAGTCGCCGGTCGCCAGGCCGACCAGCAGGTGTTCGGTGGAGACGAATTCGTCGTCCATCTCGGTGGCCAGCTGCTGGGCAGTGGTGATGGCCGCCAGCGACTCGCGGGACAGTTGGGGTTGCGAGCTGGAACCGCTGATCTGAGGCAGACGGTCCAGCAGCCGCTGAGTCTCGGTGCGGATCGTGGCGGGCTCGACACCGACAGCCTCCAGCAGCGGGACGGCGATCCCGTCGTTCTGCGTCAGCAGCGCCAACAGCAAATGAGCGGGCCTGATCTCGGGATTACCGGCCGCCGAGGCCGCCTGCAGAGCCGACGTCAGGGCCGCCTGCGTCTTAGTTGTCGGGTTGAAAGAGTCCACGACACCTCCGTTCGGGAAACTTGGGAAAATGCTTGTCGGGTTGTACAACGCCGTCAAGGTTGAGTCTGTTCCGCTCAACTCTAACTGATTCGTATCAAATTCTTTGAATTCGGCGAAACACTTGGCCAATCCCGCCCCCGCGCCGTCCGGTGGGGCTAGGTTTTACGCGCTGGTCAATTCCCCGTGCTGGCGGTCTCGGCCCGAAGGAGGTCACGTATGTCCTTTGTCGTCAATCCGGAGGCACTACTACTGGCGGCTTCGGATGTGGCCGAAATCGGTTCGTCGTTGCGGGCCGTCAACGGCCTGGCGGCCCTACCGACGACGGGGCTTGTCGCCGCCGGACTCGACGAGGTATCGGCGGCAATCGCGTCGGTGTTCGGTACCTACGGCAGGGAGTACCAGGCGCTCAGCGCGCAAGCGACGCTGTTTCACAACCAATTCATCCAGGCGTTGTCGGCTGCCGGCGGGGCGTATGCAGGTGCCGAGGTGGCTGCCGCAGCCCCGCTGCAGGCCGTCTTGGGCGTGGTCAACGCACCTACTGAGCTGCTGTTGGGTCGACCGCTGATCGGCAACGGCGCGAACGCGACGACCCCCGGCGGCAGCGGCGGAGCGGGCGGGATCTTGCTGGGTAACGGCGGCAACGGCGCGGCGGGGGCGGCGGGTCAAGCCGGCGGTGCCGGCGGGTCGGCCGGGCTGCTGTGGGGCAGCGGCGGCCAGGGCGGCGCGGGCGGACTCGGCGCCGCAGGCGGCAATGGCGGTCGCGGTGCCCTGTTGTTCGGCAACGGCGGCGCCGGCGGCGCCGGTGGCGCCGGCCTATCCGGCGGATCGTCCGGTCTGGGCGCCGGCGGCGTTGGCGGTGCAGGTGGACACGGCGGCGCCGGCGGATGGCTGGTAGGCGACGGCGGACGAGGTGGCGCCGGCGGAGACGGCGGCGGCGGCGCGACCGGCGCCACTGGTCCGACATCACAGCAAGGTGAAAGCGGCTTTGCCGGCGGCAGCGGCGGCGCCGGCGGCGCCGGCGGCAAAGGTGGTCTGCTGCTGGGTGTCGCCGGCGATGGTGGTGGCGGCGGCGGTGGCGGAGTCGGCGGCACAGGTGGCACCGGAGGAGAAGGCTCAGCGGCTACGTCAACGTCCACCGCCGGAATGGGCGGTACCGGCGGGACCGGAGGAGAAGGCGGGGCCGCCGGAGTGGGCGGAGCGGCCGGCGGACCGAGCGGCCACGCCGGTGCGAACGGCGTTGCCGGCGACGGCGGCACCGGCGGCGAGGGCGGCGCAGGCGGCATCGGCAGACACGGTTCGGCCAGCGACACCCCTGGCGAAATCGGCGGCGCCGGCACCCAAGGCGGTCAAGGCGGGCAGGGCGGTAAGGGCGGGGCCGCGGCCGCGGGCGGAACCAACGGCGATGGAGGTCGGGGCGGCCAGGGCGGCGTTGGCGGCGACGGCGGGACCGGCGGTGTGGGCGCGCACGGAACCACACCCGACAACGGCAGCGACGGTCAGGGCGGTCGGGGCGGCCACGGCGGCAGTGGCGGTAGCGGTGGCCTGGGCGGCGCAGCCGGCACCGGCGCTGGCGCAGCCGGCAACGCGGGCCTGGGCGGTGCGGCGGGCAACGGCGGAACCGGCGGCACCGGTGGTCAAGGCGCGGCGGCCACCGCCGCCGATACCCCCGGCACCGGTGGCACCGGCGGTACCGGGGGCAACGCCGGCACGGCAGCGGCCGACGCGCCCGCAGGCTCGGCGGGCGCCGGTGGCGCCGGAGGCCGGGGCGGCCAGGGCGGCACCGGCTTGAACGGCGTCGTCAACCCCGCCCCAGGGGCTACCGGGGGTGCCGGACACGCGGGCGGTATAGGCGGCCAGGGCGGCACCGGCGGCACGGCCGGCGCCGGCGGGACCAACGGAGATGGCGGCCAGGGCGGCCAGGGCGGCACCGGTGGCACCGGCGGCACCGGCGGTGGCGGCGCACACGGAGTCACACCCGCAACTGGCGGCGCCGACGGTCAGGGCGGCCAGGGCGGTCGCGGCGGCACCGGCGGCAGCGGCGGCCAGGGAGGGTCGGCAGGCAGCGGCGCCGGCGCGACAGGTAATGCCGGCGCCGGGGGAACCGCCGGCACCGGCGGGGCCGGCGGTCTGGGCGGCCAAGGAGCAACGGCAACCGCCACTGGCGGTCCCGGCACCGGTGGCACTGGCGGCACCGGCGGCAACGCAGGTCAGGCCGGATCGGGTGCCACCACCGGCAACGCCGGCGCCGGAGGCACCGGAGGGCAGGGCGGCCAGGGCGGTACCGGCGCCGACGGCAGCGGCAATACCGCTGCTGGCGGCACTGGCGGCACCGGCCACAACGGCGGCCAGGGCGGCACGGGCGGCACTGGAGGCACGGCCGGCGTCGGCGGAACCAACGGCGACGGAGGCCGTGGAGGACAGGGCGGCACCGGCGGGACCGGCGGAACAGGCGGCAACGGCGTCCACGGAGTCACACCGGCTGCCGGCGGCACCAGCGGTCAAGGCGGCCAGGGCGGGAACGGCGGCACCGGCGGCACCGGTGGCCTCGGCGGCGCCGCGGGTGGGGCCGGCGCGAAAGCCGGTGACGGCGGCACTGCCGGCACCGGCGGCACCGGCGGCACCGGCGGAAACGGCGCATTCGCCACGTCGACGGCCGCCCCCGGCACCGGCGGCACCGGCGGCACCGGCGGCGCGGTCGGGGCCGCGGGAGCGGGCGGTGCGGCGGGACCAGGCACAGCCGGGGGCAACGCAGGGGCCGGGG
>NZ_LZLS01000109.1 GCF_001673365.1 Mycobacterium asiaticum
CGGCCGAGAATGCTCTTCGACTATTTCCACCAGCTGTTCGCTCAGGTGACCAACCCGCCACGCCCGGAACCGCCCTCGCACCCGGGTCAACCGCTCCCGCCACCTCGCGTGGATGCGCCGCGGCAACCGCCGCCATTTCCGGCGTACCCCGGGGCCCCGCCGCATCCGTCACCGCCTGGCACACCCCCGCCTATGGCTCCGCCGTCGGCTCCGTGGACCGGCGCAGCTAATGCTCCGCTCCGTCCCCGCGCTCAACCCGTGGAGCGCGGGTGGCGACGCGTCGTGCGAGCCGCGACCTTCGGTCTCGTCAAGCCCGGCCCGTCGGCCGCGCAGCGAGACGCCGCCCAGTTTGAATCGGCGATACGCACCGCCCTGCACGGCAACCACAAGGTTGGAGTACTGGGCAAAGGCGGTGTCGGGAAGACATCGGTGGCCGCTAGCGTCGGATCCATCCTGGCCGAGTTGCGTCAGCAGGACCGCGTCGTCGCGATCGATGCCGACACCGCATTCGGACGGCTGAGCAGCAGGATCGATCCGCGGGCCACGGGTTCGTTCTGGGAGCTGACTGCCGACAAGAACCTGCAGTCATTCGCCGACGTGACCTCGCGCGTAGGCAGGAACGCCACCGGTCTCTACGTTCTGGGCGGAGAACCCGCGTCTGGGCCGCGTCGGGTGCTCGATCCGGCGATCTACCGCGAAGCCGCATCGCGCCTCGATCGACACTTCGCGATCTCGGTCATCGACTGTGGTTCCACGATGGACGCCGCGGTCACACAGGAGGTGTTGCGCGATCTGGATGCGCTGATCGTGGTTTCCTCGCCGTGGGCAGATGGCGCCGCCGCGGCGGCCAAGACGGTCGAATGGCTGTCCGATCACAACCTCGGGGACTTGTTGCAGCGCAGCGTCGTGGTGCTAAACGACTCCGACGGTCACGCCGACAAACGCACCCGCTCGCTGCTGGCTCGCGAGTTCGTCGAACACGGGCAGCCCGTGATCGAGGTGCCGTTCGATCCCCATCTACGACCGGGCGGCGTCATCGACGTGACTCACGAAATGTCGCCGGCAACGCGACTCAAGTTCCTACAGGTGGCGGCCACCATCACGGGCTACTTCGCCTCGCGGCCCGAGTCGCGAGACCGGCCGTCGCCTCGACCTTGAGGCCGGGAGTTTTGCTCGGCCGGGAACACCGGCCGTACAACCGGCGCGCAGGTCCGCCACCGCGACAGATAACCAGCGCACACGACACGCCGCGAAGCGTGTGCGTGGTTTATCTCTCGACGAACCCGACCTCGAATCACTAGGGCCCAACGCCGGCCGCCACCCACGGCGCGAAGCGCCGGAAGCGGCCCAAAAGACCTTACAAAGCAAGCAGCGCGAGAAATCTGTCGATTTCTCGCGCTGCTGAACAGGTTCACGCCGACTGAGCAGTCACCCGCTCGCGGACTGCGAAACCGTTGCGCTCGGCCAGCGACCGCAGTTGGCCCAATGCGAATGCCCGCGCGCGGCCGGAGTCCGGTATCACCACACCGGCCCACAAGCCTTCTGCACCAGGCGATTCCACTGCTTCCTTGGCGCACAGCCAACGACGCGGGCAGGCACGGCACAGCGTCTTTGCCTCTTCGTCAGGAGTCGTCGTCCAGCGGTCGGGGTCTTGGGTGCACACGCCCAGCTGCGGAACCTCGAAAAGAGTCGTTGCGGTCATGTTTGGCATTCCTCCATAAAGCGTTGCGTGTTCTGCCCCTCTAAACGCAGAAGGCTAGCGCACTAACCGTCGCAGTGCAACAGTTCATTCTGAAGCGGTGGAACAGGGGTGCTACGGCTTTATAGGCGAACGTGCGAGCGTACCGAGCCATCCTGCAATTACCAGGGGTAATCGCCTGTCAGTTCGCTGTGTATCGCCTTCAAAACACCTGGTTGCGCGTACAGCTTCCACACAAAGTGTCATCGCCACGGAGCGGCCCACGGTATCGTTACCGTAGCGGTAGCTCGGTTTCAACGGAGCAATTGCCGTCCGGAAGCCGTCGCAGATCTCGCACAAAAAGCGTAGCGAAGGTATAGCAATAGAAGGGTGCAACGGTTACGATGTTGGTCAGCAGAAGGCGCACCCTGCTACCCGCCCTGACGATCGCGAGCGAGGATTCCACGCACATGCCTAACGCCGAATCGACCGTGGGGCCGGCTGCGCTGGCCGCACTGCGCGGCGTTACGTCCACTGCGGTCGCCCCGAACTTAGGCATCGTGAGCATCGTGGGCGCCGGCCGTGAGCCCGCGTTCGATTTGCGAACGGCGTCGCATCACGGAAGATGGCGCATCGTTGACGGACTAGGGGGAGGCTCCATGACCGTCAGCGACAAGAGAAACGTCCGGTTCGGCGAACCCAGTGGAGGCAAGGCGTTGACGTTCGAAGTCGTCAGGCCGTCGAATTCGCCTGAAGAGCAGTCTGACGATCAGGTCAGCGACGCCGATCCCGGTGTGGTCCGGGCGGGTGCGGCCGCTGCCGCGCGCCGCCGGGAGCTCGATATCAGCCAGCGCAGCCTCGCTGCCGACGGAATCATCAACGCGGGCGCGCTCATCGCCTTCGAAAAGGGTCGTAGCTGGCCTCGCGAACGAACCCGCGCCAAGCTCGAGGAAGTCCTGCAGTGGCCTGCCGGAACAATTGCGCGAATCCGCGAAGGTGAGGCCGTCACCATTCCTGCCGTGAGCACCGTCCCGGCCGTGAGCACGATTCCGGCCGTGAATCACCCGGTGCCGGAGACCGCTGCGGACACGCCGCCAGCGGCCGACGGGCCGGCATCGTTGATCGCCCAGGCGGTGGCCGCCGCGGTCGACACCTGCAGCCTGGCCATCGCAGCGCTGCCCTCCCCCGAGGATCCCGAATTCACCGAACGGGCGGCGCCGATCCTTGCCGATCTGCGTCAGCTCGAAGGCATTGCCGTCCAAGCCACGCGCATCAGCCGGATCACCCCCGAACTGATCAAGGCAATGGGTTCGGTTCGGCGGTACCACGACAAATTAATGACACTCGGGGCGACCGCCCCGGGCGCGACATTGGCGCAGCGCCTATATGCCGCGCGCCGACGTGCGAATCTTTCCACTCTGGAAACTGCGCAAGCGGCCGGAGTCGCCGAAGAAATGATCGTCCGGGCCGAAGCCGAAGAACTCTTGCCGGCCGAGACTGCCGCGGCGATCGAAGCACTCATAAGTCAGATCAATTGATATGCGATCCGGACGCATACACATGTCCATGCGTCCGGATCTTATTGTCCGGGGAACGTTCGCGCCGCCCCGAAACTCAGCCATGGAGTCGAGTTCTGCGTGCGCGCGAAAAGGCCAGCCCCACCGAAAAATTCGTGCATCTAGCCCCATCAGAGCGCTGCTAAGCTCAACGTACGGAGCGACGGTGCACATGAAAAAGAGACCGTGCACACCAACAGCCAACGTAAGGAACCAGTCAAATGTCGGGTAGCGCGATTTGCAAAACCACCAGCAACTTCATTTACGCACAGTTGTTTTTGTTGGGTGAAGGCATTCCCGACCCGGGCGAAGTATTCAACGCCGGCGCGTCATTGTTCAAAGGAGTGGCCGACAAGATCGGTTTGGCCATTCCTGGCACCAACTGGATCGGCCAGGCGGCGGACGCCTATTTGAACCAGAACATGGCGCAGGAGTTGCGTGCCAAGTTGATGGGTGAGATCGATGACTTGACTGGCAACCTGATCTCCAACCAAGCCGAGCACGTCGAGAGCACGCGCAAAGCGCTGCGCGCCATGAAGTCGATGATCGACGGCGTCTACAAGGCCTGCAAGTGGTGTGAAGACAACCTGTGGATCGTCGGCGATGCCGTGTCGTTCGCAATGGCGGTCCCGGCGTCCGGGCTGGCGATGGCCGTCACCGGCGGCGCACTGCTGTACCTGACGATCATGACGGCGATGAACGCGGCCAGCATGATCGGACTGGGCGGCCGGCTGCTCGACATCCTGACCAACCTGCCGAAGTTGGCCGGGCTCATCCCGGGAATCATCGACGGCATCATCGACAACCTGTGGCCGCCGAAGATCCCCGACATCCCGTTCCCGAGCTTCCCCAACATCCCGGGCCTGCCCGAATTCACCTGGCCGCCGCAAGTCGGCATTCCCGACTTCAATCTGCCGATTCCCGGTCTGCCCGAATTCCAGTGGCCTTCGATCCCGGGCTTCCCGGACTTCGGCGGCCTCATCCCCGGGTTCCCCGACTTCGGCGGCGGCCTCATCCCCGGGTTCCCCAGCTTGCCCGGCATGCCGAGCATCCCCAACCTGTTCCCCGGCCTGCCCAGCCTCGGCGATCTACTTCCCGGTGTTGGCAACCTGGGCAAGCTGCCCACCTGGACCGAATTGGCCGCTCTGCCTGACTTCCTGGGCGGCTTCGCCGGCTTGCCGTCGTTGAGCTTCGGCAACCTGCTCAACTTCGCTCAGCTGCCGGGTGTCGCGAACATTACTTCGACCATGGGCCAGCTCCAGTCGCTGATGGCGGCCGGTGGCGGCCCGGGCCAGATGGGCAACATGGCCAGCCAACAGGCGCAGATGATCTCGTCGCAGGCTCAACAAGCCGGCCAGAAAGACGACGACCAGGGAGCCGGTGCGGGCTCCCCGGGCGGCGAGCGCGCTCCCGTCGAAGCGGGCGCCGGCGGTCAAGGTCAGCAGGGGACTGTCCTGTAGTCCAAGCAATCGACCTGTAACACGCCAAACCCATAGCAAGCCAAAGCCATAGCGAGTAAAACGTTAAACGTAGAGGAGGGTCTACCCCATGTCAGTTCTCGAAGTCGTTCCTTCGTTCCTGAAGGTGCTGTCGGGCATGCAGACCGAAATCGCCGGCCAGTTCGGCACCGCAACCAACTCGGTCAGCGGAATCAGTGGGCGCGTATCGATGACCCATGGTTCGTTCACGTCGAAGTTCAACAATGCACTGCGCGACGTGGAGACCAGCCGCAGCAACACCGGCAAGGGTGTGCAGGGCGTCAGTAACGGCCTGGCCACCAACCTGATCTCGGCCGCCACCGCCTACCTCAACTCCGACCAGGGACTGGCCGGCATCATCGACAAGATCTTCGGCTGATCATGTCGGGTCCGCTCGCTTCCGGTCGCGCCGGCCGCGCGGGCCCGGTTGACGACGTGGTCGGTGTCGAAGTGACCATCGACGGAATGTTGGTCATCGCCGACAAGCTGCACCTGGTCGATTTCCCCGTCGCCCTTGGGATTCGGCCGAACATCCCGCAAGAGGATCTGCGGGAGGTGGTGTGGGAGCAGGTGCAGCGCGACCTCACCGCGCAGGGCGTGTTGGACCACAACGGAATGCCTCATCCCGGCGTCGCCACCATGGTGGACACGATCAGCAGGGCCGACCGGACGCTGGAGTGTCGGTGGTGGCGCCGCGATGCGGGCGGCAAGATGGTGCGGTTTGTGGTGTGCCGCAAGGGCGATTGCCACGTTGTCGCGGCCCGCGACGACGACATGCTGGTATTGCAGCTGGTGGCACCGAAGGTCGGACTGGCTGGAATGCTGACCACCGTGCTCGGGCCCGCCGAGCCGGCCAGCGTCGAACCCCTTACCGGCCTCGCCAGCGAATTGGCCGAGTGCACAACCCCGGCCCAGCTGTCCCGGCACGGCATATCTCCCACGCAGGCGCGCATCTACAGCGAGATCGTCAGCAACCCCGCCAGTTGGGTGGAGATCATCGCGACCCAGCGGCATCCCGGCGGCACCACCACCCACACCCCGGCGGCCGCGGGTGTCCTCGACTCCGAGCACGGCCGGTTGGTCTCGCTGCCCCGCCGCGTCGGGGGCGAGTTGTACGGCAGTTTTCTGTCCGGCACGCAGCAGAATCTGCAACGTGCGCTGGACGGGTTGTTGGAGCTCCTGCCCGCGGGCTCCTGGTTAGATCACGCCCCGGCCGCGGCCAGCGGCTGACAACTTTTATCCTCCCGATAGTAGAAAGGGACGCCACCGTGGACCTGCCCGGAAACGACTACGACAGCGACGATCTGGGTGCGCTGGATTTCTCCGCCGGCGGCACCGCCGAGGAGACATCGCTCGATGTGCTGGGCGACTACGCACCGCCAGCCGAGTCGCAGGACAGCGCAGCTGAGCTGGACGCGCTGGATGGGCTGACAGAGCAAGAAGAGGAACAGGACCTGACGCTGTTCACAGTGACCAACCCGCAGGGGTCGGTCTCGGTGTCGGCGTTGATGGACGGTCGGGTCCAGACGATCACGGTGACCGACAAAGCATCTCGCATGACCGAATCCGGGCTGGCAGAAGAGATCTTCGTGATTGCCGACCTGGCTCGGCAGAAGGCACGCGCCGCCCAGCACACCTTCATGGTGGAAAACATGAGCGAGATGACGGGTGACGGCGACTCACAGAACGCGCTGCTGCACGAGTTCGTGGGCGCGACCTTGAATCTCCCGACGCCCGAGGAGGCGGCCGCATACGAGGAGCAAGTGTTCGCCAGTCGTTACGAGGTGGACTACACGGCCCGCTACAACGGTGATAAATGACTGATCGCCTCGCCGGTCTGTTCGACAGCGCCGTCGGGATGCTGCCGCTGTCGGAGACACGATCGCTGGACCTATTCACCGAGATCACCAACTACGACGAATCGGCCTGCGACGCCTGGGTCGGCCGCATCCGCTGCGGCGACACTGACCGCGTGACGCTCTTCCGCGCCTGGTACTCACGCCGAAACTTCGGTCAACTTTCCGGCGCCGCTCAAATCTCGATGAGCACACTCAACGCCAGGGTCCCGATCGGGGGCATCTACGGCGACATCACCTACCCGATCACCTCCCCGCTCGCGGTCACCATGGGGTTCGCCTCATCCGAAGCGGCGCAAGGCAATTACGCCGACGCCCTGGAGGCCATGGATGCCATGGCGGGCAGCGCTGCGGGTGGCTCGGAGCACCTGGTGGCATGGCTCAAGGCCGTGATCTACGGTACGGCCGAACGCTGGACCGACGTCATCGACGAGGTCAAGGGTGCCGGCAAGTGGCCGGACAAGTTCCTGACCGGTGCAGCCGGCGTTGCACACGGGGTGGCGGCAGCTAACCTCGGCCTGTTCACCGAAGCCGAACGCCGGCTCACCGAAGCCAACGACTCCCCCGCCGGCGAAGCGTGCGCCCGGTCGATCGCCTGGTTTCTGGCGATGGCACGGCGCAGCCAGGGTAACGAAGAAGCTGCGGTGGCTCTGCTGGAGTGGTTGCAGACCACCCATCCGGACGCCAAAGTTTCCGCCGCGCTGAAAGATCCGACGTACCGGTTGAAGACGACGACGGCAGAGCAGATTGCGGCTCGCTCAGACCCGTGGGATCCGAACAGTGTGGTGACCGACAACTCGGGACGCGAGCGGCTCCTGGAAGAAGCGCAAGCCGAGTTGGAACGCCAGATCGGACTCAGCCGGGTCAAGACGCAGATCGAGCGCTACCGCGCTGCGACGCTGATGGCGCGGGTGCGTGCCGCCAAGGGGATGAAGGTTGCCCAGCCGAGCAAGCACATGATCTTCACCGGGCCTCCGGGCACCGGCAAGACGACGATCGCGCGCGTGGTGGCCAACATCCTGGCCGGGTTGGGTGTCATCTCCGAGCCCAAGCTGGTCGAGACTTCGCGCAAGGACTTCGTCGCCGAATACGAGGGGCAGTCCGCGGTCAAGACCGCCAAAACCATCGATGCGGCGCTGGGCGGTGTGCTGTTCATCGACGAGGCCTACGCACTGGTGCAGGAACGCGATGGGCGCACCGATCCGTTCGGGCAGGAAGCGATGGATACGTTGCTGGCGCGGATGGAGAACGACCGTGACCGGCTGGTGGTGATCATCGCCGGCTACAGCAATGACATCGACCGGCTGCTGGAAACCAACGAAGGCCTCCGGTCGCGCTTTGCGACCCGCATCGAATTCGATACCTACACCCCCGACGAGTTGCTCGAGATCGCCAAAGTTATTGCCACCGCCAGTGATTCGACGCTGAGTCCCGAGGCCGCTGACGAGTTCTTAGTGGCGGCCAAGGTGCTGCACGACCGAACATTGCGCGGCCGTCAAGCCCTCGACATCGCCGGGAACGGCCGTTACGCACGGCAATTGGTCGAGGCTGCCGAGCAGTGCCGCGACATGCGGCTGGCCCAGGGTCTCGACATCGAGGCTCTCGACGTGGACCGTCTACAAGAGATCAACGGCGCGGACATGGCCGAGGCAATCGCCGCGGTGCATGCTCACCTCAACATGAGAGAGTGAAAAATGGGGCTTCGCCTGACCACCAAGGTTCAGGTTAGCGGCTGGCGCTTCCTGCTTCGCCGAGTCGAGCATGCCATCGTGCGGCGAGACACCCGCATGTTTGACGATCCCTTGCAGTTCTACAGCCGTTCGGTCGGGCTCGGCATCGTCATCGCCGTCATCATTCTGGTGGGTGCGGGGCTGCTGGCGTACTTCAAACCGCAGGGAAAGCTCGGCAGCAGCACACTACTCACCGATCGGGCGACCAACGAGTTGTACGTGATCCTGTCCGGACAACTGCACCCCGTCTACAACTTGACGTCCGCGCGGCTGGTGTTGGGCAACCCATCCAATCCCGCCACCGTGAAGTCCTCGGAACTGCGCAATATGCCGCTGGGACAGACCATCGGCATCCCGGGCGCCCCCTACGCGACGCCGGTGTCCGGCGGCAGCACGTCGGTCTGGACGCTGTGCGACACCGTCACTCGGGCCGAAACCGCTTCCCCCGCAGTACAGACGTCGATCATCGCGATGCCTGTGCGGATCGACGCTTCGATGGACCCGCTCCAAGCTAACGAGGCCCTGCTTGCGACCTACCAGGGACAGCAGTGGATCGTGACCGAAAAAGGCCGTCACTCAATCGATCTCAACGACCGGGCGCTCACCTCGGCGATGGGCATACCCGTCACCGCCAAAGCCGTCCCCATCTCCGAGGGGATGTTCAACGCGCTGCCCAGTCGGGGGGCTTGGCAGCTGCCACCAATACCGTTCGCTGGTGCGCCCAATTCTCTTGGGCTGTCTGAGGAACTGGTGATCGGCTCGGTGTTCCAGATCCATACCGAGAAGGGCCCCCAGTATTACGTTGTCCTGCCCGACGGCGTAGCAATGGTGAACTCGCTGACCGCCACCGCTTTGCGTGCCACCCAGTCGCACGGCCTGGTTGCCCCGCCCGCGGTGGTGCCCAGCGCGGTGGTCCAGATCCCCGAACGGGTGTACGCGTCTCCCCTACCCGACCAGCCGCTGAAGATCCTGTCCCGGCCGGACGAGCCGACGCTGTGCTGGAGTTGGGAACGTGCGGCGGGCGATCAGGCACCCAAGACGACGGTGCTGTCCGGCCGGCATCTGCCGATAGACGCCTCACTGATGAACAGTGGGATCAAGCAGATCCAGGGGACGGCAACCATTTACATCGACGGCGGCCGGTTCGTGCAACTGCAGTCACCGGATCCGCGCTACGGCGAGTCGATGTACTACGTCGACCCCGAGGGCGTGCGCTACGGGGTGCCTAACGCCGATTCGGCCAAGGCGCTGGGCCTGAGTTCCCCGAATACCGCGCCGTGGGAAATCGTTCGGATGCTGGTGGATGGTCCGGTGCTGTCCAAAGACGCCGCCATGCTCGAGCACGAGACGCTGCCCGCCGATCCCACTCCCCGAAAAGTTCCGGGCGGCACACCCGGAGCGCCGCAGTGACGATGGGAACCACGTGACGACGAAGAAGTTCACCCCGACCATCACCCGCGGCCCGCGGCTCAGCCCGGGCGAGATCAGCCTGACGCCACCCGATGACCTCGGCATCGACATCCCGCCGTCTGGCGTCCAAAAGGCACTTCCCTATGTGATGGGCGGCTGCATGGTCGGCATGATCGCGATCATGCTCGCCGGTGGTACCAAGCAGCTCTCGCCCTACATGCTGATGATGCCGCTGATGATGATCATGATGATGGTCGGCGGGATGGCCGGCGGTACCGGCGGCGGCGGCAAGAAGGTGCCGGAGATCAACGCCGACCGCAAGGAATACCTACGCTACCTGGCGGGGTTGCGGTCGCGGGTGACTTCCTCGGCCAGCGCGCAGGTGGCCTTCTTCTCCTATCACGCGCCCCACCCCGACGATCTGCTGTCCATAGTCGGCACGCAACGGCAATGGTCCCGGCCGGCCAACAGCGACTTCTACGCGGCCAGCCGGATCGGGATCGGTGATCAGCCGGCTGTGGACCGCCTGCTGAAACCGGCCGTCGGCGGCGAGCTGGCCGCCTCCACCGCGGCGCCACAGCCCTACCTGGAACCGGTCAGCCACATGTGGGTGGTGAAATTCCTGCGTACCCACGGCCTGATTCACGATTGCCCGAAACTGCTGCAGCTGCGCACCTTTCCGACGATCGCGCTCGGCGGCCACCGACCGAACGCGGACCGGTTGCTGGCCGCGATGATCTGTCACCTGGCGGTTTTTCATCCGCCCGACCTGCTGCAGATCCGGGTGCTCACCGAGAGCCCCGACGATCCCGAATGGGCTTGGCTGAAATGGCTTCCGCACGTTCAGCATCAGACCGAAACCGACGGCGCGGGGCCGGCGCGGATGATCTACACCCGCCCCGACGGGCTGGCCGATCTGGCCGCTCGCGGACCGCACGCACCCGACACCCTGCCCAGCGGCCCCTATGTCGTCGTTGTCGACCTCACCGGAGGCAAGGCCGGCTTCCCGCCGGATGGACGCGCCGGCGTCACCGTGATCACCCTCGGTAACCACCGCGGATCGGCCTACCGTGTTCGGGTCAACGAGGACGGCAGCGCGGAGGACCGGTTGCCCGGCCAGCAGTTCCGGTTGGTCACATCGGTCGCCGACAGCATGACGCCACTGGAAGCCGGCCGCCTGGCCAGAAAGCTGGCCGGCTGGTCGATCACCGGCACCATCCTCGACCGCACGCAACGCGTCCAGAAAAAGGTCGCCACCGAGTGGCATCAAATGGTCGGTGCCAAGAGCGTCGAGGAGATCATCCCCAGCCGGTGGCGGATGTACACCGACACCGACCGTGACCGGCTCAAGATCCCGTTCGGTCACGAACTCAAGACCGGCAACATCATGTATCTCGACATCAAGGAAGGTGCGGAGTTCGGCGGCGGGCCGCATGGCATGCTCATCGGCACCACCGGCTCCGGAAAGTCCGAATTCCTGCGCACCCTGATCCTGTCGCTGGTGGCCATGACCCATCCCGATCAGGTGAATCTGTTGCTCACCGACTTCAAGGGTGGCTCGACCTTCCTTGGCATGGAGAAGCTTCCGCATACCGCCGCCGTCGTCACCAACATGGCCGAGGAAGCCGAACTGGTCAGCCGGATGGGCGAGGTGATCACCGGGGAACTCGACCGCCGGCAGAACATCCTGCGCCAGGCCGGTATGCAGGTGGGCGCCGCCGGCGCGCTGTCCGGGGTGGCCGAATACGAGAAGTACCGGGAACGTGGTGCCGACTTGGCCCCGCTGCCAACGCTTTTCGTCGTCGTCGATGAGTTCGCCGAGTTGCTGCAAAGTCACCCCGACTTCATCGGTCTGTTCGACCGGATCTGCCGCGTGGGCCGGTCGCTGCGGGTCCACCTGCTGCTGGCAACCCAGTCTCTGCAGACCGGCGGTGTTCGCATCGACAAACTCGAACCCAACCTGACTTACCGAATTGCATTGCGTACCACGAGTTCTCACGAATCCAAGGCGGTAATCGGTACGCCGGAGGCGCAGTACATCACCAACAAGGAAAGTGGCGTTGGGTTCCTGCGCGTCGGCATGGAGGACCCGGTGAAGTTCAGCACTTTCTACATCGGCGGTCCGTACATTCCGCCTACCGCGGCGGACACCAACGGTGAAAGCGGTAAGGGGGGCCCGCACATCCCCAAGCAGGCGGTGAAGATTCATCAGTTCACCGCGGCTCCGATTATCGAGGTGGGAGCACCTCCGGCTGGCGAGGGAGCGATGGCGCAATGACCGAAACGGACGTCCGCGCACTGCGTGAGGTGGTGCTCGACCAACTGGGCACCGGCGAATCGCGGGCATACAAGATGTGGCTGCCGCCGCTGCAAGATCCGACGCCGCTGAACGAACTCGTCGCGCGGGACCGCCGCCAGCCGTTGCGCTTTGCACTGGGCATCATGGACGAGCCGCGTCGGCACCTGCAGGAGGTGTGGGGCGTCGACGTGTCCGGCGCCGGCGGCAACATCGGCATCGGCGGCGCACCGCAGACCGGAAAGTCGACCCTGTTACAGACATTGGTGCTCTCGGCCGCTGCCACCCACTCACCGCGCAACGTGCAGTTCTACTGCATCGATCTCGGCGGCGGTGGCTTGATCTATCTGGAGAATCTGCCGCACGTCGGCGGCATCGCGAACAGGTCCGAGCCCGACAAGGTCTATCGGGTGGTCGCCGAGATGCAGGCCGTGATGCGGCAACGAGAGCAGATGTTCAAAGAGCACCGGGTCGGTTCGATCGCCATGTACCGCCAGCTGCGCGACGATCCGAACCAGCCCGTCGCGACCGATCCCTATGGCGACGTGTTCTTGATCATCGACGGGTGGCCGGGTTTCGTCAGCGAATTCAACGAGCTCGAAGCGCCCGTGCAGGATCTGGCCGCCCAGGGGCTGGCGTTCGGCGTGCACGTCATCATCTCCACACCTCGTTGGACCGAACTGAAGTCGCGCGTCCGCGACTACCTGGGCACCAAGATCGAATTCCGCCTCGGCGATGTCAACGAGACCCAGATCGACCGCATCACCCGGGAGATCCCGGTCAACCGGCCCGGACGAGCGGTGTCGATGGAAAAGCACCATCTGATGATCGGCGTGCCCAGATTCGACGGTGTGCACAGCACCGATGGCCTCGTCGACGCGATGACGGCGGCGGTCTCCCACGTCGCCTCCCAGACCACCGAGAAGGCGCCCCCGGTTCGTGTCCTTCCGGAGCGCATCCACCTACGCGAGCTCGACCCGAATCCGCCCGGACCCGAGTCGGACTACCGCACCCGTTGGGAGATCCCGATCGGCCTGCGGGAGGCGGATCTCACCCCGGCCTACAGTCACATGCACACCAGCCCGCACCTACTGATCTTCGGTGCGGCCAAGTCGGGCAAGACGACCATCGCCCACGCCGTCGCGCGCGCCATCTGTGCCCGCAACAGTCCCGACCAGGTCCGGTTCATGCTCGCCGACTACCGGTCGGGCTTGTTGGACGCCGTCCCGCAGTCCCACCTCCTGCAGGCGGGCGCGATCAACCGCAACAGCCAGAGCCTCGACGAGGCCGTGCTGGCGCTGGCGACCAACCTGAAAAAGCGATTGCCGCCGACCGATTTGACGACCCAACAACTGCGTTCGCGTTCCTGGTGGAGTGGATTCGACATCGTCCTTTTGGTGGACGATTGGCACATGATTGTGGGCGCCGCCAGTGGCATGCCTCCGATGGCTCCGCTAGCACCTTTATTGCCGGCGGCCGCCGATATCGGGTTGCACATCATTGTCACCTGTCAGATGAGCCAGGCGTACAAGGCGACGATGGACAAGTTCGTCGGCGCCGCGTTCGGGTCCGGCGCACCGACGATGTTCCTCTCCGGTGAGAAGCAAGAGTTCCCGTCCAGCGAGTTCAAGGTGAAGCGGCGGCCCCCTGGCCAGGCATTTCTCGTCTCACCGGACGGCAAGGAAGTCATCCAGGCGCCCTACATCGAGCCTCCGGACGAGCTTGCAGAATAAGTGTTCCGACCACCCCCAAACCCCGGTTAGGATTATTTCAGTGCACATCCCGAAGCCCATCCGGAAGCCACCCGGAAGCCAAGTTCGGAAGCCTGCGAAAGGCCGAGTAATCGACCTCCGCGCGACGCTAACCAACGGGGGTTATTGACGTCGAGAGCAGAAAAAATTTGGCTGCTGATGCAAAAGCGGCGAGCACTTACTAAATACATAGAAAAATGGCGCTTAGACCGCCGCATAAAAGCAGACAATTCGGAAACAGAGGGGAGTTGATCACATGTTCTGGCACGCCTTGCCACCCGAGCTGAACACCGCGCGGCTGATGGCCGGTGCCGGCCCAGCTCCGATGCTGGCCGCAGCCGCTGGGTGGGAGGCGCTCTCCGCGGCGCTGGATGCCCAGGCCGTCGAGTTGACTGCACGTCTGAATTCCCTCGGCGAGGCTTGGACGGGCGGCAGCAGCGACAAAGCGATTGCCTCGGCGCTGCCGATGGTGACGTGGTTGCAGACTGCGTCGACGCAAGCCAAGACGCGCGGACTGCAGGCCACCGCGCAGGCCGCCGCCTACACCCAGGCGATGGCCACGACTCCGTCGCTGCCGGAGATCGCGATGAACCACATCACCACCGCGATCCTCACGGCCACAAACTTTTTCGGCATCAACACCATCCCGATCGGGTTGAACGAGATCGACTACTTCGTCCGGATGTGGACGCAGGCGGCGGTGGCCATGGACATCTACGAGGCCGAGACGCTGGCGAACACCATGTTCGAAAAGATCGAGCCGATGACGGCCATCCTCGACCCAGGGATGAGCCAGAGCATGTCGATGAACCCCTTGATGGGTATGCCCTCGAGCCTCGGCAATGTGACCTCGGGCCAGCTAACGGCGACGGCCGGACAGGTCGCGGAGTTGAGCGGCCCGATGCAACAACTCGCCCAGCCCGCGCAGCAGATGACCTCGATGTTCAGCCAGATGGGCAGCAGCTCAGGTGGCACCGGTACCGGCCTGGGTGAGGACGAAGCCCAAATGGGTCTGCTCGGGGCCAGCCCGCTGTCCAACCACCCGCTGGCGGGTGGATCGGGCGCGAGCGTCGGCGCGGGACTGCTACGCGGCGAGGCCCTCCCGGGCGCGGGCGGCACGTTGGCCCGCACGCCGCTGATGACCGGGCTTATCGACAAGCCTGCCGGTCCAGCGATGATGCCGGCAGCAGCTGCCGGTGAATCGGTGGCGGGTAGCGGCGCGGCCCCGGTGGGTGGTGCCGGCGCGATGGGCCAGGGCGCACAAGCCGGAGGTAGCAGCCGTACGGCACTGGTGGCCCCGGCGGCGACAGCTCAGGAAACCGAAGAGCACGAAGAAGACCTGTGGGACGACGAGGACGAGTGGTGATCCCACAGCCACAACAGACTTCCCGGCCATCCGGGCCGGAAGACTTGCCAACCACGGCGAGGAATGGAAAGAGAGAAAGTAGTCCAGCATGGCAGAGATGAAGACTGACGCCGCTGCCCTCGCGCAAGAGGCAGGTAACTTCGAACGGATCTCCGGCGATCTGAAGACCCAGATCGACCAGGTTGAGTCCACCGCAGCGTCGCTGCAGGGTCAGTGGCAGGGTGCTGCCGGCCAGGCCGCCCAGGCCGCCGTCGTGCGCTTCCAGGAAGCCGCCAACAAGCAAAAGGCCGAGCTCGACGAGATCTCGACGAACATCCGCCAGGCCGGCGTCCAATACTCCCGTGCCGACGAGGAGCAGCAGCAAGCACTGTCCTCGCAAATGGGCTTCTAATTCAACCCCCAAATACCACCACGAATCGGAGAAAAAAACATGACGGAACAGCAGTGGAATTTCGCGGGCATCGAGGCCGCGGCCAGCACCATTCAGGGAAATGTCACCAGCATCCACTCCTTGCTCGACGAGGGCAAGCAGTCGCTCACCAAGCTCGCTGCGGCGTGGGGCGGTAGCGGTTCGGAGGCCTACCAGGGCG
>NZ_LZLS01000110.1 GCF_001673365.1 Mycobacterium asiaticum
GCCCACGGGCGGGTGGTGCGCCCCGCCCACGGGCGGGTGGTGCGTCCCGCCCACGGGCGGGTGGTGCGTCCCGCCCACGGGCCATACGGCACGATGGTCGGGTGGCCGCAACCGAAGCCGATCCCGACCTGCTGATCGACTTCCGGAATGTCTCGCTGCGCCGCGGTGGCCGCACCCTGGTCGGTCCGATCGACTGGGCCGTCGAGCTCGACGAACGCTGGGTGGTCATCGGCCCCAACGGCGCCGGGGGCTACAGGGGTGCAGGGGCTACGCGCTAGTCGGCCGGGATTTCGACACGGCGCACCACACCGTCGACCGCGTCGGCGGCTTCGATTTCGCCGCGCGTGACGCCGAGCAGGAACAGCACGGTGTCCAGATAAGGGTGGCTCAGCGAGGCGTCGGCGACCTCACGCAGCGCGGGTTTGGCGTTGAACGCCACGCCCATTCCGGCCGCCGCCAGCATGTCGATGTCGTTGGCGCCGTCACCGACCGCGACCGTTTGCTCCATCGGCACGCCGTACTGCTGGGCGAACTGCTGCAGCGCAATCGCTTTGCCGGGGCGGTCGACAATAGGGCCCGCCACGCGGCCGGTGAGGAGGCCGTCGACGATCTCCAAATCGTTGGCCGCGACGAAGTCCAGTTTGAGTTCCTCAGCCAGTGGTTCGATGATGCGGCGGAACCCGCCGGAGACAACTCCGCAACGAAAACCCAAGCGCTGCAACGTACGCAACGTAGTTCGGGCGCCGGGCATCAGCTCCAGCTGGTCGGCGACCTCGTCGATCACCGAAGCCGGCAACCCGGCCAGGGTGGCCACCCGCTGCTCCAGCGACTCGGCGAAGTCCAGCTCGCCGCGCATCGCGGCCTCGGTGATTGCTGCGACTTGGCCCTGCGCGCCGGCGCGGGCCGCCAGCATCTCGATGACTTCGCCCTGGACCAGGGTCGAATCGACGTCGAACACGATCAGCCGTTTAGTGCGCCAGGCCAGGCCGTAGTCCTCGACCGCGACATCCACGTGCTCGTCAGCGGCCACCTTGGTCAGCGCCGTCTGCAAAGGTGCGTAGGCCCCAGTCGGCACCGAGACACGCAATTCCAGGCCGGTGACGGGATAGTCAGAGATGCCGCGGATGAAGTCGATGTTGACGCCCAGCGCGGCAGCCTCCCTGGCCACCGCGCCGAAGGCGCCGGCCGTGATCGGCCGGCCCAGCACGAAGATCAGGTGGGTGGAGGGCTTGCTGTTGATCGGCACGTCGTCGCTGCGCTCGACGGTGACGTCCAAACCCATCCCGTGGATGGCGGCTTCGACGTCGTCGCGCAGCGCGCTGCCGTCGGCGACCTCCTGCGCACAGGAAACCAGCACACCCAACGTCAGCCGCGCCCTGACCACCACTTGTTCGACATTGAGCAGCTCGACGCCGTGCCGCGCCAAAACCTCGAAGAGCGCGGACGTCACACCCGGTTGATCAACGCCGGTAACCGTGATCAGCACCGACACTTTGGCTGAGGCGGTCACCCCAGCTTGCCGCCGCTACTGCTCACTAGTCGCGCGATCCGGCTCAGTCCGTGGACCGAATCCCTTCGGGGACTCACCGGCTGTGGCATGACGACCGATGTGCGCTTCCTTGCGCATTCGTTCGACCATGTGCGGGTAGTGCAGCTCGAACGCTGGACGCTCCGAGCGGATGCGGGGCAGCTCGGTGAAGTTGTGGCGCGGTGGTGGGCAACTGGTGGCCCACTCCAGCGAGTTGCCGTACCCCCACGGGTCGTCGACAGTCACGACCTCGCCGTAGCGCCAGCTCTTGAAGACGTTCCACACGAACGGCAGCATCGACGTGCCCAGGATGAACGCGCCCACGGTCGAGGCAACGTTGTAAGGCTGGAAGCCGTCGCTGGGCAGGTAGTCGGCATAGCGGCGCGGCATACCCAGGTCGCCGACCCAGTGCTGCACCAGGAACGTGGTGTGGAAACCGATGAACGTCAGCCAGAAGTGGATCTTGCCCAGCCGCTCGTCGAGCAGCCGTCCGGTCATCTTCGGGAACCAGAAGTAGATGCCGGCGAACGTGGAGAACACGATCGTTCCGAACAACACGTAGTGGAAGTGGGCGACCACGAAGTAGGTGTCCGTGACGTGGAAGTCCAGCGGCGGGCTGGCGAGCAGCACGCCGGTCAGGCCGCCGGCCAGGAAGGTGACCGCGAAGCCGATCGAGAAGAGCATCGGCGTCTCGACGGTCAACTGGCCCTTCCACATCGTGCCGATCCAGTTGAAGAACTTGATGCCGGTCGGCACCGCGATCAGATACGTCATGAAGGAGAAGAACGGCAGCAGCACGGCTCCGGTGGCGAACATGTGGTGTGCCCACACCGCGACCGACAATGCGGCGATCGACAGCGTCGCGTAGACCAGCGTGGTGTACCCGAAGATCGGCTTGCGCGAGAACACCGGGAAGATCTCGGAGACGATGCCGAAGAACGGCAGGGCAATGATGTAGACCTCCGGGTGCCCGAAGAACCAGAACAGGTGCTGCCACAGCAAGACTCCACCATTGGCGGGGTCGTAGATGTGGGCACCGAGGTGTCGGTCGGCGGCCAGCCCGAACAGAGCTGCGGTGAGCAGCGGGAACACGATCAGCACCAGGATCGACGTCACCAGGATGTTCCAGGTGAAGATCGGCATCCGGAACATGGTCATGCCGGGCGCGCGCATACACACGACCGTGGTGATCATGTTGACCCCGCCCAGAATGGTGCCCAGACCGGCGACGGCCAGCCCCATGATCCACAGGTCGCCACCGTGGCCGGGTGAGTGGATGGCGTCGCTCAACGGCGTGTAGGCCGTCCAGCCGAAGTCGGCGGCTCCGCCCGGGGTCATGAAGCCCGCCATGGCGATGGTGGCACCGAACAGGAACAGCCAGAACGAGAATGCATTCAGGCGCGGGAAAGCCACGTCCGGCGCGCCGATCTGTAGCGGCAGCACCAGGTTGGCGAAGCCGAACACGATCGGGGTCGCGTAGAACAGCAACATGATCGTGCCGTGCATTGTGAACAGCTGGTTGAACTGCTCATTCGACAAGAACTGCAGTCCTGGGGCCGCCAGCTCGGTCCTCATCAGCAGCGCCAGGATGCCGCCGATCATGAAGAAGATGAAGCAGGTGACGCAGTACATGATGCCGATCAGCTTGTGATCGGTCGTGGTGATCAGCTTGTAGATCAGGTTGCCCTTGGGGCCCGTCCGAGCCGGGTACGGACGGACTGCCTCGAGTTCTCCCAAGGGGGGCGCTTCGGCTGTCAACAGCTCCTCCAAACATCCATCCGGACAGGGGCGCAGAAAGATTACTGAGTGAAAGCTTAACCCTCCATCCCGACAGTGGTAGGGCTGGTCCTACAAACTGTCGTAATAGATCCGGTGGACTGGCGTGATCAGCACCCGGGATGGTCCGCCGCCGCGACGCTGCCGCGTCCTGAGCTGGCCGGATGTTAACGTCGGACGCGTGCAATCCGGGGGCCCACGAACCAGCCTTGCGGCCGTCTTTTTCGTGGCTCTGGTGCTGGCGTGCGGCGGCTGTGGTTCCGACAAACCCTCGTCGCGGGCGTCGCAGTTAATGGTCACGCCCACTACCCAGATCGCGGGCGCCGGCGTGCTGGGCAACGACCGCAAGCCCGACGAGTCCTGTGCGCGCGATGCCGCCGCCCCTGACCCGGGTCCGGCCACGCGGCCGGTCCGCAATGCCGCGGGCGTCGACCCCGCCGAGGCCCAGGTCCCGGCGGATCCCCAGCGCATCGTGGTGCTCTCTGGAGACCAACTCGACGCGCTGTGTGCGCTTGGTCTGCAATCTCGGGTGGTAGGCGCGGCGCTGCCGGATGGTTCGTCTAGTCAGCCGTCCTATTTGGGCAAGGTGCTGCATGACGTGCCCGGTGTGGGTTCGCGTACCGAACCGGACCTGAACGCCGTTGCCGCCGCCCATCCGGACCTGATCCTGGGCTCGACGGCCTCGACACTGACGTATTCGAAGCTGGCCGCGATCGCGCCGACCGTGTTCACCGGGGCGCCAGGTCCGGCCTGGCAGGACAACCTGCGCATTGTGGCGGCGGCGACGGGCCGCGGCAGCGCGGCGGACGCGCTGGTCAACGGTTTCAAGCAGCGCGCCACGGAGGTCGGTGTCAAACACGACGCCGCTCACTTCCAGGTATCAGTCGTGCAGCTGACCACCAACAGCCTGCGGGTTTACGGCGCCAACAACTTCCCGGCCAGTGTGCTGGCGGCCGTCGGGGTGGACCGGCCGGCGCCACAGCGGTTCACCGACAAGCCCTACATCGAATTCGGCGCCAGTGATACCGATCTGGCGAAGAATCCGGACTTTTCCGCAGCCGACGGCGACATCATCTACGTGTCCTGCAACTCCATCGCGGCCGCCGAACACGCGGCCACGGTCCTGGACAGCGCCCCTTGGCGCAAGCTCGGCGCCAACCGGGACAACCGGATTTTCATTGTGAACGACGAGATCTGGCAGACCGGCGAGGGATTAATCGCGGCCCGCGGGATGTTGACTGACATCGGCTGGATCAGCGCGCCGATCAACTAGTGACGCTGCCCACCTCCCCAGCGCTGGCCGGTAACCCATTACCTTAGCTAAGCTTTCTTTCAGTACACGCGACCGAAATAGGGATACTCAAATGAGCACTGTCAACGCATACGCCGCGACGTCGGCCACCGCACCGCTGACGAAGACGACGATCGAGCGGCGCGAGCCCGGTCCCCACGACGTGGCCATCGACATCAAGTTCGCCGGCATTTGCCACTCCGACATTCACACCGTCAAAGCAGAATGGGGCGTGCCGAACTACCCCGTGGTCCCCGGCCACGAGATCGCCGGCGTGGTGAGCGCCGTCGGCTCTGAGGTGACCAAGCACAAGGTCGGCGACCACGTCGGCGTCGGTTGCATGGTGAACTCCTGCGGCCAGTGCAGCAGCTGTAAGGCGGGACTCGAGCAGTACTGCAAGAAAGGCGCGACCTTCACCTACAACTCCATCGACAAGGACGGCACACCGACGCATGGCGGATACAGCCAGGCGGTCGTGGTCGACGAGAACTTCGTCGTCCGGATTCCCGAGTCGTTGCCGCTGGATGCCGCGGCGCCGCTGCTGTGTGCGGGCATCACTTTGTTCTCGCCGCTGCGCCACTGGAAGGCCGGCACCGACACCCGATTGGCGATCGTCGGTCTGGGCGGCCTGGGCCACATGGGTGTCAAACTGGGCGCGGCGATGGGCTGCCAGGTCAGCGTGCTGTCGCAATCCCTGAAGAAGATGGAAGACGGAATGCGTTTGGGCGCAAGCAATTACTACGCCACGTCGGACCCGGCCACCTTCAAGAAGCTGCGCGGCAACTTTGACCTGATCCTCAATACGGTGTCAGCCAACCTGGACCTGGGTCAGTACATGGGCTTGCTCGACGTCGACGGCACCATGGTCGAGCTCGGCATCCCCGAGCACCCCATGGAGGTGCACGCGTTCGCGTTGGCGGCGGCGCGCCGCAGCCTTTCCGGGTCGAACATCGGCGGCATCGCCGAAACCCAGGAGATGCTCGACTTCTGCGCCGAACACAATGTGACGCCCGAAATCGAAGTCATCGCAGCCGATTACGTCAACGAGGCCTACGAGCGAGTGCTGGCCAGCGATGTGCGGTACCGCTTCGTGATTGACATTTCAACTTTGTGAGGCAACGCGCAGGCGGGTGGCGGCCTCTTCGGCCGCCTCTCCGTCTTCGTCACCGGGAATGACCTCGCTGACGTCGATGCCGGCCAGTGGCCAACCAGCTGCGGCCAGCGTGGCGGCAACCCGCCGTACATTTTCCGGAGCGGGGTCACGGTGGGTCAATTCGGCTATGGTTTCGGCGATTTCGTTGCCGTCGATCACGCCGTCCGCGGCGGCGGGCGATCCCTTGGCTGTGAGTTCTGCGATGACTTCCTTGAGCTGCTCTGGCGTGAGGGGCGTGCTGCGTAGCAGCGCGAACAGCGGGACGCGATCCGGTCCGGGTACGCCTTCCGGGTAACCGGCCTGCAGCCAGCGGATCACAGAGCGCAGAAAACTCGGGTGGTTGTGCGAAGCATCGGTCACGCACTCAGTGTCACGGGATGCGCCTGGCCGCGCTACAACGCGGCGCTGCCCTTCGCACAATTCATATGCCGTTCACGCGTGCGTTTACGCAAGGCCTTTGGCGAGTCGCGTGGGCGAGTCGCGAGGCGAAAAATTCCGGGCCCGAAAACGAATGCACACGGATGTAATAGGCATACAATCCTCACACCTTGTTCACACCATTCACAGGCGTGATGGGGTCGGCAACCATGGGGCTGGAGGACGGCGATGTCGTACATGTTGGCGGTCCCGGAGATGTTGTCGAAGGCAGCGGCTGACCTGACGGGCATCGGCTCGTCATTGAATACGGCCAATGCGGCTGCTTCGGCTTCGACCACGTCCCTCGCGGCTGCCGCGGGCGATGAGGTCTCAGCGGCGATCGCATCGCTGTTGTCTAACGAAGGTCGCGCCTATCAGACCTTGAGTGCGCAAGCGGCGGCATTCGAAGCTCAGTTCGTCCAGGCGTTGCGTCTGGCAGGGGTTTCCTATGCGGCCGCCGATGCCGCCAGCGTTTCGCCGTTACAGACAATCGAAGACGCGCTGCTCGCCGTGATCAATGCGCCCACCAACCTGTTGTTCGGAACCCCGCTGATCGGCAAGGGCAGCAACGGGGCTCCTGGGACCGGGCGAAGCGGCGGACCCGGCGGCATTTTGTGGGGCGATGGCGGGGACGGCGGGTCCGGTGCGCCTGGACAACCCGGCGGCAACGGCGGTAACGCCTTTTTGTTCGGCAACGGCGGCCACGGCGGTGCCGGTGGGACGGGCATCACCGGCAGCACAGGCTCGGTGTCCGGCGGAGGAACCAAAGGCGGCACCGGCGGTGCCGGCGGCGCGGGCGGTGCGGGCGGCAACGCCGGGCTAATCTACGGCAACGGCGGGGCTGGCGGCATCGGCGGGATGGGCGGGACCGGCGGGACCGGCGTCACCCCCACCACTTCGATCATCGGCACCAACGGCGGCCAAGGCGGCAACGGCGGTGCCGGCGGCGCGGGCGGTCAAGGCTCGCCCTTCTTCGGTGGTCATGCTGGCGACGGCGGCCAAGGCGGCGGCGGTGGCCAGGGCGGCCAAGGCGGTATTGGCGGCACCGACACCGGCTCCGGCGGCGGGCATGGCGGTACCGGCGGCAATGGCGGGGACGCCGGCACGGGCGGCAACGCGGGCGGATCCAGCGCCAGCGCCGGTGCCGCGGGTACCGGCGGTACCGGCGGTACCGGCGGCAAAGGCGGCGGCGCGGGTGCAGTGGCATTCGGCACCGCTGGGACGGGTGGCGACGGCGGCCAGGGCGGCAACAGTGTCGGCGGTGCCGGCGGCCAAGGCGGGCTTGGCGGCAACGGCGGCGACAGCAACGCCAATGGCAGCGGCACCGGAGTGTTCCACGGCGGCCTCGGCGGCAACGGCGGTCACGGGGGCCAAGGCGTGACGGGCGGCAACGGTGGCAACGGCGGTAGCGGCGGCAACGCCAACGTCGTCGCCACCACCACCGCCGCGGCGGCCGGCGGCGGTGGTGGGGGCGGCGGTGCCGGAGGGCTCAGCACCAGCGGCGGCAGCGCCGGTAGGGGTGGCAACGGTGGTAGCGGCGGGTCCGCCTCCGCCGCGGTCGGGGTCCAACACGCGTCCGGCGGGGGCGGTGCCGGCGGCGGCGGTGCCCAAGCCATCTCAGGTGGCCCCGGTGGCGGTGGTGGCGGCGGCGGCACCGCGGGGATCGGCGCCGTGACCATCTCGGGCCAGGACGGATCCGACGGCGCCATCGCTGGAAGCTTCTCAACCTCCGGCGATGGCGGTGCCGGCGGCTTCCTCAACAGCGGCTCGGCCTCGGCAGTGGCCAGCGCCGGCGGTGGTGGTGGCGGCGGCGCCGCCGTACCCGGCAGTCCCGGCGGCGGGGGCGGTCAAGGCGGCAACGCGGTGGTCAATAGCGGTACTGCGAACGGCGGACCGGGCGGGGGCGGCGGCACCGGACAGAGCATCGGCGGCGCCGGCAACGACGGTGTGGACGGCAGCGCCTCCGCGGCCGCCGCCACTGCGACTCCCGGCGCCGGCGGCCAGGCCAGCATAGGCGGAGGTGGCGGTGGGGGCGGCGCCAATGCCACCGCTGGCGGCGTGGCTTTGGGCGGCCAAGGTGGTAGCGGCGGCGGGAGTTAGAAGTCCCAGTCCTCGTCCTCGGTCACGACAGCCTTGCCGATCACATAGCTCGACCCGGAGCCGGAGAAGAAGTCGTGGTTCTCGTCGGCGTTCGGTGACAGCGCCGACAGGATCGCCGGATTCACGTCGGTCTCGTCGCGCGGGAACAGCGCCTCGTAGCCGAGGTTCATCAGCGCCTTGTTGGCGTTGTAGCGCAGGAACTTCTTGACGTCTTCGGTCAGCCCGACCTCGTCGTAGAGGTCCTGGGTGTACTCGACCTCGTTGTCGTAGAGCTCGAATAGCAGCTCGTAGGTGTAGTCCTTGAGCTCGGCACGCCTGGCCTCGTCTTCCATGGCCAGACCGCGCTGGTACTTGTAGCCGATGTAGTAGCCGTGCACGGCCTCGTCGCGGATGATCAGCCTGATCATGTCGGCGGTGTTGGTCAGCTTGGCCCGGCTCGACCAGTACATCGGCAGGTAGAACCCGGAGTAGAACAAAAAGCTCTCCAACAGCGTGGAGGCCACTTTGCGCTTGAGCGGCTCGTCGCCACGGTAGTACTCGAGGACGATCTCCGCCTTGCGCTGCAGGTTGGGGTTTTCCTCCGACCAGCGGAACGCATCGTCGATCTCGGCGGTCGAGCACAGCGTGGAGAAAATCTGGCTGTAGCTCTTGGCGTGCACCGACTCCATGAACGCGATGTTGGTGTACACCGCCTCCTCGTGGGGAGTCAGCGCGTCGGGGATGAGGCTGACCGCGCCGACGGTGCCCTGGATGGTGTCCAGCATGGTCAGGCCGGTGAAGACCCGCATGGTCAGCTGCTTCTCACTGGCGGTCAGGGTCCCCCACGACGGGATGTCGTTGGACACTGGCACCTTCTCGGGCAGCCAGAAATTGCCGGTCAATCGGTCCCAGACCTCGGCGTCCTTTTCGTCTTGCAGACGGTTCCAGTTGATCGCAGAGACGCGGTCGATCAGCTTTGCATTTCCACTCACCAGAACCCCACTTCACCAGGACGATTGGGCGACGTTGCTTAGGTCACAAACACTACCCCTGGGGTCCGACAAGCCGGTGCAACACAAGACGTTGTGTTTGGCGCGTGTCGCCGTCCGGCCGACACCCACTGGCTAACTCGCCGCAGCGATCTGCGGCTTGGATTTGCGGCCGCCCTTCCCCGCGCCTTTGCCAACCCCCAGGAACTGGTACTCCTCGGGTTTCACCGAACGGGTAGCCCGCCAGTACTGCCAGGTGTAGCCGCCCCAAAGCACCGTGTTCTTGCCGTGCTCGTCGAGGTACCAGCTGCTGCAGCCGCCACTGTTCCAAACCGAATGACTCAGCTTCTCCTGCATCGCGTCATTGAACCGGTCTTGAGCTTCGCGGGTGGGCGCCAACGCCTGGGCACCCATCTTGTCGCACTTGGCGATCGCGTCGGCCACGTAGCGGATCTGAGATTCGATCATGAACACCACTGAGTTATGTCCCAGACCGGTGTTGGGCCCAAGCAGGAAGAACAGGTTCGGCACGTCGGCCACGGTCACGCCGCGGTGAGCGCCGATGCCCTCACGGTTCCACCGATCCACCAGGTCCTCGCCTTGCTGGCCTTTGATCTGGACGTAGGTGTAGGAGTCGGTGACATGGAAACCGGTGGCGTACACGATCACATCGGCTTGGCGTTCGCGACCGTCCGCGGTGACGATCCCGTCGCGCGTGATCCGGCTGATGCCCTCGGTGATCACTTCGGCGTTGGGACTGGCCAAAGCGGCGTAGTAGGTGGAGGAGTTCAGGATGCGCTTGCAGCCGATGCGGTAGTTCGGGACCAGCTTGCGTCGCAGTTCCCGGTCGCGCACCGAGCGCCAGATGTTCCACTTGCAGTACGCCTCAATGAATTTCAGCGCGTTGGGCCGCTTGGTCATGCCGAACGCGAGCGCCTCTTGCGCCCAGTAGATGCCCAACCGCACTAGTGCCCGCAACCCCGGGACATTCTCCATCGCCGAGCGCAGCGCCTTGGGGATCTCCGGGTTTGACCGCGGCACTACCCACGGCGGGGTGCGCTGGTAGAGCTGGAGTTCGGCGACGTCACCGACGATCTCCGGCACGATCTGGATCGCGCTGGCACCTGTCCCGATGATCGCCACCCGCTTGCCCGACAGGCCGACGCTGTGGTCCCACTCAGCGGAATGGAAAGCGGGACCGAGGAATTCGTCGCGCCCCTCGATTTCCGGGAGCGACGGGATGTGCAGCGCGCCGGCTCCCGAAACCAGGAACTGGGCGACGTATTCGCGGCCGTCGACGGTGAAGACGTGCCAGCGGTACTCGTCGTCGTCCCAGTAGGCGCGGTCGACCAGCGAATTGAACTCGATGTAGCGGCGCAGCCCGTACTTGTCGGTGACGCCTTTGAGGTAGTCCCAGATCTCGGGCTGGAAGGAGAACGGGTTCTTCCAGTCCGGCTTGGGCTCAAAGGAGAACGAGTACAGATGCGACGGGATGTCGCAGGCGCAACCGGGATAACTGTTGTCGCGCCAAGTGCCGCCGATTTCATCAGCCTTCTCGAGGACGACGAATTCCACACCCTGCTTCTGCAACGCGATGGCCATCCCCAAACCGGAGAAGCCGGTCCCGATGATGACGGCGCGAGTGTGGATGGGTTCGGACTTCGGCTTTTCGGCCTCTTCGGTAGCCGGGGACACGACATCGGTCATGGCAGATCCTTCTTGTAGTGGCCTCACTGGCGAGCGTTCGCGGCGACGAGCGCGTACCTGTCATGCAGATACCCAGTGTCCGAGGCGCAGATACCCAGTACCCGGGGTATCGGATATATCCGAGTGTTGTCGATCCCTTCGGCGATGTCAACGCCAGATGCTTGACGTCAGGACAGCGCCGCCGGCATGGCGTCGTGGATCGGCTTGTCTGGGTCGATCGTGACGCCCATCGTTTCGGCGGTGCCGACGATGACGCCCATCATGATCGTGGTCAATTGGGTGACGAACTGCTCGCGAGTCATCGATCGCGGGCTGTCCGGCTCGGGACCCAACCACCATTCGGTTGCTGACGCGGCGCACCCGAACGCCGAGAAGGCGGCGAGTTCGAGGGCGGCCTTGTTGAGTTCCATATCGCGGAGTTCGTTGTTGAACATGTCGGCGATGGTCAAAGTGATTTCGCGGCCTTCGTTCAAGGTCCGCACCGTGGCTTTGGACTGGGCGCTGGAGCCGCCCTGGATGAACACCCGCATCACGTTGGGGTGCTGGTCAAGCAGGGTGACGAATTCCTCGACAGCGCGATGGATGACCTGGCGGGCCGAGTCGGTGGCCAGGTTGATCGAGGGGAAGATCGCGCCCCAAAGCATGTCGCGAAGGCGTTCGCCGATGGCCAGGAAGAGGTCGGACTTGTCGGCGAAGTGCCGGTAGATCTTCGGCTTGGCGGTGCCGGCCTCCTCGGCGATCTCGCGAATGCTCAACTCGGGCCCCAGGCGGTCGATGGCCCGGAAAGCCGCGTCGACGATCTCGGCGCGCACCTTCTTGCGGTGCTCGCGCCAGCGTTCGCTGCGCGCGTCGACTTTCACCCCCGGCTTCGGGCTGGGGTGGGGTAAAGACGGTCGAGGCATTCTCACCACGTCAAGCACCTTACCGCTTCGGAGCCGCTGACCTGGGCAGACCGGGCGTCCTACCGTCCGCGGAGTGTGAATTTCACGACGCGACACGCCGCGAGATCGTCGCAGGAATCACGCTCGGCCGGTCATCACAGCATGCAGCTGACGCAGTTTTCCACCTCAGTGCCTTGCAGCGCCAGCTGCCGCAACCGGATGTAGTAGAGCGTCTTGATCCCCTTGCGCCAGGCGTAGATCTGCGCCTTATTCACGTCTCGGGTGCTGGCGGTGTCCTTGAAGAACAACGTCAGCGACAAACCCTGGTCCACATGCTGGGTGGCCGCGGCGTAGGTGTCGATGATCTTCTCGTAGCCGATCTCGTAGGCGTCCTGGTAATACTCCAGGTTCTCGTTGGTCATATAGGGCGCCGGGTAGTAGACGCGGCCGATCTTGCCTTCCTTGCGGATCTCCACCCTCGACACGATCGGGTGGATCGACGACGTCGAGTGGTTGATGTAGGAGATCGACCCGGTCGGCGGGACCGCCTGCAGGTTCTGGTTGTAGATACCGTGCGCCTGCACCGACTCCTTGAGCCGCTTCCAGTCGTCCTGGTTCGGGATGCGGATCCCGGCGTCGGCAAAGAGTTGGCGCACCTTCTCCGTCGCCGGTTCCCAGACCTGGTCGGTGTACTTGTCGAAGAATTCCCCCGACGCATACTTGGAGCGCTCGAATCCCTTGAAGTGCGTGCCGCGCTCGATCGCGATGCGGTTCGAGGCCCGAAGCGCGTGGTAGAGCACCGTATAGAAGTAGATGTTGGTGAAGTCGACGCCTTCTTCGGAGCCGTAGAAGATCTCCTCACGGGCCAGGTACCCGTGCAGGTTCATCTGCCCCAGCCCGATCGCGTGAGAGTCGTTGTTGCCCTGCTCGATTGACGGCACGGACGTGATGTGGGTCTGGTCGCTCACCGCCGTCAGCGCGCGGATCGCCACCTCGATGGTCTGGGCGAAGTCCGGTGAATCCATCGTCTTGGCGATGTTCAACGACCCCAGGTTGCACGAAATGTCTTTGCCTACTTTGGCATACGACAGGTCCTCGTTGAACAAGGACGGCGTGGACACCTGCAGGATCTCCGAGCACAGGTTCGAGTGCGTGATCTTGCCCTCGATGGGATTGGCGCGGTTCACCGTGTCCTCGAACATGATGTACGGATAGCCGGACTCGAACTGCAGCTCGGCCAGCGTCTGGAAGAACTCGCGCGCCTTGATCTTGGTCTTGCGGATGCGCGCGTCGTCGACCATTTCGTAGTACTTCTCGGTCACCGAGATGTCGGCGAACGCCATGCCGTAGACCCGTTCGACGTCGTACGGCGAGAACAGGTACATGTCCTCGTTCTTCTTGGCCAGTTCGAATGTGATGTCGGGAATCACCACGCCCAAGCTCAGCGTCTTGATCCGGATCTTCTCGTCGGCGTTTTCCCGCTTGGTGTCCAGGAAGCGATAGATGTCGGGGTGATGCGCATTGAGGTACACCGCGCCGGCGCCCTGACGAGCACCCAACTGGTTGGCGTAGGAGAAGGAATCCTCGAGTAGCTTCATGATCGGGATGACACCCGAGGACTGGTTCTCGATATTCTTGATCGGTGCCCCGTGCTCGCGAATGTTGGTCAGCAGCAACGCAACTCCCCCGCCCCGCTTGGACAGCTGCAGCGCGGAGTTGATCGAACGGCCGATCGACTCCATGTTGTCCTCGATGCGAAGCAGGAAGCAGTTGTGCACGACTGTGCCTCGAATGGTGTAGGTGTGCGTGCCCTCAACGTGGAGGTTGTACACCTTCGCCGGAACCTCCTCCGTGTTCCTCAGTTCACGGATTCCATAAACGTGGCGGCCGTGCACAACTTGAGAGGTGGTACGCGTCGCCCCCTTTTGTCCCACGTAGTTGTGGAGATTCTTGCCGACGTCGAAGATGAAGTCCTCGTTGGCGCCGGGTAGCCCAGGTACGAACACCTGGCCGGTCACTTTTCCAGACTGGTTGATGTACTGGCGAACTCGCGACATGATGCCGACGCGGCGTAGCAGGAGTTGCACCTGGTCGATGAGTTCCGGGTTCACCAGAAGCGCTTATCGCACGAGGTCCTGACCGCCGACGACGAATTCCAGCGTGGGCTATTGGCTGGATTGTTCCGCGGAGACGGGTGTTCGACCACCGGCGGTATGGTGCTCGACCTGGTGAACCCGGAACTCATCGACCAGGTGCAACTCCTGCTACGCCGCGTCGGCATCATGTCGCGAGTTCGCCAGCA
>NZ_LZLS01000111.1 GCF_001673365.1 Mycobacterium asiaticum
CCGTTGCCACCAGAGGTGCCCCCGCCGCCATTGGTACCGGCTACGCCCTGGGTGCCGTTCCCGATAAGCCCGGCAGAACCGCCCCGGCCGCCCGCGACGCCAGCCGCGCTCTGGCTAAAACCCGCACCACCATTGCCATACAAAATCCCGCCCGCCCCACCATCAGGACGGGCTGCGCTGCCCGCAACACCATCCCCAATCAACGGACGCCCAAACAACGCCTCAGTGGGCGCATTGAGCGCACCGAGCACCCGCTGCTCAAAGCTTTGCAACCACGCGGCGTTGGCCGCCTCGGCACCCGCATAAGCCTGCCCAGCGCCCTGCACCGCCTGCGCCCACCGCGCCCCAAACGCCCCCGCTAAAGCACTGCACTCCTGATAAGCCTGCCCATGACCAGAAAACAACGCCGCCACCGCCGCCGACACCTCATCACCAGCAGCCACCGCAACCCGCGACGTCGACACCAACACCGCCGAATTCGCCGCCTGGATCGCGGACCCAATCCGCTCCACATCGGCTGCCGCCACCGCAACCGCCTCCGGCACCACCCACACCACACCAGACAAAACCCGCTCCCTTCACGACATCCTGGCCCCGAAACCCATCTGGCTATGACAGCCTGATTTGGCCCCAGGGGGACGGCTTGATGTGGCCCCACTTGCTCGACACGCCGGGGTAGTT
>NZ_LZLS01000112.1 GCF_001673365.1 Mycobacterium asiaticum
CGCACGTGCTCACCGCGCACTCGCTTGAGCCGATGCGACCGTGGAAGGCCGAGCAGCTGGGCGGCGGCTACCAGGTGTCCTCCTGGGTGGAGAGCACCGCGGTGCTGGGCGCCGACGCCGTTATCGCGGTCAGCTCCGGCATGCGCGACGACGTCCTGCGCATCTATCCGACGCTGGACCCGAGCCTGGTTCACGTAATCCGCAACGGCATCGACACCGAGGTGTGGCATCCCGCGGGGCCGGTGCGCACCGGGTCGGTACTAGAGGAGTACGGCGTCGACCCGAACCGGCCCATCGTGGCGTTCGTCGGGCGTATCACCCGGCAGAAGGGTGTGCCGCACCTGGTGGCAGCCGCCCACCAATTCAGCTCGGACATTCAGCTGGTGCTGTGCGCCGGGGCGCCCGACACCCCCGAGATCGCCGAAGAGGTGCGCTCGGCGGTGACCCGGCTCGAGCACACCCGCACTGGGGTGTTCTGGATCAGAGAGATGCTACACAAGGCCAAGCTCCGCGAAATACTTTCGGCGGCAACGGTTTTCGTGTGTCCGTCGATATACGAGCCGTTGGGCATCGTGAACCTGGAGGCGATGGCGTGCGCGACGGCGGTGGTGGCCTCGGACGTCGGCGGCATCCCCGAGGTGGTGGCTGACGGTGTCACCGGGTCGCTGGTGCACTACGACGTCGACTTCCCGGAAGCCTACGAGGCCAGGCTGGCCGAGGCGGTCAATGCTCTAGTCGCCGACCCCGTCAAGGCGCGGCAGTACGGGCACACCGGCCGTCAACGCTGTATCGAAGAATTCTCCTGGGCTCACATTGCCGAGCAAACGTTGGACGTCTACCGCAACGTGTGTGAGTAACCCAGTGAGCCGGTCGGCCGCTCTAGCTGGTGACGCCCTTGAGCTCGTCGCCCAGCGCGGCAGCCTCGTCCGGCGTCAGTTCGACCACGAGGCGACCGCCACCTTCCAGTGGTACCCGCATCACGATGCCGCGCCCCTCCTTAGTTGCTTCTAGTGGACCGTCGCCGGTCCGGGGCTTCATCGCCGCCATCGAGTGCTCCCTCCGAATTCGAGCTGGCCCGCACCCGCGGACCTGGTCGGCGCCGAGCATGCCCCGCCAGTGGATTTCCAGCCATACCCGACATTGAACTGCCAAATCACCCCACCATTGTTCCCTATCCGAGTCACAAGGTGCACAAAGACCCGGTTCTGGGACGAACTTGCCCGTTTCACCCAGCGGTTGCCTGCACCCAGCAAGAGCGGATGTGATCGTCGACCATGCCGGTCGCCTGCATCAGCGCGTACGCGGTGGTGGGTCCGACGAAGCGGAAACCGCGGCGCTTGAGCTCACGCGCCATCGCCCTTGATTCCGCACTCACGGAGGGGATTTCGGATATGTCGACGTACCGGGGCCGGGCCGGCGGCGCGAACGACCACAGCAGTTCGGACAGATCTTGCGGCGACCCGAGGTCGACGGCGGCACGCGCGTTGGCCACCGTCGCCTCGATCTTGGCGCGGTTGCGCACAATGCCGCTGTCGGTCAATAGACGCTGCACGTCAACGTCGGTGAAGCGGGCGACCTTGTCGACGTCGAAGCCGTGAAATGCGCGTCGGAAATTTTCCCGCTTGCGCAGGATGATCAGCCAAGACAGACCGCTTTGAAAGGCTTCCAGGCTCAGCCGCTCGAACAACGCCGTGCCGTCTTTGAGCGCACGGCCCCACTCCTGGTCGTGATAGTCGCGATACAGCTCGGCATCGGGTCCGGGGCGAACCTCGGCCCAGCTACAGCGAATCAGGCCTTCGCGGCAAGGTGCGTCCACTACTTGCGCGCCTCATCGCTACGCGCTGCATACTCGCCGCGGTGGCTCATGTCGGACCGGAACGGTCCGACCCGACGGCGTCGACGCCTGAGGGCTCCGCGTCCTCGGCCACATCGTCTAGCGCATTGGGCTGTGCCTCGCTGCTAGAGGCTTGCAGGGCCGCCACCTGGCCCCGCAGCGTCTCCAACTCACGTCCCAACCGGTCCAGGACCCAGTCGACTTCGCTGGTCTTATATCCACGAAGCACCTGGGTGAATTTGACCGCATCGACGTCGCCGGCCGTGACGCCGAAGGCCGGCAGGACGGTGGCCGTCGTCGCGCGCGGCAGGGGTGGCAATTGTTCGCCGCGACCGAACAACAGACTCGCCGCGCCGAACAGCACAACCGCCACAAGGACCAGAACCACCAGGTAGAGCAACACCAACGCCACGCGACCGATCCTGCCCTATGGCACCGACAAACAGTCGATCAGTGCGGACGCAACGCGTTCATCGGCGGCCGGTCGTCCAGTGACACCGGCAGCGTGTGCTGGGTGAAGCCGTCCCCGACGGGCAAGAACTGGGTCAAGCCGACTCCGGAGTCGGGAATGCCGCATCGGGAAAGTAGCGTGGCAATCACTTGGCGGCTCATCGCACCGAGCTCCTCCAGCGGCCGGTTGCGGTGCGTCCGAACACCCAGGTTGACCTGCGCGATCGCGTCCAAACCCAACCGATCGAAGGTGTCGATCAACAGGCCGATCTCGACGCCGTAGCCCGGGGCGAACGGCAGCGAAGTCAGCAGTTCACGACTTGCCGCGTACTCCCCGCCCAGCGGCTGCAACACGCAGCCCAGCTCAGGGCGCAGCGCCGCCAGGAGCGGTCGCGCCACCAGTTCGGTCACCCGTCCGCCACCGGTGGAGCCCGCGTCACCGCTGGCATCACCCTTGGTCAGCGGGCGCCGGTAGAAGCCCTTGACCAGGTGAATTCCGTCACCGGTGAGCAGTGGGCCCACCAGATTGGGCACGAACCTGGGGTTGGGGTTGACCAGATCGGAATCGATGAACACCACGATGTCGCCGCGGGTTGCCGCCAGAGAACGCCACAACGCCTCGCCCTTACCGGGTCGGGTGGGCAACTCGGGCAGCGCATGTTCGCGGCTGACGACGCGCGCCCCCGCGGCGATAGCCCGAATCTCGGTGTCGTCGGTGGAACCGGAATCGAGCACGATCAGCTCGTCGACCAGCCCGTCAACCAGCGGGGAAATGCTGTCGATGACCGACTCGATGGTGTCTTCCTCGTTGAGCGCCGGGAGCACCACCGAAATGGTCCGACCGGCCTTGGCCGCGACCAATTCGCTGATCGTCCAGCGCGGACGGTTCCAGGTATGGACGGTGGCGAGATCACCCGCGACCAGCTCAGATGCTGTCATGCCAGTCCTCTCACCGTGCGTGTCGGGCGACGCGTCCCCTGGATCGAGGCCACCATCTCCAGCGTCCTCCTGGTCGCCGCAACTTGGTGGACGCGAAACATGCGTGCCCCGGCGGCTGCTGCCAGCGCGGTAGCCGCCAGTGTCCCCTCAAGTCGTTCGGTCACGTCCACGCCCAGAGTCTCCCCGACAACATCCTTATTGCTCAAAGCCATCAGCACCGGCCACCCGGTATTAACGACATCGCTCAGATGTCGCAACAGGAGCAGCCCGTGGAAGGTGTTCTTGCCGAAATCGTGGGCCGGGTCGATCAGCACCCGGTCGCGGGCTACGCCGACCGCAACTGCCCGCTCGGCAGCGGCTGTGACCTGGCGAATCACATCGTCCACCACGCCGCGGGTAGTCGTACCGTAACTCACCCGGAAGGGACGTGTGCGCGGTAGCGCTCCCCCGGTGTGCGCGCAAACCAAGCCGGCGTCGAATTCGGCGGCCACCTCGGCCAAGGCCGGGTCGACGCCGCCCCACGTGTCGTTGATGATGTCCGCACCCGCCGCACAAGCCAGTTTGGCGACCTCCGAGCGCCAGGTGTCGACGCTGATCAGCTGGTCGGGATAGGCGTCGCGGAGCCACTCAACGAACGGCACCAGGCGGGCGATCTCGGTTTCGGCGTCGACGGTCTCACCGGGGCCCGCCTTGACCCCGCCGATGTCGATCACGTCAGCGCCCTCGGCGACGGCACGGTGTACGGCGTCGCGCGCTGGGCCGTCGGCGAAGGTCGCGCCCTGGTCGAAGAACGAGTCCGGGGTGCGATTGATAATCGCCATGATCAGCGCGCGATCTGACGCCACCCGGCGACCGCAGAACGTCGAGTGGCCGACTGCTGTCGACGAGGTTGGGCGCACGCGTCCATTTTGCCTGGGTCGTGGGTGCACTGGCGGCCTCGAGTGTGCACTGGCGGCGTCGAGTGTGCACTGGCGGCGTCGAGTGTGCATCCAGGGCGTGAAAATCGCCAATTCACCGCCGTAGCCGCACACGCGAAACCGTGAGCGCACACTCAAACGGCGAGGCCGGCCAACATCAGCCCTGCGGTCGCTTACCCGCGGCGACCTCGTCCGGGTAATCGTCGTAGTACTCGACGTAGCCCTCTTTGCGCCCGGCCAGCACGTACAGCGGGTCCGCCACGTCCGGGCCGTAAGCCTGCTTGCGCAACTCGACTTTGCGGCTCTTGAACGTCGTCGTGTGCTCCAGCGACTCCACCAACCGCACGAACAGCGGAAGCGCGTAGCCGGGCAGCCTGTCGTACACGGCGCCGGCCAGGGATTGGCCGTCGAATTCGCGGCCCTCCCGCAGCTTGACCGCGGCCATGCCGGCCCGCCCACCGGTATTGGGCACCTCAACCCCGAAGACCGTGCACTCTTCGACATTGGAATCGGTCGACACCGCGGCCTCGACCTGCGTAGTGGCTACGTTCTCGCCCTTCCAGCGGAATGTGTCGCCCAACCGGTCTACGAATGCCGCGTGGAACATGCCCTGCGGGCTCATCACGTCACCGGTGTTGAAATAGCAGTCACCGTCCTTGAAAGCGTTGCGTACCAACTTCTTTTCGCTGGCTTTCTTGTCGGTGTAGCCGTCGAACGGCTGCAGCCGGTTGACCGGGCTGAGCAGCAGGCCCTGCTCGCCGTCGGGCACCCGGCGAACCCGTCCGGCGTCGTCACGAACTGGTTCGCCGGTGTCCGGGTCGTACTCCACGTAAGCGAGCGGCATCGGCGAAATGCCGGTGCTGCGAGGCACATTGAAGATATTGATGAACGCGGTGGTACCTTCACTGGCGGCGTAGAACTCGCAAACCCGGGAAATACCGAACCGTTTGGTGAACTCGTCCCAGATGTCCGGACGCAACCCGTTGCCGGCGATGACCCGAACCTTGTGTGCGCGATCGGTTTTCTTGGGCGGTTGGTTAAGCAGGTAGCGGCAGACCTCGCCGATGTAAATGAAAGCTGTTGCTTCGTAACGGATTACCTCGTCCCAGAACCGGGACGCCGAGAAGGACTTGCCCAGCGCCAAAGTCGCGCCGGAGTTGATCACCGACGACACCGCGACGGTGAGCGCATTGTTGTGATAGAGCGGCAGGCAGCTGTAGAGCGTGTCGGAGGCCTTCAACCGCAGCCCCAGGCCGCCGAATGCCCCGAGCGCTTTGAGCCACCGGTAGTGCGTCATCACGCTGGCCTTCGGGTAACCGGTGGTCCCCGAGGTGAAGATGTAGAACGCGGTGTCCTTGGCGCGCACCTCCGACGCCGACGCAGGGTTGGTGGCCGGCGCGGTCGTCGCAAATCGCGCCAAGTCCTCGACGGTGACCACCTCACCGGCCGAACCCCCGGATTCGCTGACAGCACTGACCAAGTCGGATTCGGCGATGAGCACCTTGGCATCCAGCAGGCCCAGGCTGTGCGAGAGGACATCACCACGCTGGTGGTAGTTCAGCATGCCGGCGATCGCACCGCATTTGACGACGGCGAGCATCGTGAGCACCGCGTTCGGCGAGTTACGCAACATGACGCCGACGACGTCGCCAGGACCGACACCCCGCGCGGCCAGCACCGCGGCGTAGCGGTTGGCGGTCGCGTTGGCTTCGCGATACGTCAGCTGCTCGTCGTCGAACTTTAGGAAGATCCGGTCGGCGTAGCGCGCTGCCCGCTCCTGAAACACCGCGCCGATAGACGCTTTGGAGCCGGGCCGCGGCAACAGTCCGGTCCTGACCGCGCGCAGGATCGACGGCGCGTCGGCAATCACGCCGGGTACTCGTGTCGCGATATCGGTGAGCTTGACTCGTACGTGCGCTCCGCCGTCGTGATCAGACACCTGATTCCTCGATTCTTTCCAGACCGCCTCGGTCCGGCGCGCACGCCTGCAGCGCCTCGCCGACCTTATCCACTACTACGAGCCGATCGACGGCCGCCTGGGAGATGTAACCGCTGTCGAGCAACTCATATATCCACGCCAGGAACCCGTCGAAATGCCCCCACGGATCCAGCAGCACGATCGGCTTGTCGTGCACGCCGAGATAGCCCTCAGTCCACGCGCTCAACAATTCGTCCATAGTGCCGACACCACCCGGCAGCGCGATGAACGCATCGGCACGGCTTTCCATTACTCGCTTACGCTCGCTCATGGTGTCGGTGACGATTAGTTCGTCGGCGCCCCGGTCGGCCAATTCGCGGTTTAGCAGCATTCTGGGAATTACCCCGACGGTCCATCCGCCGACTGCGCGCGCCGCCGAAGCGACCGCTCCCATCGCCGAAACGTGGCCGCCGCCCCAGACCAGGGTCCAGCCTTGCGAACCGATGCTGGCGCCGAGCGAGGCGGCGAGTTCGAGCAAATCGGGGTGCGTCGGCGAGGCTGCGCAGTACACGGCCACCGTCCACTGAACATCGGTCTCTGCGGGCATACACGGAAAGGTAGACCAACGCCGCAGGGCCTACGCATGCCACGGGTAGGGGTCACCATAAACTCACAACGATGCCGATTCGTTGGAACGTCCCGCAGCACGCGGCAGCCCTGGAACGGCTCAATGCCGCTGTCGGCGACACGGGCGGGGCCGTCGTACTGGGACCTGACGGTGTCGGCAAATCGACCCTGGCGCGATTGGCTGCCGAACAGTTCTGCGCCCAGCACCCGACCACGACAACCCGCTGGGTGATCGGCACCCCAGCCGAGCGGGTGGTTCCCTTCGGCGCTTTCGGACATTTAATCGACATCGCCGACATCGGGAAACCGGCAGCGTTGCTGCGGGCCGCTCGCACCTCGCTGATCCGCGCCGCACAGCAGGGCGATCTGCTGCTCATCGTCGACGAGGCCCATGACTTGGACATCCTGTCGGCCACCCTGGTGTATCAGCTGGCACTGACCCGAGCCGCGCGGATGATCGTCACCGCGCGCGCCGATGCGGCACCGCCGGCAATCGCTGCACTGTGGGCCGATGGGCTGCTTGATCGTATTGACATCGCGCCGCCTCGCGGCTCGACGACCGCGGGTGAGGTTGACGAGTTTCTCGCCGAGTTACCGGCCCCGGCGCGGTCGGTGTTGGACTACCTTGCCGTGGCGGAGCCGTTGTCGGTGGCGGATCTGAGCGTGCTGGCCGGAGACGGCGCGGTCAGCCAGGCCGAGGATCTGGGCGCGGCCGAAACTCGGTTACGCGGCGGCAGCACCGACCCCGCGATGGTCTACACCGCACACCCACTGTTCGGTGCACGCGCCCTGGCGAAGCTGGGCCGCGACGGCGCGCGGCAGCGGCGCACCGACCTGGTCAACCTGCTGTCCCGGCATCCCTCCGAGCACCCGACCAACCGGCTGCGACTGGCGTCGCTGGCGCTGGACAGCGACGCGCCCCAACCGGTCGCCGAGGTCGCAGCGGCCGCACAGCAGGCGCTGCGCTTAGGCGACCTGTCGCTCGCCGAGCGGCTGAGCCGGGCGGCACTGGAGCGGTCCGGCGGGCTGGATGCGCGCGTGGTGCTGGGTCAGGCTTTGGGTTGGCAAGGACGTGGCCGCGAAGCGGGCACAGTGCTGGGGGCGGTGGATCCCGCGAACTTGTCCGAGGCTGAGTTGATCGCCTGGGCCGTGCCGCGCGCGGCCAACCAGTTCTGGATGCTTGGCGAGCCCGAGCGGGCAACCGCGTTCTTGCAGACCACCCGCAACCACGTCACCGAACCGGCGGCACGCACAGTGCTGGACGGGCTTACCGCCACGTTCGCGATGAACTCCGGAAATCTGCAGCGCGCCATCACTCTGGCCACCGACGTGCTTGCCAAACCGGACGCTGCAGACATGGCGGTGGCCTGGGCGGCCAGCGCGGCCGCGTTGTCCTCGGCACGGATGGGCCGGCTCAGCGACGTTGACCGCTTGGCTGAAAAGGCTTCCACTGCAGAGCATCCCGGGCTGTTGCGGTTCACCGTGGGGCTTGGGCAGATCACGTCGTTATTGATGGCCGGCGAGGTGGCGCAGGCACAGGCATTGGCCCAGCAGTTCACCGATTTCGCCGAGCTCCAGCAGCCCGGCCGGGCCATCGGCGAGGTGCTGCTTGCCTATGTGTTACTCGCAAAGGGCGAATACGAGACCGCGGCAGCCTTTTTGGATCCCTGCGCCACCGAGTTGGAACGTACCGGCTATTCGTGGGGTCCGCTGTCGTTAATGTTGCTGGCGACTGCAATTGCCCGTCAGGGCGACATACCCGGATCGGCAAAAGCGTTGCGCCGGGCTGAAAATCGGCATGGAACGAAGTCGGCGTTGTTCGCTCCCGAGCTCGGGCTCGCACGCGCCTGGACCCGGGCGACGGCCCGGGACCGTCCCGGTGCCGTCTCCGCGGCACGGGATGCGGCTCGCATGGCGGAGCGTTCCGGCCAATCGGCAGTGGCGTTGCTGGCCTGGCATGATGCCGTCCGACTGGGCGACCTGCGGGCGGCGGAGCCCGCGGCCCGGCTCGCAAGCCAAATCAGTTGCCCGGTAGGTGATCTCATTGCCAGACATGCTCGCGCACTGGTCGCCGGCGATGGTGCCGGGCTCACGTCGGTGGCCGACGACCTGGTTGCAATCGGGATGGGCGCCGCGGCCGCTGATGTGGCGTCGCAGGCTCAGCGACTCAGATAACCGCGCAGCATGTCGACCGCGGCGGTGATCTGGGCAACCGGCACGCGCTCGTCACGCTTATGGGCCAGGTTCGGGTCGCCCGGCCCGTAGTTCAGCGCCGGAATGCCACGGGCCGCAAACCGAGACACGTCCGTCCAGCCGTACTTTGCCCGCACCTGCCCGCCCGCGGCCTCGACCAGCGCACGTGCGGCCGGCGCCGACAACCCGGGCAGCGCACCGGTGGCGGAGTCGGTCAGCTCGATGGCCACATCGAGCCCGTCGAAGACCTCGTGGACGTGCTGCAGCGCAGTGTCGGGCGAGCGGTCCGGAGCGAAGCGGAAATTGACCGTCACCGACGCGGCGTCGGGAATCACGTTGCCGGCCACACCACCGTCAACGCGGACCGCGGACAGTCCCTCGCGGTACACGCAGCCGTCGATGTCGACGCTGCGTGCCTGATAGCTGGCCAGCCGGTCCAGCACCGTACCTAGCTTGTGAATCGCGTTGTCGCCCAACCAAGAACGTGCCGAATGCGCGCGGGTTCCGGTCGCGCTGACGACCACCCGCAGGGTGCCTTGGCAGCCCGCCTCGATGAAGCCGGCGGTGGGTTCACCCAGAATGGCCACATCGGCGGTCAGCCAGTCCGGCAGCTCTCGCTCCAGGCGCCCCAAACCGTTTGCTGCGGAATCGATTTCCTCGCAGTCGTAGAACACCAGGGTCAGATCGTGCGCGGGTTCGGCCACGGTGGCGGCCAGGTGCAGGAAAACCGCATCGCCGGATTTCATGTCCGAGGTGCCGCAACCGTGCAGTTCGCCGTCCTCGATCCGGCTGGGCAGGTTGTCGGCCACTGGCACCGTGTCCAGATGCCCGGCCAGCAACACCCGCGACGGGCGGCCCAGTGCGGTGCGCGCCAGCACCGCGTTGCCGTTGCGAATGATCTCGAAACCGGACGTTTGCGCCCGCAGGGCTGCTTCGACCTCGTCGGCGATGCGAGCCTCGTTTCGCGATTCGCTGGGGATGTCGACTAACGCCACGGTCAGCTCGACGGGATCGCCATGCAATTCCAGCACGGGGCCAGCCTAGTCCGGCGAGCAGACGCAGAATCGCACTAACGGGGCCGCTGGGATGCGATTCTGTGTCTGCTCGCGGGACCAAGTAACCTGACCGCCGTGACTGGAGCTGCAGCTGTTGGGCTGGCGACCCTCGCCTCGGACGGATCCGTCCTCGACGCGTGGTTTCCCGCACCGGAACTGACCGAATCGAGTACCAGCGCCACTTCGCGACTGGCCATCTCGGACGTCCCGGCAGAATTGGGCGCACTCGTCGGGCGCGACGACGACCGGCAAACCGAGACCATCGCAATCCGCACGGTGATCGGCTCGCTGGACGACCAGGCCGCCGACGCGTACGACGCCTATCTGCGGTTGCATCTGCTCTCGCACCGACTGGTGGCGCCCCACGGGCTGAACGCCGGCGGCTTGTTCGGGGTATTGACCAATGTGGTGTGGACTAACCGTGGCCCATGCGCCGTCGAGGGATTCGAAGCGGTGCGGGCGCGGCTGCGCCGGCACGGACCGGTGACGGTCTACGGCATCGACAAGTTCCCCCGGATGGTCGATTACGTGCTGCCGACGGGCGTGCGGATCGCCGACGCGGACCGGGTGCGGCTGGGCGCGCACCTGGCGGCGGGCACCACCGTGATGCACGAGGGCTTCGTCAACTTCAACGCCGGCACGCTGGGCGCCTCCATGGTCGAGGGCCGCATTTCGGCGGGCGTGGTGGTCGGTGACGGTTCCGACGTCGGTGGTGGCGCCTCGATTATGGGCACGCTGTCCGGCGGTGGCGAGCAAGTCATCTCGATCGGTAAGCGCTGCCTGCTGGGCGCCAACGCGGGCCTGGGCATCTCCTTGGGTGACGACTGTGTGGTGGAGGCCGGCCTGTATGTCACAGCCGGCACGAAAGTCGCTCTGCCCGAAGGTAAGTCGGTCAAGGCCCGGGAGCTCTCCGGTGCTGACAACCTGCTCTTCCGGCGCAACTCGATGACCGGAGCGGTCGAGGTGGTCTCTCGCGACGGTCAGGGCATTGCGCTCAACGAGGAGTTGCACGCGAACTGAGCGGGCGGAAAATTAGCCATCGGCCAGCAGTTGCTTCTTGAGTACCTTGCCCAGCGCGTTGCGGGGCAGCGAGTCCACCATGCGCACCTCGCGGGGCCGCTTGTGCACCGAGAGCTGTTGCGCGACATGATTGATCAGCTCGTCAGCAGCGGCAGACCCGACCACGTACGCGACGATGCGCTGGCCGAGGTCCTCGTCCGGTAGCCCCACCACCGCAGCCTCCTTCACACCGGGATGCCCGAGCAGCACGGTCTCGATCTCGCCCGCACCGATGCGGTATCCCCCCGACTTGATCAGGTCGACCGACTCGCGGCCCACGATGCGGTGCATGCCACCACCGTCCACGACCGCGACGTCTCCGGTGCGGTACCACCCGTCGGCGTCGAACGCCTCGGCGGTGGCTTCGGGCCGGTTCAGGTAACCGTCGAACAGCGTCGGGCCCCGAACAAGAAGCTTGCCAACGGTTTCCGCGTCATGCGGCACCAACTCACCGTGGTCGTCGACCAGTCGGGTCTGCACCCCAGCCAGCGGCAGGCCCACCCAGCCCGGGCGACGCTCGCCGTCGGCGCGCGTGGACAGGGTGATCAGCGATTCCGAAGCACCGTATCGTTCGATGGGCCGGTGCCCCGTCAGCTGTTCCAGCCGCTCGAACACCGGTACCGGCAGCGCGGCACTGCCGGACACCAATAGCCTGGCCGGCTTCAGCGCTTCGGCGGCCGCGGCATCATCCACCAGCCGCGACCACACCGTGGGCACCCCGAAATACAGCGTCCCGCCAGCCGCGGCGTAGCCAGCAGGCGTCGGTTTTCCGGTGTGCACAAAGCGATTTCCCACCCGCAGCGATCCCAGCAGACCAAGCACCAACCCGTGGATGTGATACAGCGGCAGCCCGTGTACCAACACGTCCTCCGGGGTCCACTGCCACGCTTCGGCCAGCGCGTCCAAATCGGCGGCGATGGCTCGCCGGCTAACCTGGACGCCTTTGGGCAATCCCGTTGTGCCCGAGGTGTATACCACCATCGCCAGGGCATCCGGTGCTGGTTCGGCGTAGCGATGCCATGATCTGGCATGCAACCGAACCGGTATGTGCGGCAAGCCTTCCGGCTCGTCCGGCACCGGTCCAAGCCAGGCCTGGGCACCAGAGTCGGCCAGCATATGACGGCGTTCGGCCACCCCGACATCGGCCGGCACCGGGACGACGGGTACCCCGGCGATCAGACATCCGGTGATTGCCAACACCGTCGAGGCGGTGGGCGTCGCGAGCACCGCGACCTGTCGCGCGCCGGCCACCCGCTCGGCCACCGATGTCGCGGCGCCGACCAGGTCGCTGCGACTGAGCGTGAACCCGTCGATACGGACCGCGTCGGGAATGTCGGTGGCGGTAACGGCTGAGGGATTCAGCGAGGTCAGCAGCACGTCAGGGAGGCTACCCCCCGTGCGGTGGCGGGAACAACGAACGCAGGGCGGGCGGCGGCTGGAATGGCGCCCAGGTGCCGGCGGGCTGCGCCAGCCGGTCCGCGATGGCCCAGATCGTAGCCGGGTGGTGCCCATATCCGATATGACTGCTGAGCACCGCGATGTTCTCGGCGCTCTTGGAGGGCAGGTCAATGCAGGTCTGCCAGGCGACCATGCCGTCGTAGCGGGAATAGATGGACGTCGCCGGCACCGGAAGGGGTTCGTTTTCGGCCAAGAGCGGCAACTCGTGGCGTTCGGCGTGCAGCCGCGCAAACAGATTGAACTGACTGCTGGCCCGCGACTGGCTGATGCGGTGCATGCGGTAGGGACTGCCCAGCGTGATCACCTGACGAACGGCCGACGGATTCCGTCGGGCCAGGGTGCGCGCGAAGATGCCGCCCAGGCTCCAGCCGATCACGCTGACCGGCGCCTGGTAGCGCTCGTGCAGTTCGGCAAGGCGGTCGGGCATCCCCGCTACCGCCTTGCGGGTCGGGCCGATGTTCACGCCAAGTCCCCAACCGTGCACCTGATATCCGAGGCCGCTCAGCAGCCGGCGCAGCGTCCACATGGTGCCATCACCGGCGAGCAGTCCGGGCAACGCCAGCACCGGATGTCCGTCGCCTACCGGCAACTTCCGCCGCAGCGGCAGCGCGGCAATCAGCTGGCCGTATTCGACTACGGCACGCGGGATATCGCTCAACCAGAGCCCCAGTGCGGGGGCGGTTCCGGCCACCGCACTGTCAACAGCGACCGGGCGGATAGCAGCTTGGGCTGCCGGCATGAATCAGGCCTCCTCATCCCAAATTTTCATCAAAGTTGCCAGGATCTCCTCGCCGCGGCCGAGCCCGGCCAGGTGAGACTCGCCCGGCAGGTGCAACAGCTCAGCCTTGGGTAGCCGGGACACGACGTGCTCCCCATGCGAGAACGGGATGATGTGGTCGTGGTCGCCGTGCCACCAGCGCACCGGGACCGTCACCTCCTCTAGCCGGAATCCCCAGTCGCGGGCGAAGACGATCACGTCGTTGAACGGTGCGGCCAACTGCTTGCGGCTGCCGTTGAGCAGGTCGTCGAGAAACATGGCTTTGAACTCGGGCCTGGCCAGCAGGTGCCGGTCGGCTTGCGGCGAGAGCATGGCGTACACGTCCAGTGCGGGTGAAGCGATCGGGCGGGCGGCCCGGATCATCAGGCTGGCACCAACCCGCAATGGATTGCCGCCGACTCGCAGCAGCGGCGCGACCCGTTGCCCCAGATCCATCAGCCCCCCACTGATTGCGTCGGACCCGCGCGTCGGAGCCACGCCACCGAGCACTCCGGCGGCCACCACCCGGTCGGACAGTTTTGCCGCGCACGCCAGCGTGTAGGGACCGCCGCCGGAGAGCCCGACGACGGCCATTTTGTCGATGCCGAGTGTGTCTGCGATGGTGCGCAGGTCGTCGGCGAAAGCCGAAATCGTCTCGTACTGATGCGGTGTCGACGATCCTATGCCGGGACGGTCCACTCCGATCAGCCGGATGTTGTGCAGGTCGGCGTAGATGCGGGCCTCGGTCGGGATCTGCCGCCGCGCACCCGGGGTGCCGTGCAGCCAGAACACGGCGCGTCCTTGCGGGGCACCAAACTCGGCAAAGCCTATTTGGCGGTCTTCGCCAACGGCGACGTTTCCTTCGATCTTGGGGCGTGCAATCGCGACGGGCATGCCGGGCAGCCTTTCACGTGAGTCGCCCCGGGCGCACCGTTTTGCCCCGGGACCGCGACGTGCTGACGGATACATTTTTGCATTCGATATGCTATCAGCGCAGGTCAGAGACTTTGGTGTGAGTTAGCTAACTATCCGGTCACCAATAACGCGGAGACGACGTAATTCGGCGAGTTCGTCGTCGCCGACACCTAGCCGGCGCAGGATCTCGTCATTGTGCTGGCCGAGGGTTGGCGGGGCGGTGCGGTGATGGCTGGGCGGGCCGGGGTTGATCCGAAACGGCCAACCCGGATATCGGTGAGTTCCGGTGACCGGATGCTCGAACTCCTCGTAGAAGCCGCGGGCTTCGAGTTGGGCGAACTCGTACATCTGCGCGCCAGTGCTCACCGGTTCTGCCGGGATACCTTGCGCGCGAAGGCTTTCCACGATAGCGGCGGCCGTCTGCGTGCGCGTCCAGCCAGCGACGAGTTCGTCGAACACGTCGTGGTCGAGCGATCCGTCATCGGGAAGCGACAAGGCGACCCATGCATCGTCTTCGCTGGTCGGGTAGACGCCCTGCAAATAGCCGCGGTGTCGGTTGCCTTGTCGTGGCCGTACGACCCCGTTCATCGAGTACTCGATCACGGGTTCGGCGGTAAGGCATGCGGCGACTTCGATTTGGGCGATCTCGATCAGTTGTCCTTCGCCGGTCCGGCGCCGGTGTTCAAGGGCGGCTAGCAGCGCAACGCCCGCGTGCACACCGACGACCGGGTCGGCCGGTCCCTGCAGGTTGCACGGCGGTCCGTCGGCGTAGCCGGTGGCGGCCGTCATGCCGGAAGTCTGTTCGATGTTCAGTGCCCAGCCGACGTAATCCCGCCAGGGACCCTGCAAGCCGAAGCCGGGCATGCGGACCGCGATCACATCGGGTTTCAGCTTCACCAGCGAGTCGTAGTCCAGGCCGAAATGCTCCACCACGCGCGGAGAAAAGTTCTCCACCACGACGTCGGCCTGCGCGGCCAGGCGGTGGGCGATCTCGCGTCCGCGTTCTGACGTCAGATCGAGGGTGACGTCTTTTTTGTTGAGGTTGGTGGCCTGCCACAGGGCGCTGCGCTCGTACCAGTCGTCGCCCTCGAACGGATAGGCGCCCGAGTAGCGGTGCCCGTCGGGTCGTTGAATGGACTCGACTTTGACGATGTCGGCGCCGAAGGAGCCCAGGTAGCAGGTCAGGTACGCCCCGGCCCAGAACGTACTCAAGTCCAGCACCCGCAGTCCGGCGAACGGCAACGCCCCCGACTCAGTGGTCCGCGAGCCGAAGGAGGATGCGGTTTCCGGCTCGCAATTTCGCCGTGCGGTCGGGCTCGCGGACATCCGGAACGGTAGCCCCGGGCACCGAAAGTCACGAAACTCCTTGAAGAAACCGCGCTTTGCGTACTGCGGAGATTCCAGAATGGTGGCGCCGTTGTTGACCGGTGCGGCCGGAATGCGCATGGCTTGGCTGATTTCGATGGTCTCGGCCACCGTGCGCTCAGCAAGCAATGGCTCTGCCTTGGCGAAGAATTCGGCGCGCTCGGGGCCACCCATCATGATCGCGATCTGATGTTCGCCATACTCCGGCAGATCCAGCATCGCGCAGACGTCGAGCCAGTGTTGTCCGGTCAGGCAGTTGATTCCCACCCATCCGTCGGCAGCCCGCACCACACCCAGCATCGGCGCCGAGCGCACATTCGACGGCAACCCAAGGCTGCGCATCCGTTCGACCATCAACATCGGATAGGGCAGCGTGGACAGCAGTGCCTCGAACTCCGAGACATCCACCTCAGATACCTTGCCCGGGTGGGGAATTCGCAGTGCCGTCAACGCACCCAGCGCGCCGTAGGCGCCCGCGACATACTCGGCGATGCGCGCGCCGGCCTGTACCGGAGGACGCTGCGGGTCCCGCGCGCTCACCCACCCCGCCACCGCCTGCATGGTCAGCGGCGATTCGATCCGGTCTCGCCAAGGACCGGTCTGGCCGAAGTGAGAAACGCTGAGCCGCACCAGTCCCGGGTTGATTCGGCTCAGCTCATCGGGACCCAGACCCCAGCCATCCAGTGTGCCGGGCGAAAGATTTTCCACCAGAATGTGCGCGTCGGCGATCAGCTCGCGGGCCTCGGCCACATCAGCTATTCGCTTGCCGGCGTTGAGGTATTCGAACAGGCCGGACCGATCCGGATTGGCGACGTCGCCGGGAAACGGCCCCCAGTACCGCAGCGAATCCCCGCCGGGCGGTTCGATCTTGACGACCTCGGCACCGAGGTCCACCAGCAGCTTTGTCGCGTAGGGACCCGAAATTTCGATGGCGATTTCGACGACGTGGAGCCCCGCGAGGGGTCCACTCACGCGGGAACCCCGATCGCCATCGGCTCCATGTATTGGTGCACTCCGCCGATTCCGCCGCCCTCACGGCCCAATCCGCTGAGTTTGAATCCACCGAACGGCGCCGCCCCGGGGCCGCACCCGTTGATCGCAACCTGCCCGGTACGGATCTGGCGGGCCACGCCGAGCGCCCGATCGACGTCGCCGCCCCACACCGATCCGGACAAGCCGTAGCGGGAATTGTTCGCGATCGCGACGGCGTCGTCGTCGTCGCGGTAACGCAACACGCTAAGCACCGGGCCGAACACTTCCTCTTGAGCGATAACGGAATTCGGCGTGACCTCGGTGAGAACCGTTGGCTCGAAGTAGAACCCGACGTCCAGGCCCGCTGGACGGCCTCCGCCGGTGACCACCCTGGCGCCCTGCTCCACCGCACCTGCGACGTGCGCTTCAACCCGTCCCCGTTGCGCGGCACTGATCAGCGGACCCATCTGCACCTCGGGATCGGTTGGGTCCCCGACTTTCACGTCGCGGGCCAGTGCGACCAACCGGTCGACGACCTCGTCGTGTAACGAATCGGGCAGCAGCAACCGGCTCTGCAGGATGCACGCCTGGCCCGCGTGCATCGAACAACAGTCGAACAGCATCTGCTGCAGCATCTCGTCGGTGACGTCGGTGTCGTCGAGGATGATGCACGCCGACTTGCCGCCCAGTTCAAGCAAGATCCGCTTCAGGGTGTCCCCGGCGGCAGACATAACCTCGCGACCGACGACAGTACTGCCGGTGAAGCTGACCATGTCGATGCGGGGATCGGTGGTGAGCAGCTTGGCCGCCGGCACACTCGATGGAGTGACGACGTTGACTACCCCGGCCGGGAAGTCGGTGTGTTCGTCGATGATCCGCGCCAGCGCCAGCCCTGCCAGCGGTGTGAGCGGCGACGGCTTGAGCACGACGGTATTACCCGCGGCCAGTGCGTGATTGAGCTTCATCACGTTGAGGCAATGCGGGAAGTTCCACGGCGTCAGGATCGACACGACGCCAAGTGGCTCATGACGCAGCAGCGTCTTTCCGGCTCCGATGCCGGTGACCTCTTCGTCCGCCAACTGAGTTGCGAGTTGGGCGGCGTGCATGGACATGAACGCGGCGCCGTCGACCTGCATTACCCGCTCGTTTGAGGTGCAGGCCCACTCCTGCTGGGACAGCGCGAAAAAGTCGTCGGCGTACTTGAGCAGGGCGTCGCCGAGTTGGCTGAGACAGGTTGCGCGCTCCGACGGGGACATCGTCGCCCACGGCCCCTCGTCGAAGGCTCGCCGCGCGGCCGCGACAGCCGCATCGACCTGGCCGACGCTCGCGTCGGGAGCAGCGGCGATGGGTTGCTCGGTAGCCGGGGAGATGTCGTCGTAGCGACCGTCGTCGGGTTCCACCCATTTGCCGTCGATGTAGAGCTGATAGGTGTCGATTAGTCCTGTGGGCGCCGGCTCGGCCATTGGGTTGTCACCCCTCTGTCGGTCATCTACCAACCTGGTGTACACCCGTCGGACCTAGAGGTCAATCGTCACCAGCCCGAATTTGCCATTACTTCAATGCATTGATGCCTGTATTGACAGGCGTAGGCGGCCGCGAGTAGACACATTGCGCAGGACACTTCACAGCAATGTGTCGGATCGGAGAACCGCCCGTGCGCACCGATGCCCCGCTGCACTCCCCCGAGTTCTACGCGGGCGACCCCTACCCGACCTACCGTGAGCTGCGTGCGACGTCACCTGTTCATTGGAACGACGTCACCAAATTCTGGGCACTGCTGAAATACGAGGACATTCGTTACGTGTCGAGCACCCCAGCTCTGTTCACCTCGACCAAGGGCATCTCCATACCCGACCCCGAGATGCCGAATCCGGTCCAGGAGGGCAACCTCATATTTACCGACCCGCCACGGCACCGGCAGATGCGCAAGCTGATCAATTCCGGTTTCACCAGGCGCCGGGTCGCCGTGCTGGAGCCGAAGATCCGCGAGATCGTGCGCGGGGTCCTCGATGAGGTGGCACCCGACTCCGTGCACGAATTCGCCGAAGAGATCGCCGCCCCGCTGCCCACCCGCATGATCGCCGAACTGATCGGCGCACCGCCGCAAGACTGGGAGCAGTTCCGCGCCTGGTCGGATGCCGCCACCGGAACCGCCGACCCGGACATCGAGCTCGATGCGTTCGTGGCCATCGGTCAACTCTTCGAGTACTTCCAGAAATTGATCGCGGAACGACGCCAAGAACCCCGTGACGACCTGCTCTCGGTGTTGGCCGCTGCCGAGATCGACGAACATCGACTCACCGACGAGGACCTGCTCAACTTTGCGTTCCTGCTGCTGGTGGCTGGCAATGAAACCACTCGCAATCTGATCGCGTTGGGCACCTTGGCATTGATCGACAACCCCGATCAGTGCCGCTTGCTGGTCGAGGATCCCGCGCTGATCCCCGGCGCCGTCGAGGAGATGTTGCGCTTTACCAGCCCGGTGGTCAGCATGTCGCGTGTTGCGACGGCCGACACGGAGATTCGCGGCCAGGGGATCCGCGAGGGCGATGTCGTGACGATGCTGTACGGGTCGGCCAACCGTGACGAGGACATCTTCGGCAGCGATGCAGAAGAATTCCGGGTGACCCGTCACCCCAACCCGCACATCGCCTTTGGGTGCGGTGAACATTCCTGCATCGGAGCACAATTGGCGCGGCTGGAAGCAACCATCTTGTTCGAGGAGTTGCTACGTCGCTTCCCCCGACTCGAACTCGTGGGCGACGTGGACCGGATGAAAGCAACGATGGTGCCCGGGGTGAAGCGAATGCCAGTGCGGCTGGGAGCCTGAGATATGGAACTGGAGTACACGCCCGAACAGGAGCAGCTACGCGCCGAAATGCGTGCCACGCTCGAGCAGGTGATGACGCCCGAGCGGGTGGCGGCCATCGGCGAGAAGATCGAGGGTGGCCCAGCCGTGCGGGACTGTGTCCGCGCCCTGGCACAAGCCAACCTGCTCGGCGTCGGATGGCCTAAAGAGTATGGCGGGCGGGGCTTTTCGGCGATCGAACAGTTCATCTTCTCCGAAGAGGCGCGCCGGGTGGGCGCGCCGATACCGTTGGTGACGCTCAATACGGTGGGTCCTACGTTGATGCAGCGCGGCAGCGAGGAGCAGAAGCAAAAGTTCCTGCCCGCAATCCTGGACGGCAGCGTCGAATTCGCGATCGGCTACTCAGAGCCGGGAGCCGGTAGCGACCTGGCATCGGTGCGCACCACCGCAGTGCGCGATGGTGACGAGTATGTGATCAACGGGCAGAAGATGTTCACCAGCGGCGCCGCCTACGCCGACTACATCTGGCTCGCCGCCCGCACCGACCCGAATGTGAAGAAACACAAAGGCATTTCGATTCTCATCGTGCCCACCTCCTCGCCCGGCTTCTCCTGGCAGCCACTGCACACCATGCCCGGCATCTCCACTTTCTACACGTTCTACGACAACGTGCGGGTGCCGGCCAGTGCGCTGGTGGGAGAGGAAAACCAAGGCTGGCAACTGATCACCACTCAGCTCAACTTCGAACGCGCCGCCCTGGGCAATCTGGGCGCGCTGGAGCCGCTGTTCGAGAAGACGCTGCGCTGGGCCAGCACAACCGAACTCGACGGCGGCCGCGTCATCGACCAGCCGTGGGTGCAACTCGCGTTGGCGCGAGTCGAGGCCCAGGTCGCCGCGTACAAGCTGGTCAATTTGCGGGTGAATGCCGCCATGACCAAGGGCGTGCTGAACATGGGCGAGGCGTCGGCGGCCAAGGTGTTCGGAACCGAACTCACCCAGCAGGTGGCCCGACAACTGTTGGAGGTGCTCGACGGCAACGGGATACGCCGCGGCGCTGATGCCCCGCTGCGCGGCGCGCTGGAAACGGCGTACCGACAAGCGGTGATCAACACCTTCGGCGGCGGCGCCAACGAAATCCAGCGTGACATCATCGCGATGGCCGGGCTGCGGATGCCGCGGGCACCTCGCGACTTGAGGGCCGCAGAAAAGTCAGGAGGATCAACCCAATGACAGACGCACAACTGCAGAGCAAGCTGCAGGCACTTGTCGGTCAACCGACCGGCGGTTCCGGAAAACCCTCGGTGGCACCGGATCCCGTCAATCAGCCGATGATCCGGCACTGGGCATACGCCCTGGCCGACCTCAATCCCGTTTACCTTGACCCCGATTTCGCGGCGACGTCGCGATTCGGCGGCATCGTGTCGCCACCGGTGATGCTGCAGACCTGGACGATGCCGTCCCCGAAACTCGAAGGCATCGGTGACCGTGGTGGTGCGCCGATCGAGATCAGATCCAATCCGACGTCATTCCTGGACGAGGCCGGCTACACCAGCACGGTGGCGACCAACTCCGAGTTCGAGATAGAACGCTATCCGCGATTGGGCGACTTGATCAGCGCCACGACGGTCTACGAGTCGGTCTCCGACGAGAAGAAGACGGCATTGGGGACGGGCTTCTTCTTGACCTGGGTCACCACATACACCGATCAGCATGGCGAGGTGCTGGGCCGACAGCGATTCCGGGTGCTGCGATTCAAGCCGGCGGCGCGCTGATGGCGACCCGAATGGCCCCGACCATCAGCCCGGACACCGAATTCTTCTGGAATGGGCTGCGGGACAACAAGCTTCTCATCCAGCGGTGTGGCGGCTGCGGTGCGCTACGCCACCCGCCGCGCCCGATGTGCCCGCACTGCCGATCGCTGGATTGGGAGGCGATCGAGTCGACTGGACGCGGCACCGTCTACAGCTTCGTGATGCCGCACCAACCCAGGGTGCCGTTTTTCGACTATCCCTACGTTGTCGCGCTGGTGGAACTCGAGGAGGGTATCCGGCTGGTGTCCAACCTGACAGACATCGACCCCGCCGACGTCACGGTGGGCATGGCAGTCGAAATCTATTATCAGAGCTTCGATAACGAGCTAGTGCTGCATCAATTCCGACCGAGCGCATAGCCATGGACTTCACCTTCACCGAAGAGCAGGAGACCATCTCCAAGCTCGCCCGCGAGGTCTTCGAGCGCCGCGCTAATCCGGATCGGCTCGCCGAACTCGAGGCAGGCGGGGTCCGCTTCGACGAGGCGCTCTGGAAAGAATTGGCCGCCGTCGACCTGCTGGGGACTGCCTTGCCGGAGTCGGTGGGCGGTACCGGCGGCGGCTTCGTGGAACTCGGGGTGCTGCTGGCCGAGGTCGGCTGGAGCGTCGCCGCGGTACCCGCCTATGCGACATTGGTCCTGGGCGCCGACCCGATCGCTCGGCACGGAACTGCCGAACAACGGCAGCGGTACTTGCCGGAAGTCGTTGCTGGGAAATGCATTCTGACCGCGGGACTATCGGAGCCCCACCGCTCTGACCCGAGATCGCCGGCGACCACCGCGACGCGTGACGGAACGAGTTGGCGACTCGACGGAACCAAGGAACTGGTGCCGGCCGCCCAATTGGCCGACACCATGCTGATTCCGGCGCGCACCGAAGACGGTGAGACGGGACTGTTCTTGGTCGCCGCTGACACCGCTGGTCTGGAGATCCGTCCGGCGAAGACCACCAACCGGGAACCACACGCCGACGTATTCCTGGACGGTGCAACCGTTTCCGATCAAGACCGGCTGGCCGGGGACGTCGACTCGATATATAGCCGCGCGCTAATCGCGCTGTGCGCTATCCAACTGGGCGTCGTGGAGCGGGCCCTGCACATCGCCGCCACCTACACCACGGGGCGCGAGCAGTTTGGCAGACCGATCGGAAGCTTCCAGGCCGTACAGCAGCGAATGGCCGACGGCTTCATCGATGTCGAGGCGATCCGTTGGACCACCTGGCACGCGGCCTGGCTGGTCGCCCACGACCGCCCGGCCGATCGGGCAGCCCGCATCGCCAAGTTCTGGGCCGCCGAAGCCGGCGCACGCGTTGCCGCCACCGCCCAACATGTGCACGGCGGTATCGGCATCGACACGACCTACCCCCTGCACCGTTACTTCCTGTGGGCCAAGCACAACGAACTCACCCTCGGCCCGGCGACCCAACAGCTTGCCTGCCTCGGCGCGACTTACCCGGAAGGACATTGATGACCACCACCGACCGCGGCAACAAAACTCTGAGTTGGCACGATATCGCCGAAGGCGACGAGGCAACTCCGCTCGAAATCCCAATCACGACAACGATGATCGTTGCGGGGGCCATTGCCTCGCGGGACTTCATGCCGGTGCATCACGATCGCGACTACGCCAACAAGCAGGGCTCGCCCAATCTATTCATGAATATCCTGACCACTAACGGGTACTGCGTGCGGTTCCTCACCGACTGGGCCGGACCCGAGGCGATGGTCAAGAAACTCTCGATTCGCCTTGGCGTGCCGTGCTTTCCGGACGATCCACTGCGCTTCACCGGTACCGTGACGAGCAAGACCGCCGGAGCGGACGGGGAGAATTTCGTCGAAGTGACCTTCCAAGGTGCCAACAGTCTGGGCAATCACGTCTCGGGCACCGCGATACTCAGCCTCCTCGACGAGGCACAGTGATGGGCAGCACCCTGCCCGGCGCCGCGGCAATCGTCGGCATCGGCCAAACCGAGTTCTCCAAGGAATCCGGCCGCAGCGAACTGCAATTGGCCTGCGAGGCGGTCAGCGCAGCGCTTGATGACGCCGGTCTGGCGCCCAGCGACGTCGACGGCATGGTCACGTTCACCATGGACTCCAGCGACGAGATCGAGATCGCCCGCAATGTGGGCATCGGCGACCTGAGTTTCTTCAGCCGCGTCCATCACGGCGGCGGTGCCGCTGCCGGCACCGTCGTGCATGCGGCGATGGCCGTGGCGACTGGAGTCGCGGACGTGGTGGTGTGCTGGCGCGCCTTCAACGAGCGGTCCGGCTTCCGGTTCGGCGGCAGCGGGCGTACCAGCGCCCAAACCCCGTTGTTCATGGCGCATTACGCTCCATTCGGCTTGATCACCCCGGCCGCCTGGGTAGCGCTGCACGCGCAGCGGTACATGTCGACCTACGGCGTCACCAACGAGGACTTCGGTCGCATCGCCGTCGTCGACCGCGCGCACGCCGCCCGAAACCCCGACGCGTGGTTCTACGAACGGCCAATCACGTTGGCAGACCATCAGAACTCGCGCTGGATCATCGAACCGGTGCTGCGGCTGCTGGACTGCTGCCAGGAGAGCGACGGCGGGGTCGCCTTGGTGGTAACCAGCGCCGAGCGGGCGCGCGACCTGCGCCAGCCGCCGGCGATCATCGCCGCGGCCGCCCAGGGCGCGGCAGCCAACGGCGAGATGATGACCAGCTACTACCGCGACGACATCACCGGCCTGCCCGAGATGCGCGTGGTCGGCGATCGCCTATGGCGCGATTCCGGCCTCAAACCAACCGATATCCAAACCGCCTTCATCTACGACCATTTCACGCCATTCGTCTTCACTCAGCTTGAAGAACTCGGATTCTGCGGGCCTGGGGAGGCTAAGGACTTCGCCACCATCGAGCGTCTCTCGCTGGGCGGCGAGTTTCCGATCAACACCAACGGCGGCCTGCTCGGCGAGGCATACATCCACGGCATGAACGGCATCACCGAGGGGGTGCGCCAGGTTCGTGGCACCTCGCACAACCAGGTCACCAACGTCGAGCACGTGCTGGTCACCTCGGGGACCGGTGTCCCCACCAGCGGCTTAATTCTCACTGGGGCTGATTAGGCGCAGTCATGACCCAGGCTTCGACGTCGAGCGACACCCGCGAACTCATCCTGGACGCCGCATACGCCTGCTTTCGCAAGCATGGTCTGTTGAAAGCGACGATCGTCGACATCGCCCGGGAGGCGAACGTCTCGCGCAGCACCATCTACGAATACTTCCGCGACAAGGGCGCCATCCTGGAAGCCTGCGCCGAACACGCCTCTGAGCAGTTCTACCGGGAGATGTCACGGGCCATGGCCGGCGGCACTTCGTTGGAGGAGAAGCTGGCCAACGCAGCGGTATTCGTTGCCCAGGCGCGCCGCGCAATCGCCTCCGAGGAGTACTTCGACGAGGACGCGATCAGCTTGCTGCTGACCAAGGACGCCGGCGTACTGCTGCGTGAGTGCGTCGACTTCCTGGCGCCCTATTTGTCCGCGGCCAAACTCACCGGCGAGGTTCGCAAGGACCTCGACGTCGCGCCCGCCGGTGAGTGGTTCGCGCGAATCTTGTTCTCGCTGTTCAGCACTCCGTCGTCGACCATGGATCTTGACGATCCGGATGTCGTCGCGGACTTCGTGCGCACGCACGCGGTCCGTGGCTTCGCCAGCGATCGGCCGGGGCGCGGCCCGTCACGGCGCGCTACTTAGCCCTTGGGCGCCCAGCGTGACTCCTATGACGGTCGATCGGCGCGTCGCGTCGTGAAATTCACACTCGGCGCGTAGCTCTTCTGACGTTCGGCCAGTGCCCGCAGGAAGAACCCCAGGTTTGCCGGGCGTTCGGCTAACCGCCGCGTGAAGTACCCGTACCACTGGGTGCCGAACGGCACATACACCCGCACCTGGTTGCCGGCCTCCGCCAACCGCAGCTGCTCGTCGTCGCGAATGCCGTACAACATCTGATATTCGAAATCAGCTGCACTAAAGCAGGATTCGCGAGCCAGATGTGCGGTGGCGTCGATAATCACCGGGTCGTGCGTGGCCACCATGGGATAACCGCGGCCCGCCGTCAGCAGCCGCAGGCAACGCAGGTACGACTCGGTGATCTCGTCACCGTCCCGATGTGCGACCGACCCGGGTTCGTCGTAGGCGCCCTTGCACAACCGGACCCGCGCGCCCACCGTCGCGAGTTCGGCACAGTCGCCCACCGCACGCCGCAGGTAGGCCTGCACAACCGTTCCGAGCCAAGGGAAGTCGACCCGCAGATCGCCCGATATCGACAGCGTCGAATCGGTGGTGGTGTGATCCTCGGCGTCCACCGTCACCCAGACACCGACCTCGGCCGCCCGTGCACAGATGGTTCGTGCGTTGTCCAACGCAATCTTTTGACCGTCGCGATCCAGCGCCTGCCCCAGTGCGGAGAGCTTGCACGACACCTCCAGCGGTCGCACACCATCGCCAACGGCGTCCTCCCGTCTGCTCAGCGCATCGAGCAGGGACAGGTAGGTCTGCACGGTAGCGTCAGCGCCGTCGGCATCCGTAACGTTTTCCCCCAGGTAGTCGATGCTGACGTAGCGACCCGAATCACGCAGTATAGCAATGCTTCTCAGCACATCGTCAAGTGAATCCCCGGGTACGAACCTGCGCACGACCCGGCGCGTCACCGGTGCGCGCTCGACAATGCGGCGCAGCCTGTCCGCCCGGCCAGCGGCGAGCAGCATTGGTCGCACGGTGTGGGCGAACAGGCCGGCAATCATTCGGGTTCCATGTGCGGGTAGTTGTGGTCAGTGGCGGCGACGAACGTCTCCTTGATGGTGCGTGCCGAGGTCCAGCGCAACAGGTTCAGCGCCGACCCGGCTTTGTCATTGGTGCCCGACCCGCGGGAACCCCCGAACGGTTGACGGCCGACCACGGCGCCGGTCGGTTTGTCGTTGACATAGAAGTTGCCCGCCGCGAACCGCAGACGCTGCTGGGCGCTCAGCACGGCCGCGCGATCATCGGCAATCACCGCGCCGGTCAACGCATATCGGGATCCGGTGTCGACGACTTCGAGGATCCGGTCGTATTGGTCGTCGGGGTAGACGTGCACCGACAGCAGCGGCCCGAAGTATTCGGTGGCGAACGCCTCGTCGGTTGGGTCGTCGGACAATAGGACCGTGGGACGGACGAAATACCCTTCGTTGTCGTCGTATTCGCCGCCGACGGCGATGGTGATCCCGGCCGCACCCTTGGCTCGCTCGATCGCATCGACGTTCTTGACGAACGCGCGTCGGTCGATCAGCGCACCGCCGAAGTTGGACAGGTCGGTGACGTCGCCGTAGCGCAAATCGGCTGCGGCGCCGAGGAAGTCGTCGCCCATTCGTTGCCACACCGAACGGGCGATGAACGCCCGCGACGCCGCCGAGCACTTCTGGCCCTGGTAGTCGAACGCGCCGCGAATCAGCGCCGTGCGCAACACATCCGGGCGTGCTGAAGCGTGAGCGACCACGAAGTCCTTGCCGCCCGTCTCGCCGACCAGCCGCGGATAGCTGTGGTAGCGGCCGATATTGGTGCCGACCCGTTGCCATAGTTGTTGGAAGGTGGAGGTGGATCCGGTGAAGTGAATACCGGCCAGCCGCGGGTCGCTCAGCGCCACATCCGACACGTCCAGCCCATCACCGGTGACCAGATTGATCACGCCGGGTGGCAACCCCGCGTCCTCGAGCAGTTGCATGGTCAGATACGCCGACAGGGTCTGGGTGATCGACGGCTTCCACACCACGGTGTTGCCCATCAGCGCCGGCGCGGTGGGCAGGTTGGCCGCAATCGAGGTGAAGTTGAAGGGGGTGATGGCGTAGACGAAACCGTCCAGCGGTCGGTAGTCACTGCGGTTCCACTCCCCCGGACCGCTGATCGGCTGCTGGGCGAGGATTTGTCGGGCGAACGCTACGTTGAATCGCCAGAAGTCGACCTGCTCGCACGGCGCGTCGATCTCGGCTTGGTACACCGATTTGGATTGCCCCAGCATGGTGGCGGCCGCGATCTTCTCCCGCCACGGTCCGGCCAGCAGGTCGGCCGCGCGCAGGAATACCGCGGCGCGTTCGTCGGAGGGCGTCTGAGCCCACGTGCTTCTCGCGGCCATCGCGGCCTCGACTGCCGCGGACGCGTCCTCGTACCTCGCGTTGGTCAAGGTGCCGAGTTTCGCGGCATGCCGATGCGGCTGCACGACGTCGATTCGTTCGCCGCCGCCCATTTGGTGCTTGCCCGCGATGACGTGCGGCAGGTCGATCGGGTGGTCGGCCAGTGCGGTCAGTTCGGCGCGCAACCGGCTGCGTTCGGGCGAACCGGGCGCGTAGTCGTGGACCGGTTCGTTGGCGGGCATCGGTACCGCGGTGATGGCGTCCATGCAGCCAGGATGCCCATCGCGCACCAGCGATGAGTTGGCTGATTCGACAACATCAACCGCTCTTCCTAGTAGGATCGAACAATATGCGAGCACCCGGTGTCGGACTGGGACAGTTGCTGCTCGCCCTGGACGCGACCATGGTGAATCTGGTTGCCGCACCGCGCGGCCTGGATCTTGCGGTGGCGACGGCGGCGTTGATCGATTCCGACGACATTCGGCTGGGGCTGGCGCCGGCCGCGGGCTCGGCCGACGTGTTCTTTCTGCTCGGAGTCACCGACTGGGAGGCGGTGCGCTGGGTCGGCGGCCCGGGCAGATCCCCGGTGCAGGCTCCGGTGGCCATCTTCGTCAAGGAGCCGACTGACGCACTGGTGGCGCGCGCGGCGCAAGCCGGTTCGGCGGTGGTCGCAGTCGAACCGCAGGCCCGCTGGGAGCGGATATACCAGCTGGTCAACCACGTTTTGGAACATCACGGCGACCCGGCGGACCCGCAGGAGGACTCCGGCACCGACCTGTTCGGTCTGGCGCAGTCGTTGGCCGAGCGCATCCATGGAATGGTCAGCATCGAAGACGCCCAGTCACATGTGCTGGCGTATTCGGCCTCCAATGACGAGGCCGACGAGTTGCGTCGGCTGTCCATCCTGGGCCGCGCCGGGCCACCTGAGCATCTGCAATGGATCGGTCAGTGGGGCATCTTCGACGCGTTGCGGGCCGGCGATGCGGCGGTGCGTGTCGCCGAGCGTCCCGAGCTGGGACTACGTCCGCGGCTGGCGATTGGCATCCATCAATCCGGTCCGCCGCGCATCCCGGATTTCGTCGGCGCGATTTGGGTGCAGCAGGGCGCCCGGCCGTTGGCTGAGGACGCCGAGGAGATACTGCGCGGCGCCGCCGTGCTGGCGGCGCGGATCATAGCCCGCTTGGCGGCTCGTCCGTCGACGCACGCCCGGCGGGTGCAACAGTTGCTCGGGCTGGGCCAGGCCGACGCGGGTGACGTCGCCGCGATCGCCCGCGAACTCAGCCTGCCCGTGGCGGCCACCGGCGCACTGATCGGCTGGGACACCGTCGGCAGCTCCGACCCTCACCCCCGACTCGGCGAGGTCTTAGCGTTGAGCGCCAGCGCTTTTCGGCATGATGCCCAAGTGGCATCGCACGGTCGACGGGTGTACGTGCTGCTCCCGCAGATCGCGAAATCCCGATCGGTCGCGTCCTGGGTCCGCGGCACGATCAGTGCGCTGCGTACGGAGTTGAATGTCGGTTTGCGCGCGGCTATCGCGGCTCCGGTCACCGGCCTGGCCGCGGTGGCAGCGGCTCGCCTCGAGGTGGATCGCGTGCTGGATAGCGCCGGACGCCACCCTGTCGCGATCGGACAGGTGACCTCGCTAGCCGAGGCGCGCACCACGGTCTTGCTGGACGAGATCGTCGCCCTGGTGAGTGCGGACGAGCGCCTGGTCGACCCACGGATACATGACTTGTGCGCGAAAGATCCGGTTCTGGTCGACACCCTGCGGGCATACCTGGATTGCTTCGGCGACATCGGCGCCGCCGCCACCCGGTTGCAGGTGCATCCCAACACGATTCGCTATCGGGTGCGGCGAATTGAGCGCCTGTTATCCACTTCGTTCGCCGATCCCGATGTGCGACTTGTGTTTTCGCTCGGATTGCGGGTAGTGGGAGCGGCTGCTTCTCGCCCGGGGGGCCCGGCCGGGGGTAAGCTCTAATCGCTCGATCCAGCTACTACCCGCTGGTCGCGACGTGTGGAGGTACCCATGACGGACCAACCGCCTTACCCGCCGCCGTATCCGGGCCCGCCGCCCGGCGGGTCCGGGTATCCCCCGCCGCCCGGCGGTTATGGCGGCTACGGTTACCCACCGCCGCCGCAGAACTACGGGCCCAGCACCAACGCGATGGCGCTTGCCGCGCTTATCGCTTCGATAACCGGATTTATCACCTGCGGCCTGGGGGCCGTTTTAGGGCTGATTTTCGGTTTCATCGGCCTCAGCCAGATCAAGCGAACCGGTGACGGCGGTCGCGGTTTGGCGATAGCCGGAATCGTGATCAGTCTGGCGACATTTGGCATTTTCCTGATCGCCCTCATCATCGGGCTGGTCACCGACGACCATTCCAATAGTTCCGCGCCGGCAACGGCGATAGTAATCATCAGCGATAGCCATCCCGCTGACCTGGTCGCCTGAAGTTGGCGCGTGCGCAATAGTTTTTCTCAGGGTGATGGTAACTGTAAGTGTTGCAGCGGATTTCCGTGCGGTTAGGCTGCGTGGGTGGCCGATCACCCGTCGTCATATCTAGTGCTGGCATCGCAGCGCAGCGGCAGTACGCTGCTGGTCGAATCGCTGCGCGCGACCGGCGTGGCCGGTGAGCCGCAGGAGTTTTTCCAATACTTGCCCACCACCAGTCAGTCGCCCCAACCTCGGGAGTGGTTTGCCGGCGTTGAGGACGAATCGATACTGAGCCTGTTGGACCCACTCGACGAGGGAAAGCCCGACCTGGCACCGCCTGAGATCTGGCGTGACTACATCCGCACCGTCGGGCGCACTCCCAACGGCGTGTGGGGCGGCAAGTTGATGTGGAACCAGACGCCGCTGCTGCTGGATCGGGTGTCTGGACTCGAAGAGCGATCGGGTGAGGGATTGCTGGCCGCGATCCGCGACGTCGTTGGTGAGGACCCACTGCTCATCCATATCCACCGGCCCGATGTGGTCTCGCAGGCGGTGTCGTTTTGGCGCGCCGTGCAGACGCGGGTGTGGCGGGGCAGGCCCGACCCGGTCCGCGACGCGCGTGCCACTTACCACGCGGGCGCGATTGCTCACGTCGTCAAGATGTTGCAGGCGCAAGAGGCAGGCTGGCAGGCCTGGTTCGAGGAAGAGAACGTCAAACCGATCGAGATCTCCTATCCGGTGTTGTGGCGCAACCTGACTCAGGTGGTGGGCGACATTCTGGAACAGTTGGGGCTGGACCGGCGGCAGGCACCGGAGCCGGTGCTACAGCGGCAGGCCGACCAGCGTTCCGATGAGTGGGTGGACCGCTATCGGGTGGATGCCGAAAAGGAAGGCCTACCAACGTGACCGCGACCAACACACTGCACGTCGACGAGCTGCGCCTGCTGGAAGCAGAGGCGGTGCACATCATCCGCGAGGTCGTCGCCGAACTGGAACGCCCGGTGTTGCTGTTTTCGGCCGGTAAAGACTCGATAGTGTTACTTCGCTTGGCGGAGAAGGCATTCCGGCCGCTACCACTACCGTTTCCAGTCATGCACGTGGACACCGGGCACAACTTTCCCGAAGTGATCGAGTTCCGGGACCGCCGGGTCACCGGTGAGGGACACAAGCTGATAGTGGCCTCGGTCCAGGAATCGATCGACAAGGGCCGAGTGCCCGATCCCGGTCCCACTGCTTCGCGCAACCGCGCCCAGACCCGCACCCTGCTCGACGCACTGGAAGAAGGCGGCTTCGACGCGGCGTTCGGCGGCGCCCGCCGCGACGAGGAACGCGCCCGCGCAAAGGAACGGATTCTGAGCTTCCGCGACGAATTCGGTCAATGGGACCCACGTGCTCAGCGCCCCGAGCCGTGGACCCTCTACAACGGCCGGATCAAGAAGGGCGAACAGGTCCGGGTGTTTCCGCTAAGCAACTGGACCGAACTCGATATCTGGCGTTACATCGAGCTCGAAGGCCTGGAGATCCCGTCGATTTACTACGCGCATGAGCGAGAGGTGTTCGAGCGCGACGGCATTCTGCTGGCGGTGTCGGAATATGCCACGCCGCAGAATGGTGAAACCGCGGCCGTCGAATGGGTGCGATATCGCACCGTCGGCGACCTGACCATCACCGGGGCGGTGCGTTCCGAGGCCACCGACATCACCGGCGTCATCGTCGAAATATCGGCGGCCACGGTGTCCGAGCGCGGTGAGACGCGCGCCGATGACCGCACCTCGGCGGCCGCGATGGAAGACCGCAAGCGAGAGGGCTACTTCTGATGACCACCTCCGAAAAGACCGGCAAGGTGGAAAAGATCTTGCACCCCAGGGGCGTAACGCGTCAGTTGTTGCGCATCACCACCGCGGGTTCGGTGGACGACGGCAAGAGCACCCTGATCGGACGGCTGTTGCACGACACCGACAGCCTGCCGTTGGACCACCTGGAGGCGGTCACCGACGAGGAGGGCGTCGCCGACTTGGCCGCGCTTTCCGATGGACTGCGTGCCGAACGCGAGCAGGGCATCACCATCGACGTCGCCTACCGATTCTTTTCCACCGAGACTCGCAGCTACATCCTGGCCGATACGCCCGGCCATGAGCGCTACACCCGCAACATGTTCACCGGTGCCTCCAACGCCCACGTCGCGATCCTGCTTGTGGATGCGCGCGCCGGCGTGCTGCGCCAGACCCGCAGGCATGCCCGAATCGCAAAGTTGTTGGGCATCAAGCACTTTGTGGCGGCGGTGAACAAGATCGACCTAATCGACTTCGACCGCGGCAAGTTCGCCGAGGTCGAGGAACAGCTGAGCCAGGTAGCGGGGCGGCTGGGCGAGGTCGACATCAAGGTGATCCCGATCGCCGCCAAGCACGGGGACAACGTGGTGCACAGCTCTGAACGGACCCCGTGGTACGAGGGACCGACTCTGCTCGAGTACCTCGAGAACGTGGAACTCGCCGCGCCAAACGCCGAGGCGTCGCGACTGCGACTGCCGGTGCAGTGGGTGTCGCGGCCGACCGAGAACGTGCGCCGGCGCTACACCGGGCGGCTGGCGGCCGGGACGCTCAGCGTCGGCGATCCGGTGGTATCGCTACCTGCCGGCACGCGTTCGGAAGTGACTTCGTTAGACACCCTCGACGACGGCCGGACCACAGCGGTTACGCCACTGTCGGTTTCGATCGAACTCGCCGACGACATCGACGTGGGCCGCGGTGATGTCCTGGTGCGCGGCGCCGACGATGCGGTGCACCCGGTGCTGGCCCGGGAGATCGACGCAACAGTCTGCTGGTTTATCGACTCCCCATTGCGCGCCGGCGACCGATTGGCGCTCAAGCAAACCACCAAGACGGTGCGGGCCACCGTTCAAGAACTGCACTCGCGGCTGGACCCCGAAACCCTCGACGAACTCGACCAGCCAGTCGAACTGACGCTCAACGACATTGGCACTGTGACATTGCGAACCAGCTCTGTCGTCATCGCCGATCCCTACGTCGACAACCGCGATAGCGGCTCGTTCATCCTGATCGACGAAGCCAGCAACGACACCGTCGGCGCAGGCACCATCATCGAGGCCCGCGAAGTCAAGCCTGGTACCCATTCGCGCAGCGACATCCGTTGGCACCCATCGGCCCTGGACCGCAAACACCGTTGGAAGGCCACCGAGCAGTCGGGTGCGACCATCTGGTTCACCGGCCTGCCGGCCTCCGGCAAGTCAACGGTCGCGGTCGCGGTAGAACGGGCACTCGTGGAAACCGGTCGGGTGGCGTATCTGCTCGACGGTGACAACCTGCGCCACGGACTGTCCGACGATTTGGGCTTCTCGCCCGGCGATCGCACCGAAAACATCAGGCGGGTAGGTCATTTGACGCGCCTGCTGGCTGATGCGGGCGTGGTCGCGCTGGCCTCACTGGTGTCGCCGCTGAAGTCGGACCGCGAGACCGCGCGCGCCCTCAACGATGCCGCAAAGTTGCCGTTCATCGAAGTGCACGTCGCAACCTCGCTCGAAGAATGCGAAAAGCGTGATCCCAAGGGCCTTTACGCACGCGCCCGCAAGGGCGAGCTCAAGGGTCTGACGGGTGTCGACGCGCCTTACGAGGCACCGGAAAACCCGGACCTCGTGCTCGACACCACCGGCGCGGACATCGACGAGTTGGTGGCTCAAGTCATCAGGTTGCTCGACGAACGTAGTCCGCGCCGGTCGCACTGACCAACGGTCAAAAACGGCAAGGTCGTCTCCTTGATGGGTGGGCGCTATCTCGACCACCTCGAGCGCCGCGATGGCGTCTGGACCCTGTGCTCTCACGTGGTCGAGTGTGCTCTCACGGCTTTGCGTGTGCTCTCACGGCGGGAATTTCGGCGATCGGCCGCCATGACTACACACGCAACGCCTTAGATGCACACTCGCGCCCGCCGATAGCCGGGGCAACCGAGGCTAACCGACGCGCTGGCGCTTCTCCGCTTGGGACAAGGCATAAACCTCGACCAGGAACTGTTCGACGGCCACCGCGGCATGTGCCGCCCGCGGGGACCCGAAAATGTCGAAAGCGTGCTGCGCACAAGGCAGTTCGGCGTAGACGACGGGCTGGCGGCTGACCTCGCGCAGCCGAGCGGTGAAGCTGCGGGCCTGTTCGACCGGAATCAGTGAGTCGTTGGTGCCGTGCAGCACAAAAAACGGCGGCGCGTCCTCGGAAATGTGGGTGATCGACGAGGCCAGGCGAAACGGTTCGGCAATGTCGGCTCGGCTCATCTTGAACACCCGCTTGCCCATCATCGACGGCATCATCGGATGCACCGCATCGTCGCGGGTGAAGTCATAGAAGCCGTAAAACGGCACGGCAGCTTGCACCCTGGTGTCGACCTCTTCGAACCCCGGCTGGAAGAGCGGCTCGTTAGGGGTAAGCGCCGCAAGGGAAGACAAGTGCCCGCCGGCCGATCCGCCCGTGATCGCGATCCATTCCGGATCGCCACCGTACTCGGCGATGTGCTCCTTGACCCACCCGATCGCCCGCTTGACGTCGGCAATCTGATCGGGCCAAGTCGAACGCGGGCTCAGCCGGTAGTTGATCGACACACACACCCAGCCCAGCTCCGCGAGGTGGCTCATCAACGGATGAGCCTGGCCGCGTTTGTTTCCCACCATCCAGGCACCGCCGTGGACTTGCAGCAGCACCGGCGCCTTGCCGCTGCGATCGAGGTCCGGGCGTCGCCAGATGTCGAGGTGGTTGCGCGAGCCGAACTCGCCGTAACTGATGTCGGCGTCGTGCGCGTAATCCCGCCAGATCCGCAACATGCGCGCCGCGCCCGGCTTCTTGGCCGTCGCACCCTCGGGCGGCGGCTGCTGCCACAGATCACCCCCATCGGTGCGGCGTCCGGGGCCCAGTCCGGCGTCGAGTGCCGCCGTCAGCGGCTCATTGGCCGAGCGGCCGATTCGGCCCAATGCCAGCAGTCCCAGCCAGGACACCCCCGACAGCAGCCAGCTGAACACCAGCCAGCGTGTGGACAGCCGACGCGACAGCGCGGCCAGTGCACTGAAGTGAACCGCCAGCGATTGCACGGGCAACTCCGAGGCGAACAGGCCGAAAGCGAACGCGTAGCCCGCGCCGTAGCCGCGCTTGGCCCATGGACGGTAGCCATTGGCGGTGAATAGCAGCCCGAGTATCGATACCAATGCGGCCAGAAATCGTTTCACGGCCATCCCCTCCATCGACAATGCGCACCACTGCGCAACTGGTTACTCAATCTAACCGGTTTCTGCGACCGCCCCCCGCCCGCGTCCCGGGTCCACCTGGACCGTTTCCCACTTTGCCGGGCCTTAACCGTCACGCACAACAGCTGACCCGTGAAGCTAGGACCCGGTCAGCATCCCGGAATCATCGCCGGGACCGGCTGCCCTGTTAGAAATGTCGCGCAATGGGACTTCGCGCATAAACAGCGCCAAGACCAGACCGAGTGCGGCGACCGAGGCCGCACACAGGAAAACCTGCGCTAGCGACCCGGCGTAGGCCTGCACGATCGGCACCGCCACGGTGGCGGGTTGCCGATGCAAAGCCCGGGGCGAACTCGCCACTTCGGCGGACGCGCCGGTGGCCGCCAGTGCCGAGGCCAGCCGTGAGTTGAGGAAGTTGACGAACAAGGAACCGAATATCGCAGCGCCGAATGAGCCGCCGACGGTGCGGAAGAAACTCACACCGGAGGTGGCCACGCCGAGGTCTTCGAAATTCGACGTGCTCTGCACGATCAGTACCAGCACCTGCGAGCACATGCCGATCGCGGCCCCCAGGATCAACAGATAGACCGATTGCATTGCCGCAGTCGTCGATCCGTCCATGCGAGACATCAGCAGAAACGCGATGGTCATCAACGCGGTACCGACGACCGGAAAGATCTTGTAGCGGCCGGTCCGCCCGACCACGCTGCCGCTGACGATGGAAGTGATCAACATGCCGATCACCATCGGCAGTATGCGAAGACCCGAGGTGGTCGCCGAAACACCGTTGACGTACTGCATGAATGTCGGCACGAACGTCAGCGCCCCCAGCATCGCGAACCCAACCACGAACGCCAGCACACAGCACATGCTGAATATTGGCTTGGCGAACATGCGAATCGGCAGAATCGGTTCAGCGGCACGGGTTTCCACCCGCACGAACACGCCCAGCGTCACGACGGCAGTCGCGAACAGCCCGATGATCGGCACCGACCCCCATGCGTAGACGGTGCCACCCCAACTGGTGGCCAGAGTCAAGGCGGCCGCGCTCAGGCCAATGAAAACTATTCCTGCATAGTCGATTTCAGGTTTACCAACGGCTGCCAGAGCCGGGATAGCCACGGCCGCAACGCAGATCACCACCAGACAGACCGGGAGGTTGATCCAAAACGCCCACCGCCAGGTCAGATAGTCGGTGAAGTAGCCCCCGAGCAACGGCCCCGCGACCGTCGTGACACCGATAACCGCGCCCAGGATGCCCTGATACCGACCACGATCTCGAAGCGGCACCACCTCACCGACCAGAGCGACCGCCGTGACGGTGATAGCGCCGCCGCCGATGCCCTGCAGGGCGCGGGAACACACCAGCATGGCCATCGACTGTGCCAGCCCACATGACACCGACCCCGCGGCGAAAAGCAGCACCGCGACCTGAAACACCCGCTTGCGCCCGAACAGATCGCCGAGCTTGCCAACCAGCGCGGTGACGATCGTCGAGGCCAGCAGGTAGCTGGTGACCACCCACGATTGGCGACCGGCATCCCCCAGATCGGCGACTATGGTTGGCAGCGCGATGGCGACGATGGTCTGATCAAGCGCCGAGAGCAGTATTCCGAGCACTATTGCCAGGAAGATGAAGTTGCGTCGTCGCGGGGTGATCAGCGCGCGGCTGGATGCGAGTTCCGCGGTGGGCGCGGCGACCGGGCGTGTCATGGCGGCCGCTACGTTCTAATACGTTCTAGCAAGTGTCACCAGCGCACCGGCAACGACAGCACGCCCTCGTTCATCATCCCGGTCCGAACCTTCAGGTCGTCCACATTCGCCGCAAGCTCGAGTGTCGGCACGCGGGTTACCAAACCCCTTAGTAGCGACTGCATCTCGCAACGCGCCAACCAGGCGCCCGGACACAGAAACCGACCGTGACCGAAACTCACGTGCCGATTGTCCGAGCGGTCGACCAGGAACTCGTCTGCGTCGTCGAAGAATCGGGTGTCGCGGTTCGCCGAAGTAGTGCTGATCGCGATCGTCGTTCCCTTCGCGATTACCGTGTCGTCGAGTTCGATGTCATCGGTTGCGTAGCGGAGTGCGCCGAGGTTCGACGGCGGCAGGTAGCGCAGCACCTCCTCGACCGTCGACTCGATCAATGACGGGTCGGCAACCACCCGGCCATAGCAACCCTTGTGCAGCAGCAGGCCGATCATCCGGGAAATCATCACCCAAGTGGAGTCGACGCCCGCGGCGAAGAGTGCCTGTGCGAGATAGACCAGTTCGAGGTGACTGAGCTGCCCGTCGTCGACGTCCGACACCGCTACCAACTCGCTGAAGAAATCGGCCGTCGGTGCGCTTCGCCGTTTCTCGACCAGCTCACAAATGAACGCCGCAAACTCAGCCTGGCCCGCGGCCATCTCCTCGGCCGTGTGCAGCGAAAGGCTGAACAGCCGCTCCGACCAGTACTGGACTCGGTCCCCGTCATCGGTAGGGAAACCGAACATCTCACCGATAATCCGCTGCGGCAGCGGCCGGGCGAGCGCCTTCACGGCGTCGGCGGGCATCGGTCCGGCCAGCATCGCATCGAGCAGTTCATCGACGATCGTGACGATCTTCGGCCGCAACTGCTCGATCCGCCCTCGACGCAGGGCCTTGGCGAATAACCGGCGAATCCGCGTGTGGTGCGGGGGGTCAACCAAAGTCGAGACGAACTCCAGCTCCAGCATGCTCAGCTGTGCGGTCGAAAGCCTCGCCGCGTCGGCGCGGTACATATTCCGACTGGCTCGGGAATCGTCCAGCATTCGCTTGGCATCGTCATAGCGGGTTATGACCACTGCCGGGTCGCCACTTGGAAAGCGCACCTCGGCCGCTGGGCAACGCTGCCTGAGTTCGCCCAGTTCGCTCGGTGCGGACAACGCGTCCGGCTGACTGAACGGATAGTCCGTTGCAATGCTCACACCGGGATGGGCCATACGGTCACCTCTTTAGAAATTGGGACAGCTAGTCGATTCCAGAACTGGTTGGTGAACGGAATCCAGAATATTGACGCGGTGCGACGTGAATGTATTCGACGCGACAATCCGCTGGCAAGGGCTCGGGCTACGCACGAATAGGTCAGTTCGTCGCCTTGCGCGTTATCGTCAATCTTGAATCGCAGGCTGACTTGCCTTATACCCCAACATCTTTCAAGTCCCGTGACAGCGCACTGGCCCTCTCGAAGGGCTCGATAGTGGGCGCATTCCGCATCGGCGCTTTGTCTATTTATTGTGCATTGTGCATCGCACACCGGGCATTCATTGTGCACAGTGCCTTGCGCATTCATTGTGCATTATGCAATGCAATTTGTGCATTCATTGTGCAGGATGCACGTCGCGTTGGCTGGTCTCCCGCGCGGACGGCGAAGCGATCCCGTCAAAGACCGGCCATGCAACCTGCCCAGCAACGCAGCAAATACACATCGACTACTGGCGAGATACACCGACGCTCGCCGGCGCACGATGATCGGGCCCCTTTGCGACAGGATGCGTAGAACTATAACGCCATTACAGGGCGGTGGAGCATCCGCTCCGTTAGCGGTAATCTAACCGGCATTAGCGCGTTACAGTCCGCGCATCCTGAGTCGGTTCACCGGTGCAGCCATATCGGTAATCGAGCGCTAGCAAAGGTTCAAGATGTCGTTTTTATTCGCCGCCCCGGATATCATCGCCGCCACGGCCTCGACTGTGGCGAGTATCGGTTCCGCGGTCGATGCGGCCAACTTGTCGGCGATTCTTCCGACCACGGGCGTGCTCGCCGCGGCCGAAGACGAGGTGTCGATGGCCATCGCCGCGCTATTCGGCTCCCATGCTGAGCACTACCAGGCGCTCAGCGCGCGCGCCGCGGCGTTTCAAGAACAGTTCGTCCAGACACTCAGTACGGGCTCGAGCGCATACACGAGTGCCGAGTTTGCCAACGGTTTGACGATGCAAAACGCGCTCAACGCCATCAATACGCCCGCGCAATCTCTGTTGGGACGTCCGCTGGTCGGCGACGGCGCCAACGCGATCACGCCCGGCGGCAACGGCGGTGACGCCGGCCTGCTGTGGGGCAACGGCGGCAACGGCGCCGCCGGCGCTGCGGGTCAGGCCGGCGGTAACGGTGGAGCCGCTGGGCTGTTGTACGGCAACGGCGGGGCAGGCGGCAACGGCGGCAACGCAGTCGTTGCCGGCGGATCCGGCGGCAACGGCGGCCTTGGCGGCAACGCGGGGTTGATCGGCCTCGGTGGCGCCGGCGGCCATGGCGGGTTGGGTCTCAACGGCGCTAACGGCGTCAATCCGCCTGCCCACGCCCCCTTCTCAGCCGGAAGCGGCCCCAATTTCGGCGACGATGGCTTCGACGGGATCGACCCCGGACGAACTGGGGGCAACGGCGTCGTCGGCCGCCCTGGCGATGACAGCGGGAGTTCAGCCAATGGCGGTGACGGCGGCAACGGCGGCGCCGGCGGTGCCGGCGCGCCAGGCGGTCAGGGTGGTGCCGGCGGACAGGCCTACGACTCCGGAACCGGCGGCAATGGCGGTGCCGGTGGCAACGGGGGCGCTGGGGGCAAGGGCGGGATTGGCGGTAGCGGCGGTGACGGCGGCGACGGCACATTTCTCGCGAAGGCCGGTGCCGGTGGTGCAGGCGGCAAGGGCGGGGACGGCGGAACTGGTGCGGCCGGCGGCAATGGCGGCAACGGCGGCACCGGCGGCCGCCCCACCAACATCTTTGCTGACAGTTTCGGCGGAGATGGCGGAGCCGGCGGCAACGGTGGTAGTGGTGTTGCCGGCCACGACGGGGGCAACGGCGGCCACGGCGGGGCCGGTGGTCGCGGCGGACTTCTCTACGGCAACGGCGGAGCCGGTGGCACCGGCGGTTTAGGCGGCGACGGTGGTGTCGGCGCGACGGGCGGCGACGGCGGCAGGGGCGGCAACGGCGGCGTCGGCGATTCCGCTGCGTCAGTACGCGGGCACGGCGGCGTGGGCGGCACCGGCGGCACGGGTGGTACCGGTGGCGACGGTGGCAGCGGTGGCAACGGCGGTGTCGGGGGCGCCGGCGGCCTGCTCAGCCAATCGGGTGCTGCGGGCGCAGGCGGCCACGGCGGCGCGGGTGCGGCCCCCGGCGCTTCTGGAGCCGGCGGCATCGGCGGCCAGGGCATCGCCGCTGACGGCGTGAGCACCGCGACGGCGGCCAGTGGCGCCAACGGCGAGGTGGGTGGTGCCGGGACCAACGGCGCCGACGGCCACAGCGGCGGAACCGACACCTATGCAGGCGTCGCGACCCGGCAGGTGCTCAGCGCGATCAACGCACCCGCGCAATCGATGCTGGGCCGCCCGCTGATCGCGGACGGCGCCAACGCCACCACACCCGGCGCCAACGGCGGCGACGCCGGCATCCTGTGGGGCAACGGCGGCAACGGCGCGGCGGGACTCCCTGGGCAGGCCGGCGGCAACGGCGGGGCGGCCGCAATGTTCGGCCATGGTGGCGCGGGCGGTGCCGGTGGGCTGGGCGCTCCCGGCGGCAACGGCGGGACGGGCGGACTGATCAACGGCAGCGGCGGCCCCGGCGGCTACGGCGGCGCGGGTGCCCTCGGCGGCAACGGCGGCAACGCGCCGCTGTTCGGCAGCGGCGGACCCGGCGGCCACGGTGGCATCGGGGCCGCGGGCGGCAGAGGCGGCAATGCGCTCGGTATCGGCGACGGCGGCCCGGGTGGCGCGGGTGGCCTCCCCGTGGCCAACGGCATCGTCGGCGGTAGGGGTGGCGACGGCGGTACCGCCGCGATGTACGGCAGCGGCGGCGCCGGCGGCCAGGGCGGTGTCAGCGCAGACGGCGGTAACGGCGGGAACTCCGAACGGATCGGCAACGGCGGCGCCGGCGGCGCCGGCGGTGATGCCGCGGTTGCCGGCGGCCACGGTGGCAACGGCGGCAGCGGTGGCGCCTCGGGTCAGATCGGCGTAGGCGGCGACGGCGGCCTGGGCGGACGGGGCGGCGACGGCAGCACCGGCGCCAACGCCGTCAATCCCCCGCCGGCCGGAACTGCCGGCACTGGATCGGCCGGAACAACGCTGGGCACCAGCGGCACCGGTAAAGCCGGGGGTGCCGGTGGTACCGGCGCAAACGGCAGTCCGGGTCAGGTCGGCGGCACCGGCGGCGTCGGCGGCGCCGGCGACTCCGGTAACGAGGGCGGCAAGACGGCTGCCGACGGCGGCACCGGTGGAACAGGTGGCAATGGCGGCACCGGCGGCACCGGCGGCACCGGCGCAAAGGGCGGCACCGGCGGAGACGGTGGGGCTGGCGGCCTCGGCGGCGGCAAGGTCGTCGTCTTCGGTGCTGGGCCGCCTGGGGGCGAGGGTGGCAACGGCGGCACCGGCGGCACCGGCGGTACCGGCGGCACCGGCGCGACCGGCGGCACGGGGACGGCAGCCGGGAACGGCGGCAGCGGCGGCGCGGGCGGGCGCGGCGGCACGTTGCTGGGTGTCGGCGGCAACGGTGGGGTCGGTGGCGCCGGAGGCATCGGCGGCACCGGTGGCATCGGTGCTGGTGGGGGCACCGGCGGCGACGGCGGTGTGGGCGGCATCGGCGGTACGGCCGGACCTTCCGGCATCGGAACCGTTGCCGCCAAAGCCGGCGACGGTGGTGTCGGCGGTGACGGTGGCACGGGAGGCACCGGCGGAACCGGTGGCACCGGCGGCGCCGGCGGCAACCGCGGTGCGGGCGGGGCCGGCGGCGCCGGCGGAATGCTGGGGATCGCGGGTAACGGCGGGGCCGGAGGCGCCGCCGGCGAGGGCGGTCTGGGTGGGACGGGCGGCACTGGCGGCACCGGCGGGGCCGGCGGCCTCGGCGGTGCCGGCGGTGCCGCCGACAGTTTGGATCCCAACCCCGCGGACCGGGTAGGCGACGCCGGCGACGACGGCGACCACGGTGGCGTAGGCGCAGGTGGCGCGGGAGGTCAGGGCGGCAAGGCGGGCACTGCGGGCGCCGGCGGAAGCGGCCTGGTCAACGGTGCCTCCGGCGTCGTGGGATCGACGGGCAGCGTTGGTACGGCCGGCAAATCCGGCTGAGCACCCCGCTGAGCAGACGCAGGATCCGGCTGGATCTGGCCTGGATCTGGCTAGGTGAGGCGCTGCGCGGCAGCGTCGATGCGCTCGTCGGTCGCGGTCAACGCAACGCGCACATGCCGCGCACCCGCGGGGCCGTAAAACTCCCCTGGCGCCACCAGGATGCCGCGCTCAGCCAGCCAATGCACGGTCTCACGACACCCCTGGCCCCGGCCGGCCCATAGATAGAGGCCGGCTTCGGAGTGGTCGACAGTGAAGCCCGCCGCGCGCAGGGCCGGCAGCAACACAGCACGGCGCTGCGCGTAACGCTCCCGCTGCAGCTTCTCGTGATCGTCGTCGTCGAGCGCGGCCACCATCGCCGCCTGCACCGGCGTCGGCACGATCATCCCAGCATGTTTGCGTACGGCCAGCAGCTCAGCGACCACCTGGGGATCACCGGCGACAAAACCGGCCCGGTAGCCGGCCAGCGACGAGCTTTTGGACAGCGAGTGCATCGCTAGCAGCCCGGTATGGTCGCCGTCGCACACCGACGGGTGCAGCACCGATAACGGCTCGGCCTCCCAGGCCAAACCCAGGTAGCACTCGTCGGAAGCCACCAGCACGCCCCGCTCGCGGGCCCACCCGACCACCTTGCGCAAGTGCTCGACCCCGAGCACCCGGCCGGTCGGGTTACTCGGCGAATTCAGGTAGATCAGCGCAGGAGATTGGGGACCCAGCTGCGTCAGCGAGTCCGCGCGGGCAACCTGTGTGCCGGCCAGTCGCGCACCCACGTCATAGGTCGGGTAGGCCAGCTCGGGCACCACCACCACATCTGCGCGACCCAACCCCAGCAGCGACGGCAACCAGGCGATGAGTTCCTTGGTGCCGATCACCGGCAGCACCGCCGATTCGGCCAGCGCGGTGACGCCAAACCGCCTGGCCAGCGCCGCTACGGCGGATTCCCGCAGCCGCGCGGTTCCCGCGGTGGCCGGATAACCCGACGACGAACCGGCGCCCGCCAACGCTTCCTGGACCAGCGGTGCGACTGGATCCACCGGGGTGCCGACGGACAGATCGACGATGCCGCCCGGGTGGGCAGCAGCTGTCGCTTTTGCCTCTGCCAGGGTGTCCCACGGGAACTCTGGCAGCGCCGCCGACACGGCCTGCCGGCGTTGTCTTGGCGCGTTCAGTCCTCGCCCTGCGGCGGCAGATCCTTGACCACCTGCGGGTCATTCTCGGTCATGCCGACCTTGGCCGCGCCTCCCGGAGATCCCAACTCCTCGAAGAAGTCGGCGTTGATCTGCGTGTATTGGCTCCACTGCTCGGGCACGTCGTCTTCGTAGTAGATCGCCTCGACCGGGCACACCGGTTCGCAGGCTCCGCAGTCGACGCATTCGTCGGGGTGGATGAACAGCATCCGGGCACCCTCGTAGATGCAGTCCACCGGACACTCTTCGATGCACGCCTTGTCTTTGATGTCGACGCAAGGCTGGGAAATCACGTACGTCACGGACGTCTCCTCAACGTGTCCTCCATGTACGGCTCAGGGTGGGATGCTGTCGCGTCACCCGAGGGGCTACTCGGCTGAGCATTTCGGTTACTGATACTAGACGTAGCACATACAACTCCGACAATTGGCACGCCCGGCGGAATGTCTCGCCGCTATGAACCTAGTTGCCTACCGCCCTGACCGGCATTTAAGGTGCGCGGATGGTGCTACCCCGGGCGATCCTGCGCGTGGGGGTTCGCGCCGAAGAATGCGCCGAAGAATGGGCCGAAGAATGCGCCACCGCCTGGACCGGCAAGGCGGCACGGGCAGTGCCGGAGAAATGATATCACCGTACCCGAAGTTGTTGTCCCCGTTGGACTTAGGGTTTACCACCCTGCGCAACCGGGTGGTGATGGGTTCTATGCACACTGGGCTGGAAGACCGAGCCGCTCATATCGATCGCCTCGCGGCATACTTCGCCGAACGTGCCCGCGGCGGCGTCGGATTGATCATCACCGGCGGCTACGCGCCCAATCGCACCGGTTGGTTGCTGCCACTGGCCTCGGCACTTACTTCCTCGAGCCAGGCCCGGCGGCACCGTCGCATCACCGACGCCGTGCACGACGAAGACGGCAAGATCCTGTTGCAGATACTGCACGCCGGACGCTATGCCTACCACCCACTTTCGGTCAGCGCATCGTCAATCAAGGCACCCATCAACCCGTTTCGACCCCGCGCGCTGACCGGCCGCGGCGTCGAATCAACCATCACCGATTTCGTCCGGTGCGCGCAACTGGCCCAGGAGGCGGGCTACGACGGCGTCGAAATCATGGGCAGCGAAGGCTATTTGATCAACCAATTCCTCGCGCCGCGCACCAACAAACGCACCGACTCCTGGGGCGGCACCGCCGCCAACCGGCGCCGATTCCCGGTCGAGATCGTGCGGCGTACTCGCGCGGCGGTCGGGTCGAATTTCATTATCTGCTACCGGATGTCGATGGCCGACTACGTCGAAAACGGTCAGAGTTGGGACGAAACCGTCAGGCTGGCAACCGAAGTGGAGGCCGCCGGCGCCACCCTCATCAATTCCGGATTCGGCTGGCACGAGGCCAGGGTGCCAACGATCGTGACATCGGTACCCAACAGCGCCTTCGTCGAGGTCAGCGGCGCGCTGGCCGAAGCCGTCAGCATTCCGGTGGTGGCCTCCAACCGGATCAACATGCCCCAGGCCGCCGAACAGATTCTCACCGACACCCAGGTTCGGCTGATCTCGATGGCCCGCCCGTTGTTGAGCGACCCGGAGTGGGTGCTCAAGGCCGGGGCCGACCGTGCCGACGAGATCAACACCTGCATCGCGTGCAATCAAGCGTGTCTGGACCATGCGTTCGCCAAGAAAATGGTGTCGTGTCTGCTCAATCCGCGGGCCGGTCGCGAAACGACCTTGGTGTTGTCACCTACCCAGCGGGCCCGAACGGTGGCAGTGGTCGGCGCCGGCCCGGCCGGACTTGCCACCGCGGTCAGCGCCGCACAACGCGGTCACCGGGTCACGCTGTTCGAGGCCAACGACTACGTCGGCGGCCAGTTCGACCTGGCCCGCCGCATCCCCGGTAAAGAGGAGTTCAACGAAACCATCCGGTATTTCTCGACGATGCTGGCCAAGCTTGGCGTCGACGTCCGGCTGGGGATCCAGGCCAGCGCCCAGGATCTCGCCGGGTCCGCCGACTTCGATGACATCGTGCTGGCCACCGGGGTGCATCCGCGCCTGCCGACGATCCCGGGCATCGAGCACGCCAAGGTGTTGAGCTATGCCGAGGCGATCACCGGCGCCAAACCGATCGGCAAGAGCGTCGCCGTCATCGGCGCGGGCGGCATTGGGTTCGACGTCTGCGAACTGCTGGTCACCGATCAGTCTCCGACGCTGAACCTCAAGGACTGGAAGGCCGAATGGGGCGTTCTGGACCCGCACCAGGCCGCTCCGGAAGCCCGCGGCGCGCTCACCACCGCCGTGCCCGCGCCGCCGGCTCGGCAGGTGTACCTGCTGCAGCGCACCGAGGGGCCCCAAGGCAAGCGGTTGGGCAAGACCACCGGATGGGTACACCGGGCGTCGCTCAAAGCCAAGGGCGTTCACCAGCTGTCCGGGGTCAACTACGAGCGGATCACCGACGAGGGACTGCACATCAGTTACGGCCGCAACCGAGCCAGACCGCAGCTGCTCGCGGTCGACACCATCGTGGTGTGCGCCGGCCAGGAATCGGTGCGCGAACTTCAGGACGAACTGCGTCGAATCGGCATCGCTCCGCATCTGATCGGCGGGGCCGCATTCGCCGCCGAGTTGGACGCCAAACGCGCAATCAAACAAGGCACCGAGCTAGCGTCAAAACTGTGAAGGGCTTAAGACCGCGCTAAGTTTTGGTGGTGAGCTTGCGGATTTCGCTCACCGCGAAACCACGTTTGCCAAGCCTCTGAGCTGGGAATTGTTACGCCCGCGGCTGGTTCGGCGATATCAATTTCGATAGAAGCACGTCCAGGGGGCCTGGTAACCTTTGTCGGAGACGGCAACCGCTGGGCAATGTCGTCGCCGCCGCATTCGGCGGTGCAAATTTTGGGGAAGGTGTCCAAACATGAGGTTGTCTCTTATCGGAATTGGTGTCGCGACCGGCGCCGCCGCACTGTCATTGAGCCTCGGCGCGGGTGTCGCGTCTGCAGACCCGCTGGACGCGGCGATCAACACGACTTGCAACTACGGTCAGGTCATGGCAGCGCTGAACGCAGTCGACCCGGCCGCGGCCGCGCAGATCAACGCAAACCCGATCGCGATCGCGAAGCTGAACCAGTTCCTCAGCTCGGGTCCGGCCGGTCGTCGTCAGATCGCCGCACAGCTTTCCGCGATCCAGGGCGCCCAGCAGTACGTCCACGATCTCGAAGTTGTCGCCGACACCTGCAACAACTACTGAGTTTTTTCCTAAGCCGCGAGCGCAACGCCGCGGCGTGATCCGTGCGGATCGCGCTGGCGTTGCGCTCGTGGTTTTAGGCGGCCAGTGACGCGTACGTGGTGGTGCGCTGACGCGCGGGGCGGCCTATTCCCTCGGCGATAGCGGCCAACTCGGCCACCGACTTGGCCGACCCGTGTTCAGAACCGGCCATTCGCGAGATCGTTTCCTCCATCAACGTGCCGCCCAGATCGTTGGCGCCACCGTTGAGCATCACCTGGGTGCGTTCCACACCGAGCTTGACCCAGCTGGTCTGGATGTGGGAGATGCGGCCGTGCAGCATGATTCGCGCCAGGGCATGTACCGCCCGGTTGTCGCGGTGGGTGGGTCCGGGGCGTGCGGCACCGGCCAGATACAACGGCGAATTCTGGTGCACGAACGGCAACGGCACGAACTCGGTGAACCCGCCGGTCCGGTCCTGGATGCCGCGCAGCACGTTCAGATGCCCCACCCAGTGCTTCGGGCTGTCGACGTGGCCGTACATCATCGTCGACGACGACCGCAGCCCCACCTCGTGCGCGGTGGTGACGATCTCAACCCACAGCGACGTCGGCAGCTTGCCCTTGGTGAGCACCCAGCGCACCTCGTCGTCCAGAATCTCCGCGGCCGTGCCGGGAATTGTGTCCAATCCGGCCTCACGCAGGCCGATCAGCCACTCCCTAACACTCAGCCCGCTTTTCGTCACGCCGTTGGCGATCTCCATCGGTGAGAACGCGTGCACGTGCATCGACGGGACGCGCGCCTTGACCGCGCGCACCAAATCGGCGTAGCCGGTTACCGGCAACTCCGGGTCGATGCCGCCTTGCATGCAGATTTCGGTGGCCCCGGCGACGTGCGCTTCCCAGGCCCGGTCGGCCACCTCGTCGGCCGACAGCGAGTACGCGTCGGCGTCGCCCTTGCGCTGCGCGAACGCACAGAACCGGCAACCCGTGTAGCAGATGTTGGTGAAGTTGATGTTGCGGTTCACCACGAAGGTCACGTCATCGCCGACCACCTCGCGACGTAGCGAATCCGCCAGCGCGACAACCGCTTCCAATGCGGGACCATCGGCCGTGGCAAGAGCCAGGTACTCGTCGTCGGTGCAACCGCCCGGGTCCCGTTCGGCCGAGCGCAACGCGGCCAGCACGTCGGTGTCTAGGCGCTCTGGCGCTCGTGACCCCAACTCGTGCACCCGCGAGCGGATGGATTCCCAGTCGCCGAAGGCGCTGTCGAGGTCGCTGCGGGTCTCGGTGTTGCGCCCTTCGGTGTCGATGGTGGCGCCCAGGTCCACCCGTCCGGAAGAGGCCACCTCGTCGGGCTCCTGCCACGGCATGCCCGCGGGGGTCACGTCGCGGGCAAAGCCGGTAGCCGGATCGGCAAGGGCCACAACATGTCCGCGCACCCTCGGATCGATCCAGGCCGCTCCGGCCTGCACATACTTGGGCTGCGCGGTCAACCGCTGCACCAGGTCGTAGCCGGCCTCGGCGGTGACGGCGGCCAAGTCGTCCAAAGCGGGCCAGGGCCGCTCCGGGTTGACGTGATCGGGCGTGAGCGGCGAGACGCCACCCCAGTCGTCGACACCGGCGGCCACCAGTGCCAGACATTCGTCGCGCGACACCAGGTTCGGCGGGGCCTGGATACGCATGCCGGGCCCCAGCACCAGGCGAGCCACCGCCACCGTCGCCAGGTAGTCCTCGATACCGGCATCGGGGACGGCGGCCATGGCGGTGTGCTGCTTGGCCCGGAAATTCTGCACGATCACTTCCTGGATGTGCCCGAACTCCTTGTGCGACTTGCGGATCGCGTGCAGTGTGTCGGCCCGTTCGGCCAATGTCTCACCGATGCCGACCAACAAGCCGGTGGTGAACGGGATGGACAGCCGGCCGGCGTCGGTCAGCGCCCGCAGTCGCACCGCCGGGTCCTTGTCCGGACTGCCGTAGTGCGCAAGCCCTTTGGTCTCGAACAACCGCCGTGAGGTGGTCTCGAGCATCATGCCCATCGACGGCGACACCGGCTTGAGCCGCGACATCTCCGACCAGGTCATCACGCCCGGATTCAAGTGGGGCAACAGGCCGGTGTCCTCGAGGACACGGATCGCCATCGCCCGCACGTAGGACAGGGTCGAGTCGTAGCCGCGCTCGTCGAGCCAGTCGCGGGCTTCCGGCCAGCGCTCCTCTGGGCGGTCGCCGAGAGTGAATAACGCTTCCTTGCAACCAAGTTCGGCGCCGCGCCGGGCGACGTCGAGAATCTCGTCGGGCTCCATGTACATGCCCACGCCCTGGGCCCGCAGCTTGCCCGGGACAGTGACGAATGTGCAGTAGTGACAGTTGTCCCGGCACAGATGGGTCACCGGCAGGAAAACCTTGCGTGAGTAGCTGATCGGCAACCGGCCGTGCGGGCCGCGTCGGCCGGCGGACTCCAGGCCCGCATCCCGCACCCGCGCCGCGCTCTCGCACAACTCGGCCAGGTCGTCACCGCGTGCGGTCAGCGCGACGGCGGCCTCGTCGAGGTTGAGCACCACGCCGTCTCGCGCCCGTCGTAGCACCCTGCGCAGCGCGGAGTTGCTGGTCCGGGCGTGCGTCCGGGGCGGCGGCACGGTTGGGCTAGGCAGAGCGGTCGGCTCTGGAATCAGCGGCACGTTGATGTAACTTCCCTGCGCTCTGTTTTCATCCGCGCGTTCCACCCGGGGAGAGAACTGGGCACTGCTGCCATATCGGCAACAGTAGCGGCAGGGAACCGCCGGCACGCGACTGACCAGCGTGCCCGATGAGCGCCCATTTCGGCCGACTCCACCATGAACAGTCCAGGATCGCGATACCATCGCGATATCCAGTAGGGGGTGAGCGGAATGTCGTTTTTGCACGCGGCGCCGGAAGCGCTGGCTGCGGCGGCTTCCGACATTGCTGGCATCGGCTCGGAGATCAACACGGCCAACGCCGCCGCAGCGTTGCCCACTACCGGGGTGGTCGCGGCGGCCGCAGACCAGGTTTCGGCTCAGGTCGCGGCCCTGTTCTCGTCGCACGCCCGCGGATATCAGCAGCTCAGCGCCCAGATATCGGCGTTTCACGACAAGTTCGTGCAAGTCCTGGGCGCGGGAGCGGGGGCTTACACCTCGGCCGAGCGCGGTGCGGCGCAGGCCCTGGTGAACGCGGTTAACGCACCCGCCCAGCAGCTGCTCGGCCACCCGTTGATCGGGCCGTCGGCGCCCGACGTGGCCGCCATCGCCGCAAGAGCCGCGACGCAGGTGCAAACCGCGTTCGGCGCGCCCGGTGCCCTGTTGGGGTTGACGCCGACGGGTGGGGCCAGCGGCGTGGCCGCCACCAGCGCTTTGCTTGGGCCGTTGGCCGCTGAGGCGGCGCCGGCAGCGGTCCTCCCCGTTTCCTGGGCGACGGCCATCGAGAACTTCTATCTCGCGGTCGAGCCGTACGTGGCGTACGGCTTCAATCTGGCCGCTTACGCCGCGGGCTGGCTACCTTACGTCGGCATCTTGGCGCCGCAGATCAACTTCTTCTACTACCTGTTCGAGCCGATGGTGCAAAGCGGCCTGTTCAACATCCTGGACTGGCTGAGCGGCACGGTCACCTTCAGCCAGGGCCTGAGCAACTTCTGGGCCACCACCACCGCGTCGATCAACCAGTTCATCAACACCGAGATCTACTGGTTCCTGAGCTTCTTCCCGCCGCTGCCGCCACTGCCGCCGCTGCCGTAAGTCCCCCGGTCAGGAACGGGCTTTACGGCGCAACAGCACCCACACTGGGGGCGCCACGCCGAGCACGATCAGCAGCAGGACCCCGTAGGCCATCACGCCGCGGCCGCCGAAGATGATGTCGTCGCCGGGTCCGCCCAGCGTCATCGCGGCGACCGTGAGCAACCATGTCCACAGCGGCAACGCGGCCACTCGCGTAGACGACGTCCATCGACTCGCCGCCCACACCAGGGCCGCGTTGACCAGCCCGCTGACCAACGCGCTCACCGGGAAGGGAATCGAACCGATATAGGCGGGCAGCAACAACGCGCCGGCTAGGGCGGAAAGAACGCCGTCAACGGCTAATAGCGCCAGGACAACAAAACGGATTGCGGGATCTGTCGCGCCGCTCTCCTCACTGAAGACGACGCGCGGCTCGGTATCGGTCAGGTTGGAACGCTGTCGATCTGCGAGAGGATCGAACCGAGTACCCACTGGAAGTTGTCGAGCCGGTCCTGCCAGTGCTGCAAGTTCGGGTCCAGGTCGGGGTCCATGCGAGTTCCTCCAATTCCGAGGCGGCCTGATTTGAAGCCTAGTTGCCCGAACCCGTGATGCCCAGACCGGCAAGCAGATCCGTTTCCCATCCGCGCTCGTCGCGGTCGCCGGCATCGCCGACGATCAACACGTAGTGCTCGTCCGCCAAGATCGGCAATGCCAGGTTATTCGACAGGGCGCAGGCCCTTCCGGTCGCGCCAACGGTGAGCTGGGTGGAATGTGCGGCCAGAGCGGCGACCTTGGCAGCATGCGCGTCGGCATCGGCTTCCACGACGGCGGTGATGCTTTCGTTGGGGTAGCTGAACGGGATCTCGGCCGGCGGCAGGAACCATTCCGGCCGTAGGTCTTCAGGAACCAACGAGCGCAGGCCAGCCGCTACGGCATCTTTGCCCAGCACCGTCCAATAGAACTTCGGTACTGTCCACGGTTCGCCCGGGTAGTGGGCGGTCCCCGCGGCGGCCACCGCGGCTGTCGTGATGACGTGGGTATGGATGTGGTCGGGATGGCCGTAGCCGCCGTCGGGGTCGTAGGTCACCACCACGTGCGGGCGCAGTTCGCGGATGAGGGCCACCAGCGCGCCGACGGCTTCCCGTTCGTCGGCATCGACGAAGCGCGTGCGGCCGCGCGACCCAGGACCAGGGGCGGAGCCAACCATGCCGGAGTCGCGCCAGCGTCCGGCGCCCCCGAGGTAGATGGGTCCGTTGACGCCCAGCGCGTGCAGCGCCCGGGTGAGTTCGCCGATGCGGTAGCCGCCGAGTTGATCCGCGTGATCGACCGCTAGTTGAGCCCACCGGTCGCCGATCACCTCGCCCTCCTCACCGAGGGTGCAGGTGACGACGTGGACCTGGGCGCCGCGTGCTGTGTAGTGGGCGATGGTGGCACCGTTGGTCAGACTCTCGTCATCGGGGTGCGCGTGTACGAACATTAGCCGCGGCGTCTCTGGCATGGACGCACATTACCGTGACCGATAGGAACGCCAGCGGCTACTATCAAAAAATGACGCAGGCCGCTCACGTCAAGTCGAGCACCGGCCGCAGCCGCCGGCGTGGCGAGGTGCTCGAACGGGCACTTTATGCGGCGACCTTGGCCGAGCTGACCTCGGTGGGTTACGGCGGTCTGACGATGGAAGGGATTGCGGCGCGCGCCCATACCGGCAAGGCCGCGCTGTACCGCCGCTGGGCCAGTAAGCACGACTTGGTGCTAGCGGCAATGACGCACACGGTTCCGCCCTTGCCCGAGCCGCGTCCCGGCCGTTCGGCTCGGGAGAATCTGCTGACCGTGTTCGCTGCTCATCGTGACGTGTTGGCCGGTAAGACCGACTTCCCCGGTCTGGAAATCATCAGCCAACTGCTGCACGAACCCGAACTGCGGGCAATCTTCGCCGACGCGATCGTGCTGCCGCGCATGAAGCTCATCGAGTCGATCCTGCAATCCGCGGTCCGTGACGGCGACATCGATGCCGCCGCACTGACCCCGCTGACGGCGCGCATCGGTCCCGCGTTGATCAACCAGCAATTCATGCTCTATGGCACAGCGCCGAGCCGACGGGAACTGTCGGACATTGTCGACGCCGTTATACCGCCGAAAGATGCTTCGACACAAGCTGATTGACGAAGCGCCCAGTCTGCTCAGGCGGTAAACGGCTCGGTGACCAGGCCGACGGCGTCCACGCCCGCCATCAGACCCTGGTCGAAAGCGCCTACCAGGCCGCCGATTTCGCCGCCATTGAAGGTTTGCGCTCCGGAACCGAGCAGCAAGTTGGACGTGAAGTTGGTCGGCACCGGCGCACCGAAGAACAGATCCACCGCCTGCTGACCGGTGCCGAGCAACAGGTTCCCCGCGTTGAAACTACGGTTCAGCACCCCGTTGAGCGCACTGTCGGTGCCGAAGAACTGCCGTTCCAGCGCAATCTCGTTGGTCACCAGTGCCTGATTGAACGCCATTTGGTTGTTCACCAGGCTGGTGTTGAATCCGATCTGCATCTGTTCCAGCTGCCGGAACGGATCGGCCGGCAGTCCCGGCACGTTGACGCCGGCCAGGCCGAGCAGATTGCCCGGAACCATCAGACTTTGATCGAAAGCACCTACCAGACCACCGATTTGGCCGCCATTAAACGCTTGCGCTCCGGAACCGAGCAACAGGCTGGAAGTGAAGTTGGCCGGCACCGGCGCACCGAAGAAAAGGTTCACCGCCTGCTGGCCGGTACCTACGAACAGGTTTCCGGTGTTGAAGGCACGGTTGAGCACACCGTTGAGGGCACTGTCGGTGCCGAAGAACTGCCGCTCCAGGGCCACCTCGTTGGTCAATAGCGCTTTGTTGAAGGCTAATTCGTTGGCCACCAGATTCGTGTTGAACTCGACCTGCATCTGTTCCAACTGCTGTAGCGGGGTCCCTGCGGCCGCAAGCGCTTGCAGCGGTGCGACATTGGCGGCCTCCGCGCCGGCATACGCACCGGCAGCCGATCTCATAATCTGCACGAACTGCTCGTGGAATTGCGCGGCTTGGGCACTGAGCGCCTGATATGCCTGGCCGTGCGCGCCGAACAATTGCGCGACCGCAGCTGAAATCTCGTCGGCACCCGCCGGTAGTACCGCCGTCGTCGTCGCGGCCACCGCCTCGTTAGCCGCACCGATCACCGACCGGATACCGGCCAGGTCCATCGCGGCCGAGGCGACAAACTCCGGTGCCGTCGTCAAAAAGGACATCACGTACTCCCCACGTCTTATCCCGCGTCTTATCCTCAGCGCCACGCCATGCGGCCCCCCGGCCAGGCGCGAACTGACTCGCTAAGTTGCGACGGTCCGAGCGTAGCGAGACCGCCGGTGTCGCGTGGGGCTTTTCTATGAACCGCGTTGGAGAATTTTGCCGCAGTTCGCCCAGCGGCTACTGCGTTCGCGCAGCCTAGTCGCCGATCTCTCCCTCGACCGTGACGGTGCCGGTGACGCCGCCGTTGACGCCGCCGGTCAGGGCCGCGCCCAAGTCGGTCAGCAGGTTCGGCAGGTCGCCGGTGAGGACCGACTGAATCGGGACGGTGAAAAGGCTCAGCAGTGCCGCGTCGAACAGCCACTTCTCCTCGAAGGCGCGGAGCAGACCCCCGCCCTGCAACCCTCCGAAGATGTCTCCGGCGCCGTTGAGTTCGAGGCTGCCGAAGAAGTCGGCCGGCATCTCTGCGCCCAACAGGACGTTGACCGTCTGCTGGCCCGCGCCGACCGCGAAGTTGATCATGTTGCCGAAGTTGTTCAACGCACCGTTGAGTGGGCTGCTGGTACCGGACAGGGCTAGCTGCAACCCGATCTCGTTGGCGAGAAGTTGTTCGTTGAACGCCAGCTGGCCGCTGACCAGGTTGCCGGTCAAAGCCGCTCTGAGATCACCGAATTGGGTCAGCAGCGACGTGTCGCCGGTGAGCGCACTGTTGACCAGCAACACCTGCTCCACCGCGCCGAGCAGACCGCCGGTCGGGATGCCGGTTTCCAGCGAGCTGCCGATGACGAGGCTGGTGGTGAAGTCTGCGGGCATCTCCGCACCCAGCGCCACGTTGGCCAGCTGTTCGCCGGTGCCTACCAATAGGTTCACGGCGTTGAAGCCGTGGTTGATGGCGCCGTTGAAGGCGTTGGTGCTGCCGAACAGAGCTTGCTGCAGAGCCAGTTCACCAGCGACCAGGTTCTGGTTGAAAGCCAACTGCCCGTTGACGAAGTTGGTCAGCAGCCCGGCCTGCAGAGCCCCAGCCTGGTCCACCGCGAGGGTCGGCAATCCAAATGCCTCGTCCACCAACGCATTTATGCCGGTGAAGTCACCATTCAAGCTGGCGTTGACCGCAGCGTTGAGTCGAGCATTCAGGCCGGTGAGGTCGGCACTCAAATTACCGGCCAGGCCGGGGAGGTTCACGTTGAGGCCACCGGTGAGATCCGACAGCGCAGCATTGAAATTGGCTGTCAGGGTCTGCAAGCCGGGAAGGCCGGACAGCCCGCCAGCGAAGTTGCCCGACAGGGCGGCGTTGAGGGCAGTGCTGAGTTGCGTGCTCAGTCCCGGCAGGCCACCGGTGAAGTTGGCGACCAAGGCAGGCAGGCTCAGTCCGAAGCCGCCGGCCAGGCCGGACAGCGCGGCATTCAAAGCGGTGTTGAAATTGCCCGCCAATGTGGCGCCAGTCTGCGTCAGCGCGGCCAAGTTTGGTAGCCCGGCAGTCAGGTTTCCTGACAACGCTCCGTTCAGGGCGGCACCGAGCTGCGTCTCCAACCCGGACAGCCCCGCATTCAGCGCGGTGTTGAAATTGCCCACCAATGCAGGCAGATTCGCACCGAAGGCGCCGGTGAGGTTCGGCAGGTTCACGTCGAAGCCGAGCCCCGACAGTGCCGCATTGAAGTTGCCGGCCAGCGACCCGCCGGTTTGCGCAAAATTGGCCAGACTCGCATTCAAGCTGCTCGCCAGGTTGCCACCGGTCTGGCTGAGGGCAGCCAGACCCGCATTTGCGTTGGCTATCAGTTGATTACCCGCGACCACGAATCCGTTCAGGTCCGGCAGCGCTGCGCCGAGATTGCCCGACAGCGCGGCGTTGAGCTGCGCTCCCAGCCCGGAGAATCCGCCGCTGAACGCGCCGGTGAGACCGCCCAGTCCGGCGTTGGCATCCAGGGCGCTGTTGATGGTGAAACTCGCATTGAAGTCCGCCGGAACCTGCGCTCCGAGTAGCAGATTGACCGCCTGCTGGCCGCCGCCCACGAAGGAGTTGAAAACGTTGAGTCCAGCATCGACCGCGCCGGACAGCGCGTTGCCGCTGCCAAAAATGGCCTGTCGCAACGCGACTTGGGCACCGACCAGGTTCTGGTTGAACGCCACTTCCGCGTTGACCAGGTTGGCCGTGAAGCCGGCATATGCCTCACCGAATCCCTCGATCGACAAGGCCGGTGCGGCAAGACCATTCGCCAAGGTCTGCGCGGTAGCCGACTCGGCCGCCGCGTAGGCATTGGCGCCGGCGCCGACCGCTGAGATGAACTGTTCATAGGATGCAGCGACCTGCGCGCTGATGCGCTGATACCCCGCCGCATTCTCGGAGAACAGGGCGGCTATGCCCGCCGAGACTTCGTCGGCCGCCGCGGCAAGCACGCCGGTTGTCGACGAAGCGGCTGCCGCATTGGCAGCGCTGACCGCCGAACCGATATTGGACAGATTCGTTGCGAACGCTGCCATTAGCTGCGGTTCAACAAATACAAATGACATCTCGGACCCCTTACCCGCATGACCAGTGCTGGCTACCCCGGCCCGAGCAGGTGCCCACCCCCGCTTGAGCGTATCGCGGGGGTTGACCGCACAAGCGATTTCCAAACCTGGATTTTCATAACAATTTGTCACAAGCCCAATGACTGCCCGGCACGCTGGCGCGGTGGGTCCGGAAAAGCCGCGAAATCAGTCCGTAATAGTCTGCGAGGCTGCAGAATTCGAACCTATTGACCGATTTTGACCCAATGGCCAGCATCGCCGACGATGCCGACCGGCACTGCGCCGGTCAGGCTGACGTTCTGAACGCTCGGGCCGGCGGCAACGATCGTGGTGTCCTGCAGGATGGGCAGCACGGTCGACATATTCCACAGTCTCGGCTCCACCGCGGTGATTACGTCGTTGATGCTCTTGGTGCCGGCGAGTGCGGCGTCGATGTTGGACTGGATGCTGCGATCGCAGATGCCGGTGAGGTTTGACGGCGCCTTGACCAGCGCGCCGGGCTCCGGCGGCCGAGTGGGAGTCGGCGGCGGCGACGCGGTCGACGGTGCGGCTTGCGTCGTGCTGCCTGCGGGCCCAGCGGTGGTCGACGACGTGGTCGTCGGAGTGCTGGGTGTCGGGACCTCAGTCGTTTGCAGGCTCGCTTGCAGCGCGGGACACCCGAACCTCGAAGCCAACGACGTCGCCAGGTTTCCGCCGGCCTGATGCCAGCCGACCAGCGCGTCTACCTGATGATTTTTCAGCGCGTCGCGGTACAGCGTCACCGGATCCAGCGCGAGCACGCTCGCTGCGATGCCGACGTTACGCAACTGGTCGGCGGCGGTGTTGGCGACGGCCACCGAGGTCGGGTCGTTCGCGGCGACCCCGATGACCAGCGTCAGCTGCTTGCCGTCCTTGCTCACCTGGCCGTGGATCACTTCCGGTGGGCCGGTGCTGACTGGCGTGGTGGTGGTTCCGGCGGGTGTCGGGGAGACCGATGTGCTGCTTTCGATCTGGTAGCCGGACGCCTCCAACAGTCCCAGCGCGGCCGTTCTGCTCAGCGCGGGCGGCGCGGTCGGCACGTAACCCGGGTCGCTGGGTGAGCGGATCTGCGCTTGGGCCAGGGTGACGGTGTTGTCACTGCCCGCCCCCACGGCGGCCAGCAGGTCGACGTCGACGAGCCCCAGGATCGCCTTGCGGACCTGAGCATCGGCCAGCTTGGGCTCGTTGGCCCGCAGCGTCAGCTGCATGACCCGCGGCGTCACGATCCGGGCGGTCCGCACGTCGGGAATCGCCGAAAGCTGGGCGAACGCGGCCGAACCACCGTGCACCTGCGCCACCTGGGTATCGCCGTTGCGCACCGAATCGGCCAGGGCGGCCGGGGCGCCGGCCCGACGGAACTGGATCAACCCAGGTTTGGCGGGTGGGCCCCAGTAGCGGTCGTTGCGGGCGATCAGGATCTCGTCGCGCTGTGGGTCGATGTTCTCCACCCGGAACTGCCCGCCGGTGACGGGCAGCGCGCGGGCGAGCCCGGCCGCAAACCCGCCGGGCACGTCTTTGACGATGTGCGCGGGCAGCAGGTTGTAGAACAACTCACGCCAGGCCGGGTAGGGCTGTGCGAACGTGACGACGGCCTGCTTGCCGCCCTCCAGCGATTGGACCGAGGTGATCAGGTCATAGCCGGCCGGATCGACCACGCCGGGCTGGGTGGCCATCTGCTGCCACAGATACCAGAAGTCGTCAGCGGCGATCGGCGCGTTGTCCGTCCACTGCGCCTCCGGCCGGATCTTGTAGGTCACGGTGAACGGGTTCTCACTGGTCACCTCGGCCGACACCAGCAGCGTCGGGTCCATTTCCCAGCGGGACCCAGTCGCCGAATTGGGATCAGGGACCGGCCGAAACGCACTCGGTAACACCAGTGCGCTGATTGCCGCGTTCACCGAGGACAGGTCCGACAGCAGGTGCGGATTGAATCCCGCCCCGATCGAGTCGATACCCATGATGATCTGGGTCGGGCGCTGCGGCGGCGGGGGCGTGCTGTGCGGTGTGTCGGTGCTCTGCGGCGCGGGCGGCGGACTTACCGTGCAGCCCGACAGCACCAGGCCGATGGCCGCGACGAGCACGCCAAGCGCCAGCAACACGTGGCGGGCCCGATGCAGCACGCCCATCAGGGTATCGAGGCGTTTGCCGGGCAGGCTCGCGAGCGCCCGACGCGCGGCCAAACTAACCCCGAGCCTTGGCGCGGGAACGGCTGCGGGCGCGGGAGGTGGCGTCCAACTCCACCTTGCGGACGCGGACGATCTCGGGTGTCACCTCGACGCACTCGTCGGCCGCGCAGAACTCCATGGCCTGTTCCAGGTCGAGTTCCAGCGATTTGGCCAGCGTCTCCATGACATCGGCGGTCGACGAGCGCATGTTGGTCAGTTTCTTTTCCCGGGTGACGTTGATGTCGAGGTCCTCGGGGCGCGGGTTGATCCCCACCACCATGCCCTCGTAGGTGTCCTGGCCGGGCTCGACGAAGAACTGGCCGCGGTCGGCGAGCTGCAACAGCGCGAACGGCGTGATGACCCCGGTGCGGTCCGACACCAGCGAGCCGGTGTGCCGGGCCCTGATCTCCCCCGCCCACGGCCGGTAGCCGTCGAACACGGCGTTGGCGATGCCGGTGCCCCGGGTGAGAGTAAGGAAGTCGGTCCGGAAGCCGATCAGACCGCGGCTGGGCACGATGAAGTCCATCCGAACCCATCCGGCGGCATGGTTAGTCATCTCCTCCATCCGGCCCTTGCGGCCGGCCATCAGCTGGGTGATGGCGCCGACGAACTCCTCGGGGCAGTCGATGGTCATCGCCTCGAACGGCTCGTGCAGCTTGCCGTCGATGGTGCGAGTGACCACCTGCGGCTTGCCGACGGTGAGTTCGAATCCTTCGCGACGCATGGTCTCGACGAGCACGGCCAGCGCGAGCTCGCCGCGGCCCTGCACCTCCCACGCGTCGGGACGGCCGATGTCGACGACGCGGATGGACACGTTGCCCACCAGTTCGGTGTCCAGCCGGCTGCGGACCATGCGTGCGGTCAGCTTGTGCCCGGACACCTTCCCGGCCAGCGGGGAGGTGTTGGTGCCGATGGTGACCGAGATGGCCGGCTCGTCGACGTGGATACGCGGCAGCGCATGAGCGTGGTCGGGGTCGGCCAGCGTGTCACCGATCATGATCTCCGGCAGCCCGGCGACCGCGACGATGTCTCCTGCTATCGCCTCGTCCGTCGCGCTGCGCTCGACTCCCTCGGTGGCCAACAACTCGGTGATCTTGGCGTTGGTGATGACGGGCACCCCGTCCACCTCCCGCATCCACGCCACCTGCTGGCCCTTGCGCAGCTTGCCGTTGTAGATGCGGATCAGTGCGAGCCGGCCGAGGAAGGCCGACGCGTCCAGGTTGGTGACCAACGCCTGCAGCGGCGCCTCTGGATCGCCCGACGGAGCCGGGATGTGCTCCATCAGCACCTCGAACAGCGGGTCGAGGTTGTCGCCGTCCGGCGCCTGGCCGTCGGCGGGTTGAGTGGTGCTGGCGATGCCGGCGCGCCCGGACGCATACAGCGTCGGCAGTCCCAGCGCATGCTCGGCCGCCTTGGCGGCTTCGTCGTCCAGATCGGAGGCGACATCGAGCAACAGGTCGTGGCTGGCATCGACGACTTCGGTGATGCGGGCGTCGGGGCGATCGGTCTTGTTGACGACGAGGATTACCGGCAGGTGCGCGGTCAGCGCCTTGCGCAGCACGAAGCGGGTCTGCGGCAGCGGGCCCTCGGACGCGTCGACCAGCAGCAGCACCCCGTCCACCATGGACAGCCCACGCTCTACCTCGCCGCCGAAGTCGGCGTGGCCCGGAGTGTCTATGACATTTATTACTGTGACGGTCCCGTCGGGGTTGTGACGGTGTACCGCGGTGTTCTTGGCAAGGATGGTGATGCCCTTTTCCCGCTCCAGGTCGCCGCTGTCCATGACGCGTTCCTGCAGGTCACCGCGCTCGTGCAGGGCGCCGGACTGCCGCAGCATCGCGTCTACCAGGGTTGTTTTGCCGTGGTCGACGTGCGCGACGATGGCGACATTGCGGAATGGCACGTCGGTGATTGTGGCAGTGAGGGCCGGTCAAAGGCGAACTGAGGCATGCGGCGCCGATGTCGCATCGCACCCGGATTGACTCTGCGGCTACGGCGAAAAAGTGCGAGTAGCGTCCACCGCCAGCGCAGAATCAACACCTATTACCAGGCCTCACCAGCCGCGGCGGCGCGGGGCCGACCCGACCAACTGGTGCTTGTCTGCCACGTCGCGGCTGCGGTAGACGATGTAGGGCCTGAACAGGTAGGCGAACGGCGCGCTGAAGGCGTGCACCAGCCGGGTGAACGGCCACAGCGCGAACAACATCAGCGCAATGAAGACGTGTATCTGGTAGACCAGCGCGGCGTGGGCCATCAGGTCCCCGCGTGGGTCGAGGATCCAGATCGACCGGAACCAGACCGACACCTTCTGCCGGTAGTCGTGCAATTCCCCGAAGTGTGTGGCGCCCATCAGGGTGCAACTCATCCCGGCCACCAGCGCACACGTCAGCACTACATACATCAACATGTCGTTGCGGGTGGTGGCCTTCGACACGGCTTCGTGGGAGCGCCGCCGGTAGATCAACAGGCTGATGCCCAACAGGGTGGCCGCGCCGGCGGGTATGCCCAGCCACAACGCCTGCAGATGGTAGAGATGGTCTTTCATCCCAATCGCCCGGGTCCACGATTCCGGAACCAGCAGTCCCCCAACATGACCCATGATTACGGCCAGACTGCCGAAGTGAAACAACGGGTTTGCGATCGACAACAGCCGCGACTCGTAGATCTGCGACGAGCGTGTCGTCCAGCCGAACTTGTCGTAGCGGTAGCGCCACCAGGTGCCCACGACGACAACGGCCAGCACGACGTAGGGAATGTCGTCCCAGAAGATCTCGATCAGCTTCATGCCGTGCCTCGCCTGGGTGGAACTGTCAAGGTAAATGGTTGTAGACCAACAGATTCCGCGGGCGGACCGGCATCGGCGAGGCGCTGTGCCCGGCGTAGATCCTGATCGGTGGTCACCGGCAGCGTGTCGCACAGCGCCACCACCGCGGGTGCATAGGGTGACTTGGCCTCCGCCAGCGCGGTGCGCAGCACGTCGATCGGCACGCGGTGTTCGGCCAGCAGGGTGCGTCCGACTTTCGGGTCGACGGTGGCGGCGAACTCGAGCACCACGGGCAGGTGATCGGGCGCCTCTTTGGCCGGTGGCTCGACGCCCGCATTCCGGTATGCGGTTGCGAACGCAAGCATTTCGCGACCGCGGTTGCGGGTGTCGCCGGCCGTCCAGTACGTCAGGTACATCGTGGCACGTCGACGCATATCGAAGATTTCGACGTAATGCGCTGCGGCAGCCATTGGTTCGAGCGCACGCAGTTCCACCACTGTCTGCCCCAGCAGGACCGCTGCGGATCCGCGGATGTGTACCAGCAAGGCCTCGACGGTGTCGAGCCGCTGCGCCAACTCCGCGTCCGGGTAAGCCAGCAGCAACGAGACGGCCTGCCAGACCAGACGGTCCTGCATGACATTCACACGTTCTGTGCCCCGGCCGCGCAGCTTCATCGCTTGACCCGCTCTGAGTTCGGGAACAGGCTCGCGGGCTTACCGCTGCCGTCCCAGTTCAGCAGGTTGATCTGCCGTTGACGCATTCCGTGGAAGGTCTCGACCGCGACCGGCACCGGTGCGCCGCTGCCGCCACCGAACGGGCCGGACTCGTACATGCCCGGTCCACCCTCGAACGACAACGAACATCCCGTCTCCTCGGCCATCCCCTTGTCCGGCAGATCCGCCGCGTAGGCCGTCGGAATGACATAGCGCTCTTCGTATTTCGCGATCGCCAGCAGACGGTACATGTCGTAGATCTGTTCTTCGGTCATCCCGACGGCATGGGCGATGTGTGGTTGGGTTTCGCGGCCCAGGTTGATATCGCGCATGTAGGACCGCATCGCGGCCAGCCGCCGCAGCACGCCCGCCACGACGCCGGTGTCACCCGCGGTGAACAGCTCGGCCAGGTACTGGATCGGGATGCGCAACGCGTCCAGGGCACCGAAGAGGTTGCCGAGATCCTCGCCGTCGTGTCCCTCACGGCTGACCGCGTCGACCACCGGGGACAGCGGCGGGATGTACCAAACCATCGGCATGGTGCGGTATTCCGGATGCAGCGGCAGCGCCACCCGATAGGTGTTGATCAACGCATACACCGGCGAGCGCTGGGCGGCATCGATCCACTCGTCGGAAATTCCCTCCGCCCGCGCGCCGGCGATCACCTCGGGGTCGTTGGGGTCCAACAGGATTTGGCGTTGCGCCTCATACAGATCGACGTCGCGCTCCACGGCGGCGGCCTCCGTGACCCGGTCCACGTCGTAAAGCACCAACCCCAGGTATCGCAACCGTCCCACACAGGTTTCCGAACACACCGTCGGCAGCCCGACTTCGATGCGTGGATAACACAGGGTGCACTTCTCGGCTTTTCCGGTCTTGTGGTTGAAATACACCTTCTTGTAAGGACATCCGGACACGCACATGCGCCAGCCGCGGCAGCGGTCCTGGTCGACCAGCACGATGCCGTCCTCGCTGCGCTTGTACATCGCGCCCGATGGGCAGGACGCCACACACGAGGGGTTCAGGCAGTGCTCGCAGATCCGCGGCAGGTAGAACATGAAGGTCTCTTCGAGCTTGAGCTTCACCTCCTGGCTGACCTTTTTCAGAATCGGGTCATCGGGCACGATTTCGGTTGAGCCGGCTAGATTGTCGTCCCAGTTCGGACCCCACGACACCTTCATCGGTTCGCCGGTGAGCGAGCTCTTGGGCGCGGCGGTCGGGAAGGTGTCCCCGGCCGGGGCCTGGGTCAGGTTCTCGTAGTCGTAGGTCCACGGCTCGTAGTAGTCGGAGATGGTGGGCAGGTTGGGATTGGCGAAGATGCGCAGCAACTTCTGGATGCGGCCGCCGTCGCGCAGCCGCAGCCGGCCCTTTTCGTCGCGCACCCATCCCCCGCGCCACCGGTCCTGATCCTCGTAGGTGCGCGGATAGCCCACGCCCGGGCGGGTTTCGACGTTGTTGAACCACACGTACTCGGTTCCTGGGCGATTGGTCCAGGCCTGCTTGCAGGTCACCGAACAGGTATGGCAGCCAATGCATTTGTCGAGGTTCATCACCATCGCCATTTGTGCCATGACTTTCATCGTCAGTACGTCACTTCCTGGTTGCGGCGACGCACCACGGTCACCTCGTCACGCTGATTGCCGGTTGGTCCCAGATAGTTAAACCCGAAGGAATGCTGCCCGTAGCCGCCGGCCAGGTGGCTGGGCTTGATGCGGACCCGGGTCAGTGCGTTGTGGTTGCCACCGCGCTTGTTGTTGGTCTCGGTGCGCGGCGTGTCCACGGTGCGCTCCTGCACGTGGTAGACGAACACCACGCCGTCGGGCATCCGGTGCGAAACGATAGCCCGGCACACGTAGATGCCGTTGACGTTGACCGCTTCAACCCAATCATTGTCGCGCACATTGATTTTCGCCGCATCGCCCGGACTCATCCACATCGTCGGGCCACCACGCGACAGTGACAACATGTACAGGTTGTCCTGATAGGTGGAGTGGAATGACCACTTCGAGTGCGGCGTCAGATATCGGACGGTAAGGCCGATCCCTCCGGAACCATCCAGGGACGGCCCGAGCTGCGGCTGATCGAACAGCCGCGCCATGTCCAACGGCGGTCGGTAGACGGGCAGTTGCTCGCCCATCTCCTCGATCCAGTCGTGCGCGAGGTAGAAATGCATCCGTCCGGTCAATGTGTGGAACGGCTTGAAGTGTTCGATGTTGATCGTGAAGGGCGCGTAGCGCCGCCCGCCGGTCTCACTGCCAGACCATTCCGGGCTGGTGATCACCGGGACCGGACGCGCCTGGGTGTCGGCGTAGGTGATGCGGCGTTCCTCGCTGCCTTCGGCCAGGTGGGCCAGCCGCTGCCCGGTGCGCTTCTCCAGTTCGAGGAAACCCTCGACGGCAAGCCGACCGTTGCAGGTGCCGGACAGGGCGAGGATCGTGTCGGCCATCCTCTGTGCGGTGGTGATCGCCGGACGACCAACGGCCGCACCGGAATTCATTACACCGAACTTTGCGGCCAACTCGTTGACCTCGCGGAACGGGTGGACGGTATAACCCTTGATAGTTAGGCCGAACTCGTCGACGAGCGGACCCAGCGTCACCCACTTGTCGTAGGTCGCGGCGTAGTCGCGCTCGACCACGGTGAGCTTGCTCATCGTCCTGCCCGGCACCGGCACCTCACCCGATTGCAGCCAATCGCGCTCGGTCCCATCGGGATAGGCCATGGCGTCGGGAGTGTCGTGCTGCAGTGCGGTCAACACCACGTCGCTACGGGTGCCCAGGTGCCGGTGGGCCAGCGCGCTGAACGTACGTGCGATGGATGCGAAAGCGTCGAAGTCCGAACGGGTTTCCCACGGCGGGTCGATAGCCGGGCTGAACGCGTGCACGTAGGGGTGCATGTCGGTGCTGGACAGGTCGGCCTTCTCGTACCACGTCGCGGCGGGCAGCACCACGTCAGACACCAACGTCGTCGACGTCATCCGGAAGTCGATCGACATCATCAGATCGAGCTTGCCCTCCGGAAGATCCTCGACGGCGGGCTGTGCGTTGGAGTCGGTGCCCAGCAGGTGGCGCAGGAAGTACTCGCCGCCCTTACCCGACGATCCGATCAGGTTCGCCCGCCAAACGCTAAGTACCCGAGGCCAATTCACCGGATTGTCCGGATCGGTGACCGCAAGTTTCAGCTTGCGTTGCGCGAGTTGCTCGGCGACGTAGTCGGAGACGTCGCGGCCGGCTTGGGCTGCCTCGTCGGCCACGTCGAGGCTGGACCGATCGAACTGCGGATAGAACGGACTCCAGCCCATCGCCGTCGCCGAGGCCATCAGGTCCATGGTGTGTCGGCCGGCGAACCGGCCACGACCCGCCGGGCTGGTCAGCTTGTCCGCGCCGTAACTGTCGTAGCGCCACTGGTCGGTGTGCGCATACCAATACGACGCGCCCGGCACCTGCCGCGGCGGACGTATCCAGTCGCTGGCATTGGCCATCGTCTGCCACCCAGTCAGTGGGCGCACCTTCTCCTGGCCGACGTAGTGAGCCCAGCCGCCGCCGTTGCGGCCCATCGAGCCGGTCAGCATCAGCAGCGCCAGCACCGAGCGGTAGATCACGTCACTGTGGAACCAGTGGCAGATGCCGCCACCCATGATGACCATCGACCGCCCGCCGGACTCCTCGGCGTTGCGGGCGAATTCCTTGGCGATGCGGATGGCCTGTGCGGCCGGCACGCCGGTGATCGGCTCCTGCCACGCCGGGGTGTTCTGCTGGGTCACATCGTCATAGCCGGTGGGCCACTGGCCGGGCAGGTCCGGCCGTGCCACCCCGTATTGAGCCAGCATCAGGTCGAACACTGTGCACACCAGGTAGTCACCCACCACGCGCACCGGGACACCGCGTGACACGGTGCTGCCATGGCCATCGACGGTGTCGAAGCTGGGCAAATCGACGAGCTCCGCGCCATCGCTGCCGGTGACGCTCAATGCGGGAATCACCGGACCTAGGTCCAGGTTCCACTTTCCGACGCCGTCCTCGCCGAAGCGGAAGCCCAGCGAGCCGTGCGGAATGACGACACGGTTGGTGACCTCGTCGAGCAGCGCCGGCTTGAACGCCGCGTTCTCGACCTCTTCACCGATATCGCTGGCAGTCAGGAACTTACCCGGCACCAGCGTGTCCCCGCGGCGCTCGAGCTTGATCAGGAACGGCAGGTCGGTGTAGCGGCGGACATAGTCGACGAAGAATGGAACCTCTTTGCGCACATAGCATTCCGAGAGAATGACGTGGCCCATCGCCATCGCCAGCGCACCATCGGTGCCAGCCGCACAACGCATCCACTCGTCGGCGAACTTGGTGTTATCGGCGTAATCCGGGCTGACCACAACAACTTTGGCGCCCCGGTAACGCGCCTCTGCCATCCAGTGCGCGTCGGGGGTGCGGGTGATCGGGACGTTGGAGCCCCACATCATGAGATAGGAGGCGTCCCACCAGTCTCCGGACTCGGGCACGTCGGTCTGATCACCGAATACCTGCGGCGAGGCGACCGGTAGGTCGGCATACCAGTCGTAGAACGACGTCATCACGCCGCCGATCAATTCGATGAACCGGGATCCGGCGGCGTGGCTGACCATCGACATCGCGGGTATCGGCGTGAAGCCGGCTACCCGGTCCGGACCGTAGGTCTTGATGGTGTGCACATGGGCCGCGGCGATCAGTTCGGTCGCCTCGGCCCAACTCACCCGAACCAGGCCGCCTTTGCCGCGGGCTTGTTGATAGCGGCGCCGGCGCTGCGGATCGGCCTGGATATCGGCCCACGCCAACACCGGGTCACCGAGGCGGGCCTTGGCTTCGCGGTACATCTCGACCAGCACCCCCCGGGCATACGGGTAGCGCACCCGGGTGGGCGAATAGCTGTACCAGGAGAACGATGCGCCCCGAGGACAGCCGCGCGGTTCGTATTCCGGCCGGTCCGGACCCACCGACGGATAGTCGGTCTGCTGGGTTTCCCAGGTGATGATCCCGTCCTTGACGTAGATCTTCCAGGAGCAGGACCCGGTGCAGTTGACCCCATGGGTGGAACGCACCACTTTGTCATGGCTCCACCGGTCGCGGTAGAACACATCACCCTCACGGCCGCCGCGCCGGGTGACCGTGCGCAAATCCGCAGAGAACTCGCCCGGGGTGAAGAAGCGCCCGCTCCGTGCCAGCAGTTCCTCGAGGTGTCCACCGACTTGCGGCGTCACAGTCAAGGACGACCTCCTCGTCATCAGTCGGGCAGCGGGCGTGGTTTGAGTTGCCCTACTAAACAGTTGACGTCGGCAACCTTCAACGGCCCTGGATGTTTGCTGTACACGAACTGTGTAATCCGTCAGGGCAAAGCTCGGGCCAAGTCCGGCAACCAGGCGCGGTCGGCCGGCACCCAGTCGAGTTCGTGCAGTTCGGCGGCCGTCACCCACCTCAGCGCTTGGTGGTCGTGCGGCTCCGGTTGGCCGCGCAGCAGGCGCACGCGATATGCCCGCAGGGCGGTGGTCTCATTGAGCGCGACCTCGACGCCCAGGCGCTCATCAACGACTATGTCGTCGACCGCCAGCCCCAACTCTTCGGCCAGTTCGCGGGCCAGCGCGGCGGGTTCGGTTTCACCGCGCATGACCTTGCCCCCGGGAAGTTCCCAGCGCCCGGCCAACTCTGGTGGCCGAAGCCGTTGCGCCACCAGGACCGTTGCGCCGGAGATGATGGCGCCGGCGACGACGATCTCGGTCGGCATGGGCGTGACGGTATACCGTCGGGTTATGGCTGTTCTCACCGATGAGCAAGTAGACGCCGCACTGCCCGAACTCGACGATTGGGAGCGGGTCGACGGTGCCTTGCGCCGTTCCATCAAATTCCCGGCGTTTTTGGCCGGCATCGACGCCGTGCGCCGAGTGGGTGAGCACGCGGAAGCCAAGGACCACCATCCGGATATCGATATTCGTTGGCGGACCGTGACTTTCGTACTGGTGACGCATTCCGAGGGTGGTATCACCGAGAAGGACCTCGAGATGGCGCGCGACATCGACGGGATCGTCGCAAGCTAACCCGCGCCGCGTCGGGGAAAAATCACATCCGGGGTGCGTTCGCAACGATAGGGTGATCCGCGATGACGCCCTATGGATCGTTGCGGTTGGCCCTTACGGTCACGCTCGCGGTCGCGGGCACTGCCTGCACACATGCGTCGGACCCGCCCGCGACACCCGGCACGGCCGCCCCGACCACCGTCGCTCACGCTCCCGCGAAGTACGAGCCAGCGCCCTGCCCCTCGGTACCAAACCCGGTGCCCGAACTGCAGCGGGCCCACTGCGCAACGCTGGTAGTTCCGGAGAATCGCACCAAGCCCGGCGGGCGCACCCTGCGACTCGCGGTCGCGGTCATCCCAGCGCAAACCCAGCCTGCGGCCGCCGACCCGATCGTCTTCATCACGGGCGGTCCGGGTGAGGACGCGATCATGGATCCGCCGCTCGCCCAAGGCGTTGGACTGGACCGCACTCGCGACCTGATCCTGCTCGCCCAACGCGGCAACCACTCCTCTCAACCCGCGCTGACCTGCCCGGAGATCGACAAGTTCTTCGCCCGCCGAGTAGGTCTGGTCTACGACGCGCCCAGCACCGGCGACGAGTACGTCGCGGCCGCGAAAAGCTGCCACGACCGGTTGGCCGCTGATGCCGACCTGGCCGCCTTCAATTCGACCGAGAGCGCCTACGACCTGATCGACTTGCGTAACGCCTTACACGTCAATCAGTGGAATGTGTTCTCCCACTCCTACGGCACCGACCTGGCGTTGATCTACTCGCGGTTGGACGCCGGCAGCGTCCGGTCAATGGTGCTCGACGGCTCCACGCCGCCGTCGATCGCGAGTCCGAGTTGGACGTGGGGCAGCGCGCGGGAAGCGTTCGACAATATGATCAGCGCCTGCACCATGCAACCGGACTGCCAGTCGCGCTACCCCAACCTCGGCGATACCTTCGTCCGTTTGGTCAACGAACTCGAAGCGCACCCGGTGACCACGACGGTCAATGTCGAAGGAGTCGGCGACACCAAGATCGTGCTCGACGGCGGTGCCCTACTGAACTGGATGGTTCCACTGGAGACCCACTTTCCCGCCGAAATGCCTGGCGCGATAGACGAACTCGCGCACGGCAACCCCACGCGCATTGCCAAGCAATGGTCGATGGCCTGGACGAACCCCGCCAAGGTCGGGGCGATGGGTTGGGGCCTGACACTGAGCATCTGGTGCAGCGAATGGGTACCGTTCGACTCCGTCGACGACCAACTCCGCGCCGCCCGACAGACTTTCGCCGCACTGCCCGATTCGGTGCGTGCCCAGGCACCGCAACTGCCGTTCCTACGCCAAGCCTGCGCGGTGTGGAACGTGCCCAAGGCCTCGGAGTGGGTGCGCGGCGTCAGTGATGCCGCTTTTCCGGCGCTGGCGCTCTCTGGCAGCTACGACGGACAGACCGGCGCGGCCTCGGGCCAATATGTGGCCCAACACCTTCCGCATGCCATCTCGGTGACGGTCCCAGGCGTCGCGCACGGGATATACGCCGATCCGTGCGGGGCCGCCGTCATCGCGGCGTTCTTCGACAACCCGCAGCAACCCGACCTCGGCTGTGTCAAGACGACCCTGCCGCCGCCGTTCGCCGTGAATCCTGGTCCGCCGTGACCGCATTCAGCCGCCGGGCGTTGCTGGGCAGTGCTGCCGCGGGGACGGCCGCGCTGGCTCTGCCGGCGTGTTCGTCGTCGAAAACCTCTTCGGCACCGCCATCTTCGGCCGGACTCAACGCTGCGTTCAACGAACTCGGCGCCAAGATCAACGCCGGCATGCAGGCCTACGGGATTCCGGGTGCGGCGGTAGGGATCTGGGTCGGCGGGCAGGAATACATCAAGGGCTACGGCGTCACCAATGTCGACCACCCGGCACCGGTCGACGGCGATACTATCTTCCGGATAGGTTCCACCACAAAGACATTCACTGGCACCGCGATCATGCGACTGGTGGACCAGGGCAAGGTGACCCTGGACGCGCCGGTGCGCAAGTATTTGCCGGACTTCGCGGTCGCCGACCCGGTGGTCAGCGCCACAGTAACGGTGCGTCAGTTGCTCAATCACACCTCGGGCTGGATGGGCGACGACGTCCAGGACTTCGGCGACGGCGACGACGCGCTGGCTCGCTACGTCGCGTCGCTGACCCGGCTCCCCCAGCTCAATGCGCCCGGGACCGTATTCGCCTACAACAACGCGGGTTTGGCGATAGCAGGCCGGATCGTCGAGGTGATCGCCGGCTCGACCTACGAGTCCGCTGTGCAGAACCTGCTTCTGGACCCGCTGCAGCTGAGCCATACCCACTTCTTCTCCAACCAACTGACCGGCCTGAGTGTGGCGACGCCACACAACGTCGTCGATGGCAAACCCGTTGTGGAGAACGACTTCTGGGCCTTCCCGCGCAGCTGCAACCCCACCGGCGGATTGATCTCGAATGTGCGAGACCAACTGCGCTACGCCAGGTTTCACCTCGGCGACGGCACCGCGCCCAACGGCACCCGACTATTGAGTCCGCAAGCGCTGCAGCAGATGCGCTCCAATCCGGGTGCCGGTGGCACGCTGCAAGTTGAACTCAACGGCATGGGCGTTGCGTGGATGCTGCGGCCGTCCGCCGAGGACAAACTCATTGTCCAGCACGGCGGCACCTGGAACGGGCAGAAGTCGGGATTCTTCATGGTGCCCGAGCGCAACTTCGCGATGACGCTGCTCACCAATTCCGAAGGTGGCGCGGCACTTAACAATGATCTGTTCGCTGACGACTGGGCGCTGCGCCGCTTCGCTGACGTCGGCAATCTGCCCGCCAGCGCACAGCACCTCAGCCCCGCCGAGCTGGCGCCCTACCAGGGCCGCTACGTCGCCGAATTCATCCCGGAGTCCGGCGATCTCGCCCACGTGGTCATCGACTTTCGAGCTGGCGACGGCCGACTTGACGGCGCCATGGGCGACGGCACCGCGGGAGCCGACACCAGTCCGATGGGTCTGGTCTTCTACCGGCCGGACTACGGACTCGACCTGGACGCCAACGGCAAACCGGTGGGCACGAGATCAAACTTCGTCCGCGACCCCGTCGGCAACATCATCTGGTTTCGCAGCCACGGCAGGCTTTTCCGGCGCGAGTAGGCGCCGCGTCGAGGCAATCCAGCCCAGGGTAGCCATCGTCGCCACCACGTAGACCAACCCCGCCCAAGCCAGATACCAGGGCCGGGAAATCACCCAGATCGTCGGCTGCGCGAAGCTGAGCAGCCATGGCACGCCGATCAGCGTGAGCAGCAACCATCCCCAGCCGAATATCTTCGCGCCGAGGCGATTACGCAGCGGACCGTGCACTAGCCAGATCATCAGCGGGACCAACCAAACCCAGTGGTGCGTCCAGGAAATCGGCGACAACAGCAGCCCGAACAACTCGACCACCAGGAGCCTGCCCAGCGCGTCAGCGTCATCAAGCGCTCGCCAGGCCAGCACGGCAAGGACCGCCGTCACGACGATCGCGGCCAGCACTAACGGGCCGTAGCCCGCGTCGTAGCCCAAGATGCGCGAGATCGCGCCGCGCCACGACTGGTTGAACGACGTCGCGATGGGCCCCACCCGGCGCGCGTCTCCCAGCAGGTCGGTGAAGTAGTAGCGGGCCTGATCGCCGACGACGAACAACGACAGCCCGATAGTGACCAGGAAAACCGAGAACGAGAACAAAGCCGCGGACCACCGGCGGGCACCCAGCAGATAGAGACCGGCGACCCCTGGGGTGAGCTTGACGCCCGCTGCGACACCGACCAGCAGTCCCGACAACCACCATCGGGTCGTGTAAACCGCCCACAGCACAGCCAACACCAGGAACACGTTGATCTGCCCGTAGTCGAAGTTGCTGCGCAGGGGTTCGATCCAGATGGTGACCGCCGTCCACAGCATCGCGGCGCGGCGATTGGCGGCGATACCAAGCAGGCGTTGGCTGACCCGCACCACGCCGTACAGTGCCGCCACGATTGCCGCCTGCCAGAGGAACGCGAGCACCCCGAACGGCAGTACGTGCATCGGGTAGAACACCACCGCAGCAAACGGCGGATAAGTGAAGGGCAGCGGGAAGTCCGGTGTCTGGTCGGCGTAGACGTAGCTGTACAGCGTGCCGGGATGGTTCAAGGCTTCCGCACCGCCGACATACACGTGCAAATCGACGAAGTTTGCGCCATGAGGCGCCAGGTAGGTCCAGCCGAACCGCGCGGCGATGCTGGCGATCAGCAACAAGGGCGCCATGAGCGTTCGCCGTCGGGGGGAAGTTGCCGCCGCGGCGGCCGAGATGGTGTCGATCCGACCGACTCTAGCGACCGCCGCGCGCCGAAGACCGCACCGGATAACGACCCAGTCACGATTCCCAGGTCGCCGGTCACCGCTCACATTCGTATCGATAACGATCGCGTAAATGCCACACGTGTCACTTGAGTCACTTCTGTACCGCGATAGCTTCGGCTTCAGGTCCTGTGGGGGATCTGCCACAAATCAACAACCAGGGAGAGTCATGCCAACCATTTGGACTTACGTACGAGCCGCCGCCGTTCTGGTCGGCTCGTCTGCCGCACTGCTTACCGGCGGTATCGCCCATGCCGACCCGGCACCCGCGCCGGCGCAACCCAACATTCCGCAGCAGCTGATCGCTTCCGCCGCCAACGCGCCGCAGATTCTGCAGAACCTCGCGACTGCTCTGGGCGCCACGCCGCCCGCGCCGCAGGGCGTGCTGCGCGCACCGGACCCGGCCCCGGCAGCACCGGGTGGGTTGAACCTTCCGTCGGTCATCCCGGGTGCCACCGCCCCCGCCCCCGCCGCGGCCACCGCGCCGGCGACGGTTCCGTCCATTCCCGGGGTGAACACCCCGATTCCGGGAATCACCGCACCGGTTGCGCCCGCCACGCCGGCACCCGCGGCCGTTCCGACCATTCCCGGCGTGAACGCGCCGATCCTCGCCGCACCGGCAGCGGCCGCACCGGCTCCGGCAACGGTGCCGTCCATTCCCGGCGTGACCACCCCAATCCCGGGCGTCACCGCACCGGTGGTTCCGGCGGCTACCGCCCCCGCGGCGCCTGCGGCCTCGATTCCGGGCGTATCGGCGCTTCCGGGTCTGGCGTCGGCGATCCCGGGTCTTGCCCAGGCGGCGCTGCCGGGGCTGACGTCGAGCATTCCGGGCCTGTCTCCGACCAGCCCCGGCGCGCCCGCGGGCCCGCAGACCCTGCTCGCGGCTCTTCCCTGACTCCGGGCCCTGATCCTGCAGTTAGACGGCTGACCCACCACTAAAGAAACCGGGAGAAAACACCGTGGCAAGCACTTGGAGTCTGTCCAAAGGTTTGGCCGCAGTCGTCGTCACTTCGGCTGCCGCGCTCGGGCAAAGTGCGAGGTCTA
>NZ_LZLS01000113.1 GCF_001673365.1 Mycobacterium asiaticum
CGCCGACACCGCCGTGGCCGCCGTCACCGAACAGCCCACCGTCACCGCCGGCGCCCCCGGCTCCGCCCTGACCGCCCTCGCCATTTTCAGTACCCATCAACGCGCCTCCTCAACGACCACCGAGCTGGTCGACCCACGGTAGCGGCTGGCTGGCGGCACACTCGCCACTGGCCTGATTGGTGCCAACCATGAGTCGCTCCACGACTCAGCCCAAATGGCGCTCGACGGATTCCACTTTGTGCGTCATCGCGTCGGTGACTCCCGTGCGCCAGTCCGCCTTGATCACCGTGCTGACCCGCGGCGCTCGGGCGGCTACCGCCTCTACCGCCCGCTGCACCACGGCCATGACTTCTTCCCAGGTGTCGCCCTCGATCACGGTGAACATCGAATCCGTTTTGTTGGGCAGCCCGGAATCACGCACTACCCGAACCGCTTCGGCGACGATCTCGCCGACACCCTCCCCCACACCAAGCGGGGTAACCGAAAATGCGACCAACACAGACACCCGTCTACTCTCGCATGGCAGCATCGAAGTCCATGCGGGTTCTGGTGCAACGGGTCTCGGCGGCGGCGGTATCGGTGAACGAGGAGGTGGTCGGCGCCATCCGGCCGCTCTCGCAGGGTCTGGTCGCACTCGTCGGCGTCACCCACAGCGACGGGCCGGACACGGCGCAGCGGCTCGCCGAAAAGCTTTGGAAGCTGCGCATTCTCGACGACGAAAAGTCCGCTTCCGATGTCGACGCGCCGATTTTGGTGGTCAGTCAGTTCACCCTCTACGCCGATACCGCCAAAGGCAGGCGGCCGTCCTGGAATGCCGCAGCACCGGGCCCGGTAGCCGAGCCGCTGGTCAAGGCGTTCGCCGACGCCCTCAGCGGGCTCGGCGCACACGTCGAAACCGGGGTCTTCGGTGCACATATGCAGGTCGAACTCGTCAATGACGGTCCGGTAACCGTCCTGCTGGAACTTTGACGAGTACCTTCGCGGCTATGACGACACCTGAATTCGGCTCGCTTCGTTCTGACGACGACCAGTGGGACATCGTCAGCGGAGTCGGTTACACCGCCCTGCTGGTGGCGGGTTGGCGTGCGTTGCACGCCGTGAGTCGCCAGCCATTGGTACGCGACGATTACGCGAAGCTTTTCATCGAGGCATCGGCGGATCCTTATCTGATGGGATTGCTCGCCAACCCGGGCAGCTCGGAACACGAGAACGCCTTCCCGCGACTCTACGGTGTGCAGACGCGGTTCTTTGACGACTTCTTCACCTCCGCGGGAGTGGCCGGCATCCGACAGGCGGTGATCGTTGCCGCCGGTCTCGACTCACGGGCCCATCGGCTGGAATGGCCCTCCGGAACAACGGTTTTCGAGATCGACCTGCCGAAGGTCCTCGAGTTCAAAGCGCAGGTGCTCGGTGAGCACGGTAAGCGGCCGAAGGCCGACCTGAGAGCGGTGGCAGCCGACCTGCGTACCGACTGGGCGGCTGCGTTGGTAGCTGCGGGTTTCGATCCGCGCCGCGCGAGCGCCTGGTCGCTGGAGGGCTTGCTGCCCTACCTGACCAGCGCGGCCCACGAGTCACTTTTTGCCGGCATCACCGAGCTTGGTGCCCCGGGCAGTCGAGTTGCCGTGGGCGCCTTGGGGTCTCGCCTGGATCACGACAAGCTGGCGGCGCTCGAGGATGAGCACCCGGGCGTCAACGTTGCAGGGGATATCGATTTCTCGTCGCTGACCTACGAGAACCCGGTCGACCCGGCGGAGTGGCTGGCCGGGCATGGCTGGGCTGTGGAGCCGGTCCGCAACACCCTGGAGCTTCAGGCTGGCTACGGGCTGACGCCGCCGGAGGTGGATGTCAAAATCGACAGCTTTATGCACTCGCAGTACATAGTCGCCACGCTGTGAGTTCTAGGACGCTGCTCGCGCGACATGGCGGCGGTAGTAGCGGCGTCCGTGCAGACGTTGATAGTGCCAAACCGCCGCTGGTAGCGCACCGCGCGGGTGCAGCCAGAAACCGTTGGGCGCGTTGAGAATAGGCTCGCGGCGCCCAACCTTGACCTCGGCGACGACGAAACCCTCGCCCTGCGACCGCTCCCGGCCGGCAAGGACGGTGCCGTCGGCGGCGACGATCATGGTGCCGCCCTCGAACCGACCCGCGTAGCCCACCGGCAGCCACGGCATGCGGCAGTTCAGCTCGCCGGCGTGAGCCGCGTGCAGAACGGGCGCGCCGACGTACCCGGCGAACGATGCTGCCGCCCGCTGCGCGGTGGCAGCGTTACGCACCTCCATCCGGCGAAACCCCGCCCGCGGCCACCAGTCCGGGATCGACCACCATCCCGAACCCGTCATTGCCAGGTCAATGCGGCCCCGCAGGCGGCGGACGGTCTGGGTGCGCATCAGTTCCCAGCACACCGCCGCACCCACCGTCATGGTGCCGACCTCAATGATCCCGTCATCGTGACCGCCGATGTAAAACGCGTTCTCCCACATCGTGGGCAGGTCCTTGTCGTGCCGGCCGGCGACGCCATCGGGCGTGACGAGAAGGTACGCGTTGCGGACGTTGCCGTCGGCGTCCCGGATCAGCAGTGAGCCGCCGATCATCACCTCGTGGCGCCGTGCCAGGTTCAGCAGCAGCTCGGTGGCCTTGCCGTCGGGTGGCAGTGCGGCGTCGGCAAGTTCGGGCCAAAAGCCGACACCGGTGGTGAAGAACTCGGGCAGCGCGATGGTCTGCGCACCGGCGGACACCGCCTCTTCGATCAGACGTTCGGTGGCGGCAAGGTTGGCGTCAACGTCAGCCGGCACGGCCTCGACTTGGATTGCAGCACAGCGCATGAAGGCCATGTTGCCACCATGAGGCTAGGGCGTCAGCAAGATCTTGACGTCGTCGCCGGATCGGGCCGCGGCGGTCGCGTAGCCTTCGGCTGCTTGCTCGAGTGGCAGTGTCGTGGTGAAGATGCCGTCGACCTCGAGGCGGCCTGACTGCAGCAGCGGGATCAGTTCGGGCCAGGTGCGTTGTACCGGCGCGGTGGTCCAGCGCACCGTGATGCTGCGAATCAAGCAGCCGAGGGCTGGGAACGGAAACGGCTGCAAATCATGCACGCCAACCACCGAGACGGTTCCCCCGGGGCGAACGGCTGACAGGGCATCGGTCAGGGAAGCGTCTGTCGCGACGGCGTCGATCACCGCGTCGGCGCCGCGGCCGCCGGTGGCGGCGAGGATGGACTCGACGGTCGCCGACGCAATCGGTGTGGCACCCCACTGAGCGGCGCGCTGTAGCCGCCCCTGGACGCGGTCGACCGCGAAAACCGTTGCGGCGCCTTGGAAGAACGCACTTCGCAGCGCACACAGCCCGACCGCACCGAGGCCGATCACCGCGACCGTCCCGCCGTAGGGGATGTCGGCGCGCTGGGCTGCTGCCCACCCGGTGGCCAGGTTATCGGTGAGTAACAGGGCCTGCTCGGTGTTGATGCCGTCGGGGATCTTGCGCAGCTGGAAGTCTGCGGCGTGCACGGCGAGCAGGTCGGTCTGCGCGCCCGGTAGTACGCCGCCCCCGAAGATGTTCAGCCCGGAATAGCACATGACCGGATCGTTGGTGGCACAGCCGGGACAGTCGCCGCAACCGGCCACCGATGACACCATGACCTGGTCGCCGACTTTGACAGTGCTTACCTCGGGACCGGCTTCGACGACAGTGCCGACGGCCTCGTGGCCGAGGGCTACCGGCTCTGCCAGGGGGTAGTCACCCTCGTAGAAGTGCAGGTCGGATCCACAGATGCCGGCGGCGCTCACCGCGACGATGACACCGTCGGGCCCACTCAGAGCTGGGTCGGGCCGGGTATCGACCCGGATGCTGGCCGGCCCGTCGACAACTACCGTTCGCATATAAGCGCTCTCACTTTCCTTGTCGAAGCACGAAATCAGACCAGTCGGGCGCTCGCACGGCCGACCAGTATTCGCTGAGGCGCCACGGACTTACGGTGTGTATCTCCCCGTCGGCGTTCTTGAAGTAGGAGTGCTTGACGGCGGGGTGCGACCACACCATCTGCTTGATCTCGGCCTGGGTCCGCTGGTGCCAGTCGGCAGTCGCCTCCGGCGTGGGTTCCATTGCGACGATGCCGTTTTCGGCCATGTGCTGCAGGCACGAGTTGATGTAGCGCATCTGCAGCTCGGACTGGAAGATCAGGCTGCCACCGTGCGCCAGGTGGGTGCCGGGACCATAGATGAGGAACAGGTTCGGAAACTCCGGCACGGTCACACCCAGGTACGCGTTCGGCCGGCTCCCCCACCGCTCGTGCAGATCAATCCCATTGCGCCCCTTAATTTTCAGTGGCCACAACACGTCGGTGTGCCGAAATCCGGTGGCGTAGACGATAACGTCAACCTCGTGCGTTACGCCGTCCTCGGTGACGATGCCGCGTGGGGTTATCCGTTGGATCGGGGTGCGCACCAGTTCGACGTTGTCGCGTTGCAGGGCCTGCAGCCAGCTGCCGTTGTCTTGCAGCGTGCGTTTGCCGGTCGCGGGATAGTCAGGCAGCACTTTGTCCAGCAGTGTGCTGCCCTCGGCGACCTGGCTGGTGATCCAGTGGCTGAACATCATCCGGGCGGCGGCGTTGATGTCACTGACCGCATACTGTTGTTCGCCGGATTCGTCTCGGTAGTTCGGGTCGCCCTTGGCGGCATCGAGCCCCTTGTCGGCGCCCGGCCACAGCAGCAGAAACCGGTACCACCGGCCGTAGCAGGGCAGATGCCGCATCGCCCAACGCACACCATCGCCGACCTGGTCGTGGTACATCGTGTTCGGGAACATCCACTGCGCCGTGCGCTGAAACACCGACAGGTGCTCGACGATCCCGGCAATGGCAGGCGCAATCTGGAATCCGCTGGCACCGGCGCCGACGAGTGCGACCCGCTTGCCGCTCAAGTCGATCGAGTGATCCCAGGCTGCGGAATGAAATGACGGACCCGGAAAGGTTGCGGCACCGTGGAATTCGGGGATATGCGGTCGATTCAGCTGTCCGACCGCGGTGATGACCGCACGCGCGTGCACCATGCTGGTATCGCCATTGGCCGAGCGCAACCTGACCACCCAGTTGCCCTCGGAGTCGTTCCATTCAGCGCCCAGAACCTCGGTGTCGTACTGCACGTGGCGGGCCAGGTCGTGCTTGGCCATCACATCGGCGAAGTAGTTCTGTAGCTCGGACTGTTCGGCGAAGTGGTGGGTCCAGTCGTTGTTGGGTTCAAAGCTGTAGCAATAGAAATGGTTCGCCACATCTACCCGGGCGCCGGGATAGCTGTTCTCCCACCAGGTTCCGCCCGGCCCGCTGTTCTTTTCGATGATGGTGAAGTCGATGTTGGCCTGCTGCAACCGGATTCCGGCGAGGATGCCGGATTCCCCGCACCCGATCACGATGACCGGGAAGTCGGCCACGTTCTCGTCCGGCAGTGCGACTGGCCTGCGCGGGTCCACGCCTTGCAGGTCCATCTCTTCCAGCGCCAGGGGCAGATAGTCGTCTGGAACGTGCTCGCACGCCGCCCAGTCCAACATTTCCCGGATGAGTTCGTCGCTCAGCGGAGCGGGTTCGGGGCAGCCACGATCCCGGTAATCGGCAAGTGCCGTAAGCGCCTCGGCGCGGGCTTTGGCCTTGTCCTCCTCGGACATGAACCCCTGAACTTCGTTGAGAAACACCCCCATCTGCTTGAAGTCGCGGATAAATCGCGGATCGCCGGTGATGTGTACCAGGGACAGCAGCAAGGTCGGGACGCTGACGTCCTCTAGTGCGGCGGCGATCTCGGGCGTCGGGGTGGTGAAGGGCTGTCCGGCGTACCCGCTGCGCATCGAGTCCGATCCTTTCGGGGGTCCTGTAATTACGCTACCGCAAGTTTCGTAATTGCGCGGCTAACGCTACCCCGCGGCGACGCGATGGATCAAGACCGTCGGGCCGCCCATCTGCCGCGCCGTACGCGATCGGTCCGGGCCCGCCTGATCTGAAGGGGCTTAGTCGCAGTACACCCGACCTGGCTGGCTATGCGAGTAGTGTACGTACTAAACTAGAACACGTTGCAGTTTTTCCGCTCGGTCAAGCTTCCCAGGAGTAGGCATGCACACACCCCTATGCGACCAGCTCGGGATCGAGTTTCCGATCTTCGCTTTCACGCACTGCCGCGATGTCGTCGTCGCTGTCAGCAAAGCCGGCGGTTTCGGCGTGCTGGGTGCCGTCGGGTTCACCCCAGAGCAACTCGAGATCGAGCTCAACTGGATCGACGAGAACATCGGTGACCACCCCTACGGCGTGGACATCGTCATCCCGAACAAATACGAGGGTATGGACTCGCACTTGTCGGCGGACGAATTGACCAACACGTTGCGGTCGATGGTCCCTCAAGAGCACCTGGATTTTGGCAAGAAGATCCTGGCCGACCATGGTGTTCCGGTCGAAGACAGCGACGGGGACAGCCTGCAATTGCTGGGCTGGACGGAAGCGACCGCCACGCCGCAGGTGGAGGTGGCACTCAAGCACCCGAAGGTGACGATGATCGCCAACGCGCTGGGCACTCCCCCGGCCGAGATGATCGCGCACATCCACGCCGAGGGCCGAAAGGTGGCCGCGCTGTGTGGCTCGCCGTCGCAGGCACGTAAGCACGCCGACGCGGGCGTCGACATCATCATCGCCCAGGGCGGCGAGGCCGGTGGCCACTGCGGCGAGGTCGGCTCAATTGTGTTGTGGCCCCAGGTCGTCAAGGAGGTGGCTCCGGTCCCCGTGCTGGGCGCCGGCGGCATCGGCAGCGGCCAGCAGATTGCCGCGGCGTTGGCGCTGGGCTGCCAAGGTGCCTGGACCGGGTCCCAGTGGCTGATGGTTGAGGAGTCGTCGAACACACCGGTGCAGCAAGCCGCTTACATCAAGGCCGGCAGCCGCGACACCGTGCGCAGCCGCTCGTTTACCGGCAAGCCCGCCCGGATGCTGCGCAACGACTGGACTGAGGCGTGGGAACAGCCGGACAACCCGAAGCCGCTCGGCATGCCGTTGCAGTACATGGTTTCCGGCATGGCGGTGCGGGCCACCAACAGGTACCCGAACGAGTCCGTCGACGTGGCATTCAACCCGGTCGGACAGGTGGTCGGTCAGTTCCAAAAAGTGGAGAAGACGTCCACCGTCATCGAGCGCTGGGTACAGGAGTACCTGGAAGCAACGACCAGACTCGACGAACTCAACGAGGCCGCCGCCGTCTGACGGCGGAGTTGCTAGTCGAGGTCTTCCTCTTTACCGGTGAAGACCTCTTTCACCCGCTCCACCGCGTGTGTCCCGATCTCGATGGAGTTCTGGACGATGCCGCTGGCACCACCGGCGATGTCGCCGCGGATGATGTCGCTGGCGTGCTCAACGATGTCCGAGGCCTTCTCGACGGCATTGGTGGCGATGTCGCGGACCGCATCGACGGCGTCTCTGGGATCAATGGCCATGGGAATCTCCTTCAGTAGTCAACGAGAGTGCGCCAGTAGTCCTCTGGTATTTCACTGCCGGATCGCAACACTCGCGCCAAACCCACGGCCATCGCAATTCCGAGCAGTCCGAGCCACAATCCTGCCAGCCCGATCACCCACCACAGCACGGTGGTCACCGTCGGCCAGGGCGACACCACGGCCAGCACCGGCGCGAAGAAGAAGCCGGTACCGATATACCAGGCAGAGCCCGCACGGTCAGACGCCAGGACAAACCGCAACCACCGAGGAATCGGCGTGGTTAGTCCGTTGGTCGTCATCGGGGATTACGGCTCAGGCGGGAAGAAACCTGCTCCGGTGAACCAGCCTTCCTGCCATCCTTGAGCGCCCAAGCACAGCATGGGTAGGCCGGCCGGTGACTGCGCGGCCACCCTGGGACCCGGACATGGGGCGCCGATCTGCTGGACGCCTCGCAGCGGGTAGGAGATGACCCAATACCCCGTCTCGGCAGCCGGGAACTGGTTGGGTGGCGGGAAGTGGCAGGCCTCGGCTTGTCCGCTGGGTCCGCGTCCGAAAATGAAACGCTCGTAGTTGTCGCACGGCGCACCCAGCGATGCGTCGTAGTTCATGCCTGGCACGTCGCCTTCCCAGCGTCCGTTGTCGGCACTGGCTGCAGGCGCCAAAGCGACGGCCGCACCCGTGATCGCAGCGGTGGTGAGCAATTCGCGAATCATGTTGTACCCCGCTAGTCCTTCCTGGCAGCCCTTGTTCCTCAAGAGCATAACGATTGCTGCGAGGGCCACAAGGCCATATCCGGGCCATATCCGGGCCATATTTGGGATCGCTCGATCTGCTTGAGCCTTTGCGCTGTGTTAACAGTTGTGAGTGCGATATGTACCTTCCCGGCAACGGCCAGTTGTGCATTAGGGTCTGGCCTGCCAGCGCGTCATATTTTGCTGTGGACGGCGGAGGGTTTACCTGGTGACGGTCGAGTTTCGGTTGCTCGGCGACGTTGAGGTGCGCGTCGACGGGCTCAAGCTGGATATCGGTCATGCGCGGCGACAGTGTGTGTTGGTCGCACTCCTGGTGGACGTCAACCATACCGTCTCCCCCGAACTGCTGGTTGATCGCGTGTGGTCGGATCGGCCGCCGCGGCGTGCGCGAAATTCGTTGGCGGGCTATGTTTCTCGGCTGCGAACAATACTCGGGCAGACCAATGGGGTGACTATTTCGCGGGGTCCCGCCGGCTATGTGCTCGACACCGATGCGTTGTCGGTGGATCTGCACCGATTCCGCCATCTGGCAGCGCAGGCGCGGGCGAGCGCGGATGCGGCGGAGGCTTCGGCGTTGTTCGAGCAGGCCTTGCAGGAGTGGGCGGGTGAGCCGTTCATGTTCCTGGACACGCCGTGGGTCAACGAGGTGCGCAGCGCGGTGTTGGCTGAACGTTTTGCCGTCGAACTGGATCGCAACGACGTGGGATTGCGGGCGGGACGGCATGCGGAGCTCTTGGTCGAAGTGACGGCCGCGCAGGCCGCGCATCCGTTGGATGAGCGGTTGGCCGCGCAGTTGATGTTGGCGCAGTACCGGTGTGGGCGGCAGGCCGACGCGCTGGACACTTACCGCCGCACCAGACTGTGGCTGGTCGAGGAACTCGGCGTCGAACCCGGTGGGCACCTCAAGGAGGTGCACCAGCAAATACTCACCGGCGCGGCCGAAACCGCCGATATGCAATGGGATTTGGAACCGGCCGGAATCAAGGAAGAAGCGTCGCCGCCGCCGGTGGTGTGTGATCGGCCGTCGTCGGGGTTGTTGCGGCGGGCGACGAGTTTTGTGGGTCATGAGGAGGAGTTGGGGTTGGTTGTGGGGGCGTTGGGGGGCGGTTTGTTGGTGAGA
>NZ_LZLS01000114.1 GCF_001673365.1 Mycobacterium asiaticum
GTTGGTGTGCTCGCCGTCCTGAATCGGCGAATTGGTAAACGGTGCCTCGCAGCCCACGCTGTTCTTGTTGATCTGGCAGCGTGTCAGCCCGGACTTGGTTTCGATGAAGACGTAGCCGTTGTCGTCGGGTTTGAGCGGGATCGCGCCGGGCGTGGGATTAAGCGTCGACGGCGGCGGCGCCTCGGTGGGTGCCGACGGCGACGGCGGGGCAGCCGTGGGCCGCACTGACGGGAACGACGGCTCGGGGGGTCCGGCGCCCGGGGCGGCGATAGGTTTGCCATCCACATAAGTGCTGCACCCAGCAACGAGCACGGCTCCGGCCAGCAGGGCCCATCGTGCCTTCGGCAAAAACCGCACGTGCTACTCCCCGAATCTGCGATATCAGGAAGTCAGAGTAGCCAGGGGACCCGCAAGTTACTGCGGTGACGCGCTTTTGGAATGACGCCGATGACAAAGTGTTATTCGGCCGGCGCGGCTTCGTCGGCTTCCGCCACCTGGGCTGCAGCCAGACGCACCCGGTTACGAACCAAAAACCAGCCACCGATCAGGGCCGGGATGCCAATCGCCATCGCGGCCAGCATCCAGCGACCGTAGACCTCGTCGAACATCATCAGCACCAGCACGCCGGCCAGGAACACCAGCGTGACCCACCCGGTGTAGGGCGCCAACGGCATCCGGAAGGCCGGGCGTTCCAGCTGTCCGGTCTTGGTCAGCTGATGGAACCGCAGTTGGCACGCGACGATCGTCGCCCACGCCACGATGACCCCCGTCGCGGCGATGTGCAGGACGATCTCGAACGCCTGGCTGGGGGTGATGGCGTTGAGGACGATGCCGAACAACCCGATGCCGGCGGTGAGCAGGATCCCGCCGAATGGCACGCCGTTCTTCGACATCGGCGCGGTGAACTTCGGTCCGCTGCCGTTGATCGCCATCGAGCGCAGGATGCGTCCGGTGGAATACAGCCCGGCATTCAGGCTCGACAGCGCCGCGGTGAGCACCACCAGGTTCATCAGGCTGCCGCCGCCGGCAAAGCCGACCTTGGAAAAGAACGTCACGAACGGACTGACGTGGTCCTGGTAGGCGGTGTAGGGCAGCAGCAACGCAAGCAACACCGTCGACCCGATGTAGAAGACCGCGATGCGAAACACCACCGAGTTGATCGCCCGCGGCATGATCCGCTCCGGATCCGCGGTCTCGCCGGCCGCGATGCCGACCAATTCGATTGCGGCATAAGCGAACACAACTCCGGAGGTGACCAGCACCAAAGACAGCAAACCGGTTGGCAGCAATCCGCCGTGGTTGCTCCACAGCGACCATCCAGTTTCTTGACCTTCGACCTTGAACCGTCCGGCCAGGAACACGGTCCCGACGATCAGGAAGGTCACCAACGCCAGCACCTTGACCAGCGCCGCCCAGAATTCCAGCTCGCCGAACAGCTTGACCGAGATCAGGTTCATCGACAGCACCACCAGCAGTGCGATCAGCGCGAGCAGCCACTGCGGCACAACATGGAATGCCTGCCAGTAGTGGCAGTAGTGCGCGATGGCGGTGGTGTCGACGATGCCGGTCATGGCCCAGTTCAGAAAGTACATCCAGCCTGCAGCGAAAGCCACTTTCTCACCGAAGAATTCGCGCGCATAGGACACGAACGACCCCGACGACGGGCGGTGCAACACCAGCTCGCCGAGCGCGCGCAGAATCAGGAAAACGAAGACGCCACAGATTCCGTAGACGATGAACAACCCCGGCCCAGCCGAGGCGAGCCGTCCGCCGGCACCGAGGAACAGCCCGGTCCCGATCGCGCCGCCGAGGGCGATCATCTGCAGTTGCCGATTCTTGAGGGCCTTGTGATAACCCTCGTCTTCGCGGTCGAGCGCGCGTGCGGGCGGTTCCATCGAGTTCCTTATCGCCGAAGCTTGCGCGGGACGCCGCGAGACCGCTGCCAGGCTAACTCACGGCGGCCTCGATGACAGTTCATCTCCTGAGCAGTCGCTCTGCGTTGCGGTAACTGATGTCGGCCCGCTGCTGCCAGGTCAGTGGCAGATTGTCGAGAAACTCCCGCGCCGCCCGCATCGAGCCGAATGGGTAATCGGTGGAGAACGCGACGCGTTCGACGCCCACCTGCGCCACCAGGTTGGCGTAGGTCGCTTCGTCGTTGAAGTTGGCGAACGTGTAGTGCAGGTTTTCGCGCAGGTAGGCGCTGACGGGGCGACGCAGGCCGGTGAGTTCCGGTGTGAGGGTGTCATCGAAACGCGACACCATGAATGGAAGCGCCTCGCCCATGTGGCCGATGATCACCTGCAGATCCGGGTGGCGGTCGAACACGCCACCGAGGATCAGACGCAACACATGCGTGCCGGTATCGATGTGCCAGCCCCATCCGACCGTCGCCAGTGCGAACGTCACCTGCTCGGAGAATCCGGCATAACAGGATTCGACGACGGCCGGCGGCGGCATCGTGGGATGCAGGTAGATCGGGACCCGCAGCGCCTCGGCCACCGCGAGGATGGGCTCGAAATGCGGATCGTCGAGGTAGACGCCCCGGCAGTGGCCGTTGATATTGGCGCCCACAAAGCCGTCGGACCGTACCGCCCGTTCGAGTTCCGCGGCGGCAGCTTCAGGTTCGCTGGTCGGCAGCGCGGCGAAGCCGGACAACCGGTCCGGGTATTTCTGGACCGCCGTGGCGAGCGTGTCGTTGCAGTCGCGGGCAAGCCGTACCGACGCGGGCCCGTCGAGCTGCTCGGCCCCGGGTGCGGCCAGGGACAACACGGCCACGTCAATCCCGGCCTCGTCCATCGCGTCGATGCGCGCGTCTCCGAGCTCAGCCAACGCGTCGGCAATGCCTGGTCGCGACTTCAACCACACACCGGCGCCGTTGAGGAATTGTGTTGTGGCGTAATGCTCTTCGAGCGCAATGCAGCGCATCAGGTTTCCAGTGCTCGAGCGCTCACCGGGCCGAAAGTACGCCGCACGCCGCCATCACGGCCAGCGAAAGTTCTTGATAGCCCCCAGCACCATTACTGATAATGGCTGCGTGGAGCTTCGTCAGCTGGAGTATTTCCTTGCCGTCGCTGACAACCTCAGCTTCACTCGGGCCGCCAAACGGCTGCATGTCGTCCAGTCGGGAGTATCGGCGACCATCCGGGCGCTGGAACGTGAGCTCGGCGCCGAACTGTTCGTCCGCGGCCCCGCCGGGGTCCGGCTGACCCTGGCTGGGCAGGACTTGCGGCCGCACGCGCTGGCGACGATCGACGCCGCTCGCGCGGCCAAGGATGCCGTCAATGCCACCCGCGGCACTGTTCGGGGCACCGTCACGATCGGCATCTTGACCTCGATCAAGGTCATCGACCTACCCGCATTGTTGGCCGAGCTGCACACCCGTCACCCGCAAGTGCGGATCCAGCTGCGGGCCGCCCGAGCCGGGACCACCGGGTTGGCCCGCCAGCTACGCGACGGCGACCTGGAGATCGCGTTCCTGGTCTTCACCGGCCCGGTGCCGGCCGACCTGGATGCGCAGCTCGTCGCCGCTGTCCCGCTGCAACTGGTGGTGCCAGTCGATCATCCGCTGGCCGGCCGGGGCGAGGTGGAACTGGCCGAACTGGCCGGAATGTCATTCGTCGACGCGCCGCCGGGGTACGGCACCAGGATCGTCATCGACAAGGCGTTCTCCGCCGCCGGCGTCGAACGAACCGTCGCCATGGAGGTCGCCGACTTGGGCACCGCCGCGGCCTACATCCGAAACGGCCTGGGCATCGGCTTTCTGAGTTGGTCCATCCTCGACGACGTCGACGACGCGGGCCTGGTGACCGTTCCCGTCGCCGATCACCAACTCACCTGGCGGCTCTATGTCGCGACGTCGGCGACCCGCACGCCCACCGCGGCCATGCGGGCGCTGTTGTCGTTGATCGCAGAAAATGTCCCGGTTGCGCGGCCTGCGTTGCGCCGCAATGAAGTTCGGCAGCTCGGTCCGGTGGCAGGGACCGGCGCGACCGACGCCATACCCGGAATCGGCGCGGTGGACCTGGGCGAAGTGGTTGCGCTACCTAACGGGTCGTACGTGGCCGTGTTCGGAGATGCGTTCGGCGGGGACAAGGTTGGCAGCGACCCGCATTACCCGTCGGTGGCCGTGCCGGTGACCTTCGACCCCCTGGGCCGTCCGCAATTCGGCGCACCGCTGACCGGGCCTCGCGGCAGCCCGAACCCGTTATTCGTTGCGCCGCGTCAGGCCCGGGGTACGAACACGCTGCCCGCCGGGAGCATCGCGCTCGACGATCGGACCTACATGTTGGTGGTGGGCACCAACCACCTGCGTCCCGAGGGCGGTTCGTGGCTGGTCGAGGTCACCGACGACCCGGCCAGAGGTTGGCAGCCGGTCAGGGGGTCGTGGCGGCCGGGCGACTACGCCAACGGGGGCCAGTCGCAGCTCAGCGGATACCAGGGCGCGGACGGCCACGTCTACATCGTCGCGGACTCCTTCGACCGCTGCCGCGGTGTCACCTTGTACCGGGCCGAACCCGGCACGGTCGCCGACCGTTCCGCGTGGCGACCGTATGTGCGATCGCCGGACGGCGACGCTGGCTGGGGCAAGCCGGGACAAGAAGCGACGGTGCTCAGCGACACCAACTTTGGTGAACTCAGCTTCCGGGAGGTCGACGGCGCGGCCGTGCTGGCGGGGTTCAACGTCCGTGGCGGCCCGGACGGCGCGGTGGAGATACGGGTCGCCGACGATCCCACGACCATCTTCAGCGATGCCACCGTGACCGTTGTCATGCAGCAGAGCGACCCGAAAGCTCCGAACTTCGTGCCGCAGAACTACGGCGGGTACATCCTGCCCGGATCGACCCTGGAATACATGAATATCTTTGCCAGCCAATGGAATACCCTGGCAGGATCGGACGGGGTGCCGATCGGGGCGCCGTACAACACCCAGCTCGTCACGGCCAACGTCAGCCGTCGACGCTCCCGGTGAGCGCGGCGACGGCGGAACCGAACATGGTCTGTTTGATGGCGCCCAGCGTGCCGCGGTCCTTGCTCCCCAGCGGGCGAAGCAGTTCGGTTGCGGCGGCGGTCACTTCGCCCTCACCGGCGGTGGCATCGACTATTCCGAACCCGACGGCGTCGGTGCCGCCGAAGCGACGTCCGGTGGTCATCGACGCGACCGCGGCCTGCGGGGTGAGCTTGGCTTGGATGAGCGCGGCCATGCCGGGGGTGAATGGAATGTTGATGTCTGCCTCGGGAAAACAGAAGAAGCCGCGGTCGGCGCGCATCACCCGGAAGTCGTGCGCGACGGCCAGCATGGCGCCACCGCCGAACGCGTGGCCCACGATCGCGGCAGCGGTGGGCATCGGCAGGGTGAGCACGCGGGCCAGCAGTTCGTGGATCCGTCCGACGTAGGACTGCATCTGATCGCCGTGTGCGCCAAGCCAATCCAGATCCAAGCCGTTGCTGTAGAACTTGCCTGCCGCGGTGGTCACCAAGCCGTGCGCACCGCTGGCTTCGATGTCGTCGAGGTGGGTGTTGATGTCGTCGAGAAAGTCTGGGGAGAACCGGTTTTCGTCGTCTCCGAGGTCCAGGACGGCGATCTTCTCGTCGTAGGTCACGCTGATGGTCATACGGTGGTCCTTTCGGGTTGACGGGGCTCGAATTCGAGAACGGCATGTACCGCGGCGCGGAGTTGCTCGCGTGCCGTCTGGCTGCTTAGTCGGTCGCGCCGCAGCAGTATCGCTGTCGGCAGATCGACGATGCACATGGTGATCGTATCCACCGCCGCGGCGTCTTTGCGGTCCCAGACACTGCGTGCCAACCGGATCATTAACCCGATCAGCATCGCATCAAGATCCCTTATCTGCGAGACGATTTCGTCTGGCAGATCGGTGGCGAGCAGTTCGTCTCGGGGCATCGTGAGGAGCAGTCGGCAGGAGTCCGGGTATTGCTCGGCATAGGCTGCCGGCGCGTCGGCGGCAGCCGCCACCGCCGCTACGCCATCGCCACTGGACAGGGCTTGGTCAACCGAAGCCGTCTGTGCGTCGAGGAATCGGCGGCCTGCTCGGAGCCAGGCGTGCGCGAGCAGGCCCGCCCGGGAGCCGAAGTTGTGGTACAGGGCGCCATTGGACACGCCGACGGTCGCGCTGATCGCTCTGGTGGTCACCGCGGCAGGACCGGAGGCAACGGCCAGCGACTCCACCGCGTCGAGCACGATGTCGATGTCGTAGATCCGCGGACGAGGCACGGCCGTGAGCATAACAGAGCAATTGCTCTGTTATGGCTCCCCGCGTTATGCCGCGGCGGGGACCTCCACCGCCGCCGCAACCTCACCCTGGCTGCGCCGTTTGCGGCTGCGCGCCATGCCGACGGCGGCCAGCACCAGGCAGATTGTGGCCGGAACGATCAGGGCGTGCCCGCCGATTCGGGCTCCGGCCATCAGCCCGGCCACGGCACCGGTGAGGAACAGCAGCAGCGTCGCGCTGAGGATCGCTGCTTTCCACTTGTCGATGCCCTCTTGGCGGCTGCGGCCGAGCATGAGTCCGAGGTCGGTGACGGTCCCGGTGAAGTGCGTGGTGCGCACTGGCATGCCGCGGAAGCTCGAGGTCAGTCCGTTCTGCAAGCCCAGGGCCGCGGCGGCCAACAGGGCCTGCACGGCGGTCTCTTCGATACCCGATCCCAGAATCATGGACTTGATATCGGATTCTTCGATACCGGCGGCGGCCAGTAGCAGCAGCGTTGCCTGGATCGCCAGGACGGATGCGTGCCGAGAACCGATCGGGACCCGCTTGGACGCGAGCAGTGCGCCGGCGATGGTGGCTCCGATTAAAAACCCCAGCAAGATCGCCACGAGGACGTGGCTTTCATATCGCCACGGATGGGCTTGGTCCATTCCGATCTGGGTCGTGATGCCGGTGAGATTGCCCACCGGCACGGCCATGATCAGGATGGCGACCGCGTTCACCCACCCCGCGTTCAGCGCGAGGAGCGAGCTGTACCCGAGCATGCGGCTCTGCGAGGACATACCCCGCTTGCGTTCAGAACCGATCAATTGCATGGACTTCGCGACTCGCTTCCCCGTTTAGATTCTGGCAAGTCTAACGTCCGGATCACGAAATAAATTTCAGATTTTTCTCTTCATAGAAGGCGCATAGACGCCGAGGACCTGCCCCCTCGCGACGCCATGTGCACCCCCGGGAACAAACAGCGTGCAGGTGCCGTTAGCATGTTCAGCAAGTTGAGTGATGAACGCTCAAGTCTGGGTTGACAGGAATTGGTCGGCCGGAGCAGTCTTGAGCGGGGGTCACTCAGCATACTGCAGTAACAGAAGCTCTACACACTCAGGAGGAATCACTATGGCTCGTGCGGTCGGCATCGACCTCGGGACCACCAACTCCGTCGTCGCAGTTCTGGAGGGTGGCGACCCCGTCGTCGTCGCTAACTCCGAGGGCTCCAGGACGACTCCATCCGTCGTTGCGTTCGCGCGCAATGGCGAAGTGCTGGTTGGCCAGCCCGCCAAGAACCAGGCGGTGACCAACGTCGATCGCACTATCCGATCCGTCAAGCGCCACATGGGCACGGACTGGTCGGTGGACATCGACGGAAAGAAATACACCGCTCCGGAAATCAGCGCCCGGGTCCTGCAGAAGTTGAAGCGGGACGCCGAGGCCTACCTCGGTGAGGACATCACCGACGCGGTCATCACCGTGCCCGCCTACTTCAACGACGCCCAGCGTCAGGCCACCAAGGACGCCGGCCAGATCGCCGGCCTCAACGTGCTGCGGATCGTCAACGAGCCGACCGCGGCAGCTTTGGCCTACGGCTTGGACAAGGGCGAGAAGGAACAGACCATCCTGGTCTTCGACCTCGGCGGCGGCACGTTCGACGTCTCGTTGCTCGAGATCGGCGAGGGCGTGGTCGAGGTGCGTGCCACCAGCGGTGACAACCACCTCGGTGGCGACGACTGGGACGAGCGCGTTGTGCAGTGGCTGGTCGACAAGTTCAAAGGCACCAGCGGCATCGACCTGACCAAGGACAAGATGGCGATGCAGCGGCTGCGGGAAGCGGCCGAGAAGGCCAAGATCGAGTTGTCCTCGTCGGGCAGCACCTCGATCAACCTGCCCTACATCACCGTCGACGCCGACAAGAACCCGTTGTTCCTCGACGAGCAGCTGACCCGGGCCGAGTTCCAGCGCATCACCCAAGACCTGCTGGACCGCACCCGCAAGCCATTCCAGTCGGTCATCGCCGACGCCGGCATCTCGGTCAGCGACATCGACCACGTGGTGCTCGTCGGCGGCTCGACCCGGATGCCCGCGGTCACCGATCTGGTCAAGGAAATGACCGGTGGCAAGGAGCCCAACAAGGGCGTCAACCCCGATGAGGTTGTAGCGGTGGGCGCCGCCCTGCAGGCGGGCGTCCTCAAGGGCGAGGTGAAAGACGTTCTGCTGCTTGACGTTACGCCGCTGAGCCTAGGTATCGAGACCAAGGGCGGCGTGATGACCAAGCTCATCGAGCGCAACACCACCATCCCGACCAAGCGCTCGGAGACCTTCACCACGGCCGACGACAACCAGCCGTCGGTGCAGATCCAGGTCTTTCAGGGTGAGCGCGAGATCGCCTCGGCCAACAAGCTGCTCGGTAGCTTCGAGCTGACCGGCATCGCCCCGGCTCCGCGCGGTGTCCCGCAGATCGAGGTCACCTTCGACATCGACGCCAACGGCATCGTGCACGTCACGGCCAAGGACAAGGGCACCGGCAAGGAGAACACGATCCGCATCCAGGAGGGCTCCGGCATCTCCAAGGAAGACATCGACCGGATGATCAAGGATGCCGAGGCGCACGCCGATGAGGACCGCAAGCGTCGCGAAGAGGCCGACGTTCGCAACCAGGCCGAGACGCTGGTCTACCAGACGGAGAAATTCGTCAAAGAGCAACGTGAGGCCGAAGGTGGCTCAAAGGTTCCCGAGGACACGTTGAACAAGGTCGAGGCCGCGGTCAACGAGGCCAAGACGACCTTGGGCGGCGACGACATCGGCGCGATCAAGGCGGCCATGGAGAAGCTCGGTCAGGAATCCCAAGCTCTCGGGCAGGCGATCTACGAGGCCGCGCAAGCTGAGGGTGGCGCCCCCGGCGGTGCGCCGGGCGACTTTGATCAGTCCGGCTCGGCCGACGACGTCGTGGACGCGGAGGTGGTTGACGACGACCGGGAGTCCAAGTGACGAACGGAAATCAGAACCCAGAAGACCGTCAGCCAGAGCAGGTGACGGTCACCGACAAGCGGCGAATCGATCCCGAGACCGGAGAAGTACGGCACGCGTCTCCCGGCCCGGCCCCCCAGGGGTCGGCGCCGGGAGCGTTCGCCGGCGAATCGCCGGAGGAGGCTGACAAGGCCGCCGAACTGGTGCGCGACTTGCAGCGGGTCCAGGCCGACTTCGCCAACTACCGCAAGCGGGCGCTGCGCGATCAGCAGGCCGCCGCCGACCGGGCCAAAGCCGACGTCGTCGGCCAACTGCTAGGCGTACTCGACGACCTGGACCGGGCGCGCAAGCATGGCGACCTGGAGTCCGGGCCGCTGAGGTCGGTCGCGGACAAGCTGACCAATGCGCTCACCGGACTGGGGCTGAAGGCCTTCGGCGCCGAGGGCGAGGACTTCGACCCGGCGCTGCACGAGGCTGTGCAGCACGAGGGTGACGGTGGACCGGACTCCAAACCGGTCATCGGCACCGTCATGCGACAGGGCTACCAGTTGGGTGAGCAGGTGCTGCGGCACGCGATGGTCGGTGTGGTTGACACGACCATCGACGCGACCATTGTCACCGAAACCGGTGCGGGCGACACGAGCGATAACGCCGACGGCTCCGGTGATTAAGGCCCAGAATCAACGAGAAAGGTAAGGAGGTGACGCGGTATGGCTCAGCGTGAATGGGTCGAAAAGGACTTCTACAAGGAGTTGGGCGTTTCCTCTGATGCCGACGCCAAAGAGATCAAGACCGCCTACCGCAAGCTGGCGTCCGATCTGCACCCGGACAAAAACCCCTCCGGAGCCGAACGGTTCAAGGCGGTCTCCGAGGCGTACAGCGTGCTGTCCGACGAGGCCAAACGCAAAGAGTATGACGAAACCCGCCGGCTGTTCGCCGGCGGCGGCTTCGGTGGCCGGCGGTTCGACACGGGCGGGTTCGGTGGCTTCGGCGGCGGCGGTGACGGCGCCGAGTTCAACCTGAACGACCTGTTCGACGCCGCCGGCCGGTCCGGCGGCGCCAACATCGGCGACCTGTTCGGCGGCTTGTTCGGACGCGGTGGCAGCACCCGTCCCAGCCGGCCGCGCCGCGGCAACGACCTCGAGACCGAGACGGAACTGGATTTCGTCGAGGCCGCCAATGGGGTCGCCATGCCGCTGCGGCTGACCAGCCCGGCACCGTGCACCAACTGCCACGGCAGCGGTGCACGGCCGGGCACCAGCCCGAAGGTGTGCCCGAACTGCAACGGCGCGGGCGTGATCAACCGAAACCAGGGCGCGTTCGGTTTCTCCGAGCCCTGCACCGAATGCCGGGGCAGCGGCTCGATCATCGAGCACCCCTGCGAGGAGTGCAAAGGCACCGGCGTCACCACCCGCACCCGCACCATCAACGTCCGGATCCCACCGGGCGTCGAGGACGGGCAGCGAATCAGGTTGGCCGGGCAGGGAGAGGCCGGCTTGCGCGGCGCCCCGTCCGGGGACCTTTACGTGACCGTGCACGTGCGACCGGACAAGGTCTTCGGCCGTGACGGCGACGACCTGACCGTGACCGTGCCGGTCAGTTTCACCGAATTAGCTTTGGGCTCAACGCTTTCGGTGCCCACGCTGGACGGCAAGGTCGGCGTGCGGGTGCCGAAAGGCACCACGGACGGCCGCATCCTGCGGGTGCGCGGACGCGGGGTGCCCAAACGCAGCGGTGGTAGCGGCGACTTACTGGTCACCGTCAAGGTGGCAGTGCCGCCGAACCTTGAGGGCGCCGCCCAAGAGGCACTCGAAGCCTATGCGGCGGCCGAGCGGTCCAGTGGGTTCGACCCCAGGGCCGGATGGGCAGGTAATCGCTGATGGCTATGAGTCGCAAGAAGAGTGAGAACTCCCGAACGTTTTTGATCTCGGTGGCCGCCGAGCTGGCCGGCATGCATGCGCAGACCCTGCGCACCTACGACCGGCTCGGCCTGGTCAGCCCGCAGCGCACGGCAGGCGGCGGGCGCCGTTACTCCGAGCACGATGTGGACCTGCTGCGCGAGGTGCAGCGTCTCTCGCAGGACGAAGGCGTCAACCTCGCCGGCATCAAGCGCATCATCGAGTTGACCAATCAGGTGGACGCGCTGCAGTCGCGGCTGAAGGAGATGGCCGAAGAACTGGCGGTATTGCGCGCCAATCAGCGCCGTGAGGTGGCGGTGGTGCCCAAGAGCACCGCTCTGGTTGTGTGGCAACCGCGCAGAAATCGGTAGGTCTAGGACACCACCGCTACGGCGTGTTGTCGTTCAAGAAGCCGGACAGTTCGCTGCCGACGTTGCCGAACCCGGAGACGAACGCCTGGGTCATCATGTTCAGGATGCTGGTGTTGTAGAAGCCCGACATGAAGTTGCCCAGGTTTGCCCAGCCCGATTCCAGGCTGCCGACGTTCTGCAGACCCGACACATCTAGGCCGCCGGCGTTGAGCCAACCCGACATCTGGCGGGCGGCGTTCCCGAATCCCGACACGGCGCCGTCGGCCGCGTTGAAGAATCCCGACGCGCCGCCGGAGCCCGCGTTGAAGAAGCCCGACGAGAAGTTGGGGCCCGTGTTGAAGAATCCCGGGGTCGCCTGCCAGTCGACGCCGAAGGTGAACGGCCCCAGCGTTCCGTTGCCGACCATGTCGATCGGGTTGGAAAGGTTGAACACGATCGGGGTCACCGGGTTCAGCACGGCCGGTTCGATCGTGAACGGGCCGAGAGTTTCGGTGGTGATCGGGATCGCCGGCAAGGTGCCGCTCAGCACACAGCCCACGAACGGGATGTAGATGATGCAGATCGTGACCTCCAGGCTGATCGGGATCTGGAACTGGGAGATCGTGAACATGTCCTGGGTGACGGCGTTGATGGTTCCCGTGATCGGAATTTCGATGTCGCCGGCGAGGCTGTAGTCCCACGGGATCGGCGGGATCGTGGTCTCGTAGTGGAATGCGGCCAAGCCCTGGAAGTCGCCGCGCCAGAAGAAGCCGTTGTTGTAATTGCCGCCGTTGAACCCGCCGGTGTTGAAGTCGCCGTAGTTCCCGATGCCGGTGTTGGAGTCGCCCGAGTTGATCCAACCGGTGTTGTAGTTGCCCGGGTTGAAGCCACCGGTGTTGTAGTTGCCCGGGTTGAAGTTGCCGGTGTTGACATTGCCGGAGTTGCCGAAGCCGGTGTTGAAGTTGCCGGAGTTGCCGAAGCCGGTGTTGACCAGGCCGGTGTTGAAGAAGCCCGAGTTGACCTCGCCGGCGTTGCCGATGCCGGTGTTGAATCGGCCGGAGTTTCCGATGCCCCAGTTGCCGTCCCCGGAGTTGAAGAACCCGACGTTGTTGTTGCCGGAGTTGAACAGGCCGAAGTTTCCGGTGCCGGAGTTGAACTTGCCGAATCCGGTCTGGGCGTTGCCGGTAAGGCCGATGCCGATGTTGCCGTCGCCGGTGTTGCCGAAGCCGATGTTGTTGTTGCCGGTGTTGCCGAAGCCGATGTTGAAGCTGCCGGTGTTGCCGATCCCGAAGTTGTTCAAAGCCGCTGTGAGCGCCGGACCGGAGTTGCCGAAACCGATGTTTCCGCCGCCGATGTTGGCCGGACCGAAGTTGTAGTCACCGATGTTGGCCCAACCGACGTTGAAGCTGCCGATGTTGGCACCGCCCAGGTTGAAGCTGCCGATGTTGGCGCTGCCCAGGTTGTAGCCGCCCAGGTTCGCGTTGCCGAAGTTGAGGAAGCCGCTGTTGGCCAGACCCAGGCCGAGGTTGTTCTGGTTGAGGCCTTCGCGGAAGATGCCGGCCAGGTCAACGCCGATGTTCTGCAGGCCCGAGACGTTGGCCGGTACGCCGCCGCCGGTGTTGAGCCACCCGGAGATGGTGTTGCCGAGGTTGGAGAAGCCGGATTGCAGAGCTCCGTAGTTCTGGAAGCCCGAGTTGCCGATGATGTCGGTGGCGACGTTGAAGAAGCCGGAGTTGTTGCCGAAGTTCAGGAAACCGGATGCACTGTTGGCACCCGAGTTCATGAAGCCCGACGAGAAACCGGCCGTGGAGTTGAAGAAGCCCGGGGTCGGCTTGAGGTCCAGCAGCGGGATGAAGGCAGGTCCGCCGCCGGCCAGACCCAGGAGGTGGATGATGGTCGGGTTCAGCGGGTCGGGGCTGCCGATGTGGATGTCGATGTTGGGCGCTGGGCCGAAGTTGATCGTGATCGGGGTGTTCGAAGGCGCGCTCGCGTTGCCGCCGTGGATGGTGATCGGGCCGAACGGGGCGATGACCGTGCCAGACAGGATGGCCAGGTCGAGCGTTCCTCGGGCGTCGAACCGGGGGATGGTGAAGGCCGGAACGCTGACGCTGGTGATGGTGCCGGTGATCGGGATGTGGATCGGCACGTCGACGGTGAGGAACGCGGGAACACGCTCGACCTTGATGGTGTAGTTGGCCGCCATCAGGCCCTGCATGTCGTCGCGCCAGAAGAAGCCGTTGTTGCCGGTGCCGGTCATGAAGCCGCCGGTGCCGAAATCGCCGGCGTTGGCTACGCCGGTGTTGTAGTTGCCGGTGTTGTAGCTCCCCGTGTTGTAGTCGCCGGTGTTGCTCGAGCCGGTGTTGAAGCTGCCGATGTTGAACATGCCGGTGTTGTAGTTGCCCGGGTTGGCGATGCCGGAGTTGAACATGCCGCTGTTGAACAGGCCGGTGTTGGAAGTGCCGGAGTTGCCGATACCGGTGTTGTTGTTGCCGGTGTTGCCGATGCCCCAGTTGCCGTCGCCCGAGTTGCCGAAACCGACGTTGCCGGTGCCGGAGTTGAACAGGCCGATGTTGAAGTTGCCGGAGTTGGTGCCACCGATACCGATCTGGTTGTTGCCCGACAACCCGATGCCCAGGCCGCCGGTGCCCATGTTGCCGATGCCGAGGTTGCCGTTGCCGGAGTTGAAGAAACCGGTGTTGCCCGAGCCGGAGTTGAACATGCCGGTGTTGCCGGTGCCGGAGTTGAAGAATCCGGTGTTGCCGGCGCCCGAGGCCAACGAGCCGAACCCGCTTCGGCCGTCGCCGGTGAGCCCGATGCCGACGTTGTTGTCGCCGGTGTTGAAGAAGCCGATGTTGTTGTTGCCGGTGTTGGCAAATCCCTGGTTGAGGTTGCCGGCATTGGCCAGGCCCCAGTTGCCGTTGCCAGCGTTGAACAGGCCCATGTTGTCCGCGCCGAAGTTCAGTGGGCCGAGCCCGATTTGGTTGTCTCCGGTGAGGCCGATGCCGATGTTGTTGTTGCCGGTGTTGCCGAAGCCGAAGTTGCCGTCGCCGGTGTTGCCGATGCCGAAGTTGTGGTTGCCGGTGTTGCCGAAGCCAATGTTGTTCAGCGCCTCGGTGAAGCCGGGGCCGGCGTTGCCGAAGCCGAAGTTGCCGCTGCCGATGTTGCCGAAGCCGAAGTTGCTGCTGCCGACGTTGCCGAAGCCGAAGTTCTGGCTGCCCAGGTTGCCGCTGCCCAGGTTGAAGTCACCGATGTTGCCGAAGCCCAGGTTCAGCTTGCCGATGTCGCCGAGGCCCAGGTTCGCAATGGTGTCGGTCGGGCTGCTGAACAGTCCGGCCAGGTCGGCGCCGAAGTTGTTCAACCCGGAGATGTGCGCCGGGGTGGCGAAGGTGGCCGCGCTGGTGTTGTACAGACCGGAAACCGTGTTGCCCAGGTTGGCAAAGCCCGACGACAGGGTGCCGAAGTTCTGCCAACCCGAAACCGAGGTGCTGGTGCCGTTGAAGAAGCCGGACACGGTCGCGCCCATGTTGCCCCAGCCGGACATGGTGCCGGTGCCGCTGTTGAAGAAACCTGACGACGGGGTAGTGGTGGTGTTGCCGAACCCGGGCGCGGCCGGGATGTCGAGCAGCACAACGCGGATGGGTCCCAGGTTGCTGCGGATCTGGATGGGTACGACGGTTGAACCATCCGGTTTGCCGATGTCGATGTTGATCTTGGGCAGGGTGCCGGTGAGGCTCGGGATCTGGATGGGCCCGATGTTGAAGTTGGTGATGGCGATCGCGTTGATGGTGAGCCGCGGGAAGGTGAAGCCGTTGACCAGCAGCGTCCCCAAATCGACGTTGATCGGCAGGTGGATCGGGATGGCGATGTCCATGTTCAGGACGGGGAACTCCGGGATGTTGATCTCCTGGTGCGTGCCCCACAGTCCCTGGTAGTCGCCGCGCCACAGCATGCCGTTGCTGTAGTTGCCGCCGTTGAGGAAGCCGGTGTTGACGTTGCCGGTGTTGCCGAAGCCGGTGTTGAAGTCGCCGGAGTTGAAGCTGCCGGTGTTGTAGTTGCCGGTGTTGAAGTCGCCGGTGTTGAAGTCGCCGGTGTTGAAGTTGCCGGTGTTGTAGTCGCCCGGGTTCGACATGCCGGTGTTGGTGGTGCCGGTGTTGAACAGGCCGGTGTTGTAGGTGCCGGCGTTGGCGATGCCGGTGTTGAGCGTGCCCGGGTTCCACATGCCATAGTTGCCGACGCCGGCGTTGGCGATGCCGGTGTTGCCGGTGCCCGAGTTGCCGATGCCGTAGTTGCCGGTGCCGGAGTTGAAGAAACCGATGTTGTTGGTGCCCGAGTTGAACAACCCGACGTTGCCACTGCCGGAGTTCAGGGCACCGAAACCGTACTGGCCGTCGCCGGTGAGCCCGAAGCCGATGTTGTTGTTGCCGGTGTTGCCGAAGCCGATGTTGCCGACACCGTTGTTGCCGAAGCCCTGGTTGTTGATGCCCAGGTTGCCCAGGCCGATGTTGAAGTCGCCGAGGTTGCCCCAGCCGATGTTGTTGTTGCCCAGGTTTCCGTCGAAGTAGTTGTTGTTGCCGATGTTGCCGAGCCCGAAGTTGTTGTCACCGACGTTGCCGAAGCCGAAGTTGTTGTTGCCGACGTTGCCGCCGCCGACGTTGCCGAAGCCCAGGTTCGCCGACCCGACGTTGCTGAGCGGGTTGTTGTTGAGGAAGCCGGCGATGTTGTCGCCGATGTTTTCGAAGCCGGAAATGTTGGCCGGGGTCGCGAGGTTCAACGTGCTGGTGTTGAAGGCGCCCGAAATCGTGTTGCCGAAGTTCGATACGCCGGACAGGATGTCGCCGAAGTTCTTGAAACCCGAGATCCCGGACATGCCGGCGGTCGCGTTGAAGAATCCCGAGACGTTGCCCCCGAGGTTGCCGAAGCCCGACGCGATGCCGTCGCCGGTGTTGAAGAAGCCCGATGACGGAGACGTGGTGAAGTTCATGAAGCCCGGCCGTACCGGAATGTTGACCAGCGGAACCTTGATGGGCAGCAGGCTGCCGTTGCCCTCGACGAGGATGATCGGGTCTGGGGACTTGCCGATGTTGACGGTGATCGCGGGCAGGCCGAGGACGATGTTCGGGATGTTGAACGAGTTGACGGTGATCAGTCGTGCGGTGACGAACTGGAAGAACGTCGCGTCGACGGTGACCGAGGGGATGGTGAACCCGCGCACCGTGAGGATGCCGAGGGTGCCGGTGATCGGGATGTCGACGTGGACCGGAACCTGGAACTTCACCGGGATCGCGGTGTCCGGGATGATGCTGGTGTAGCTGACGCCGAACAGGCCCTGGTAGTCGCCGCGCCAGAACATCCCGTTGTTGTAGCTGCCGAGGTTAAAGGCGCCGGTGTTGACGTCGCCGCCGTTGGCGAAGCCGGTGTTGTAGTTGCCGGTGTTGGCGAAGCCGGTGTTGTAGTCGCCGGTGTTGAAGCCGAAGGTGTTGAAGTTGCCGGCGTTGAAGCTGCCGGAGTTTGCGATGCCGCTGTTGCCCATGCCGGTGTTGACGTTGCCGGGGTTGAACAAGCCGGTGTTGAAGTTGCCGGCGTTGAAGAAGCCGGTGTTGATCTGGCCGGTGTTGCCGATACCCCAGTTGCCGGTGCCGGAGTTGCCGATGCCGATGTTGTCGCTACCGGAGTTGAAGAAGCCGCTGTTGTTGGTGCCGGAGTTGAACAGGCCGTTATTTCCGGTGCCCGAGTTCCAGCCGCCGAAGCCCTGCTGGCCGTTGCCGGTGTGCCCGATGCCGACGTTGTTGTCGCCGGTGTTCGCCAGGCCGTTGTTGTTGTTGCCGGTGTTGCCCCAGCCCTGGTTGAAGTCGCCGAAGTTGCCGAAGCCGACGTTGAAGCTGCCCAGGTTGCCCCAGCCGTTGTTCTGGTTGCCCAGGTTGCCGAGGCCGATGTTGGTGTCGCCGAAGTTGCCGAAGCCGAAGTTGTTCAGGCCGTTGTTGCCGAAGCCGATGTTGTTGTTGCCGACGTTGCCGAACCCGATGTTGTTTTCGCCGACGTTGCCGAACCCGATGTTGTTCACGCCGACGTTGCCCAGACCGACGTTGAACGTCGACGTGCCCGGCGGCGGCACCTGGTTGAAGAAGGCGCCGGCGAGGTTGCTGCCCATGTTGGCGAGGCCAGAGACGTTGGCGGGCACCGCGATTCCGGTGTTCAGGAATCCCGACATGGTGTCGCCCAGGTTGGACATGCCCGAGAGCAGCGAACCGTAGTTCTTGAAGCCGGACGTTCCGTTGAGGCCGAAGTTCTGCAATCCCGAGATGTTGGAACCGATGTTGGAGATGCCCGACAGGGTGCCGCCCAGGCTGGTGTTGAAGAAGCCCGATGCGTTCGGGGTGTTGTTGAAGAAACCGGTGTTGGCTGGGTAGTGGGCCAGAGTCCAGTCCACCGGCCCGATGGTGGCGGTGGCCGGGATGAAGATCTTCGTCGTGCCGTCCAGTTTGCCGATATTGAAATTGACCGAGGGGCCGGTGATCGTGATCGGCGGAATGGCCAGGGCGTTGATCTTGCCGGTGGCAAGCGGTATCGGACCGAGGCTGATGCCCAGACCGAAGTTGACATCGGTCATCTGGATGCCGCTGAACACGGTGTTGGTGAAGCCGGCCGTGATCGGGATGTTGATCGGAGCCTCGATCGTGACGTGCGCGGGGATCTCTGGGACGTGGATTGCATAGCCGGCGCTCCACAGCCCCTGCAGGTCGCCGCGCCAGAACGTGCCATTGCTCATGTTGCCGCTGGAGAACGCGCCGGTATTGATGTTTCCGGAGTTGCTGAAGCCGGTGTTGTAGTTGCCGCTGTTGTACCAACCGGTGTTGAAGTCACCTCGGTTGGCAACGCCGGTGTTGGTGTTGCCGAAGTTGTACAGGCCGGTGTTGTAGTTGCCGATATTGGCGATGCCGGTGTTGACCAAGCCGGCGTTGTACAGCCCGGTATTGGTGTTGCCAGCGTTGCCGATGCCGGTGTTGTAGTTGCCCGAGTTGCCGATACCCCAGTTGCCGTTGCCGGAGTTGCCGATGCCGACGTTGTAGGTGCCGGAGTTGCCGAAACCGATGTTGCCGATTCCGGAGTTGAGGTCGCCGATTCCCTGCAGATTGTCGCCGGTCAGACCGATGCCGAAGTTGTTGTTGCCGGTGTTTCCGAAGCCGATGTTGAAGCTGCCGCTGTTGCCGAAGCCGAAGTTGCTGCTGCCAAGGTTGCCGAAGCCGATGTTGTAGCTGCCGTCGGTCAAACCCGGACCGGCGTTGCCGAAGCCGAAGTTCCCGTCGCCGATGTTGCCGGACCCGAAGTTAAAGCCACCGATGTTGCCGGAGCCGAAGTTCGAGCTGCCCCAGTTGCCGCTACCGATGTTCAGGCCGCCGACGTTGCCGCTGCCGAAGTTATTTTCGCCGAAGTTGTTGAAGCCCAAGTTGGGCATCGGACCGCTCGGGGTGTTGAACACTCCGCTCATGTTCACGCCGAGGTTGCTCAGACCCGAAATATGGGCCGGCGTCGCCGCGCTCACGATGCTGGTGTTGTAGAAGCCGGAGATGGTGTTGCCCAGGTTGGACATGCCCGAGAGCATCGAACCGTAGTTCTGAACGCCGGAAACTCCCAGCGCGTTCACACCGGCATTCAACACGCCCGACATGCCGCCGCCGATGTTCTGCCAACCCGATGACCCGCCGGCGCCGCTGTTAAAAAAACCCGATGAAGGGTTGGCGCTGGTGTTTCCGATACCCGGCGCGGCCGGGATGTCGAGGAAGGTGATGGTGCGGCTCTCGAGGGCGCCGGTGATGCTGATCGGGATGGTGACCGTGGGTCCGCCGATGCTCAGCGTTACCAGCGGGGCGGTGATAAAGGATGCACCGAGATTGATCGGACCGAAGTAGAAGAGTCCCTGCGGCGCGAGTATCGGCACCGGCAGGTACCAGGTCTGCGGGAATACCGAACCGGCCTGGGTTACCGGTATGACCATGCCGCCAAGCGGCATCACCATATTCACCGGGAAGACCATTGACTGGTCGATCGGTATGTACGGAGTGGTGTAGGCCAGATGAATGGAGAATTGGCCCTGGTTATCAAGGCTTTCGGAGAAGCCGTTGTTGAAATTACCGCTGTTGAGGACACCGGTGTTGACATTTCCGGTGTTCAGGAGTCCGGTGTTGGTATCGCCGGGGTTGAAGCTGCCGGTATTGACGTTGCCGACGTTGAAGTCGCCGCTGTTGGTGTTGCCGACATTGAACGAACCGGTGTTGAAGTTGCCGGGGTTGAAGAATCCTGAGTTGTAACTGCCGGCATTGCCGATTCCCGTGTTGTAGGTTCCGACGTTGGATAAACCGGTGTTTGCCGTGCCCGGGTTCTCGAAGCCCCAGTTGCCGATGCCGGCATTGTTGAAGCCGGTGTTGCCGCTACCGGCGTTTCCGATGCCGAAGTTTCCGGTGCCCGAGTTGAAGAACCCGACGTTGTTGGTGCCGGAGTTGAACAGGCCGACGTTGCCGATACCCGAGTTCAGGCCACCGATCCCGAACTGTCCGTCGCCGGTGAGGCCGATGCCGAAGCTGTTGTTGCCGGTGTTGCCGAAGCCGACGTTGTTGTTACCGGAGTTTGCAAAACCCTGATTAGAGTTGCCGGCATTGCTGTAGCCGATATTGTAATTGCCGAGGTTGCCGAACCCGAAGTTACTTAGCCCCGAGTTGCCGGCGCCGATATTCAGCAGGCCGATATTCGCATTACCGATATTTTGGTCACCGAGATTTCCGAAACCGAAGTTCACATTGCCGATATTGCTGAAGCCGTAATTGCCGTTGCCGAGGTTGGCGAGTCCATAGTTCCCGTCGCCGAAGTTACCGATACCCCAGTTTCCGTTGCCGACGTTTCCGATACCGACGTTATTGCGGCCGATGTTCGCCAGGCCGGTGTTACTGCCCGTTGAGGGGCCGCCGAAGAATCCGGATATGTTGTTGCCGTTGTTGAAAAACCCGGAGATGAATGCCGGCGTCGTAATGGGTACCAACGCAGTGTTGTACAAACCGGACACGGTGTTGCCGGTGTTGATGTAACCGGACATGAACGCGCCGGTGTTGGCGATACCCGATGCGCCGACGACATCCAGGGAGGTGTTGAAGAACCCGGAGTTGTTGATCCCGGAGTTGTAGATACCCGAGGAACTGCCTTGGCCGCTGTTGAAGAAACCGGATGACGGGACGGTGGTCGAGTTGAAGAACCCGGGCCCGCCGGTGAGGAACTGGCCTTGGTTGTCGCCACGCCACAGGAACCCGTTGTTGTAGTCGCCGGTGTTGAAGGCGCCAGTGTTGACGTTGCCGGGGTTGGCGATACCGGTGTTGTAGTTACCGGTGTTGAAGAAGCCGGTGTTGTAGAGGCCCTGGTTGAAGCCGCCGGTGTTGCTGTTGCCGGGGTTGAAGAGGCCGGTGTTGTAGTTACCGCTGTTGCCCCAACCGGTGTTGGCGATGCCGCTGTTGAAGAAGCCGGTGTTGGCGTCGCCGGAGTTCCCGATGCCGGTGTTGTAGCTGTTGCCCGAGTTGCCGATGCCGAAGTTTCCGGTGCCCGAGTTGCCGATGCCGATGTTGTTGGTCCCGGAATTGAACAGACCGATGTTGCCGGTTCCGGAATTGAGTCCGCCGAAGCCGGACAGCCCGTTGCCGGCCAGGCCGATGCCCTGGTTGCCGTCGCCGGTGTTGCCGAAGCCGATGTTGTTGTTGCCGGTGTTGCCGAAGCCGATGTTGTTGTTGCCGGTATTGCCGAAGCCGAAGTTGTTCAGCGCGGCCGTGAGTCCCGGGCCCACGTTCCCGAAGCCGATGTTGTTGCTGCCGATGTTGCCGCTACCGAAGTTGTTGTTGCCCTTGTTCGCAGAGCCGAAGTTCAGGTCGCCGATGTTGCCCATACCGGTGTTGCCCACGCCGACGTTGGCCAGGCCGACGTTGGTGAACAGCCGGCTGCCGGCGGCCGCGACTGCGTCGAGGGTGGGAAGCGAGGCCGGCGGATAGATGCCGAGCAGTTCCTGCAGCCCCCCGGGGAACGGGTTCAACCCCGCGGCTGCCGCCGCGGCGCCGGTGTAGTAGTTGAACATCGCGACCACGTCCTGGGCCCACATCTGTTCGTAGACGGCTTCGGCGGCGGCGATCGCGGGCGCATTCTGACCCAGCAGGTTGGAGAGCACCAGTGACACGAACTGATTGCGGTTGGCCGAGATGATCAGCGGGTGGACGGTCGAGGACACGGCTGCTTCGAACGCCGCGGCGGCGACCCGGGCCTGCGCCCCCGCCTGTTCGGCTTGGGTGGCCGCGGTGCTCAACCAGCCCAGATAGGGAGCCGCGGCGCTTGCCATGGCCACTGCCGAGGCGCCCTGCCACGACGAACCCACCAGTCCAGAGGTCAGCGAAGAGAACGAGGACGCGGCCATGCCCAGTTCGGCCGCCAGTCCCTCCCAGGCCGTCGCCGCCTGCAGTATCGGTTCCAGCCCCGCACCGAAGAGCAGCCGCGCCGAATTGATCTCGGGGGGGAGCACCGCGAAACTCATTACCTGTCCCTAACCGGAACCGTAGACCGCCACCGAGGCGCCGGTCGGGTGCCATCACCTAGTCGGGCACGCGTACAGCAGATGACTATTCAACAGCTGTCCGACACAGAATTCCGTTTGATTCGGAAAAAAACCAGGATCTTTTTGAAATGGATTCGTCGCGCGGCGCGGGCACTAATTGTCGACCGGGTCAGGAGGACTCAGAGGCCGAAGCTGAACGGGCCGAACCCGCTCGTGTCGCCGAACTGGAACAGCCGACTGAAAGTGAATTCGAGGGGAAAGTTGCCCAGCAGAACCACGTCTGGGATCTCCAGCGAAAGGGTGTCGCTGAACAGTACGACCTCGACATCGGGCAGCAGCGGCACTTGCTGGATGAAGGATGCGTAGATCGGGATCGGTGGCAGTTCGGCGCCGTGCAGGACGATCGGGCCACCAAACCCGGTGATCGGAAGATCGACGGGCGCCGTCAGGCTCCAGGAGAAGGGGATTGTGGGAATCGTGGTTGCGTAGGAGAGCCCGTAGCTATCGTCGTCGCCGAAGCGGAACGCGCCGAAATTTCCGTCACCGCGGTTCCACAGCCCGATGTTGTCGTCACCGCTGTTCAACAGGCCCATGTTGTGGTCACCGGAGTTGAACAAGCCCTTGTTGAAGCTGCCCGGGTTGATCAGGCCGAGGTTGCCGCTGCCGGTGTTGAACAGACCGGTGTTGCTACTGCCGGTGTTGGCGAAGCCCAGGTTGTAGTTGCCGGAGTTGCCGATGCCGAAGTTTCCGGTGCCCGAGTTGAAGAAGCCGATGTTGCCGGTGCCGGAGTTGAAGAGTCCGATGTTGAATTCGCCCGAGTTCAGCAGCCCGATATTGAGCGGGTCCAGGATCCGCGGACCGATGCCGATCTGGCCGGTGCCTGTCAGGCCGATGCCGATGTTGCCGACGCCGGTATTGGCCAGGCCGAAGTTGTGCGCGCCGGAGTTGGCCAGACCGAAGTTGTAGCCGCCGAGGTTGGCCAACCCCACGTTGAAGCTCCCCGAGTTGCCCAGCCCGAAGTTGAAGTTGCCCAGCTGGGCCAACCCGATGTTGAGGTTGCCGGAGTTGGCGAAGCCGTAGTTGTGGACGCCGAGATTCCCGAGTACGTCGATCTCGCGGGGGAATTGGCTGTTGAAGATGCCGGTGAAGTTGCTTCCGTAGTTCAACAGGCCCGAGTTGAACGCCGGGATCGCCGTCCCCAGATCGCTGGTGTTGAACAGACCGGACGCGCTGTGGCCGAAGTTCGAGAAACCGGACTGCAGCCCGCCGAGGTTGAACAGGCCGGACATCCCGAGATTGCCGCGGACCTCGTTGAACAATCCCGACGCGGTTCCGGAGCCGCTGTTGAAAAATCCCGACGACGGGCCGCTGCTGATGTTTCCGAAGCCGGGGGCGGCCGGAATATTGAGCAGCGGCAGTTTGATCGGGCCGATGCCGGCGGTTCCGGTGATGTGCAGCACGGTGTCGGGCCCGCCGACCAGGAGATGCACCGGGCCGTCCACGGTGACGGTGATGTCCGGGACCGAGACGGGACCGAGGTAGCCACCAGCGGTACCACCGACCCCGGTATCGAAGAAGCTGAAGAAGATTCGCGGAATCTCCATGGCGTGCAACGTCACCGGGGTGGACGTGGCGGTGATCGGGATGTTGACCGGGATGGCGATGTCGACTTGAGCCGGTATGACGGGGATGTCGATCTCGTAGGACAACCCGAACAGGCCCTGCCGGTCGCCGCGCCAGAAGAAGCCGTTGTTCATGCTGCCGGTGTTGAACGCGCCGGTGTTGATGTCGCCGGAGTTGGCGGCGCCGGTGTTGTAGTTGCCGCTGTTGAAGTAGCCGCTGTTGAAGTCGCCGGAGTTGAAGTCGCCGGTGTTGTAGCTGCCGGAGTTCCAGCTGCCGGAGTTGTAGTGCCCAGTGTTGGCGAACCCCGTGTTGACGGTGCCGGAGTTGAAGAAGCCGAAGTTGTTCTCGCCGCTATTGCCTATCCCGAAGTTGTGATTACCGGAGTTGAACAGGCCGATGTTGCCGGTTCCGGAGTTGAACAGGCCGATGTTCGCTGCGCCGGAATTGAGGCCGCCGATCCCGATCTGCCCGGTGCCGGTGAGGCCGATGCCGATGTTGTGGTCCCCGGTGTTGAACAGGCCCAGGTTGAAGTCGCCGGTATTGGCGAGACCGAGGTTGTGCTGGCCGGCGTTGGCGAAGCCCACGTTGTAACTGCCGGCGTTGCCGAATCCCTGGTTGAAGCTGCCCAGGTTGGCCGGGCCGAAGTTGAAGCTGCCGGCGTTGCCGGGGCCGGCGTTCAGCGCCGCCGTGAGCAACAGCCTGTCTAGTCCATACCCGTTGCCGGCGACACCAGTGGTGCCCAGGTTCCAGTAGCCGGACGTGAGTTCGCCGAAGTTCTGCAGACCCGAGTTACCCAATGCGCCCGTCGCATAGTTGAAGAAGCCCGAATTGGCACCGGCGTTGAAGAATCCCGAGGACCCCCCGTCGCCGCTGTTGAAGAATCCGGACGACGGATGGCGCGTCAGGTTGCCGAAGCCGGGTGCGGCGGGGACGTGCAGCAGCGGGATGTCGATGGGGCCGATGCTGGCGGTCACCCCGATGTCGAGCGTGGTCCCCGGCCCGCCGATCTGCATCTGGACCGTGGGCAAGGTGACGTTGATATCCGGGACCTGAATCGTGCCGACGGAGTAGTCGCGGATGAAGTGCACCGTGATGGGCGCGACGCTGAACGAGGAGATCGACAGCGGACCGAGGGCGACGGTGACCGGGAGATCCAGCGGGATGCTCACGCCGAGCTGCACCGGAATCGGCGGGATGTAGATCCCTAGATCACCGGCGATCAAGCCCCGGTTGTCGTCGAACCAGAACAGGCCGTTGCTCGTGTTTCCGGAGATGAATGCGCCGGTGTTGAGGTTGCCGGAGTTCGCTATTCCGGTGTTCAGGTTGCCGGTGTTGAAGTAGCCGGTGTTGTAGCTGCCGGGGTTGAAGCTGCCCGTATTGGTGTTGCCGGCGTTGAAGTCTCCGGTGTTGTAGCTGCCGACGTTGCCGATGCCGAAGTTGAAGTTGCCGGCGTTGAGCAAACCTGTGTTGGTGCTGCCGCTGTTGGCGATGCCGACGTTCCCGGTGCCGGAGTTGCCGATTCCGACGTTTCCGGTCCCCGAGTTGAACAGGCCGATGTTCCCGCTGCCGGAGTTCAGGCCACCGAACCCGAACTGGCCGCTGCCGGTGAGCCCGATGCCGATGTTGTGGTCGCCGGTGTTGAAGAACCCGACATTGTGGTGGCCGGTGTTGGCGAAACCGAAGTTGTAGCTGCCGGCGTTGGCCAGACCCTGGTTGAACCCGCCGAGGTTTGCCAGGCCGACGTTGAATGGGCCGCGGTTGAGCGAGCCGATGTTGAAGTTGCCGGCGTTCAGGGAACCCAGGTTCCAGTCCAGCGCCGGCACGACCGGACCCGAACCGTGTTGACCCGAGTTGAACACCCCCGGCAGGTTGGCACCGATATTGCCGAATCCGGACGTGGAACCGGAACCGCTGTTGAAGAACCCGGACGACGGACCGCTGGTGGTATTACCGAAACCCGGCGCGGGCGGGATGTGCAGCAGCGAAAGGTGTATCGGCCCAATGCTTCCGCTGTTCTTGAGACTGAATAGCGTGTCGGGGCCACCCAGGTTGACGTGCACGGTCGGCAGCGTGATGGAGATGGTGGACAAGCTGATCGGACCGGCTGTGACGACGTCCGCGCCGATGAGGTCGACCTGGATCTGGGGAATGGTGAAGCCGGGGATGGTGATCGTGCCCAGGTTCGCCGACAGCGGGATATCCAGCGGCATGCTGACCTCGACGTGCCATGGGATTGGCGTGGACGGCAACGAAATTCCCAAGTCCATGCTCAACAGGCCGCGTCGATCACCGCGCCAGAAGAAACCGTTGTTCATGTTGCCTCCGTTGAAGGCGCCCGTGTTGAAGTGCCCGGAGTTGCCGGTCCCGGTGTTGTAGTCGCCGGAGTTGGCGTCACCGGTGTTGTAGTTGCCGGAGTTGAAGCTCCCTACGTTTCCGATGCCGGTGTTGAACACGCCGAAGTTGCCGACGCCGGTGTTGCCCAGCCCGACGTTGCCGGCACCGGTATTGCCGATGCCGGTATTCCCGTTGCCCGAGTTGAAGATTCCGATGTTGCCGGTGCCGGAGTTGAACAGGCCGATGTTGGCCTCCCCTGAATTCAGACCTGAATTCAGGGCGCCGAATCCGATCTGGCCGTTACCGGTCAGGCCGATGCCGATGTTGTAGTCGCCGGTGTTGCCGATGCCGATGTTGTGGCTGCCGGTGTTGGCGAAGCCGAAGTTGTAGCTACCCAGATTCGCCAGTCCCTGGTTGAAGTCGCCCAGGTTGGATGATCCGAGGTTGAAGCGACCCACGTTCGGTGCGCCGATGTTGAACTGGCTGAGCGCAACGGGATTGATCGGATTGAAGCCGATGTTTCCCAGGCCGGAGATCGATTGGCCGGCGTTCCAACTACCCGATCCCACCGAGCCGGCGTTGAACAATCCTGAAATCCCAACTCCAGCAGCATCATTGAGAAATCCGGAGGCGCTGGCGCCGACATTGCCGAAACCCGAGGCGCTGCCGGTGCCGGCGTTGAAGAATCCCGATGACGGGTGCGTGGTGGTGTTTCCGAACCCCGGGCCGGCTGGCAGGCTGAACAGCGAAAGATGCAGCGGTCCCACACCCGCGGTGATGGTGATGTCGATCGAGGTGTCGGGGCCGCCGATGACAGCAGTCGGCAGCGGGGTGTCGAAAATCGCGAAGATCGGCTCCACGGTGAGCGAGTTGATGGTGCCCGCTGTCATCTGCAGCAGGCCGAAAGGCACTGCCGTTAGGTGGAATCCGCTGAATACGACGTTGCCGGAGTTGACGATGTTGAACGGGATGTTCACTGGAATTCGTACGTCGATGCGGGCGGTCAACTCGGGAACTGTGATGCCCAGGTCGAGCCCGCCGGCGCCTTGGAGATCACCCCGGGTGAGTACGCCGTTGCTCATGTTGCCGCCGTTGAATGCGCCCGTGTTGATATCGCCTGAATTCCAGAAACCGGTGTTGTAGTTGCCGGAGTTGAAAAGCCCGGTGTTGTAGTTGCCGGTGTTGCCCGAGCCCGTGTTGAAGGATCCGGTGTTGTAGTCGCCGGTGTTGGAATGACCGGTGTTGGCGATCCCGGTGTTGAGGTTGCCGGCGTTGAACAGGCCCACGTTGAAGTTGCCCGGATTGGCGATGCCGAAGTTGCCGGTGCCGGAGTTGGCGATGCCGATGTTGCCGGTGCCGGAGTTGCCGATGCCGATGTTGCCGCTGCCCGAGTTGAACAGGCCGATGTTGTCCTGCCCCGAATTCAGCCCGCCGAACCCGATCTGGCCGTTGCCGGTGAGCCCGATGCCGACGTTGTGGTCACCGGTGTTGGCGAAGCCGAAGTTGTGGCTGCCGGTGTTGGCAAAGCCTTGGTTGTAGCTGCCGGCATTTCCGATGCCCAGGTTGAAGCTGCCGAAATTGCCTGGTCCGACGTTGAAGTTGCCGATGTTCGCGGGGCCGACGTTGAAGCTGCCGATGTTGGCCAGACCCATGTTCAGGCCTTGATTGAAGGACGGGACAAGGTCTTTCGCGCTGGTGTTGTAGAACCCCGAGATGCCGTGACCCAGGTTGGACGCGCCCGATGTCAGGGCGCCGATGTTCTGGAAGCCCGATAGGCCCGAGCCTCCGGTGGCAACGTTGAGGAAACCCGATACGTTGGCCCCGAGGTTGCCCACGCCCGACGAACTTCCGGCCCCGCTGTTGAAAAGGCCGGATGAGGGTCCTGCGGTCGAATTGAAGAAGCCGGGTCCGGCTGGGATGTTGATCAGGTGGATCACCAAGGGGTTGGTTCCGCCGGTGGCAGTGATATTGAGCATCGTGTCGAGGCCCCCCAGGGTGAACGTCCACAGCGGGATGCTGACGGACAGATCCGGTACATCGAGCGGCCCGAAGAAGAAGAATTCGAAGCCTCCGCTGGAAACTGACTGGCGAGGAAAATGGAAACCAGAGAAATCAAGCACCATGCCGCCCGCCTGGAACTCCGAATGCACCGGCAGCTGGCTGAGATATTCCAGCGGGATTGCCGGAATTGTGACGCTGACGTCGAGTCCGATCCAGCCTTCGTAGTCGTCGCGTTCGAAGAGTCCGTTGCTGTAGTCGCCGGTGACGAAGGCGCCCGTGGCGACGTTTCCGGTGTTGAAAAACCCGGTGCTGTAGTCACCCTTGTTGGCCACGCCGGTGTTGTAGCTGCCGGTGTTGTAGGCGCCGCTGTTGCCGTGGCCAGGGTTGCCGAAGCCGGTGTTGACGTTGCCGGAGTTGAGGAAGCCGGTGTTGAGACTTCCGGCGTTGAGGAAACCGGCGTTGACGTCGCCGGCGTTGCCGAAGCCGGTGTTGTAGCTGCCGGGGTTGGCGAAGCCGAAGTTGCCGGTGCCGGAGTTCCCGATGCCGATGTTTCCGGTGCCCGAGTTGAACAATCCGATGTTTCCGGTGCCGGAATTGAACAGCCCGGAATTCATGCTGCCCGAGTTCAGAGCGCCGAAGCCGATTTTCCCGTCCCCGGACAGACCGATGCCGATGTTGTTGTTTCCGGTGTTGGCGAATCCGCTGTTGTGGGAGCCGGTGTTGAACAGCCCCATGTTGTGGCTGCCGGCGTTCCAGAATCCCTGGTTATAACTTCCGTTGTTGACCGACCCGAAGTTGAAGCTGCCCGAGTTGCCCGAGCCGATGTTGAAATGACCGTGGTTGGCGATGCCGATGTTGCCGAATCCGGTGTTGCCGGCACTGGCGACGGCCGCGCCGAAGGACGCAAATCCTGCGCCGGCGGTTTCTACGGCGGCGGGAACGGTATCGATGACAATTTCGGTGATTTGGCGCAGACGTCGCAACATCAGATCGATCTGCGCGGCTTCCCGGTTGTAGGCGATCAGCGCGGCCAGATCCTGCGCCCAGATCTGTTCGTAGCGGAACTCCGTCGCCGCTATCGCCGGAGCGTTGAGGCCCAGCCAGTTCGACCTCGCCAACGCCGCCAGCAGTGCTCGGTTGTCGTTGACCGTCGCCGGGTGCACCGTCGCGGCTAGGGCGGCCTCGAAAGCCCCGGCGGCCACGTGAGCCTGGGTCGCGGCCTGTTCGGCCTGGCGAGCCGCGGTGTTCAACCACTCGAGATACGGTGCGGCCGCGGCCATCATCGCCGCGGAGGTCGCCCCCTGCCAGGCTGTGCCGGCCAACCCGGAGGTCAGTGATCCGAATGAAGTGGCGGCCGCTTCCAATTCGGCGGCCAAACCATTCCAGGTGGCTGCGGCGGCCCGCATCGGGCCCGACCCCAAGCCCGTATACATCCGCCACGACTGGATTTCCGGGGGCGGCAGCGCGAAACTCATGGCGCCCTGCCTTCCGGTAAAACAGCTGCATAACGATGTGGAGCAACTGCTCCACCGTACTGAATAACATACTCAGCCAGGGTGTCGCGTGACAATCCAGAACTTGGGCAGACCGTCCCGGCGTTAGACCCGGATGGAGAAGGCCGCCACTGCAGGCTCACCAGGCTGCGCACTCCGGTAGCCGCCGCGACGCAGCGCATCTGTCGGCGCGGCCATCGGCTCGAAGCACACGACCTTCTTTTCCGGGTCGTCCCCGGTCGGTGCGAAGATCTGCGCCGCCGAGTACCCGCATTCGAACCGGACTTCCAGACGCCGGTTGCCACCGCTGAGTGCGAAGACAGCCCCGTCCGCAACCTGGTCGTAGGCGTCGTCAAAGCTGTTGTCGCCCAACCGCTGCGACCGCGCCGGCTGCGGGGCGGTCTGGCCGGTCGGCAGACCGCGCTCGTCGAGGGATAAGTGCCGCAGCGGTGGCGTCTCGATAACCCACTCGGCGCGGTCGGCATCCGGTAGTTGCAGATACGGGTGGTAGCCGAAGCACAACGGCACGGCGCGGTCGCCCGTAGGGGTCACGGTGGTGCGCACGGTCAGGGTGCGCTCGGCCAGGCGCACCGTCATCGCGAGCACGTGCGGATACGGAAAACTGGCGAGCAAGCTCTCGTCGGCGCCGAAATCGAGTTCGGCGGTCAGTTCGTCGGCCGATTGCTCGGTCACCCGCCAGCCTGGGTGTGCTGCCAGCACGCCGTGGATGGGTAACCCGGCAGGATCGGGACGGACGCCGTTCTCGCCCGGCGACAGCGTCACCGTCACGTCCTGTGCGGTATAAGTGTTGGCGCCCAGGCGGTTTGCCCACGGGTAGAGAATTGGGATACCCATCGTCTTACCGGCCGTACGGTAGGCATCCAGTCCGCGTCGCTGCCCGAGCAGCTGGACCCCGGCGTCAGTCAGGGACGTGCCGATCATGCCCGCCTCGGGCACGAATTGCGCCCCCACCGGCGAGGTTGGGTCGCGCAGCGTAACGACGTGCACTGGTCCTCCTGGTGTTAGCGCGACAGCGGATCGTGCTGGATGCGTTCGGGCGGAGCACCTTTGGTGATCAGTGCGGCTTTGGTCGCGGCGACCATCGTCGGGCCGCCGCTGATCAGGATCTGCCGATCGCCCCAGCCGCCGTACTTGGTGACCACGTCGAGGAGTCGGCCAGTCTGGCGCACGTGCAGGCCGCGCGGCGGCGACACGTCGGGGTAGTCGGCGGCCCAGGACGGGTCGTTTTTGTACTCCGAGACCGGCGAGACCGACAGCCACGGATTGTGCGCCGCGATCTGCCACAGCGTTTGCAGGTCGTAGAGCTCGCAAGGGTAGCGGGCGCCGAAGAACAGATGCACCCGCGGATTGTCGGCGAAGCGGGACAGCTCCATGATCAGTGCGCGCAGCGGAGCCAGACCGGTGCTGCCCGCCACCATCAACACGTCGTCACCGTCCCGGTCCACCCGCAGGCCCCCGTGCGGGCTCGACAACCGCCACCGGTCACCGACCCGAGCCTCGCCGACGATGGCATTGCTGACCAGGCCGCCGGGCACCACCCGGACGTGGAATTCGATGCCCCCGTCCGGGTCGGCGGGAATGGCGGGGCTCAGGTAGCGCCAACGACGTGGGCACTGCGGAATCTGCACGTTGACGTACTGCCCCGGGTGGTAGTCCACCGGGCGGTCCATCCGCAGCCGCACGACCGCCAGATCGCGGGACACCCGATTGTGTTCGATGACCGTGCCATCCCACCAGGCGGGAGCGTCCTCGGCGTCCGCGGCGCCGCTCATCACCCCAACAAACAGGTTGAGCGACTGCTCGGCGGCGTCTTGGACGGCGTCGCTCCAGGCGCTGCCCAGCTGCGCGCGCAACGCCGAATACAACGCGCGCCGCAGGGTCTCGTATTGGCTCGGCAATACGCCGTACTTGCGGTGGTCGCGCCCGAGCTGGGCGAGAAAAGCCACCGGTTCATCCGCGCGCTGGGCGACGAGTTCGCCGTAGAGCCAGCGCATCGCTTGGCCGAAAACGGCGCGCTGGGCGGCCATTTCGGGGGGAAACAAGTCGCGCACGGCAGGATCGAGAGCAAACCACCGGCTGTAGAAATGGTGCACAAGCTCGGTGTCGGGCCTGAAGGCGTCGCGCAACACCTGCAATGCCGCACGGTCATCCAGCCCCACGGTCCAGAGTTTAGGCGGGGCCCCCTACGCCGCCCAGGCCGCCGCGTCCCGGATTTTGACCCGACGGCGGTGACGGTGGTAGGCCGGATTTGCCGGGTCCGCTGTTGCCGTTCCCGCCGTGCCCGCCGGTACCGCCGTTGCCGCCGGTTTGAGTGCTGGAGCCGCCGTCGCCGCCGCGCCCGCCGGTGCCGCCGGACCCGGTGCTGCCGTGGCCGTCGCCGCCGTTGCCGCCGTTGCCGCCGTTGCCGCCGTTGCTGTTGTGAGTGCCGTTTAGCCAGCCAAGGCCGCCATCGCCCCCCTTGCCGCCCGGCCCGTTGGCGGCGGAGCCGCCGTTGCCCCCGTTGCCGCCGTCGCCGCCCGTAGAGGCGTTAGGTATCGGGTTGCCGCTGCCCGGCATAACTGCAGCGCCGCCGTAGTTGCCCGCGCCGCCCCGGCCGCCGTCCCCGTCGCCGGCGATGCCCAGGCCGTCGCCCGGTTTACAGGCACC
>NZ_LZLS01000115.1 GCF_001673365.1 Mycobacterium asiaticum
GGCAACACGTCCAGGACGTCAACCTGAAATCGGTGCTCTCGATCAGGTCGTCCTCGGGCGGGGAGATACCCGCGTTGTTGAAGGCGATGTCGACCAGACCGCAGGTGCGCGCCGCCGAGTCGAACAGCCTGTTCACCGACTCCTCGTCGGAAACGTCAACTGGGACATACAATCCCGAGAGCGCTTCGGCGGCGGCCCCGCCCGCTTCGTTGTCGATGTCGCCGATCACAATGGTCGCGCCTTCGGCGTGCATCCGCCGTGCCGCGGCCAAACCGATACCGCTGCCGCCGCCGGTGATGACGGCCACCCGGCCAGCCAGTCGGCCGCTCAGATCCACTACTGCTCCTCCTTGATCGCGATGAAGACGTTCTTGGTCTCGGTGAAATGCAGCGGTGCGTCCGGGCCGAGTTCGCGGCCCACTCCGGATTGTTTGAACCCACCGAACGGAGTGTTGTAACGCACCGAAGAGTGGGAATTCACCGATAAATTGCCCGATTCGACGGCCCGGGATACCCGCAGCGCGCGGGACAAGTCGTCGGTCCAGATCGACCCGGACAGACCGTATTCGGTGTCATTGGCCAGCGCGATGGCGTCGTCCTCGTCGGCGAAAGGGAGCACGGTGACCACTGGGCCGAAGATCTCCTCGGTAACGCTGCGATCGTCGCGTTGTGGGGTGAGAACCGTTGGCGGAAACCAGAACCCAGGGCCCGCGGGGGCGGTGCCTCGAAAAGCAACCGGTGCACCGTCGGGCACGTACGAGGCCACCTTTTCGCGGTGTGCGTGGGAAACCAACGGACCCATCTGGGTATCGCGTGCTGCGGGGTCACCGACGACCACGTCCTGCACGGCCGGCTCGAGCAGCGCCATGAAGCGGTCATAGACGCTGCGCTGCACCAGAATTCGGCTGCGTGCACAGCAGTCCTGCCCGGCGTTGTCGAACACGCCCGCCGGCGCGGATGCCGCGGCGCGCTCGAGATCGCAGTCGGCGAAGATGATGTTGGCGCTCTTGCCGCCCAGCTCCAGCGTCACCCGTTTCACCCGCGCCGCAGCGCCGGCCATCACCTCCTTGCCGACTTCGGTGGACCCGGTGAACACGACTTTGCGCACTTCCGGGTGGGCGACAAAGCGCTCCCCCACCACGGAACCCCGCCCGGGCAGCACCTGCAGTAAGTCCGGGTCCAGCCCGGCCTCGACGGCCAGTTCGCCGAGCCGGATGGTGGTCAGCGGTGTCCACTCAGCCGGCTTGACCAGTACCGCGTTGCCGGCGGCCAGCGCCGGAGCAATTCCCCACATCGCGATCACCATCGGGAAGTTCCACGGCGTGATCACCCCCACGACGCCCATTGGCTCGTTGAACGTCAGGTCGATGCCGCCCGCGACCGGAATTTGCTTGCCGGACAAGCGTTCCGGGCCCGCGGCATAGAACTGCAGCACGTCGCGTACGTTGCCGGCTTCCCACTCGGCCGAGCCGATCGGGTGGCCCGAGTTGGCGACCTCCAAGGCCGCCAGTTCGTCGACGTGAGCGTCGACGGTGGCCGCGAACGCGCGCAGCCCGGCGGCACGCTCGGCCGGTGCCAGCCGCGCCCAACGGCGTTGCGCGGCACGGGCTCGCGCTACCGCATCGTCAACGGCGGCCGCATCAGCATGCTCGACGGTCCGCAGCGGTTCCTCGGTGGCGGGGTTGACCAGTTGGGTGCTGGTCATCGACGGCAATAGGATCGGGCCGCGTCGACTAAGGCGACGAACAACCGCAGATCGTCCAGAGATTTCTCCGGATGCCATTGCACCGCAACGGCAAAGCTGTCGCCGGGCAACTCGACCGCCTCGACCACACCGTCGCCGTCCCAGGCGCCGACCACCAAACCCTCCCCCACTTTGTCGATGGCCTGATGGTGATAGCACGGCACATCGGCGGTCTCCCCGAGCAGTGTCGCCACCCGAGTTCCGGCCACGGTGCTCACCGGCAACCTGGTGAACACCCCGTTGCCGGCGCGATGACCCGAGTGCCCGATCACCTCGGGTAGGTGCTGATGCAGCGTGCCGCCGAATGCGACGTTGAACACCTGCGCGCCACGACAGATGCCCAGCACCGGTAACCCACGGTCCAACGCGGCCCGCAGCAGCGCGAACTCCCATTCGTCGCGGTTGGTGCGCGGCTGGTCGGTAGTGGGGTGCGGATGCTGACCGTAGGCGGCGGGGTCGAGGTCGTAGCCACCGGTGATCACCAACGCGTCCAGGCTGTCAACCAGCCTTTCAGCCCCGTGTGTCGGCTGGGGCGGCAACAGCACCGGGATACCACCGGCCAGCGCCACGCCCTCGAAATAGTCCGACGGCAGATAGGCCGCCGGGACATCCCAAATTCCGGCGCGCACCTGCTCCAAGTACATCGACATGCCCACTACCGGCGCTCCACCGCCGCCGGACTTAGAGGCGTTCAAATCCACGCGTCCTTTCCCAATCGGTAACTGCCGCATTGAACGCCGCCAACTCCACGCGCGCGTTGTTCAGGTAGTGCTCGACGACGTCGTCGCCGAAAGCCTCGCGCGCCAAGGTCGACGCCTCGAAAAGCTCGGCTGCCTCGGCCAACGTGTTCGGCAGCCGTCCGACGTCAGTGGCCTGGTAGGCGTTACCAGCGTACGGCTCGCCCAGTTCGAGACTACGACTCAGCCCAAAACGTCCGCCCGCAATCATCGCGGCCACCGCGAGGTACTGGTTGACGTCGCCGCCGGGCACCCGGCATTCCACCCGTATGTTGCGTCCGTGCCCGACCACCCGCAACGCGCAAGTGCGGTTGTCCAGCCCCCAGGCGACCGCGGTGGGTGCGAAACTGCCGTCGGCGAATCGCTTGTAAGAGTTGATATTCGGCGCAAAGAGCAGAGTGAGCTCAGGAAGGCTGACCAACAGGCCCGCGACGAAGTGTTGAAACGCGGCCGACATGCCGTGCGGCGAGGTATCACTGGAGAACACCGCGCTGCCGTCCTGGCCGCGCAACGAAAGATGGATATGGCAGCTATTGCCTTCGCGGGCATCGTATTTCGCCATGAACGTCAGACTTTTGCCGTGCTGGTCGGCGATCTCCTTGGCACCGTTCTTGTAGATGGCGTGGTTGTCGCAAGTCACCAACGCCTCGTCGTAACGGAAGCCGATTTCCTGCTGACCGGCGTTGCATTCGCCCTTGATGGCCTCGACGTGCAGGCCCGCACCCTGCATACCGAGCCGGATCTCGCGCAGCAGCGGCTCCATGCGCGAGGACGCCATGATCGCGTAGTCGATGTTGTAGTCGCTGGCCGGCGTCAGGTCCCGGTATCCGTCGGCCCATGCCTGCCGGAAGGACTCGTCGAACACGATGAATTCCAGCTCGGTGGCCACGTCAGCTATCAGTCCCTCCGCTGCCAGCCGGTCCAGCTGTCGCCGCAGCACCGCGCGCGGCGAGACGGCGACCGGGCTGCCATCGGCCCAGGACAGGTCGGCGATCACCAGCGCCGTACCGGGCAGCCAGGGCACCAGCCGCAGCGTCGACAAGTCCGGCGTCATCACCATGTCGCCGTAGCCGGTCTCCCAGTTCGACATGGCATAACCGGGCACGGTGTTCACGTCGACGTCGACGGCCAGCAGGTAGCTGCAGCACTCGGCACCGCGGCCGGCCACCTCGTCGACGAAGAACCTTCCCGCCACCCGTTTACCGACGAGTCGGCCCTGCATGTCGGTGAACGCCACGATTACCGTGTCGATGTCCCCGGCCGCGACCAGACATTCCAGCTCCTGCATCGAGAGCCTTGGTGTGCCTGCCTGCCGGGTCATGACCGTCAATCAACCACTGCTACCAGCCGCTGGTGCGCAGCACGATTTCGGTGGCCAGCTGCGCGGTCGACTCCTGAGCGTTGCGCCTGCCGAGCATGTCCACCACCCGATAGTCGCCGAAGACGTAGCGCCAGCTGTCCCGGACGGCGTCCCTTACCGCCGGTGTACTGACCAGGATGGTCGTGGCGACCTCTACCGGCGGGCAGTTTTCGTCGCGGACCACGCCGTTGGCGTCAGCAACCCGAGGATGCGGGCGATCGATTGCCACCAGGCCGGCGAACCTGCCCAACCTGGTGGCCGCCAGTTCCCACGCCAACTCGGCACCAGTGCGATCGCCCACCACGACGGCCCATGCGATCTTGAGCGAGTCCAGGATGCCGATCACCGTCTTGGGTGTGAGCCGGGGATCGGCGCCGATGACAACAGTTTTCAGCGCCGCATTGTGCAGCCGCTCGCAGACCGCGTCGTAGGCGGCGGGGGCACGTTGCTCGGCGGCCAGCAGCACGACTACCGCGCCGTTTTCCGGGCCGGCCACCGTGACCGGGACGGCGAATCCGTCCAGCGTGGTCATCATTGAGGACACTGTCCAAAGCTACCGAAAACTGCGTCTGCCTGCCTCCGCAAAGGCAGGGGCAAAGTTAGGGCAAAGTCAGGGCAGGGTGAGGATCTCGGCGCCGGTCTCGGTGACCACCAACGTGTGCTCGAACTGTGCGGTCCACTTGCGGTCTTTGGTGACCACCGTCCAGCCGTCGTCCCAGATCTCGTAGTCCAGCGCGCCCAGGTTGATCATCGGCTCGATGGTGAAGGTCATGCCGGGCTGGATGACGGTTTCCACGGCGGGCTGGTCATAGTGCAGGACCACCAGCCCGTTGTGGAAGGTCGTGCCGATGCCATGCCCGGTGAAGTCGCGAACCACGTTGTACCCGAACCGATTTGCGTAGGCTTCGATGACGCGGCCAACGACGGACAACGCCCGGCCGGGCTTGACCGCCTTGATGGCACGCATCGTCGCTTCGTGGGTTCGCTCTACGAGCAGGCGGTGCTCCTCGGAGACATCGCCGGCCAGGAACGTTGCGTTGGTGTCGCCGTGCACTCCGTTGATGTAGGCAGTGACGTCGATATTGACGATGTCGCCGTCTTCGATCACCGTCGAGTCCGGGATGCCGTGACAGATGACCTCGTTCAGTGATGTGCAGCACGACTTGGGGAAGTGCTTGTAGCCCAACGTCGAGGGATAGGCGCCGTTGTCGACCATGTAGTCGTGCGCGATGCGGTCGAGTTGGTCGGTCGTTACGCCCGGTGCGACCGCTTTGCCCGCCTCTTGCAGCGCGCGAGCGGCGATCTGCCCGGCCACCCGCATCTTCTCGATGACCTCGGGTTCCTGCACCCACGGCTCGGTGCCTTCTTTGGCGGTGGACTTGCCGACGTACTCCGGACGCGCGATCCACTTGGGTACCGGCAGGGTCTGCGACAGCACGCCGGGGGAAAGGGCGGTTCGGACAGGCATGTCGATCAGCTTAGCGGCGCTCGAGTCCGGCGAGTGGTTCAGAACCTGGGCCGGCGCAGCAATGCCCGGCGCGATCCCCGAATGATCACCGAGCCGAACACGACCTGGCCGGTCAGCACGACGTGCGGCGTCCCTTCGGCCGGCGCGTCTTTGCGGTGATCGGTCGCGCTGCCCACGTAGACCTCGACGTCGTCGATCGAGGCGCTGGCCCCGTCGGGCAACCGCAGGTGCAGGGAACCAAACTTCATGTCGATTTCAATGACCACGACGGGCCCGGCGAAGCGGGCCTTGGTCAGATCGAGGTCGATCGAGCCCACCCGTCGTACCAGCGACAGCCGGGTGGGGACCATCCATTCACCCTGGCGCTTGAGCGATCCCGCCCAGCCTCGCAGCTCCACCCGGTCGGTCGCGGAGGTGACGATCGCGCCCGGCCCGGGCAGGTCGCCGACCAGCGCATCGAGTTCATTGAGGGTGCGCGCGAACTGGACCCGCGACGAACGCTGCTCGAACTCGTTGATGTCGAGCAGTCCGAGTGCCACGGCGTTGTGCAGTCGTCGCATGGTGCCGTTTCGGTCGGCGTCCGACACCCGCATCGACACGATGTCTCCACCGCTATCGGTCATGGCGTTTCCTGAATGCCCACCTCGCCAACTTACCGCCGTGGCGGGGTCGGCCAAGCTACGTCAGGTAGCCCGGCGGCAACGAGTCGAACATCACCTTGGTCATCCGGACGGCGTACTCGGAGCTGCCGCCACCGACGATCAGCGCCGCGAAGGCCAGATCGCCGCGATACCCGGCAAACCACGAATGCGAACCACCCGCGAATTCGGCTTCACCGGTCTTGCCATAGACCTCGCCGCAGCCCGCGATTTCCTTGGCGGTGCCGTTGGTGACCACCAACCGCATCATGGGCCGCAGCGCCTCGACCATCTTTGGGGTGATCGGGGTGTTGTCGCCGGCGACCGCGGTCGGCCGGCCGGCGATTAGCTGCGGAACCGGAGTCTTGCCGGCGGCGACCGTTGCCGCCACCAGGGCCATGCCGAACGGACTGGCCAGCACCCGGCCCTGACCGAACCCGTCCTCGGTGCGCTCGGCCAGATCGACCGTCGGGGGCACCGAACCGGTCACCGTGGTGATGCCCTCGACCTGATAGTCCAGTCCGATGCCATACCGGCTGGCGGCCTGGGTGAGACCGCGCGGCGGCAACTTGCTGCTCAGCTCGGCGAACGTGGTGTTGCAGGAACTGGCAAACGCGCGCGACAACGGCACTACGCCGAGATCGAAACCGCCGTAGTTGGGGATGGTGCGGTGTCCGATGTCGAGATGGCCGGGGCACCCCAACATGGTGTTCGGGGTGGCCATGTCACGTTCGACCGCCGCGCCGGCGGTGACCATCTTGAACGTCGACCCGGGCGGGTAGAGACCGGTGGTGGCCAGCAGACCCTCGGCATCCGCTCCCGCGTTCTGGGCGATCGCCAGGATCTCGCCGGTCGATGGCTTGATCACGACCAGCATCGCTTTGCCACCGCGGGTGTCCACCGCGTGCTGAGCGGCGTTCTGCACGGCGCGGTCCAGGGTGATGGACACCGACGGCGCCGGCGAGCCGGGTACCTCATGCAGCACGGCGACGTCGACACCGTTCTGGTTGGTGCTGACAACCCGCCAGCCGGCCTGCCCGTCGAGTTCGTCGACGACGGCCTTCTTCACTTCGGCCATGACCGCCGGCGCGAAATGGGGATCAGTGGGCAGCAGTGCGTCCTGCGGTGTGATCACGATCCCGGGCAACCGGCCGATCGCCGGGAAGACCCGATTGCTGTCGTCCGGCAGCAGCGTAACCAGGTCGATCGGTTTGGTGGCCGAACTGGCCATTTCGGCGAGCAGCTGCGGATCGTTGAGCGTGTCATTGAACGGGTGCAGCGCCTCGATGACGGCGTGGGCGGTGCCGATCAGGTCGGCGCCGGCCTGGCTGGCGTCCAGCGAGTAGCTGTACAGGTAGCCCGGTTTGAGCACGTCGGAGCCACCCAGCTCGTTGACCGAGGCGCGTCGCGGTTGGTCGGCGCGCAACGCGAAGGTCTGGTGCTCCCCCAGCTTGGGGTGCAGACCGGTGGTGGCCCAGCGCACCCGCCAATGGCCCTCGTCGCGGGCCATTTTCAGCTGTCCGTCGTAGCTCCACGTTCGGTTCTTGGGCAGATGCCAGGTGAACCGGTAGACCGCCGTGCCGGTGTCCTCGGCGTACTTCGAGCTCAGCACCTGCGCGTCGAGGTGGGTTGCCTGCAATCCAGCCCACGCGGCGTTGAGCGCTTCGCGGGCGTCGTTGGGGCTGTCGCTGAGCTGCGCTGCCGTCGCGGTGTCGCCTACGGACAGCGCGGCGAGGAACTTCTCGGCGGCCGGCCCGGGGCCCTCGGGCTTCGGGGTACAGCCGGGCAGCGCGGTCAAGGCGACCAGCAGACAGGCGACAGAAGTGACCAGTGTTGCTTTTGTGACCATCGAGACTGATGTTAAAGGGGCGGCGGCGGCATCGCGGCCGACACACCGAGACCTAACCGTTACGCATCGCTCGTAGATGCCGCGACTCGCTCTTAGATCCCGCGACTCGCTCTTAGATGCCGCGAACCGAACGCGGCTGCGATTTTCAGCCGCGAATTTCGCAGTGGGGTTCGGTTCGCGGGTGACGCGGGCGCAGCGGGGATCGGTTCGCGGCAGAGGGGCGGCGGCTAGTCGAGCAAAACCGTGGCGAAAGTGCCGACTTCCTTGAACCCGATGCGGGCGTAGGCGGCACGGGCAACCGTATTGAAGTTGTTGACGTAAAGACTGGCGATGCGCCCGCTACCGACGATCACCGCCGCGAGCGTGGCAGTTCCAGTGGTGCCCAGCCCCAGCCCGCGCCGCTCCGGATGAACCCAGACCCCTTGGATCTGACCGACCGTCGGAGACTGCGAACCCACTTCCGCCTTGAAGATGACCTGCCCGTGCTCAAACCGGGCCCACGCCCGTCCCGCTGCGATCAAGTTGGCCACCCGGCGGCGATAGCCGCGACCCCCGTCGCCGAGTCGCGGGTCGACCCCGACTTCGCCGATGAACATGTCCACCGCCGCCACCAGGTAAGCGTCCAATTCCTCAGGCCGCACCTGCCGCACCTCGGTGTCCAGTTCGCAACTGGGATGGCTGTTGAGCGCCATCAGCGGTTGGTCGTCACGCACGTCGCGCGCCGGGCCCCACGCCGGCTCAAGCCGCCGCCACATCGGCAGGACCAGGTCAGCGCGGCCAACCAGTGAGGAACACCGCCGCGCGGTGCTTTTCGCCTCGTCGGCAAACGCGTTCAGGTCGATCATGTTGCCGCGCAACGGAATCAGGTTGGCGCCGGCAAAGCACAGCGATTCCTCGGCGCCCCCGCGGGTCCACAGTTCCCCGCCGATCGAGTTCGGCTCGACGCCGTAATCCGCGACGCGTGCGGCCACCATGCAGGATTCGACCGGGTTCTCCCCTAGCACTCGCCACACGGCGGCGGCATCACGCACCACCGAAACGCGTCGCTCGCCGACAAGGCGGAGGATGGGCGGAGCCGACATCTGGAAACTCTCTGTGGTGCGGGTCCGAGGGCCAGTGAGCTTGGCCTCTATCAGCTTACGGTCACAATAGGCGAACCGCTGTCTGCTGCGCCCCCGGTTACGCCCATTTCCTCGGCGATCCGCATGGCTTCCTCGATCAGCGTCTCCACGATCTGGGCTTCGGGCACCGTCTTGATCACTTCACCCTTGACGAAGATCTGGCCTTTGCCGTTGCCCGAAGCAACACCGAGATCGGCTTCGCGCGCCTCCCCCGGCCCATTGACCACGCAACCCATCACGGCCACCCGCAGCGGAACATCCAACCCGTCCAGGCCCGCGCTCACCGCATTGGCCAACGTGTAGACGTCGACCTGGGCGCGCCCGCATGAGGGACACGAGACGATCTCCAGGCCGCGCGGCCGCAGATTCAGCGATTCGAGAATCTGCGTCCCAACCTTGACTTCCTCGACCGGCGGGGCCGACAACGACACCCGGATGGTGTCGCCGATGCCACGCGACAGCAGCGCACCGAAGGCGACCGCGGACTTGATGGTGCCCTGGAACGCTGGACCGGCTTCGGTGACACCCAGATGCAGCGGATAGTCGCACTGGGCAGCCAGTTGCTCGTAGGCGGCG
>NZ_LZLS01000116.1 GCF_001673365.1 Mycobacterium asiaticum
GAGGAATTGTCAAGACCTGTGGATCGGGGTGTTTCAGGCGACCTCCGTTCCGGCTTGCTGGGCGTCGCCGTCTGATGGCGGTGTCGGTGGGGTGATGGCAGTGGGCCGCTCGAGGAGTTTGCCTTTGTGGAAGGTCGCCCCAGCGCGGACCAGGGCGACCAGGTGCGGGGCGTTGACGGACCGCCAGCGGGCTTGGGCGGCGTCGATCAGCTTGTAGGCCATGGCAAGACCTGCCGCGCGTGATCCCGGCCCCTTGGTGACTTTCGTTCTCAAACGTACTGTGGCAAAGGTGCTTTCGATCGGATTCGTCGTCCTCAAGTGGATCCAATGCTCGGCCGGATACTTGTAGAACTCCAGCAGGGTGTCGAGGTCGTCGGTGATCTTGGCGACCGCTTTGGGGTACTTGGCACCGAAGTCGGCCTCGAACGCCTTGACCGCGATCTGGGCCTTGTCGATGTCCTCGGCGTTGTAGATGTCCTTGATCGCCGCCAGCGCCGCGGGATGCGCTGATTTCGGCAGGGCGGCAAGGACATTGGCCTGCTTGTGAAACCAGCACCGCTGCTCCCGTGTGGCCGGGAACACCTCGCGTACCGCCTTCCAGAACCCCAGTGCGCCGTCACCGAC